>NZ_JASXSX010000001.1:1428597-1428669 GCF_032085515.1 Gleimia hominis
GGCTGGTAACACGGCGATCACCAGTGGTTCGGAGAAGCCGAGCAAGCCGGTCATTAATCCTCCGTTGAAGTA
>NZ_JASXSX010000001.1:1428758-1525368 GCF_032085515.1 Gleimia hominis
GCACTGAAGGATGAGGATCCTGCTGGTAACACGGCGATCACCAGTGATTCGGACAAGCCTATGGGTATTCCTCCGGCACTGAAGGATGAGGATCCTGCTGGTAACACGGCGATCACCAGTGATTCGGACAAGCCTATGGGTATTCCTCCGGCACTGAAGGACGAGGATCCTGCTGGTAACAAGCCAATCCTGAGCGATTCCGAGAAACCGAGCTTGTCGCTTGATGACTTCATTAACTGGGAAGGTATTAAGGATATCCTGAAGCCCGGTAAGACCCTGGATGACTTCATTGATGTCACCAAGCCTGGTAAGACCCTGGATGACTTCATTGATGTCACCAAGCCTGGTAAGACCCTGGATGATTTCATTAACTGGGAGGGTCTCAAAGAGGCGCTGAAGCCGGGTAAGACGATTGATGATCTGATTGATCACGAGAAACTGGCTGACCTGATTGCTTCCATGAAGGAAGAGGGCAAGCAGGAGGCTCCGAAGGCTGAAGAAGGTAAGCAGGAGTCCCCCAAGGCTGAAGAGGGTAAGAAAGCTGAAGCAGTGGTTAACGCTGCCGGCGAGCAGAAAGTTGTGATAGTTGCGAAAGCAACCACCGCTGCTCCGAAGGCTCTTGCCTCAACTGGTGCTGACTCCACCGCTGCCGCCATCCTGGGCCTAACCGCTCTGACACTCGGTGGTGTAGGTGTCGCTGCTGCACGTCGCCGCGCACACTAAACCAGGTGACTAGATATGATCTAAGCGGTTAATTCGGACATTTCTATTAACCGCCTAGAAACAAAACGGGGGCTGAGTACACAACGTACTCAGCCCCCAAAAGTATCCAAAAAACAAATAACTATCTAGAAACAATCACAAGACCACACCGCTGCCGCGCAACCGCAAACTAGCTAACCGGAACCAACAGCGTGACCCCCAGGCACAAGAACTGCACCGGTAAAGAAGAAAGCGAAAAAACTACGAAGCACTCCGACGCGCATGCCGCAAAGCAGCGAGCTCATCAACCACCGCTGGCTGTGCCTCCTCAGAAGGCAATTCCGCTAGCGAACCCTCTATCTCACGCCACACGCGGCCAACTGCAATGCCAAACACGCCCTGGCCACCCTCAATCAAGTCAATCATCTCATCACGGGAACGACACTCATACACCGAAGCACCATCGCTCATCAGAGTAATAGAGGACAAATCCTCCACGCCCCGATTCTTTAAATGCCCCACTGCAACCCGAATCTGCTGCAGTGAAACACCCGTGTCGAGCAATCGTTTAACAACCTTCAGCACCAGCACATCACGGAACGAATACAAACGCTGCGAGCCGGAACCACGGGCAGAGCGAATCGATGGCTCCACCAAACCCGTGCGAGCCCAATAATCCAACTGCCGGTAAGTAATCCCAGCTGCATGGCAAGCCACTTTGCCGCGATAACCCGTGTCAGGTCCAATGTCAGCAAGAACATCCCCAAACAACATCCCTTGCTTAGGCTGCTGGGCCTCCCTAGCCTGTTCGCTCACCTTGCATCCTCGTTTCATACCAGTGTCAATGTCGATAATTCAACGCTAAACAGTTCCGCAGCTATCGTCAACGACACCCGCGGCGTGGCTAACCCTCAAGTTGAACTTGATACCATTTCGTTATCTTCCCTATAAACCATGCCAAGACCACATCGCAGTAGATCGCAAATAATACGCGCTACAGAGCCTAAAATATCGGCGCCAACATTGCGAAACACCGTCTGAATCCGCAGGTTTGTGCCCATCATTTCGTAGCCTCGGCCCATCATTTCGAAAGCCTGTCCACAGCAATGCGCAAAAACTCCACCTGCAGTTCCCCAAGTGTGCCTGCGAGTTCGCGCGCCCGCGCGTTCGCTCGCTCTTTATCCCCAGACCGGCCACGCGCACGCGTAGACTGCACACTCATATCAATTAGATCCGCAGTGCGCTCCGCACCAGCGCGCACCGACCGCAGGTTCCGCGGCGCTATCCCCAAGCTCCGCGCAGCCAAAATCAGCTGCACCACTCGGATCGAACGAGTTGGGAAATACCCCGCTAAATCAGGGGAAAGCAAACCCAACTCAACCAGGTCCTCCACCTGCGACTTCGACACACCCGTCAGATCCATCAGCTGGCGCACCGAAATGAAACTCGAAGCTGGAGTTCGTGCCTCCCCCCGGTCACTAACCACGCGGGCAGCACCCGGAACCTCAACGTCATGGCCGGCATCCAACGCCAACAGCTGCTCGTGAATCACCTTCAGAGGCAAATACGAATCCCGCTGCTGAGCAAGCACATAGCGCAAACGCTTAATATCCGCTTCCGAATACTTGCGGTAACCCGCCCGAGTGCGATGCGGGTTAACGAGATCCTCATCTTCCAAATACCGGATTTTAGAAACCGACAGTGCTGGAAACTCCGGTTTCACCCGCTCTAGAACCTGACTGATCGTGTACTTTGGCTGCCTACTAACATCCCGAGGCCAAGGTTCAACAGACCCCGAATGCTCCTGCAGCCTACGCGCTGAAGTCACTGCGCAGAAGGATGATACGTAAGACGGTACTTACCGATCTGCACTTCGTCACCGGCCTCCAGCAAAGCCTGCTCCTCCCGCTCCCGGTTAACATACGTACCGTTGAGGGAACCGGAATCACGCACCACGTACCCCTCGTCGGTACGGCGAAACTCACAGTGGCGACGCGAAACCGTCACATCATCCAAGAAAATATCCGCCTTCGGACTACGACCAGCGGTGGTGCGATCGCCATCCAACAAAAACCGGGCGCCAGAATTAGGGCCGCGCTGCACAATCAACAGTGCAGAACCAGCCGGCAAGGCGTCAACCGCAGCCTGATCGCGCGGTGAAAGCGGCGTGCGGACAAACGTGTCCTCAGGAACATCCGAAGCGTGGCCAACTGTGCCAAAAACAGCGGTCTGTGACGGGTCGGGTGCATTATCATTAATAGACATCGCCGCCTCCTAATTTCGATACTTCACACATCTTTACTACTCCTATTGTAGATTCCACTTCGACTAATATCCACGGACTCGTTTAACATCGCCTTTAACATCGCCAGACTGATTCAGTGTTGGCAGAATCGTTAGATGTCAACAGAATCGTTTAATGCGTACCAGCTCAGGGAACAACCTGGGCATGCTCGTAATCCACTGGTGCAACCGTAGAACGAATCACCAGATCCGCCACCTTGGTAATATCTACCCGCGCCCCAAACCCACGCAGTTGCGACGCAGCTCCGCCGGCAATCTCCAACGCCGGCGCGATAGTATCCGCATTCCCGATAACCGCCCACTCATAAGGCGGTTCCAACTCCTTACCCGAAACCGCGATATTCCCCCCGCGCATGGTGATAAAGGAACTGGCGTTGATGCGGTTACCGTTCAGCTCAATCGCTTCCGCCCCCGCGTTCCGCAGCTCCCCCAACACGGTCACGAATAATGTGGCCCGAAGTGGTTCATCGGGATAAATCGTCATTCTTATACCCGGGCCCTCTACCGGTTTACGGCCCGACAGGATCTCCGCTACCGTCTGCTCCTTCTGCGCGGTTTCACGCGCCACCTCCGCCTGCGACTGCGCGCTCTCTAACCGCCGCAACTGCGCCTGCAAATCCCCGCGTTCAGACCGCAACTGTTCCTCCGAAGACCCCAGCTGGTCTAGCAGCGTCACCAGCTCCTCCTCAGACAACCCCTCCAAAGGATCACTCCGACGCACCTTCAGCTGCGTCACCAACGCAAATCCAAGCAACAGACACAACAGGGCAATCACCACGTGCGTAGGTGAAATCGAAGTGTAGAGCAGATCCCGCAAACGCCTTTTCGCCATCGTTTACGCTCCGAAAAGGTGCCGGCGAATGGCCCCGGCGTTAGAGAAAATTCGGATCCCAAGCACCACCAGCACGGCGGTGGTTAACGCGGCTCCAACGCCCAGCTGCACCCCAAGCAGCACCAAAAGCGAAGCCACCAGCACATTCCAGAAAAAAGAGATTATGAACTGCTTGTCGTTAAACTGCCCCTCCAGATAAGCGCGGGTCGCACCAAACAGCGCATCCAAAGCCGCCACCACCGCAACCGGTAGGTAGGGCTGCAGCACTGCCGGCACCACCGGGTCTAAAACTATCCCCAGAACCACGCCGATAATCAACCCGAAAATCGCGATCACTGCAATTCCTCCTTCATCAAGCGCGCCTGTTCTACCGTACGATTATTTGCCGCCGGCAGAACGAGGTTGTCTTTAATATCGATACGGGTCGAAATGTTGTATTCGCGATTCAACGCAGCAATATACGTGCCCGTATCCCCGTTTGTAACCGCGGCCTGCAAGTCGTTGGCGTCACCAATTGCTTGCAGCACGTACGGTGGTTCAATTGGCCTGAAGTTAACCAAGATCGCTCCGCCCGCCGTGCGCACTGACGTGGTTGGGCCAACCCGGACATCGCCAAGCGTAATGCCTTCCGCTCCACCGGCCCACAACGCGTTGATCAACACCCGCAGATCGGCGTCCTGCACCCGGCCCTTCGCATCTGCATGCGCGTCCTCCCGCACTGTTAACACCACGCCCTCCCCCCGCAGTTCCTGCGACTGGGCTAATGCAATGCTGTTACTATCCGCCGGGCGGGCGCTGTCATCTTGCTTAGACAGAATCTGCACTTTGCCCTGCAAAGTATCCACCTCATCTTGAAGAGTATTCACGCTCTGCCGACTCATCTGAACCTGGCTGCGCAAAGACTTATTCACCACGTCACCCGAGTTAAGCTGCGCCAACAGACTGCGCGTACTGACCGTCACCACCAGCCCCAGCACCACTGCAAGCACCAGCGTTACCACACGTCCCCAAGCCGACCGCTTCGGACGCTCCCGCCCATTTCTTTGAGGTACTTTCGAATACCCATAGTTCAGCGGATCATACAAAAGCTCCTGCAAAAGGGACATGGATGCAGCGGCATCCCGCTTCGGCGAAGCGGTTTTTCGTTTCGATGCTGAGGTTTTTTGCACCTCGCCACTTTCGTCTTCGACGAAGGAGTCTACTCTAGCCACGCTTGCTGCACCTCGAATCGTTGCCGCAAGTCATCGCGCTTTTCCTCCATTAAACGCCGCAAAGCAGCGGGTGCATCCGATTCACTCAACCAGTACGACGCCTGATACAGCAACGCCTGCGCATCCGCCGAGTTCGAAGCGTCAATCAAATCTGGGAACCCGCCCGCCACAAACCGGTTGCCCATCCCGATCGAATGTTCCATCCAGTACGGCCCCACCTCGTCAAAGAAGCCACCTGCGAAACCGGGCACTTGGTTACCTATCCCGCCGACGGCAAGACCCGCCAGCACCGCGGACATCTCCTGATTAGTCAACTTGTCGGCAAGCACCATATCCCAAGCGTTGAGGCGAGACTTGCGTTGCGGAATCGCCGCCCCCGCCCGCAAGGCCCACACCCGGCCCTCACCCGTATTATCCTGCTCCAGTGCCGCGTCCACTTGAGCTTGAGTTAACCGTCCACGCGCCGCGAGGGCCACTCGGGCTCGCCACGCCAATGACGGACCCACGGTGACTAGACTACTGTTTTGGTTCGCGAGATCCTCAAGGAACCGGTTGTGCTCGGGACGATTAGAACGATCTAGAGTCAGGGCTTGCACTGCGGCGCTTGCCCAAATGTGCTGCCGGTCCCGCTCAGTTTCGTTAGCGCAGTTTTCCAATGCACGCTGAGCAAACCACGCAGCTCGTTCGTCCCGGTGGATTCCTGGGGTGAAGTACCGCAAGGCTTTAACCGCTTGGTTAATCAAGTCCTCTAATACAGCATCTTCGGTTTCGGTGGCTGCGCGCTGCCCCACCGCCTCAATGTACCGCGCGGGCGGGAGCTTCTGACTGAGCATAGCCGCCCACAGAGCGGACCACACCACGGCCCGGGAAGTAGGGTGCTCCATGCGGTGCACGTGATCGACAGCGTACTCCAAATCAGGCCCGTGCAGCTCAATGACGGCATAAGTGAGGTCATCGTCGTTCAGCAAGATGAAATCCGCGCTCATCTGCTTTTCAGACAGTTCCAGCTCGTAAGTTTGCTGCCGAATCGTCACCTCAACCTGATCGACCCTAACCGCGTCCTCACCCTTAAAGAAGCCTACGCGAATAGTATGCGGACGCATTACCTCACCGGCTTGGGTGATACTTAACCGCCGATCTTCACGCGAACAACTGAGCCGGCTCGGCCCCGTTGTTTCCAACCACAGGTGCGCCCAGTCTTTGAGGCCCGAACGCTCAGAATGAGTCTCTAGGACCTCAAGCAAATCATTAAGGGAAGCACTTGAAAAGGCGTGGCGCTTGAACAAATCACTCGCGCCCGCGTAAAACGCGCCTTCCCCAACGTAGGCCACCAACTGTTTCAACACGGCTGCGCCCTTTGCGTAAGTGATGCCATCGAAGTTATGTTTCGCAGCATCCACGTCGGGAATCGACGCGGCAATCGGGTGGGTGGTAGAAAGCTGATCCTGATAGTAAGCCCACTCCTTGCGACCCGCTGCGAACGTAGCCCACTCCCCTTTATATGGGGTGGCAGCCACCAGACCCGCACTGCCCTGGTTGTCCGCAAAAGATTCCTTCAGCCACAAGTCGTCCCACCAGCGAGGCGTCACCAAGTCCCCAAACCACATGTGGCACATTTCGTGAAAAATCGTATTCGCCCGCGACTGCCGCTCACTGCGCGTAGTGCGATCGCGCGAAATATAATTCTCGTTAAACGTCACGCACCCCGGGTTCTCCATTGCCCCCAAGTTGTATTCGGGAACAAACACCTGGTCGTACTTACCCCACGGGTACGTGTAGTTGTAGCGGGCGTGGTAAAAATCCAAACCGGCACGCGTCACCGACAAAACCTCGTCGGAATCCAAATACGGGGCTAGCGCAGCCCGGCAATACAGGGCCAGCGGCACGTCCACCGGCAGCGAATCCGCGGCGCCACCGCGCCAAACCCCACCGTCAACGCGCGTGTACGGGCCCGCGATCACCGCTGTGATATACGACGACAACGGTGGTGTGCGGTCAAACACTCGGGTCGTGAACGCCCCCTGCGTAGTTTCAGACACCTGCGGCTGATTCGACAACACCACCCAATCGGTATCCGCCGCAATCGTGAACTGCCACCGGGCCTTCAAATCTGGCTGGTCAAAACACGCGTAAACCCGCCGCGCATCCGTGGGCTCATACTGCGTATACAGGTACGTGGCGCCGTCTTCCGGATCCCGATACCGATGCAGCCCCTCGCCGGTAGTTGAATACTTACACTGCGCTTCAACCCGCACCGTCAGCGCCTGACCAACCGGCAAGTTCGACAGGGTAACCCGCCCACCGTCAAACTCAAACTGCGCGGCCTTGCCGTTGACCTCAACAGAATCGACACTAGAGGCAATCAAGTCCACAAACGTTTCACAGGTACGAGAGGTGAACTTCAGTTCACTGACTGAAGCGAATGTATCCCCCTGCCCTGCAGCGCCAGTTAAGTCCAACGTGACGTCGATCGTATCCAAATCGATTGTTTCACTCCGCCGGGCGGCTTCTTCGCGTGTAATTGTGTGCATTCTCTAAGTTTAATATGTGTCTCACAGTTCTGACGATTAAGATCAGCGATTTGCCCCGCGCTCCACCAGCGGTCATATAGTAGTGACTGTCCCTATCCCACTGCTCATAGATATGGATAATTAATGTCAACCAAAGACATGGATCCGGTTAATTACAAACCTCCTTTCGGAAAAACCCTTCTTCTATCAACCCAGCACGTTCTCGCCTTCTACGCCGGTGCGGTCGTAGTACCACTCGTGATTGCCGGCGGGTTAAACCTAACCCCAGCGCAGACAATCCACCTGATCAACGCCGACCTATTCACCTGCGGAATCGCCACTTTGATCCAGTCGGTCGGATTTTGGAAAATCGGCGTTCGCCTCCCGATCATTCAAGGCGTCACCACCACCGCAATCTCCCCTATTATCGCGATCGGCCTGGCAGTAACCGGGCCCGACGGGGGTGCCGAAGGCCTGCCCACCATATACGGTTCCATCATCGTGGCAGGGTTATTCACTTTCCTCGCCGCCCCTTATTTCGCAAAAATCGTGAGGTTCTTTCCACCCGTAGTGATCGGCACAGTCCTAGCCACCATGGGCATCACGCTACTGGGTGTGTCCGCCGGCGACATCATCAACCGGGTTGACGAAATGCAGCCACCCCAGCCGATCGCCATGCGTTCGCTCGCGTACGCCGCCGGCACGTTGCTCATAATCATCCTGGTGCAACGCTTTTTCCGTGGATTCCTCGGAACCATATCCGTGCTGCTCGGGCTCGTAATAGGCACCGGAGTGGCGATTGCCCTTGGGGATGCGTCCTTTAGTGAAGTGGGTACCTCGCACTGGTTAGGGGTCACCACCCCGTTCTACTTTGGCGCCCCCCGGTTTGCCCTCAGCGGGATTATTTCGATGATTATCGTCATGATCATCACCATGGTGGAGACCACCGGCGACGTTTTCGCTTGCGGTGAGATCGTGGGCCGGCGCATCACCCGCGACCACATCGCCCGCGCACTGCGCGCCGACGGCCTGTCCACCACACTCGGGGGCATCCTTAACTCGTTCCCCTACACGTGTTTCGCCCAGAACGTGGGGCTCGTGCGGCTCACCGGCGTAAAGTCCCGCTGGGTCGTAGCGCTCGCCGGGGGCCTCATGATAATTCTTGGCATTATTCCCAAAGCCGGCGCCGTAGTCGCCTCCATTCCCGGGCCGGTTCTGGGAGCGGCTTCGCTTGCCCTATTCGCGAACGTGGCACTCGTGGGCATCCAAATGCTCAGTAAAGTTGATCTGCACGACGCGCGTAACTCCGCCATCGTCACCACTTCGCTGGGCCTGGCGATGCTGGTGTCGTTCAAACCCGACATCGCGAACGTCTTCCCCTCGTGGGCACAGATTTTCTTCGCTTCCGGCGTGACAATCGGGTCCATAACCGCAATCGTGCTCAACCTCGTGTTCTTCCACCTGGTGAAAACCCGCGGTGAGGACGTGGCACTCACTAAAGGTAAACGGCTCACCCTCAGTGACGTGAACGCGATGGACAAAACGCAGTTCGTCCACACGTTTAAACGCTTGTTCAATGACGCCACCTGGCCGGTGGAACGCGCCTACCAGTCGAGACCATTCGAAGATGTGCAGCACTTGCGCGATGCGTTCCAAGAAGCCGTGCTCACTGCCAGCCGCGCGGATCAAGACACGCTGATTGGTGCATATCCGGACATGGCCCAGCTACTGCTTTCAGACGAAGGTGCGGCGCAGCAGATTTCGCAAGACGTTGGCTCCCTGGCGCTGGATCAAATGGATGACAAGGAACGCGAAGAAATCCAAGAACTATCCGACCGCTACCGCGAAAAATTCGCCATGCCCTTCGTGGCCTGTCTCGGCGCGCTCACCTCGCGAGAACAAATCGCGAAAAAGGGGTTGCGCCGGCTAGAGAACTCGCCGGTGCAAGAACGAATCATCGTCCTGTCCGAAATCGTGGAAATCGCGAACGACCGGTTCTCCATCATGCTCACCAACGCGAACCCGGTACGGACCGCGTGGTCACGCAAATTCGAACGCCTCGACTAGGTGCGGCGGCTCTACTAAGAGCCGAGCCTCTACTAGGGGCGGAGAGCCCCTACTGGGGGCGGCGGCCAGCCGTCGAAAGAGCTGGTAAGTAAAACTTAAGCAAAACTCTAGGGGTGCTGATCCAAGTCGATCAGCACCCCTTTTTCGTCACCTTTTTCTAACGATGCCTGCCAGATATGGGACAGTTACCTAATGAAGCCTGCCATCTGATGGCCAGTAACCTTGAGGAGAACGCCTCCTCACCTACCGGCAATCGCCGGCTGTTCTGAAGTGGGAGCGGGCTTAGTCTTTATGCGCCACAGCTTGGGCCGCCTCATCCGTCAAAGCAGTGTCACTGCTGTCGTTCGCCTGAGCAGTCTCTTGTGTCTCGTCCGTCTGCGCAGTCTCTTCTGTCTCGTCCGTCTGCACAGTCTCCTCGGTATCCAGCAGGTACGGCTGTGCTTCTTGCTCCGTGAACTCTTCGACATCCGAATCCGCAACGAGTTCAGTTGCCACCTCATGGTGAATCTGATCGGACAAGTCCGCGTTCTCCACATTCGAATCCTCGATTGTGCGAGCAAGTTCCGTGCGGTGTTTGCGCTGGAAGCGTTTGCGCGGATGCAATTTGCGCTGGATTAGATCGCGTACCCGCTCGCGCCGCTCGTGTTCTTGCGTAATATCCCCATAGGAACGCAGCCACGAGACCACCAGAATCGCAACCATCGCCACGCCCAAGTAACCCAGGATTGGGAACAGCCACGAAATAAGCGACTTGAACCCCAGGAAGCTGAATACGAAACCCGCAAGCGTGCTCAAAATTAATGCGGGGCGGAACCAACTTGGTTTCACCGCTTCCGCTCGTTTTGCGAGCGCGTAGTAGATCCCAATTGCCGTATTGAAAATCATGAGGTAAATGACTACCGCCATGATTACACCGACGGTGGGGTGGATCGCGTCCATGAGCGCCAGCATCGGCAAGTCCGCGTCTCCAACTTTATCTATTGCAGACAGTAACCCAACTGCGGACAGTACCAGGAGCACGCCGAACAGGGAACCACCGGCAACACCGCCCAGACCGGCCGCACGGGTATTTAGCTGGTCCCCACCCATGACGAGCGCCATCGAGATAGCGAGGACGAGGGCTAATCCAACGTAGTTAATTGCCGACAGCCACCACGGGGGCATTGCGGGCGTGATCTTACTTGCCGCTTGCGCCGCAGCACTGAACGTGAGGTCCGATTGGCTGATCGCGTAACCGGCCCCGAGCACGAGTAACACCACGATCAGCGGCGTAATCGCCCCAATCAAAGTGGTGACTTTATCGACGTCTAGGAATCCGGCTGCAATAACCAGAACTGCCATCAGCGCAGCCCCAACCCAAATGGGCAGGCCAAACTGCTGATTCAAGTTAGCGCCCCCACCTGCGATCATTACGAATCCGAAGCAGAAGAGGGTGAATATGAGGATGCCGTCCAGAATCCAAGACACTATCGGGTGGGTTACCTCGTCAAGTACAGATTTGTGCTCACGAGCCCGGTAATAGGAGCCTAACTGCAAAATAGCATCCCCGGAAATCGCCATGACAATCCCGGTTATGACTGCGCCGACAACCCCCCACTTACCGAATGCGACAAAGTACTGCAGGAGCTCTTGTCCGGATGCAAACCCAGCCCCCACAACCATGCCTAGGAACGCCATCGCGATTTTAATTATTTTTTTGAACATGTGCTTTCTACCGTTAAAGGTCTCTCGGGGCTTCGAACGGTTCAACGTTACCGACAAAACCCGCTCAATGCATATGGAGTGTGCCCGCACGCACGTGAAAACTACGAGGTGTTCGTCACGGTAGTTTCCTGATACTTTTATTACATGCGAATAATTCAAATCTCAGAATTTCATCTTCGCTCAGACGGAAAGCTATCGTTTCAAAAATGTGATACCCGCGCATTCGTCGCGAAAACCATCGATTGGTTGAGGGATTTAGAACCCTACGATTTGCCAGATTACTTTGTGGTAAGTGGGGATTTAGCTGAGGGTGGTACCCGCGAGGGGCTAGCAATGGTTCGAGAAGAACTCGCTCGCCTGCCGCGCCCCGCCTACGTCGTTCCCGGTAACCACGATGACCGCAACCTGTACTTGGAGATGCTGCCCGACAACGCACCCGTTGCGAGCGATATTGCACCTTATATTTGCTACACGGTAGAGTCACAACCCGTTCGTTCCATATTCATCGACACATCTTTACCGGGGAAACACTGGGGTGGTTTAGCAGACCCGGTGGCGGACTGGCTCGAAGCCCAGCTCGATAAACACCCCAAGACGCCCACGATCGTGTTTGGCCACCACCCACCGTTTGAATCCGGATTACCGGCGATGGACGAAGGATTTGAAAACCGGGACCGGATGGCGCAGATATTTGAAAAGCACAAAGATCACA
The DNA here is from genome assembly GCF_032085515.1 of Gleimia hominis. Taxonomy (GTDB): domain Bacteria; phylum Actinomycetota; class Actinomycetes; order Actinomycetales; family Actinomycetaceae; genus Gleimia; species Gleimia hominis. The sequence continues at coordinate 1,440,801 of NZ_JASXSX010000001.1, forward strand.
TCATCTACTGCTGCGGACACCTGCACACGCCGCTGATCACCACGTGGCACGGGGTGTCCTGCCGCGTCAGCCCCGCGGTGTGCATGCAAATGGAAGTTGATTTCCGCACGCCCGATAGCCCGGACGTAACTACGAAAGAGCGTGAAGCTGGTTTCAAAGGTGGTGGCGACCGGTTCTACTTGGCGAACCCCGCCTGTTACATCCACAACTTCGTGGACGGGCAGGTTAACACCCACTACGTGCCCATTCCAGTGGGCGCCGACTACTCTGGTCCGTGGCCGTTCAAATACTACGAGGGAGAACACTGATGACCGCCATCGCAACCCGAGTAACGGCCAATCAGCAACCTAGCTTACGACGCGTCGCCGCGGTAACCCTATTCGACTCCTCAATCCAGTGGTACTGCTTCCTCCTATACGGAACAGCAGCAGGTACCGTGTTCGACACCGTGTTCTTCTCGCAAGTATCCGATCGGACCACCGCGCTAATCCTGTCTTACCTATCGTTCGCCATCGGATACATTGCCGGCCCCTTCGGCGCCATCTTTTTTGGCAACCTCGGGGATAAGCACGGACGCAAGTTCACAATGTACACCTCCCTACTTACCATGGGCGTTTCCACCGCAATCATTGGCCTGTTACCTTCCGCCGCCGCATCGGGCGTATGGGTAGTGGTCGTACTGCAACTAATGCGCCTGCTGCAATGCTTTGGTCGCGGCGGCACGTGGGGCGGGTCAATCCTCATGGCCTACGAAAACGTGCCCGAAAACAAACGCTCCCTATACGCGGCAATCCCCCAAATCGGCCTTCCCCTTGGGTTCGGCCTGTCGTCACTTGCGATCGCACTACCCGCCTACCTGCTGGACGAACACGTCTTCCTCTCGTGGGGATGGCGGTTCCCTTTCTTGCTAGCCGTAGTGCTAACCGCAATCGTGGTGTACGCCAAAGACCACATGATGGAAACCGAGGATTTCAAAAAAGCGCAGGCGCGCATGGAACAAATGGACGCAGCCCAAGCGAAAGAAAGTTTGGGGTTCATCGCAATGTGCAAAGGGTACTGGCGAACCCTGCTGCTAGGTTGCGGAACCCGGTGGGTAGACGGAACGTTCTACAACATTTTCATCGTCTGGATCATGGCGTACCTGCACGCCTACCACAACACTCCCCTGCTGCACACGTACATAATCACGATTGTTGCGTGCATCTTTAAGATCCCATTCACCTTCATTGGTGGCCATATCGCGCAGCGGATCGGGAACGCGAAAACCTTCATGATCGGCGCGGTCTTATCCGCACTGATGTCCATCCCCACACTGAAGCTTATCGAATGGTCAGACGGGGAGATTTTCCTCACCACCACCGTGATCGTCTTGGGTTGGTCCGGTGCGTTTACTTTGGTGTGGGCGTCGATGGGGGCTCTGTGGTCATCATATTTTGAACCGGAAGTGCGTTACTCCGGCATCTCGTTCGTCTACCACGTGCCGTCGTTTCTGGTGGCGGGTATCGTCCCGTCCGTGTGCACATACCTGGTGTCCGTAGTTGATGGAGACACGATCCTGGTGGGGTTGTTCTCCACCGTTACCGCGTTCATTTCCGTGCTCTGCGCGTACGTCTTAGCTAAGCGGCACGCCGCGGGGAAACGCTGAGGTAAACCGCCCGCACGCTTCGACGCGTACTAGAACGGTCACAAAGTACCTCCGGATCAATTTCGCCTTGATTGTATCCGGAGGTACTTTACATCTCTTTATGCATATTTATCACTTCTTGTGTATGGTTATTCTCGGTTTGTTTTTCTTTGGGAGGGATAAGAAATGGAGAATATGGGGTTAATCTCCCTGATACCACCGGTTCTAGCGATCGGGCTGTCCATTGCGTTTAGACGGGTGGAAGTATCCCTATTCGCCGCACTATTCGTTGGCCTACTCATTATTCTGCACGGCAACCCGGTGGACACCAGCATGTCCCTCGTCAAAGATTACTTAATCGAACAAGCCACAGATTCCTACAACGCCGGCGTGCTCGTACTCCTGTTTTTTATCGGCGGATTCGTTGCTCTCGTAGAAAAATCTGGTGGCGGCAACGCCCTGGCAGAGCGTAGTGAAAAACTCATCACGTCCCGCACACGCGCCCAGTTCGCCACCTGGCTCGGCTCACTCGCAATCTTCTTTTCCGACCTTGGCACCCCACTGATTCTGGGCCCCATCTTCGAAAACATCTATGACAAAGTGAAATCCTCGCGCGAAAAACTCGCGTGGATACTGGACTCCACCATGTCTCCCGTCGCGGTGCTCATCCCATTCATCGGATGGGGCATATACATCATGGGGCTAATCGCAGACGCGTTCGACCGTGCCCACATCAACGCATCCGAATTCACCACGTTCGTACACGTGATTCCCTTCCAGATGTACGCGATCCTCACGGTTTTATCGGTCCCAGTCGTAATCTTCGCCAACGCAGATTTCGGCCCCATGCGCCGCGCCGAAGCCCGTACCGCCTACCACAACCAGCGTTACTGGCCGGGTTCAAAACCACTTCGGGGCGAAAACGGGCAACAAAACGAAACGCCTAAAGCAAGCCGCGCCACACTCATCTGGCTGCCTCTCGCGGTTCTGTTCACCACCCTCTTTGGGATCCTTATTTCACAGGGATTTCCCGTAAAACAGGTGCCCGGCAATGAGTTCCGCGCCGCCCTTTCCACCGCCTACCTGTTCGCCGCGATCACCCTCGTGGTACTCATGCTCCTCTACAAAGTGAGCTCACTTGGAAGCGTATTCTCTACGTATGTAAAAGGCATGGAACGGATGATTAACGTCGTAATAATCCTGGTGCTCGCCTGGAGCCTCGGAGCGCTCCTAGACAAAATGGGCACTGCCAACTACATTGTCGAAATCCTGCAGGGCAACATCCCCGGTTTCCTAGTGCCCGCGCTCGTGTTTATCGCAGCCGGCCTCATGTCGTTTGCCACCGGCAGTTCGTGGGGAACGTTCGCGATCATGATTCCCCTCGCGATCCCCATTGCCCAAGGTTTAAACGCCCCCATGCTCGTGTGCATAGGTGCGGTATTGTCTGGCGGAATCTTCGGTGACCACTGCTCCCCAATCTCCGACTCCACCATCCTCGCCTCCACAGGCGCGGCCGCCGACCACATCGACCACGTGCGCACCCAAATCCCCTACGCCCTCACCAACGGTACGATCGTGCTCCTCATGTTTATCGTCGCCGGCATCACCGCCAGCCCATACACCGTTGTCCTCGGCGTCATCCTCATGATCGTGAGTTTCGTAACGATTGGCCGCCTCATGCGAAAACGCGACGACGCCTACGCGCAGATACCCCAACCTCAAGCGCACTAAGCAAAACCCACCCCAACTCCGGCTGACCAGCCAAAACCCACGCCTAACTACGCACCCAAGCAAGTGGGCAAGTAAACTTGGGTGAGAACAGTTCGTGACCCCTAGTTTTAGAACGAGGCAGTGAAATGACACAGTTCGTACTACCAACCCCCACCGCAAAACGCAGGTTCGACTCCAGCGACGCGAACTGGTGGCGGCAAGCAGTCGTCTACCAAATCTACCCCCGCTCCTTCCAAGACAGTAACGGCGACGGAATCGGAGACTTCCAAGGCATCATTTCGCGAATCGACTACCTAGCAAAACTTGGGATCGACGCCGTCTGGCTCAGCCCGTTCTATCCCTCCCAACTGGCTGACGGCGGCTACGACGTGGACGACTACCGGGACGTAGACCCACGCATCGGCACACTCGAAGACTTCGATGAACTCGCCACGAAACTACACGAGCGTGGTATTCGCATCATTATTGACATCGTGCCAAACCATACGTCCAACCGGCACCAAATGTTCAAAGAAGCTATTGCTGCCGGACCCGGATCACCAGAACGCGACCGGTACATCTTCCGCGATGGACGCGGCGAACACGGGGAACTACCGCCATCTGACTGGGAATCCACTTTCGGTGGGCGCGCTTGGACCCAAGTTGATGACGGTCAGTGGTACTACCACTTCTTTGCCCGCGAACAACCGGATCTGAACTGGCACAACCCGGAGGTAAAAGAAGAGTTCTTAGAAACCCTCCGCTTCTGGTCTGACCGCGGGGTCGACGGCTTCCGCATCGACGTGGCCCACGGGTTGGCAAAAGACCTCCCGGAAATCCTGCCCACGCAAGAGCAGTTAGATGCTCTCCCTCACGACGGTAAACACCCCCTGTGGGATCGCGACGACGTGCAGGATATTTACGCTACGTGGCGGGAAGTGTTCAACTCGTACGACCCACCCCGCACCGCCGTAGCAGAAGCCTGGGTGCATCCCGATCGGATTCCCCGCTACGCAAACCCGCAGAGCCTGGGGCAAGCCTTCAACTTCGACCTGCTAAAAGCAAACTTCGATGCAGGTGAGTTCCGGCAGATCGTCACCCACAACCTGAAACTAGCCAAAGCCTCAGGCTCGTCGAGCACCTGGGTGCTGAACAACCACGACGTCGTACGCCACCCTACCCGCTACGGGCTCCCACCCTCAAAACACACGGCCGGAAGCGTGCTCGACAACGAACCGGGCCCAGAATCTGAATGGCTGCTCTCCGGTGGTGAGCACCCGCACTTGGACCGCGAAAAAGGTGCGCGCCGCGCCCAAGCCGCAACCGCGTTCATGCTTGCCCTGCCGGGATCAGCCTACATTTATCAAGGTGAAGAACTGGGATTGCACGAGGTCGTTGAAATCATGCCCGCCGAGCGGCAAGACCCCACATACTTCCGCACACAAGCTACGCAGATTGGGCGTGACGGCTGCCGCGTACCCATTCCGTGGACGCAAGCGCGCCCCGCATTCGGTTTCAGCACCGCGCAAGCACACTTACCGCAACCAGATTGGTTCGCGAACTTCAGCGTGGAAACCGAAGAGGCGGACAGTGGGTCGTTCTTGCACTTCTACCGCGCAGCCCTGGCCTGGCGCGCCGCCATGGAGGGCGACGAAACATTACAGTGGTGCGAAGACCTGTGCACGAACGACGTACTTGCGTTCAAACGCCCAGGCGGATGGGTGTGCGTTACGAACTTCGGTGCCGAACCCATCGAACTGGCCCACGCCGCTTCAGAAGGGGACGCGAGTCTGAACGCAGACAACGTAGTGCTATCGACCCAGCCACTACCGGACACACCCGCCGCCCGCGCGGTGCAGATCCCCGGTGAAACCACCGTGTGGCTGCGGGCAGCGCAGTAAGCATCAACCTTTCACAGCGCCCTGGGTGACACTCGCCATCACCCAGCGCTGTGAAAACAAGTACGCCACAATCGCCGGGGTCATCGCCATTAAATACGACGCAAACGCAATGTTGTAGTTGTTAGAAAACTGGGTTTGGAACTGGTTTTGCCGCACCGGGAGTGTCTGCCACTGCGGGTCAGAAATCATGAGGGACGGCAGCATAAAGTCGTTCCACGCGTACAAGAACGCGAAGATCCCCACGGTGGCAGCCATCGGGGTGAGCAGTGGCATAATCAGTTTCCAAAACACTTGCCACGTGGTGGCCCCGTCGATCCGCGCGCTTTCTTCTAACTCCAGTGGGATGGACCTCAAGAAAGCGGTGAATAGCATTACGCTGAACGCCATCTGGAACATGGTGGACAGCACCACCACGCCCACGGGGTTATCTAAATGCAACCGGCCGGTCATTTGGATCTGGGGTAAAGCGACCACGGGGAATGGGATGAACATCATCGCCATGATGTAGAAAAACGAGTAGCGGGAAAACCGTTTCTCCCAGTTGCGCACCACCGCGTACGCAACCATGGCCGCCAAAGTAATGGTGCACACCACGGTGCCGGCAGTTACGAACACTGATACGAACGCGCCCTTAGGGAAATCCGTGAGCGACCACGCTTGCGTAAAACCTTCCAGGCTGAACGGGTTCGGCATTGAAAATGCTTTGCCGTCCACCGCCTGGCCCGTGGTTTTAAGCGCCATTGAAATAGCGACGAAGAACGGGAGGATCACCGTAACCGAACACAAGATGAGCACTACGGTGGTAGACCAGTTGACGCGTTCCTTACGGGTTTTTACGTGGTCCGCCCGGTGCCCGCGCGTGGCCGTCGCAGGTTTTGACAGTGTTTGTGTGTGTGCGGACATGTTAGATCGCATTCCTTCCACGCGTTAACGACAGTTGCAGCACCGCCAGAGCGATAGCCAAAATAAAGAAGATGGTGGCGTTTGCCATTTGGTAGGCGTAGTCCCCGCCGAAGAATCCGGTGATTATCGTTAGGGCGACCGAGCGGGTGGCGGTACCTGGCCCGCCTCCGGTGAGGCCGACGATGATGTCGTAGGAGTTCAAATAGTTCTTAAACCCAATCACTATGTTAATGACGACATAGCCGAACACGAGCGGCAGGGTTATGCGCATCATTTGCTGCCATTTTGAGGCCCCATCAATCGCGGCGGCTTCGTACACGTCCGTGGGAATAGATAGCAGGCCCGCAATGTAGATCAGCAGCATGGTGGGCATAGATTGCCATGCAGTTACGATTACTACCGCCAGCCACGCCCAGTTTGGGTCACTGAGAATACTTTGTTCCAACCAGCTTATCCCCAGAGCCTGCCCAATGTTCGGCAGCGTGGTGGAGAACAGGAAGTTGAACACGTACGCAATGATGATGCCAGAAATCACCATTGGGAGAACGAACACGGCTCGGAGGGTGACTTTGAACTTTATCTTCGCGGTTAACCCCACCGCTAGTAGGAACGAAATAATGTTCACGATAATGACGGTCACCAGCGAGAACCCGAGGGTGAAGAAGTAGCTTTGCCGGATCGCTGGGTCTGCGAACAGTGTCTTGTAGTTCGCTAGCCCAATGAAGTCCCAGTCCCCCACACCAATGTAGTTGGTGAAACCGAAGAAGAACCCAACTATTGCCGGCACCGTAATCACAAGTGTGATCAGAATTAGGGTGGGCAGCAGGAAGAACCAGTAGATCGGTTCTACCGATAGGCGCCGGCGTTTTCTCTTCACCTGTCTGCCGCGCATTCCCGGTTGAGCACCGGTGTGCTTGGTGTGCGCTGGGGCGGGTATTGGAGCGTATTCAGTGGACATCGTGTCGCCTCTTTCCTTAACGCCGTGACGCCAAACGCGCCCAGTCTTCGTCGAGCGTCTGCAAAAGTTTATTCGGCTGGTCGCTCAGCAGCATCTCTTGTGTGTAGTTGAAAACCGGGATTGTCTTGTCGATCAGCACGGACGGACCCTGGTAGAACTGCGCTTGGTTGTAGTAGTGCATTGCCCCTTGGATCCGTTCGTCTTTCGTTTGTTCCGCCCCTTCAAGTGGCACTATCCCCAGTTGGGATGCGTTGTATTTTTCGATTACTTCGGGGCTGTATAAATAGTTGAGGAACTCGCGCGCCTGAGGTTTGTGTTTTGACGCTTGAGGGATCCAGCCCGCTAAGTCGACGTTAACCCGCACTTTCAGGTCGTTCGGATCATTGGTCATTGGCAGTGGGAATGTGCCGAGGTTCAGATCGGGATTCGTCTTCGCGATTTCACTGAACGACCACGGGCCTTGCATAAGCATCGCGGCTTTACCTTTTGCGAAGTTCGTGTTCCCATCCCCGTAGGAGCGGGAAAACGCATCGGGATTCACAAAATTGTCGGCTAGATAACGCATCTTTTTGACCGGCTTGGCGAAATCCTTTTCAAATGAGACTTTAGATTGCGCTCCCACGTGTTCACCCTCAGATTTAAGGGCATCAAAGAACTTCAATACGTCCAAGGAACCACCTACGGAATAATCGAACCATCCCTGCCCGATCGTCCACCCTTCAGCCGCGCTGAACGTACCGTAAAACGGGGTGACCCCATTATCTTTAAGCTTCTGCGATACCTCAATGAGTTCATCCCACGTTTTCGGCACCTGCAGATTGTACTTTGCAAACGTGTCTTTGTTATAGATAACCGCCGACGCCATGATTGAGTACGGAAGCGCACTCACCCGCCCTTCGCACTCGCCGTACTGCTTCATGAGGGGCGTGAGGTCTGGGTTTATCTTAGCGGTGGGCCCGAAATCAGATAGGTCGGAAAGGGTGCAGCGTTCCACGAACCGTGCGGTTTCCATGTTGTAGTTAGCGAGCGCAACATCCGGTGGGTTGCCCCGCACGAAGCTGGCTGACATTGGGTCTACCCCGGATGTGTCCATCACGACCGTAACGTCTTTGTGGGCTTTGTTGTAGTCCGCTACCACTTGGTGCATAAACGGAATCGCTTCGCGTTTACTAAAAACAAAGTTCAAACGCGTATGCCCACCATCTGAACATGCGGACAGTGGCAAAGTCAGTGCCACACACGCTATTGCCGCGCATAAGCACCGCCAGGCTCTTTTTCGCATAACTAATGCCTTCCATAGGGTTTACAACTGCGAAATTAGTTACTTCCCTATCTGATCGACTTTGATACGCACACTATTTTAAGCATATTTCGGTAAAAAGGCTTGTTCGAAAAGCAAACAAATAAGTCACGGTAAATAAGCAACTCACTCAGCACCGAGGAACTGTTTGTCTATCTGACAAGATCTGCATCCAAAATTGAGTCGGGCTGACAGGATTTGAACCTGCGACCCCTTGACCCCCAGTCAAGTGCGCTACCAAGCTGCGCCACAGCCCGATGTTGCTTTCGCAACGGGTTTTATTTTAGCCCACCCAGTAGGCGTAACGCCAATCCATTTTGCTCGCGCGAAAGCGACTTTAGTTACATGCAGACGTGCCGGCCACGGCTACTACCGGTGAGGGGTAGGTTTTGCGACCTACCCCTCTGCCTGCGGTTATTCCTCCTGGTTAATACCGTGGTTATTTCGCCTGCGTCAAGGCTGCTTGCACATTTTCTAGCAGTTCATTCCAAGCAACCTCGAACTTCTCTACGCCCTCGTCTAGCAGCTGCGCTGCAACCGCGTCGAAATCAATTCCCAATTTTGCGAGCGCGTCAAAACATGCGTGCGCCTGGCTGTACTGTGTCGTGACCGCATCAGCTTGCGCCTGCGACTGCTCCGCTGCTGCTCGCAAGGTAGCCTCAGGCATTGTATTGACCGTGTCTTGTACCGCCAGCTCGTCTACGTAGAGAGTCTCTGGCAGCTTCGGATCTTTCACCCCAGTGGAAGCCCACAGGGGCCTTTGCCGATTCGCCCCCACGGCCGCCAATGCTTTCCACCGGTCGGACGTCAGCGAATTTTCGTATTCCTCGTAGGCCAAGCGGGCGTTCGCTACCCCCAGGCGGGAGCGTAGTTCGGCCGCCGCATCCGTACCCAGCTCATCGAGCTTTGAATCAACGAGCGTATCGACACGGGAAACGAAAAATGACGCCACCGAGTGGATCTGGGAAATATCGATGCCCCGCTCGAGCGCCTCCTCCAGGCCCTGCAGGTACGCGTCGATTACTTTGCGGTATTGCGGGACGGAGAAGATTAGCGTCACGTTCACACTGATTCCGCGTGCCGTGGCCTCGGTAACTGCTGGAAGTGACTGTTGGGTTGCGGGAATCTTAATCATCGTATTTGGGCGATCTACCCGGTCCCACAGTTGTTGCGCCTGCTCAATAGTTTCCGTTGTCTTCGCAGAAAGGCGCGGATCCACTTCAATGGACACGCGCCCATCTTGCCCGTGCGTGCGGTCGTAGATCGGCATTAGCACATCGGCGGCATCCCGCACGTCGTCGATGATCATCGCGAACGTAGCTTCATCCACGTCCGTGTTTGCGGCAGCTAACTGGCGGACCTGATCGGTGTAGTCTTGCCCATTACCAATCGCTTTCGAAAAGATAGCGGGGTTGGTGGTGACTCCCACCACGCAATCTTGGTCAATGCGTTCCTGTAGGTCCCCGGTGCGTAAGCGTTTGCGTGAAAGGTCGTCCAACCAAATGGAGACGCCTAGTTTTGACAGTCTTTGCAGTTTCTCGGACATGGTAATGAACCCTCCTCGGCACACCCAATTAACATCAGTCGTGTTAAGTCTAACAAGACTGATGTTATTTTGTGGGTTTTGTGGGGATCGTTCCACGCTGGCCCAGGTGCTTGCTCCGACTGTCAGCGCAGGCGCGCCGTGGCTTCGCCACCGCGTAATGGCGGGAGGGTTTATTTGCGTCGTTTTTCTCGCACGCGCACACTTATCTGAATGGGCGTGCCCGGGAAGCCCCACAGTTCCCGTAACTTCCGTTCGATAAACCGCCTGTACCCCGGATCTAAAAATCCGGTAGTGAACAGCACGAACCGCGGGGGTCGGCTGGACACCTGGGTGCCAAACAGGATTCGCGGTTGTTTACCACCGCGCACCGGGTGCGGATTAGCTGCTACCAGTTCACCGAGGAACGAGTTCAACTTTCCTGTCGAGATTCGCGTCTGCCACCCCAATAATGACTGATCAATGGCACGCACCAGCCGGTTCGTATGCCACCCCGTAGCCGCAGAAATGTTTACGCGCGGCGCCCAACTGACCTGATGAAGATCCCGCGCAACTTCGCGTTTGAACTCCGTCTGCCGATCGACATCCACCTTATCCCACTTGTTGTTAACCAAAACGAGTGCGCGCCCTGCATCAACGACCTGCTGCACGATCCGCACGTCCTGCTCCGTTAACTCCACCGATGCATCCAGGAGCACCAACGCCACTTCTGCTTTTTCGAGGGCCGCTTGCGTACGCAAAGCCGCGTAGTAGTCCGCGCCCGTCGAGCGGTGTAGCCGTCGCCGCACCCCCGCGGTATCGACAAACCACCAGGGCCGCCCATCTACCTCAATCAGTTCATCGACCGGGTCGCGGGTGGTTCCCGCCATATCGTGCACCACCACGCGTTGTGCACCCGCTAACTGGTTCAGTAAACTCGACTTCCCCACGTTCGGCCGGCCTATCAGCGCTATCCGCCGCGGCCCCCCTTCAGGAAGCGCGGGTGCCACCGCAGATTCCTTCGGCAATACCTGCACCACGCGGTCCAGCAGGTCCCCGCTGCCCCGCCCGTGCAGGGCTGACACCGCAATTGGCTCGCCCAAACCAAGCGACCACAGCATCGCGGCATCGGCCTCTTGGGCTTCAGAATCAGTTTTGTTAGCTGCCAGCACCACTGGTTTACCACTGCGGCGTAACAAACGGATTAGACGCTCATCCGAATCTGCCACCCCAACCGAAGCGTCGACCACGAACAGCACCGCGTCCGCCATCTCAATCGCCAGTTCGGCCTGCAGCGCCACTTCCTTGTCTAACCCCTTCACGGTCGCATCCCAACCACCGGTATCGACCAATGTGAAATCCTTACCCGCCCAGTTCGCCGGGTACGAAACCCGGTCGCGGGTCACCCCAGGCTGGTCCTGCACCACGGCTGCGCGCCGCCCCAAAATGCGGTTCACCAGCGTGGATTTCCCAACGTTCGGCCGGCCAATCACCGCCAAAACAGGTGCGCCCGCGCGCGTTCCCTCCTGCTCCGCGGCCCGCACGTGCCCGTCTAGCACCTCGGCGTCATCGTCGCTTAGTTCATAGGCCTCTAAACTCGCGCGCATCACCCGCGCCCGGTTCTCTTCCTCAGCACGTTTGGCCTGTTCTTGCTGGATCCTCTCAATCACCAGGTCCAGAACGCAATCCATAGTTTCGTCCACACTCAGCGCAGACGAATCCAGCGTCGCCACTCCCTCAGCGGCAGAAGTGAAATTAACTACCGTGGAATCCTTCGCATCCCGATCCACCACCTGCGCGCGTGTCTGCGCCTCCAGGGCCTCATCGGATTTACCGTCGTGCAACTGTTTAGTACGCCGATTCAAACGCGCTTTCTGCGAAGCCGTCAACAGCAGCCGCACCGGCGCCTGCGGTGCCACCACCGTAGTGATGTCGCGCCCCTCAACGACAATGGGAACGCCCGACGCCTCACTGGTGGCAATAATTTCCTGCTGACGCCGAACTAACCCCTCGCGCGCAGACACGTTCGTGGACACGGTAGACACGTTCTCGGTAACTGCCTGCGACCTGATCTCATCGGTCACGTCCGCAGCCCCCACGAGCACGCGAAACTCATTAGGATCGGTCGAAATTGCCAGCGGAAACGAATCTGCCGCCCCGGCTACCGCCTCGGCGTCACCAATTAAATCGTTCTCCATGCAGTACCACGCCAACGCCCGGTACATCGCGCCCGTATCCAGGTACTCGCCGTCAAGCAGCGTCGCCAGCTTACGGGCAATCGTCGACTTCCCACTACCAGATGGCCCGTCGATCGCCACAACCAAACCCAACGCGTGGGTCTCATGCGCCATCGCATCAATCGTTACTTCATTTTTCACAGTCTTATCCCTCCGTGACAATCCGCCATCCACGCGCCAACAACTCCGCAGCCGCGTCGTGCGCGCGCGCCGGGTCAATCTGAATGCGTGCCGACCCCACCTGCTGGTGCGCGGAGTGGTCTAACGTCAAGTCTTCAATATTCACATCAATATTTCCCAGTTCACTAAACAGCCGCCCCAGCTCACCCGGGCTGTCGGGAATAAGCACCTCAATCGTTGCCCAGCGACGAGCCGGACCTCCGTGCTTACCGGGAATGCGCACAACCCCCTCGTGGCCGCGGCTCATCACCTGGTTAATCGCACCGGCTAACCCCTGTGCCTCAAACCCCGCGTCAACCCCCGCCCGCAAGGCGTCCAATAGTGCCTGCAAATCCACGTTCAAACTCGCTAGCACTTCCCACACGGGTTCGCAGTTACCACAAATAATATTGGTCCAAAGCTGCGCATTTGAAGCCGCTATCCGCGTGGTGTCACGCAGCCCCTGGCCCGCCAGTTCCAACGCGGAATCCGGAGCGTCCGCCAGGCGAGCTGCCAGCAGCGAAGCGACCAACTGCGGAACGTGCGACACCAAAGCCACCGCCCGGTCGTGTTCGCCCGCTGCCATTTCCACCACGCTCGCCCCCAAGTCGGTAGCTAACGTGCGTACCGTCAGCACTGCTGCTGGGTCGCAGTGCTCATGTGCGACCAACACCCAGGGCCGGCCCACAAACAAATCGCGATCCGCCGCCGCAGCACCGGACCGTTCCCGACCTGCCATCGGATGCGACCCAACATAGCGGGACGTGTCAACGGGCGCAGCCAGAACTTCGTCAACCACTACCTGTTTTACGGAGGCCACATCCGTGACGACCGCGTTTGCAAACCGATTCAACGCGTCCACCACGACGGGCGCCACCACGTCCGGTGGGGTCGCTACGATCACCAGGGCGGGGTCTGGGGCACCTGGCCCGTAGGCCTCACCGGCCCCAATGTCGCGCGCCAGCGCCAGCGCAGTTGGGGAAATGTCCTGCAAGTACACTTCGATTCCCGCGCCGCGCAACGCCAAGGCAGCAGACGTTCCCAGCAGACCCATACCTACCACGAGCACCGGTCCGGTGGTTGCGAATACTCGCCCGTCCTGGTTCTTCGCAGCAGCCCATGCGGTCGCTCTCATAAGCCCACGCACCGGTACAGTTCTTGCAGCACGTCCCCTTCCACCTTGCGGGTAACCCCCGGGTGTAGCCGCCCGATTTTCACGGGCCCAAACTCCGTGCGCACCAGTTCAATCACGGGAAATCCCATTTCTTCCATGAGGCGGCGCACGATGTGGTTGCGGCCTTCATGCAGCGTAAGCTCCACCAGGGTGAGGTCGCCGTAGTGGTCTGTAATCTGGAAATCGTGCACTGTTACGGGCCCGTCTTCCAGCTCGACGCCGCGTTTGAGGCGTTTCCCCAGCCCGCGCGGGACGTCCCCCGACACGGTTGCGACATATTTCTTTTGTACTTCGTAGGAGGGGTGCATTAGGCGGTGTGACAGTTCCCCATCGTTGGTGAGCAGGATCAGGCCCGCCGTGTCTGTATCCAACCGGCCCACGTGGAACAGACGCTGGGAGTATTCCGTGGTGTAGTCCGACAGGCATTCGCGGCCCTGCGGATCATCCATGGTGGAGACAACTCCCATTGGCTTATTCAACGCGATCGTGAGCGTGTCCTCGTCTAGCATTAGCCGGTCGCCGTCCACGTGGATCACCTGTTTCGCCGGGTCGACGCGGGTTCCAAGTTTGCGAACAACTTGTCCGTCAACCATGACGCGCCCCGACGTGATCATTGTTTCCGCATGCCGCCGAGAAGCGATACCGGCTTGGGAAATAACCTTCTGTAGCCGCACGCCGTTTTTCACGTGTGGATCTTTTCTCACTTTTCCTCCAAAGTTTTTGATATTTCTGACAGTTCGTCGCGTTTTGGCAAGTGGGGTGCCAACGGGGCGAGTTCGTCAAGGGACGCAATCCCCATGCGTTCCATGAACTCGTTGGTAGTGCGGTACAGACTAGCGCCCGTGACGGTTTGCCCATCTTCCATCACGAGGCCGCGGGCTTGCAGGTTGCGCACCACAGAATCAACGTTCACCCCGCGGATCTCGCGAATGCGCGCGCGGGTGATTGGTTGTTTGTAGGCGATTATCGCCAGCGTTTCTAAGGCTGCGCGCGAGAGCTTTTGCGTTCCTGTTCCTACGATGAACTGGGATACGAAGGGGTCGAATCGGGGCGCTGAGTAGATTCGCCACCCGTTGGCTATATTGCGCAGTTCGAACCCGCGGCTTTGAGTTTCGTATTCGCGTGCGAGGCCTTGCAGGCTCTGCTGCACGGTTTCCACGTCTACCTCGAGTGCGCGCGCAAGATCGGTTTGTGAAACCGGTTGATCTACGACCATTAAAATTGCTTCGAGGGCACCTGCGAGCTCGTTGCCCGACAGGGATCGCAGCGTGTTGGCTTGTTGCATTTAGTGTTGACCTCCCGCCAATAACTCCGTTTCTAGTGTAGCGGTCCGTGCCCGGTTTGACGAGCTTAGCTCCTCACCCGAACTAGGTTTGACGAGCGTGGCCCCTCACCCGAATTCATCCATGCCCCGCAGCCAGGTGGTTTCCTTGTCGGCCCGATCTGCATCCAGGTGCACGTACAGGGGTTCAAGCGGCGCATCCTGGTTGAACCACACGACGCGTTCGCGATACAGGTTCAAAAGCGCCAAAAATCGCGATACCACCGTGTTTAAATCGGGAGCGTCCGCGCACAGTTGCGTGAAGGTTTGCTGTGGCTGTGCGGCAAGTTTTTCTACAATTATTTGCGCTTGAGGGCCCACCGGTACCAGCGGGTCATGCAGGTGCGTGAGAGTTACGCGTTCGGGTTGGCGCGTGAGTACCTCCGCGGCGATCACTGCGAGCTCCTGCCCGTTCACTTCCCACCTCAGTTGCGGTAAAAGCTGGGCGAATTTTGGTTCGAGGGGAATGCTCCGCGCGTGATATCGGGCGCCGCGTTCTAACAGTGCCCCTTGGATTTGTGCTACCTCTTTGTACGCGCGGTATTCGAGAAGGCGAGCAAACAGGAGGTCGCGTGCCGCGAGGAACTCCAGATCTTCCTCTTCCTCCCCGGTCTGCTCGTCGGGCAGTAGTGAGCGAGCCTTCATGTCCAAGAGGGTGGCGGCAACCACCAAGAAGTCACTCGTGGCAGACAGGTTCGGAAATGCCCGCATGTACGCTAAGAACTCGTCGGTCACCTGCGCTAACGCCACCTGGGTGATATCCAGTTCGCGCTTCGAAATCAGCCCCAGCAGCAGGTCGAACGGCCCCGAAAACACTTCCAGATCCACGGCGAACGCCGGTTGCTTAGGTTGGGTTTGATCAGCCGGTTGCTTTGGTTGAAGCGGATCCGCCGGCAGTTTAGGTTGGGTGTGATTAGCCGGCTGTTTAGGCTGCGTCACCGCGAGCAATAACTTCCCGTGCTAAACGCCGGTAAGCGTGCGCACCCGCGTGCGTGGGAGCGTACGTGGTGATCGGTTCCGTAGCCACCGAGGCGTCGGGGAACTTCACGGTGCGGCGAATTTTCGTGTCGTACACTTTGTCACCAAACGCCTGTTCCAAGCGCTCCAGCACTTCCCGGGCGTGCAACGTCCGGGTATCGACCATGGTTGCGAGCACGCCATCGATCTTCAGATGCGGGTTCAACCGGTCGTGCACCATCTCAATAGTGTCCACCAGCAGAGCCACCCCACGGAGCGCAAAAAACTCGGTTTCCAACGGGATCATCACGCCATGCGCAGCCGTGAGCGCGTTCACGGTAAGCAACCCAAGCGACGGTTGACAATCGACAAGAATCACATCGTACTCATCCGTAATCGGACGCAGCGCACGCGCCAGCGCCTGTTCGCGCGCCACCTCGTTAACCAGCTGAACTTCCGCGGCCGACAAGTCAATATTCGCAGGAACCACGTCGAGGTTATCCACCTTGGTTCCCACAATCGCGTCCTCAATCCGCGCCTTGGAATCCATCAGCAAGTTGTAAATCGTCAGGTCCATGTCCGGGGCATTTACCCCCAAACCAGCACTCGCCGCACCCTGCGGGTCAAAGTCAACTATTAAAACGCGCCGCCCATACTCCGCCAGTGCCGCCGCCAAATTAATGGTGGTTGTGGTTTTCCCGACCCCACCTTTTTGGTTACACATGGCAATGATCCGCGCCGGCCCGTGTTCATTTAAAGGTTCGGGCACGGGAAAATCCGGGTCACTACCCTCTTGAGGGGGAACTGGCACTAAAGGTGTTTGAACGTCGCTCACACATCTAGTTTAAGGCATAAGTAAAAACCATGGGTCATCGCGCTCGCGGGTGCGTGGTCGCGTGAACCTCCTGCAGGGTGGAGATCGAGACCTTAGTGTAGATCTGCGTGGTGGTTACCGACGCGTGGCCAAGTAGTTCCTGCACATCGCGGATCGAGGCGCCACCCTCGAGCAAGTGCGTGGCAAACGAGTGTCGCAACGTGTGGGGGGACACGCCCTCAACGTGGGCTTGATCCGCGCATTTACGCACCACTTCCCACGCACTCTGGCGTGACAACCGCTGCCCACGTTTGTTCAAAAAAAGCGCGTGGCTCACCGGCTGCTGCTTTGCCCGAGCAGCTAACTCGCCGCGGGCATGCAGATAGTCCACTAGGGCTTCGCGCGCGTATTTCCCCAGGGGAACCAACCTCTCTTTGGAACCTTTGCCCCACAGGCGCACGTGCGGGAAGTCGCCCTCAAGGTCAAAATCATCAGCACTCAGCGCGACGAGTTCACTGATACGCGCCCCCGTGCCGTAAAGCAGTTCCAGTAGTGCGCGGTCACGCATACCGATTACACCCGGCGTAGAAGCAGCAGCTGTTAGTAGTTCCCCCACTTGGTCTATCGTGAGGGCTTTAGGTAGCGAACGAACTTGTTTGCGTGGCTCCAGGTCCGCGCTCGGATCCTGGGTTAATACGTCCACGCGAATCAGGTACTGCAACCATGCGCGCACGGACGCGCGATACCGATTAATAGTTGCGGCTGCCATGGGCCTACCTGTCACCTCTCCACTAGCGAGCTGTGTGAAGAACTGCGTCAGCTGACCCGTGGTGATTCTCTGCGGGGTACGCACGCTGGCGGGTAGCCAGTTCAAGAACGCGCGCAAGTCTCGGCCGTAGGCAGCAACCGTATTCGGTGAGCGGCCCTTGTCGACGGTTAGATAATCCAAAAAGTCCTTGACGTACCGGTCCAATTCGCACTCCCACCTTTACGGACGCTTAGAATGTAGTGTAGAACGCATTTCCTAGTTGAAGAGGATGGAAACGAGACTACACGTGACTCACGCCCTACTAGATAATCACAACTAATGTTATGTTTAACAGTAATGATGTTAATTAAATGGGTGTGAGTGCCTTCGCTAAACCTTGATGACGCGGATGGCGCAGCGACTAACACTAGAGATTAAACCCAACCCAATGGTTACCGACCATTGAGACACCTACGACAAGAGAGGTTATTACACATGTCCCTCGAATGGACCGACTTAGATTCTCGCGCGGTAATAACAGCAAAAACGCTCGCGGGCGACGCAGTGGAACAAGCTGGATCGGGCCACCCCGGTACCGCCATCTCCCTTGCGCCCCTTGCCTACCTATTGTTCCAGCGGCACATGAAGCTGGACCCGAAAGATAAAGACTGGCTCGGACGCGACCGCTTCGTCCTGTCCGCCGGCCACGCCTCCCTGACGCAGTACATCAGCCTGTACTTAGGAGGCATGGGGCTTGAACTAGAGGACCTGAAGAAGTTCCGCACCTTCGGCTCCCGCACCCCCGGTCACCCCGAGTACAGTCACACGGACTTCGTCGAAATCACCACCGGCCCGCTCGGCTCCGGCCTCGCCGCCTCCGTGGGCATGGCGATGGCCCAGCGGCGCGTGCGCGGCATGATGGACCCGAACGCACCCGAAGGGGAATCCCCGTTTGACCACAAGGTATACGTAATCGCGGGCGACGGCTGCTTACAAGAAGGCATCTCGTCCGAAGCCTGCTCTTTAGCGGGCACCCAGAACCTCGGGAATCTAATTCTGATTTGGGATGACAACCAGATTTCCATTGAAGACGACACCAACATTTCCTTCAGCGAGGACGTGTTGAAACGCTACGAGGCATACGGCTGGCACACGCAGACAGTGGACTGGACCAATAACGGGGGCGAATACCACGAGGACGTGAACGCGCTCGACGAGGCCCTGACGCGCGCGGAAGAGCAGACAGATAAGCCGTCCATCATTGCGCTGCGCACCATTATCGGCTGGCCCACCCCGGGTAAGCAGAACACCGGTGCGATACACGGTTCCGCGCTTGGAGATGAAGCGCTGCGCGGACTCAAAGAGGCTCTGGGAGCAGACCCGGACAAAATGTTCGACGTGGACAAAGAGGCGGTGCAGCACTCGCGCGACAACGTGGCTCAGCGGGGGCAGCAGGCACGTGCTGAATGGGACAAGAAATACGAGGCATGGCGAAACGCTAACCCCGAGAACGCGAAACTCTTAGACCGCCTGGTCGCGCACGAACTGCCCGACGGCTGGGAGAAGGCGCTGCCAACCTTCGAAGAAGGCAAGTCCTTAGCTACGCGCGCAGCGTCCGGCACTGTGCTCAACGCGATCGCTGATGTGCTTCCCGAACTGTGGGGCGGGTCCGCCGACCTCGCGGGTTCGAACAACACGTTGATGAAGAACTACCCCTCGTTCCTACCGGAAGAGCGCCAGTCGAAGATGTTCTCTGGCAACCCGTACGGCCGCAACCTCCACTTCGGGGTGCGCGAACATGGGATGGGCGGGATTTTGAACGGCATTGCCCTCAACGGCCTCACCCGAGTGTACGGCGGCACATTCCTCGTCTTCGCCGACTACATGCGCGGAGCAGTGCGGTTAGCTTCAATAATGAACCTGCCCGTGACCTACGTGTGGACCCACGATTCGATCGGTGTGGGTGAGGACGGGCCCACCCACCAGCCGGTTGAACACTTGACGGCATACCGGGCAATTCCGAACCTATCCATGGTGCGGCCCGCGGACGCGGCAGAAACCGCGCAGGCGTGGAAGGCCATTTTGGAACAGCGCGGCCCCGTTGGCTTGGTTTTGACTCGCCAGGGCCTACCCAACCCAGCGCGTGGTGCAGAAACAGGCTTGGCTTCTGCCGAAGGCCTGGCTAAAGGTGGTTACGTGCTCGCGGACTGTGAAGGCACCCCGGACATCATTTTGATGGGGTCTGGTTCAGAAGTGCAGTTAGCGCTCGAGGCGCGGGAGAAACTGACCGAAGAAGGTGTGAAGGTCCGCGTCGTGTCGATGCCGTGCATGGAATGGTTCGATGCTCAAGATGAGGATTACCGCGAATCAGTACTGCCCTCAGATGTGAAAGCTCGCGTGTCCGTCGAGGCAGGTTTGGACACCCCGTGGATCAAGTACATCGGTGACGCGGGGAAGGCCGTGGCCATGGACACCTTCGGCGGAGTTGGGCCCGCTGACGAACTGTTCGAGCACTTCGACATCACCACGGACCACGTGCTCCGGGCAGCCCACGAGGTGCTAGGCAAATAACTCCGTTTCCCCCCCCCACTAGATGCCCGGCTAGATGCAGGAAGCTAGTGGGAGCGGATTTTTAGGAGGAGGTTGCGACCGCTTGGTCGTAGCCTCCTCTCTTTTTGCTCCTAGCTGTCCCGAGACCACGCCTTGCACCGCATTTATTTGCGCCTAACTATCTCGAAGCTAAACCGTGCGGGGCTATCTCGAAGCTAAACCGTGCGGGGCACGCACTTGGGCCCAACAGTGCTGGGAACTAACTTGGTAGAATAACCATTGTGCGCACCCCAGGTATTAGTTAGGTAGATTGCACATGCGAATTGGTATTTTCCCCAACGCACCACAGGCGTCCAAAGTTGCCGCCGACATGGTGCTCGAACTGTACCGCGAAAACCCGGACGCCACCCTGGGCGTGGCCACCGGTTCCACCCCCGAGTACCTGTACGACTACTTGCGGCAAGCCCACGCGGCCGGCACCCTCAGCCTAGAACGCGCCAAAGCGTTTGCCCTCGACGAATACGTGGGCCTGCCCGACGACCACCCTCAAACCTACCGCAATGTACTGAGACGCGAACTGGTGGGAAATGACAAAACCGGGCTGCGCGAAAACTACTTGTTCACCCCCGGCCTGGCGGCACCTGCGGACGATCCCACGGTGACGGCAGATCAATACGACGCCGCGATCGAAGCCACCGGGGTGGACCTGCAGATCCTCGGGCTGGGGGCGGATGGACACATCGGGTTTAACGAGCCTGGGGACTCACTGGTTTCCCGCACCCACGTAGAAGTCCTCGCGCCAGATACGATCCGTGACAACGCGCGTTTCTTCAACGGTGACGAAACGGCGGTACCGAAGAAATGTATCACCCAGGGACTGGGGACCATCATGGATGCGAAAGCGGTGGTACTACTCGCGTTCGGAAAGCAGAAAGCCGAAGCCGTGCACCAGCTAATTGAAGGCCCCGTCAGTGCCCGCTGGCCCGTGACGATTTTGCAAACCCACCCGGCTGTGACCGTGCTGCTCGACGACGCGGCCGCCAGCAACCTAGAACTAACAGATTTTTACAAACGACGTTGGGAGCTCGCATAAATGTACTACCTCGGGAAAGTATTTAACGCCAATGGGGAGATTCAGGCGCAAGGCATTCAAGTTGAGGAAGGTAAAGTAACCCGCCTGCTGTCAAAGCGGGACGCAGACCAAATCCGCCGGCAGGAGGCGAGCGAAGACGCGGAAACTGCTGCGTTCATTACGCCCGGCCTGGTGGACCTGCATTGCCACGGCGGAGGTGGCTACGCGTTTCCCGATAACTACGCGCCCGAACAGATTGAAACCGCCATTTTGACCCACCGCAAACGCGGGACCACCGCCATGTTTGCCTCCCTCGTGTCCCTGGCTGACCCGATGCCGCAGATTGAGGCGCTGCTCCCATTTTGTGAAAGTGGTGATTTAGCGGGTATTCACCTTGAGGGACCATACGTGTCGAAAGCGAAATGTGGAGCGCAAAACCCCGACGTTATCCGCGCGGTAGACCGCGGGGAACTGGAACACTGGCTCAAGGCCGCAGGCGGCTACATTAAGACGATTACGATCGCCCCTGAGGCCGAGGGGGCGCTGGATGCACTTCCCGTGCTGGCCGCGTACGGTGCTAAACCCTCGTGGGGACACACGAGTGGTACCGGAGCGCAAGCAGCCGCCGCGCTGGAAGCCACCGTGCGAGCCTACGATGCGCACGGGCAAGCGTCGGGTGAGGCCGCTCCCGGGCACGGGACAGCTGAAACCGCGCAAGACGCGCCGGACATGCCCCACTGCAGTGACATGCGAGCAGGTGACCCCGCGCAAACTGTAACTCACTTATTCAACGGGATGATTGCTGTTACACACCGAGCTCCCGGACCTGTCCGCGAGTTCGTGCAAGCAGCCCGCGTGGGCACCACGGTGTGTGAAATGATCGCTGACGGCCAGCATTTGAACTTAGACCTGGTAGAGGACCTCGTCGAATATTTAGACGACCCGCACCGGGCCGGTGCCCTGTTCGTCACCGACGCGATTGGCGCAGCCGGGATGGGTGAGGGACGCTACACCCTCGGGGGATTAGAAGTGGAAGTAAAAGATGGGGCCTGCTGGCTCGTCCACAAAGACAGTCTAGCTGGAGGCGCGTCTTTGCTGGCAGACCAGTTCCATCTGATCGCGAGCCGAGGGCGGATTCCACTGGAAGCAATTATCCGCGCCACCATCGGCACGCCCATCCGCGGTGGTTCCGTTTGGGACGCCCCGGGGGTGACCACTGAGTTCAAACCAGGGCAGCGCGCGAACTTAATTGCGTGGAACGAAGAATACGCACCGCAAACCGTGATTCGCGAAGGCACGAAAGTACAGTAACCCGCGCCTGGGTGCGCATGCGATTGACGACAGCCCGCTAGCCGCGCGGATGATTCCAACCGCGCTCAACCGCGAAAGTGGTTCCAGGCCCGCTGGAGCCCCCACTGGGTGACGTGACGGAATTCTTCTAGCACAATGCGGGTGTCCATCTTTGACTTGCCCGCCCGCCGCTCAAGGAACACGATCGGCACCTCCAGTATGCGCGCCCCCACGTGGTCCGCCATGCGGGTCATTTCCACTTGGAACCCGTATCCGCGCTGCTGCAGCGCACTCAGGGGCATGCGGCGAAGCAAGCCTGCTTGGTACACCCGGATTCCCGCGGTCGCATCCTTTACCCCCAGCCCCAGCATGAGGCGAATGTACAGGTTCCCCAGCCGCGACAGGGCCACGCGTTTCGCCGACCACCCGGGCGTTGCACCCCCCGGGATCCAGCGCGAACCAATCACAAGTTCACCGCCCCGCTGCACTGCTGCGCCCAGCATCCGGGCCAAGTCTTCTGCGCGGTGGGATCCATCTGCGTCCATCTGGCACAAATACTCATAGCCACGCGCCATCCCCCACGCGAAGCCGTCTAGGTACGCACTAGCCAAACCTGATTTTGCAGGGCGCGAAAGCAAGAAGACGCGGTCTAAATCACGCTGTTCGCGTACCCAGCGCGCAGTGCCATCCGGGCTGGAGTCGTCCACAATCAGCACATCCACTCCCCTCAGGTGGCTGCGCAGATTCGCTAGGGTCCGCGGCAGGGTTAATCGCTCGTTGTAAGTGGGGATCACCACGAGTGCGCGCACACCTTTCGAAGACTTATTTGCCGTATCTACTTCACGTGCCTTATCCACGGGGCCTCCTTCTGAGCAATGCCAAGAACACACCAACGCACAGCGCCCCGCCCCACGCGGCGATAACGCCGGTGCGTAACTGCGGTAGGTGACGGGCAGAAAAAGTAATTGAGGTGCGCAGCGGGACATCGTCAATCAGCGTGGCAGATTCAAACAAGTGCGTCTGTTTGCGCACCGACCCGTCGGGCCAAATGAGGGCAGACTGGCCGTTGGTGGACACGTGCACCGCGGAGCGCGACAGCGACATCGCCCGCAACCGCGTCATCTGCAGCAGCTGCCCCGATTCTACTGAGTTACCAAATGAAGAGTTATTAGTGGGCATAAGCAGCAGCTGACCACCTGCCAGCACACCGCCAGCCAGAACCTCCTCGTAGGCAGCCTCAAAGCAAATTCCAATCGCCGCGGGTAACTGTCTTTGCCCACTCAGGGGGATTTTTACGAACCCCGGTTCTGAACCGGGCAGCATGTCGACCGACACGCGCGCCACATCTTTAGACAAAACAGATAAGTACTTGCGCATCGGCACGTATTCACCGAACGGGACGGGCAGTTGTTTGCGGTACTGGTCTACGATCTGCCCATCTGGCGAGTAAACCAGCATGTCGTTGTAACGCGCAGTGGGCGTGTACTTGACGGAACCGACCAGTATGGGCACGCCCGCGGCCTCCAACGCGTGGTAAATGAGGTCGTATGCCTGGGCATCCTCGCGCGGATCCGTGTCCGCCGAGTTTTCGCCCCACACTAAAAAGTCCGCCCGCTGGCCCGCACGCACTGTTTTAAGTGTTTGCTGCACGTGATTATCAGTCACTTTTAAATGCTGAGCGAAAGTTTGCTCCGCGGGCCACTGCACGTTCCCCTGCACCGCTCCCACGCGCACCGAACCGGCTTCTTGCGCAAGCGGCAACCGCAGCATCCACGGACCTGCGCACAAGAGCGCGGCCAGCACGAGTGCCGTCGCTCTTGAAAAGAACCCGAAGCCAGGGCGCAGCCAGCGCGGCCTCACTAAAACACGCATCACCAAACTGGCGGTCAGTGCACACACAAACCCGATCGTCACTTCGGACCCCCACGGAGCGAGTGTGCGCACGGGCAGATCAACCTGGCTGTAGGCCAGGAGTGCCCACGAGAAACCCCCAAACGGTACGCACGCACGCAACTGTTCTACCCCAACCCAGGCCAATGCGAGTAAGACGGAGTTACCGACCGCGCCCTTAGCTAGATAGCGCACCACGCCTGCGGAAAACCCGAAACCAGCCAAGAATAAGGCTTGCACCAGGCACAACGCGAACCACGGGAGGTATCCCCCCACCGAGATTGTCGCCCACCAAATATGCGGCAGAAAAAAACCCAGGCCGAACAAGAAACCGTACCAGGTGCTGCGCCCCACCCGCACCGCGTTCAGCACGGCGAACAGTATGGCCAGTGCGGGCACCGCCAGGTACCCCATGGCAAGTGGTGGAAAAGACGCCCAAAATAAGGCCACGCTAACTGCTAACAGCGGGTAGTCCCACCAGCGCCGGCCCCGCCCCCACGTGAACCACCGCAATCTTCGGCGCGCTACTTGGTTGGTTTGCCGCGTGTTAGTCACCGCGCACCCGCTCGTTGCATCGCCCGCATTTCTTATGCCTCTTCGGCAAGTGCCACAACGGACCGGCGGATAGAGTCGACACACACATCACATGTGCGCGCCAACTCGGAGCTGGACTGCGATTTAACTTGCCCCAAAAGGTCAATCACCTGGCGGCACCACCGCACCCAGTCTCCCGGTTCCAAGTCTGCGGCCTGCACCGCGGTTGCCAACGGATCCCCATTAACCCACCAGTACATGGCATTCACGAGCCCGTACTCCAGTGGCATCGTTGTTGGCGCATGCGCTTGAGCTTCGGCCTTATTAACCCGCGTCATGATGCGCTGAGTAGAAGTCAGTGCTTTCGACAGGGAAGACTTTGGGCCGCCTGGAATATCCATGTCGGGGTCGTGATTCTTCCGAGGTTCAAACACACACGTGGACGCCACCGCGGCTAACTGTGCGGGCGTGAGGCCCTCCCACACCCCCTCGTGCAAACACAAAGACACCACGAGGTCTCGGTCACTGTAAATACCCCGCAAAATCTGCCCGGCGACGGTTAGACGCTCCCCATCCAAACAGTCTTCTTCTTGCAGCACGCGGACAATCGCATCAAATTTTTTGGTAATCGACGAGGTCTGCTGGTCCACCTTGCGGCTTAACCGCAAGTATTCGCGGCGCGCGTGGAGCCATTCGCGGCCGGTGCGGGCGTGCTGATCCCGGTGCGGACAGTGGTGCACCGGGTGGGTACGCACAGCGTGTTCCAGCTGATCAATCTGCTTGGCAATGTGTTTTGGCATGGGTGGACGCGCCCGTTTGGGATACATGAGTTTACCGGCCTTGCGCATGTTCGTGAGGTCGCGGCCAATCCGGTGGGAACAGCGCCGCACGGACCGCAACACGTCTTTGCGCAACCGCATGTGCCCTAAAACAGTTAGGCCGGCTGTGAAGTCCTGCGCGATGGCGGTGCGCAGGTGACCGTCCTGCGTAACGATTTGTACCATCGGATTGCGTCCGCCCCTACGGGCCCGGCGGGTAACCACCGCGTCCAGCATCCGTTTTCCGGCCGGGAAAGACACTACCTCACCGACCTGTAAATCAAGTACTTCCAGGGGGTGGACGGACTGGAACCGGGCCCGTGCTTTCGCCCCTTCTTTTTGCAGTCGCGTAAGTTCGTCGCGGGCAATCAGATATTCTTTGACGTTCCCGTGGGAGCATTCGAGCCCGTGATCGGCCTGTTGCATGAGGTTCTCAGCCGCCTTCGAGTCATGCGCAATCGCCACAACTTTGCGGTCTGCCTGGAACTGCGCGAACGAGCGGTCCATCACCTCGCGCGCCTGCGCCATCGACCCGGTGGCAGTTAGGTTCGCAACCATGTTGTAGGTGGGGCGGAATGCGGATACGAGGGGGTAGGTGCGTTTAGAAGCAAGAGACGCAACCAGTTCAGGTTCGTTTTCCGAGGTGTAAACCACCACGCTGTGCCCTTCCGTGTCAATCCCCCGACGCCCAGCACGGCCCGTGAGCTGCGTGTACTCACCGGGTGACAGCGGGACGTGGGCCATCCCATTCCACTTCCGCAACGCTTCTAACACGACGGTTCGCGCGGGCATGTTGATTCCCAACGCGAGCGTTTCAGTGGCGAAAACGATCTTTATTAGCCCGCGTGAGAAAAGGGTTTCAACAGTCTGTTTCATGATTGGCAGCAGGCCTGCGTGGTGGGCGGCGACCCCCGCTTCTAAGCCCATGATCCACCGGTCCACTCCCACCACAGCCATGTCTGCCGCCGGTAGAGTCGCCGTAGCTTCTTCGACTATCGCGCGGATTTGTTCGCGTTCCGTCCGGTTCGTGAGGGTGATTCCGGCGGTGACCAGGTGGTCGACGGCATCATCGCAGCCGGCGCGTGAAAATATGAAGTAAATGGCGGGCAGCAGGTGCGCGTGTTCTAACGAGATCGCGACCTCTGCACGGGAGGGGCGGCGAACTCGTTTAGGCGTGCGGATACGGCGCCCACCGGCGAGACCGCGGCGCCGCTCCCCCACTGACCGCGACTGAATCCCCGTTGCCCGCGCCACCGCGGCCCGCAGATCGGGATTCAGTTTGCGCTTTGACAGCGGCTTTTGCGCGCGCGCTGGGGCATGATCACCGTGTGTACTGGAACTGCCCGGGTGCTCGGCCCGACTGCCCGCATTCTCACCGCGAGGTGTGCGCAGTTTTTCTACCGGCGAGTACAGGTCGTATATTTTCCTCCCCACCATCATGTGCTGGTACAGGGGTACCGGGCGGGTTTCGGACACGATGATGTCGCAGTTGCCGCGCACCTGCTCAATCCATTGCCCGAATTCTTCCGCGTTCGAAACAGTGGCAGACAGGGCCACCATGTTCACGTGCGCGGGGGTTTGAATCAGCACTTCCTCCCACACTGGGCCGCGGAACCGGTCCGCTAGGTAGTGCACTTCGTCGAGCACTATGAACGCTAGATCCGATAGGTCACGCCCCTGGTAGATCATATTCCGCGCCACCTCCGTGGTCATCACCACGAGGTTCGCATCTCCATTAATTGACGTGTCGCCCGTCAGCAACCCCACTTGTTCTTCGCCGTAGCGGGCCACGAGTTCGCGGTATTTTTGGTTCGATAGGGCTTTGATTGGCGTGGTGTAGAAAGCTCGCCTCCCCTCCTTCAGCGCGAGGTAGAGGGCAAACTCACCCACAATTGTTTTGCCCGCCCCCGTGGGCGCGGCAACGAGTACGCTGCGGCCAGCCTCGATTGATTCGAGCGCACAGGCTTGAAACGGATCTAACTCAAAATCGAGTTGACTGGCGAACGCGGCTCGCTGCGTTTTTGCGTACGCATTGCGGTCCATTGCCGCCCGGTAACGCTGTGCCGGGGTGGGGGCCACCTCCGGGTTTTGCTTCGGCTCCGCGTTGCGGTTTCGCCTGCGTTTACGCTTCGCCATCACTCGGTTCCTTCCTCCCAGTTCGGCTCAGTGCCTGGTTCAGCTGCGCATCCTCTTTTGCTCGTTTCTTGTCAACCGAACGGTCCCTCAAGAACGCGATCCCGACCGCCAGGAAATAAAGGCCGCACAGCATCAACGCTTGGAATGTCATGGTCCACGGGTCTGGCAGCGGGTTCGCAATTGCGGCGAAAACGAATGCGATAACCACTGCCCACCGCCAGGCTTTCAATAGCGTGCGGGCCCTCACGACACCAAGAAAGTTGAGGCCCACCATCACTAGTGGCACGGTGAACGACAATCCGAACACCACCACCAGGCGCATGTAAAAAGTGAAGTACACGCTAGATTTCATCAGTAATACCGATGATGAGGGCGCGAACGACGTCAAGATATGCACCGCATGCGGCATAATCCACACGCCCGTTGCCCCACCGGCAACGAACAATATGATGCCGGCGAATGTGAAACTGAGGATGTAGATTTTTTCACTCTTGCGCAGCGCGGGCGCCAGGTAAGCCCAGATTTGGTACATCCACCACGGGGTGGTTGCAAGGAAACCTGCGAACATTGAGATCCGTAGTTTCAAGTCGAATGCTGCGGAAACGGTTTCGAAGTTAAGTTCCGCCTGCTGACCTTCTGCACGCAGTTGCGCCAGGGGCGCCGCCATGTAGTTGAAAATGGGTTCGTAGAAGAACCACGCCACGATTGTGCCCACCAGAATGCCCACGAGGGCTATGAGCAGTCGTTTACGCAGTTCCCGCAGGTGTTCCAGCAGTGGCATCCGCCCCTGTGGATCCCGTTGCTTTGATGCCATTAGTGTTTATTGACCACTGTCTTTCGGGCCGGTCGATTTTGCGTTGCTGTCCGTATCGCTATCTTCGGTGAGTTCCTGCATTTCTTTCTTGAGGACTTTCGCGGACTTGCCTACGTTCTTTGCGATGTCGGGGAGTTTGGAAGCACCAAACACCACCACGAGCACGATAATTACCACTACCCAATGCCAAGGCCTCACGTCTATCTCCTTCAAATGTGAACCGCAATGTGCCGTCCCAACCCAAAAGCCGTTGGGGGCAAAGCTAGACTGTTTCGATACCTATCCTAAGGCATGCGGCGGTTGGACTGGTGGGCACGCGCTCAAAGCCAGTCTGTATTCTAGATGGGTGATGCAAAGAAACGCGGTGGTCCGCAAGATTTTGAGCCAGTGGTCGACGTGTGTCAGTTTTGAATGCACGATAACGCACGCCCCGGCCGGGGCCAGCGGCTTTGAGGGTGGCGAAACAGTGCGGGCGTTAGCGTATACGGACCTCGTGGGTGCGATCGCCGTTGGTGAACGCGTGCGGATTGATTGTTCGGGGTTAGCGAAGCACCTCGGTACCGGCGGGTTTGCCACCACGCTCGCGACCGCTACTGTGCCGGCAGATTCGCTGCCTGTAAACGGCCATATTGTGAAGGCGCGTTACACGCCGCACCAAGTGGTTGTCCAATCTGTTGAGGAACCTGATTCTGTGCACCATCAGGTTATGTGCGCGGCCCGCTCGCTGGAGGGCATGCCGGTGATTGTTGCTGACCTGCATTCGTCATTGCCGGCCGTGGTGGCAGGGATCCGAGCTGAACAGGCGCAGGCGCGGATCGCGTACGTGTGTGATGACACCGCGGCTTTGGCCCTGCGGTTTTCCCAGTTGTGCGCCGCCATGCGCGCGGCCGGTGACCTGGTGACCACCATTACTTCGGGTCAGTCTTTTGGCGGAGATCTGGAGGCCGCATCAATGCCCTCCGCACTGCTCGCCGCCCGGCACGTGGCCCACGCGGACTACGCGGTGGTTACTCCCGCTCCGGGGAACTTGGGTACCCAAACCCCCTGGGGGTTTTCTGGGACCGCTGCCGCGCAAGCACTGCACGTTGCCCACGCCCTGGGCGGAGTACCGATTCCCGTGCTGCGCTGCTCCGGCGTGGACCCGCGCGCCGAACACCGCGGGGTATCGCACCACTGCCTACGCGTGTTGCGCCAGCTCGTGCTCGTTCCCCTCACGATCCCAACCATGACGGTCCGCCCCCAAGACTGGCACCAAAACCGGGCGCAAAACCGTCCCGCGCGAACCCCTTCAACTACGCCGCAAACCAGTTCCGCCTCACAGATTCCAAGTGCCCTCGAGCAATATCGCCATGACTTAGCGGATTTGGCTGCGCAGCATAATATTCATGAGGTGGATGCCTCTCGGTGCGAAACCGCGCTCGCCCACTGTGCGCATCCCCTGCGGTCTATGGGGCGCACCTGGCAGCAGGATCCCCCCGCATTCCTGCCCGCGGCTGCGGCGGGAATTTACGCCACCGAAATCAAACGCGCCAAGTAACCGAAACTGCGCCTGCGGATCTGTAGCGGCCCCACGTTAGCTTCGACACGCTGAGAAAACACGTTCGCTTCGACACGCCGAGGAAGCCACACCCGCGGTAGCTGGTAGTGGCGCTTATTGCTCCAAGTACTCGTTTGTAACCGCTTCGGTCACATCTACTTTCGAGCCCAGCACGCCCTCAATCTGAGAAAGAAAATCGTTCATCCGTTTCCACTGGTCCACATCCTGCGTGAAATCCACTTTCCCCGCGGGGGCGAACAATTTATTCGTCGCCTCCAACGTGGCTTTAGTGGAAGCCAGTGCCTCATCGGACGTCAAATTCTGGTCATAACTCTTAGTGATATCCACGGCCCGCGCCGGATCATCCACACACACCTGCATGCCCTTACTGAGCGCCTGCAGCGTGTGCTTCAACGCGTCCGCGTGATTCTTCGCAAACTGGGAAGTAGTCACAATATTCATGCCCACCAGCGGTGGCTCCCCGGTTTTCGCCAAATCAATCTCGCGCACCGGCACGTCCGCTAGTTCAAACTGGACCCCATCATTGTTACTGAACCCAACAACCGCGTCCACCTTGTCACTCTTCAACGCGGCCAATTGGGTAAAGCCAATGGATTGCACGTCAATGTCGGCGCGCGTCATCCCCGAATCCTTCAGGGCCGCAAGCAGGCCAAACCAGTTCGACCCGAACTCACCGGGCAAACCCACCTTCTTCCCCTTCAGATCCGCTACCGACCGGATCGCGGAATCGTCCTTCACCATAATTTTCGTCGGATACTTCTGGTAGTACTGCCCCACTGAAATGAGGTCCATTCCCTGCGCCCGCGCCTGCAGCATCTCGTCCGCAGACGCGATCACCACATCTTCCTCACCGGCCAGCAGAGCCGTGAATAGTCCCTCGTCGGTTCCGTGGTGGCGCAGCTTCGCCGCCACGCCCTCAGCGGTAAATAAACCCTCTTTATCCGCCACGTAAGCGGGCGCGAACTGCACATTCGGAATATACGTCATCCCCACCGTCACGGGGCTGCCCCCACCGGCTTTATCCGAAGGCTTCGACGCGGACTCACCACCTGTCGAAGCCGTACACCCCGCAATCAACAAAGAAAACCCCGCTACCAGTGCAGCAACCGTTTTCCGCCCAAAAAAACCCATTTAAAACTCCCCTAACCGCGCCTGAACCTGCGTTCAATCGCGTACAAAACGGAGTACGCCGCCATCGCCATCACGCACAAAAGCGAAATGGTGACGAACATACCCACCGTGTCCACACTATTTCGCTGACTAGTCAGAACCAGGCCTAAACCGTGGCCCCCCATCACCATCTCGCCAACCACAGCGCCCGTCACCGACAGGGTGAACCCGTTGCGCAGCCCCGCCAAAATCGCGTACAACGCCAACGGTGCCTCCATGTACACGAGCATTTTCCACCCGTCGGCCCCATCTAACCGAGCGGCATCCAACACCTCAGAATCTAAGTGCCGAAACCCTAAAGTTGCGGAAACTAGAATCGGGAAAAACACCATCAACGCGCACAACACCACAATCGGGAGGGTGCCATACCCCACCCACAGCATGAGCAGGGGGGCTAACGCGATCGCTGGAATAGCCTGGGTAGCCCCCAAAAACGGTTCCACTGCGGCAGCTAGAATTTGAGAACGGTAAATGAGGTACGCCAACGGCAGAGCCACAATCGCTCCCACCAGGCAACCTAAAAGTGCTTCCTGCGCCGTCGTCCAAACCGCGTGCCACAGCACAGGGTTTTTGATTTCGGTACTGAAACGCTGAACAAATGCCGAAGGGCTGGGCAGCACCCAGGTCTTAACCCCGGGGGCATTAGCAGTAAAAAACCAGCCTAAAAACAGTATCAACCCAAACACTACGGGTGCTAAGAAAGATACGACCGGGCCGTGTTTAATCGCTTTGACCCGTTTGAGACTGGACAACTACACCCCTCCGAACCTCTAATTCCGCGTTCGGGGTGCAACACAAACACGCGTGCGTGTTTGCAACATGCTTCTCCCTTCCGGACTTTAACCGTCGGCACTGGAATTCCACCAGCTCAGTCACCCAAGAATAGGTGAGTCGCGGACTTTAACCGCCGGTTCGGACTTTCACCGACCCCGAAGCACAGCCCTAGTATACACGGTTGCGTTTAAGCATGGGCATGCATCGCGCTCGCCGCGATCCGTCGCAGGGCCTCCACTTGCGCGTACGCGTCCTCCGCCTTATACACCGCAGACCCGGCCACGAACACGTCCGCTCCCGCTTCTGCTGCGCGCGTTATTGTCTCTTGCGTTACCCCGCCGTCCACCTGGATTGCTAAATCCAAGTGTTGTGCCTGCGCTGCCTGGCGTACCCGCCGCACTTTCGCCATCTGCGAATCCAAAAACGGTTGGCCCCCAAACCCCGGTTCAACCGTCATCACCAGGATCATGTCGAAACTTCCAAGCACGTCCACGTAGTCGGCAATATCCGTCGTTGGTTTCAGCGCCAACCCCGCTTTCGCTCCGAGCCGGTGCAACTCGTTCGCCAAGCGGATCGGGGCGGCCGCCGCTTCCGCGTGGAACGTAACTGACTGCGCACCTGCCTCCGCGTAGCCTGGGGCCCACCGGTCCGGATCCTCAATCATCAAATGGCAGTCAACCGGCACCACATCTTGCGCCACCACGGCCTCCACTACGGGTAAGCCCCACGTTAAGTTCGGAACAAAATGGTTATCCATAATATCCACGTGAGCGAAGTCGGCGTTGCGGATCTTATGCAGCTCTCCTTTTAGGTCCGCGATGTCGCAGTTCAGAATCGATGGGCTAATCGTGGGGTTCATTTACTGACCTCATGCTTTCTAGTTGAAAAACCTATTCTTTTGTTAAAATCGCGAGGAACATTGCGTCCGTATCGTGCACGTGGGGCCACAGTTGAATCACGTTTCCATCCCCAATTTGGACAGGTGTGAGCTCGATGTCAGACATTGACACCTCCCGCACGGCTGCGGCTGCGCTTAAAACGCGCACCCCAGGTTGTTTCGCCACGCGCCGGATTTGATCTGTTGTCTCCTGTTTCACTGGGGAACAGGTGACGTACCCTAGAATCCCCCCGGGGCGCAGGGCCCGCAATGCCTCGTCTATCAACTGGGCTTGCAACTGCACCAGCGACTCCAGGTCGCTCACTTGCCGGCGCCAACGCGACTCTGGGCGCCGCCGTAGCGAACCTAAACCGGTGCAGGGCGCGTCCAGGAGGATACGGTCAAACGGGCCACGTGCACTGACCTCCCGGCCATCGCCAACTACCACGTCTACGTTACTGAACGGGCGGAGCGTATTCTCCACTAGACGTGCGCGGTGAGCCGCCACTTCGTTCGCAACCAGATGCGCGCCGCTCTCACGAGCAAACGCTGCCAACAGCCCGGCTTTACCGCCCGGGCCGGCGCATTGATCGAGCCACGCGGAATCCGCCCCGCCGTCCACCACCGGGGTTTCAGCGAACGCGGTCGCGACCAACTGCGACCCCTCATCTTGAACCGCAGCAATGCCTTCGCGCACCGGTTCCAAACGCCCCGGATCACCGGCGGAAAGCACTACGGACCACTCGGAGTAATCCCCGGGCCGCACTTCGCAGCGCAGTGCCTGAACCGCGACGTCCGCTAAGTCACCGGGCAAAATCATGCTGGGGCGCGCGCACAGGGTAACCCACGGGTTCGCGTTATTGGCTTGTAGCAGCGCGGTTAACTCCCGCGGGTCGCGACCGTGAGCGGCCAACGCGGTGGCGAACTGGCGGACCATCCACTCCGGATGGGAGTATTCCACAGCCACGCGTTGGGCATTGTCTTTAATCGCGCTTATTCGCCGGTCCCATTCCCCCACTGAATGCTCCACTATGGAGCGCAGCACCCCGTTAATGAACTTCTCGGCACCCCGGTCGCACTCGTGCTTGGCAAGTTCAACCCCTTCCGATACCGCCGCGTGGTCGGGCACCCGCAAGTGCAGAATCTGGTGTGCACACAAGCGCAAAATAATTCGCACGGGCGCATCTAGGTCTGCGAGTGGTCGCTTGAGGTTCTGTGATACCACCCAGTCAATCCGCCGCTGGTTCCGCAGCGTGCCATACGTCAGTTCGGTTGCAAACGCGGCATCCCGGCGGCCCAGGTGGGCGCGCGAAATTAGCGGCGGGAGAGCGAGGTTCGCGTACGCGTCTTGCGTTTCTACCGCCATGAGGGCATCGAAAGCCACTTTCCGCGATGCCTCCACCCGTTTTGGCACAACGTAAGGTTCTGGTTGCACGTGCTGACCGCTCATTGGTTAACCCCCAAAATCGCGTGTTCCCCCAGGCGGGCGCCACGCGCCCAGTCGGCAGCACGCATTGGTTTCTTACCTGCCGGCGCAACGGTGAGCAGTTCCAAGTCGCCACTTCCGGTACCCACTAGTACTGAGTGTTTACCCACTTGGAGTTCGCCCGTCTGCAGCGTGGCTCCACCTGGGATGCGGGTGCTCAGAACTTTCATACGCGCCCCATCTGGCAGCGTAGTGTACGTCCCGGGCGTGGGTGCCCAGGCGCGGACTTTGTTGTGCACCTGCTGGGCGGTGGCAGAAAAATCCAGCGCCAGTTGCTTCGTCTCGACCATGTGTGCGTACGTGGCGCCGGCATTCGGTTGCGCAGTTGGATGCGCGGTACCTGCCTCAATCGCATCCACCACGTCGGTTACCAGTGGGGCGGCCACTTCACTCATGTGTGCCAGCAGGGCCTGGCCCGTAACCTCATCGTTAATCTCTACTGGCTCACTGCGGTAAATGTCGCCCGTGTCGAGGCTCGCTTCCAGTTCAAATACGTCCACCGCGGTGTGCGTGTCACCGGCTTCAATTGCGCGTTGCACCGGCGCTGCACCGCGCCACCGCGGCAGTTTAGAAAAGTGGGCGTTAATCCACCCGTGCTCTAATGCGTCCAGCAGGGTTTGTGGGATTATTGCCCCGTACGCTACCACGACCCCTAACTGTGCACCCGTTTCTTGGATTTCGCGTTGCACCGGTTCGGATTTCACCGAGTTAGCTTCAATGAGGGGCAACTCGTGTTCGCGTGCGAAAACAGCCACTGGTGAGGGATGCAGGGTGCGGCCCCGCCCCCGCCGAGCGGGTGGGCGCGTGAGTACGCCAACAACCTCGTGGGAGGATTCGTGGAGTGCCCGCAAAGTGGGCACGGCAGTTTCGGGGGTACCAGCAAATAAAACTTTCACGTCCCAAGTCTAACGTCTTCCAGGCCGGCCCCATACTACCCGCGCAAACGCGGGCTCGCCGGTGCACACCAGCGGTTTTCGTCGGGCCAGCGCGCAGCGAGGAATCGCCCCGCCCGGCTCGCGGCGAAAACTGTTAGAACAGTTGCGCGGGGTTCACGTGGACGTTCACAACACTGGCTCCGCGGGTAGAACGCGCCACCAGCTGAGCGCGAAGCACATCAATCAGTTCCTGCGCCCCATCCCAGTGGGCGCGCAGCAGGGCCCGCGCCGGCTTTGTGCCATACGCCTTCGGGGTGTCCCGGCCCGTGAGCTTCGCGGTACCCAAATATTCACACCGGGCTGGCAGTTCAACCGCGGCAACTACTTCGTCAACTGCCTGCGACGGCCCGTCCACCGCCACTATACAGCGCGCCGGGTAGAACTCTAGGGCTTCACGCTCATCCAGCAGGAGCGCTGCGTACCCAACCGGGTCGCGGCGGATCAGTGCCTGCGCCAACCGCGTGTCATCCACCCCCACCACGAGCATCCGCCCCGTTGGCCGCACTAGCGCCAGTACATTCATCCACCGGCGCATCGCCTCTTCTGGTGCCCACAGTTCCGGCCGTCCCACCACCGCGTTTGCATCCAGTACCACGGCGGCTGCGTACCCATCTTCCGCTAGCGGTTCCTTCCCCGGCGTGGCGACCACGAGCGTGGATCCACTCACCTGCCCTTCGATTTCATGATCCGCATCCGAAGCTCGAACCGCGATCCCTTGGAATGCCCGCCCCAGGTCTGCTGCGGTACGCGACGAACCTAACCGCACGGTCCTCCACGCCCGCCCTTTGCATTCATGGCACCGCCAATTAACCTGAGGCCGGGAGCACCAGTTACAGTACAGGTCTGCCCGCGCACCGGCTCGCAACGGGCCGTGGCACACGCTGCACTGCGCGCCCGCCCCGCAGCGACTGCAGGCAATCACGGACGACCACCCGCGGCGGGGCACGTGAATAAGCACCGGACCATCGCTAATTGCTTCCCGCACGCGTCGCTGCACCAGAGGCGGAATCTGCGAGTAACCCGCAGCTCCCTCCCGCTCGCGGTCAAACTGGTCCGGTACCTCAACAGTTGCGGATTCGCTGCGTCGCTGCTGCGGGCTGGTTGACAGTATCGGTGCGTTCCCCGCCCGCGCCCACCGCATTGCCGCCACCGACATGGTCATGCCCGCGCTAACTACGGACACGGCCTCGTGTTCGGCGCGGAAAATCGCCAGGTCTAACGCGTTCATGTACGGGTTTTGCGGGTCCGTCATCCGGTCGTCACCGGCATCCATCACGAGGATCAGCCCCAAGTTCGCAAGCGGCGCATACACACTTGAGCGCGTCCCACACACCACATCCACGTTTCCGGCCCGCACGTTTAGAAACTGCGTGTACTTAACTCGCTGTGAATCCTGCGCAGTTTGCACCATGCACGACAGTTCCGTGCCGTGCAACAGCTCTTGCATCATCCGCACTTCCCGCTGCGTTGGGGCAACCACAATCGAGTTCCGCCCCGATTCCTTCACCGCCTGTAAAAGTTCTACAATCGGGTGCGCAGGCGCCACTTGTGAGTTTGCCGCGTTCGCAACACCTTTTTCTGCTACGTCGGCTTGTTGCGCTGTGTCCCTAGCCTTGTCGGCCTTGTGCTCAACGTTCTTTGCTGCCGCCCCAGCCTGCTTTGTCACATTCGGTTCGACCGTTTCCGCTTTGGGTG
This sequence comes from Gleimia hominis, assembly GCF_032085515.1. GTDB lineage: Bacteria > Actinomycetota > Actinomycetes > Actinomycetales > Actinomycetaceae > Gleimia > Gleimia hominis. Next base: position 1,477,728 of record NZ_JASXSX010000001.1, read on the forward strand.
CACTAGGCGTTGGAATGCCAAGCTTAGAAGCCGTTCGATTCGAATCGGCCGGCTTGGAATCACTCGACCTGGGCCCTCGTGGTCCAGGTGGGAAAACCCCGGCGGTAAACACCCAGTTCGCGTTCGGTGACTGCCCGTTGCGAATCCGGTTCAATAGCGCCGCCCCACCCGGATATTCCCGCCACGCACTTCCCTGCGGCAACTGTGTTGCGCTACTAATCGCCCGGGTTTCTTCGCGCATCGTTTTTTCCGGCATCGCTTTTTCCGCTTGAGGCTGGAGCGACTCCACTTGTTCCCTACCACTCGATGGAGTCAGTGCAGCCGCTTGCGACTCGTGGGTACGCATCCAATCTTTTTCCGCCGGACCACTGCGCTTAGGCACGATTGATTGAATGATCCGCGTTGTGTTCGCACAGCCCCGGCGGGCAACTGTTTGCGCGAACGCGTACATAGTAGGGGTGAGCAACTGCAGGGGGGACACCACCTTGTTGACAGCTTGGAGTTTTCCAGAAAAGTCTGAGGTTTCAGCTGTTTCCACGACCCAGCCTTCACGCCAACTGCCTGCAAACCGTACCCGCACCCTCATGCCCACTTCAACAGTGAGCCCAGCGGGAATCTCGTAATCAAACGGGCGATCCAGATGCGGCACAGAGGTTTCCACGAGCACGCGTGCGACGTGACGTGAATCGTCGACCTCAAATAGCCCCTCAGTTGCCTCCATACTCATATGAAACCACGTGGCACCCAGATTTTCGTTGCAAACGACTTGAATGCAAATAAGCTAATTGCAAGCTATTTAATTGCCTCGCGCAAAGCATCCGCTCGCTCCGTGGTCTCCCAACTGAAACCGTCGCGACCAAAATGCCCGTACGCCGCGGTGGGTTCAAACACGGGTTTCGATAACGCGAGAGCGGTAGTTATCGCCGCTGGACGCAAATCGAAGACCTCCAAGATGGCGGCGATGATCTTCGCTTCGGGCACTGCTGCGGTGCCGAACGTGTCTATCCACAAGCCCACGGGTTCAGCCCGCCCAATAGCATATGACACCTGGAGTTCACAGCGTTTAGCTAAACCAGCCGCAACCACGGTTTTCGCGATCCACCGCATGGCATAAGAGGCAGAGCGATCCACCTTCGACGCGTCTTTACCAGAAAACGCGCCGCCGCCGTGGCGGGCGAAACCACCGTACGTGTCGACAATTATTTTCCGCCCCGTCAGCCCTGTGTCTGCCGCTGGCCCGCCCGCAACGAACCGACCGGAAGGGTTAATCAGCAATCGGGTTCCCGACACGTCTAAAAGCTCGGAACAGCGGCGCACGATCGGGTCAACCACCAGGGTCCGCACCGCGTCCCGCACCTGGGTAAGAGACATTGACTCATCGTGCTGCGTGGACACCACCACGGTGTCTAACGCAACCGGGTTGCCGCCCTCAAACTGCACACTTACCTGCGTCTTCCCATCGGGACGTAACTGCGGTACTTGCGCACGCGCGGCCTCTAACTGGTGGGCCAACCGGTGCGCCAACGCAATCGGAACCGGCATAAACGCGGGCGTGTCCGCACACGCGTAGCCAAACATTATCCCCTGGTCACCAGCCCCCTGCTGCGACAATGCGTCCTGCACGCCACCTTCGCGGGCCTCCAGGGACGTGTCCACGGATTGGGCGATGTCCGCAGACTGCTCCCCCACCTGCACGTCCACGTCGACCGTGTCCGCAGCAAACCCCAACGCCGGGTCCGTGTAGCCAATGCGTCGCAGTGTACGCCGCACAATCTGCGGGTAGTCGAGCGTTCCCCCGCAGGTAACCTCCCCGGCCAGCACCACGCGATCGCGCGTCGCCAGTGCCTCCACCGCAACGCGGGCGCTCGGATCTAGGCGCAGGGCCTCATCTAAAACCGCATCTGAAATCTGATCGCACACCTTATCGGGGTGCCCCGCAGTTACCGATTCTGAGGTGAATAGGTGTCCACTTTGAGTATTCACTCGGTATGCTTCCGTCCTCTTAGATCCTCTACCGCGTCAATTATGAACGCGGCAATCTCTTCTTTACTGCCTCGCTTGCTGCCAACCAGCTTGCCGTCGCGATCCACCACAGTCACGTCATTGTCACTGCGGCCGAACGCCCGTCCGTGCCCCACCGGGTTAATAGCTAGCAGAGACGCTCCCTTGCGGCGCGCCTTTTCTTTCCCAAAGTTCAAGACGGTTTCTGGATCCCCCGTCTCAGCTGCGAACCCGACGGTCAGCAGATGTGGGAACCTTTGTGTAACCGTGGCTAAAATATCGGGGTTTTGCTGTAGGTTTAGCGTCAGTCCATCACCCGCATGCTTTTTCAGTTTCTGTTCGCTGGCGTTCGCCACCCGGTAGTCCGCAACTGCTGCGACAAAAAACGCTATGTCGCTCGTCTCTGCCCGTTTGAGCGCTTGCGCGTACATCAACTGCGCGGTGGGGGTTTCTACCACGTACACGCCGGTGGGAAGCAAGTGTTTTTCAATATTCGCGGCCAGCAGCGTTACGTGGGCACCGCGGCGCTGTAGCTCTCTGGCAATCGCAATTCCCTGTTTTCCAGAAGAGTGATTACCGATATAACGCACCGGATCGATTGGTTCACGCGTCCCCCCGGCAGTAACGAGTGCCCGCATTCCACTCAGGCTCTGTGGCCGCGCAGCAGTCTGGCTAGACAGCACGTGGGCTGCGATTTGCTGCGGGTCCGGCAGGCGCCCCGCGCCCGTGTCCCCAGAGCTCAACGGCCCGTCGTCTGGATCAATAACTTCCACTCCGCGGCCACGCAGCACCGCAACATTTTCCTGGGTTGCAGCATTGCGCCACATATTAGTGTGCATTGCCGGAGCCAACACCACTCGCACGTCGGCGGCGAGCACAGTAGCGGTGAGAAGATCGTCCGCTACTCCCATCCGGAACTTCGCCAATAGATCCGCGGTCGCCGGGGCTACCACTATTGCATCTGCCCACCGGGCAAGTTCAACGTGGCCAACGCCCGCCTCCGCTTCAAAAACATCCGTGTGAACCGCGTTCCCAGACAAAGCGCGCCACGTTGCGGCGCCCACGAACTCTAAACTCGCGGGCGTTGGCACCACGTGCACTTCGTGGCCCGCTTGCGTAAAGGCCCGTACTAGCGCGGTGATCTTGTAAGCTGCGATCCCAGCGCCAACCCCGACAACAATATTCACGGCCGCGTGTTTTCTGCGCTACTTGGTCTCGACGTTCTCTGGATTCTGTTCGAGCATGAGCATGTCCTGCGAGATTTCGCGCAGTGCAATCGAGAGAGGCTTTTCATCTTGCTCCACCGGAACTACCGGGCCAACAAACTGAACCATATTAGATTCCAGCTGCAGGTTATAGGAGTTGATCTGCCGTGCGCGACGCGCCGCGAACACTACGAGCGCGTATTTTGAATCAACTTTCTCCATCAAGTCATCAATAGGAGGGTTCGTGATTCCTTCTGGGTGGGCAACAATTCCCGACATTAGTCCTCTTTCAACCTAAACGTACAGATTTCGACTTAAACGTACAAACACGCCAATACTACGTCAGACCCATGACGCTCGCCAAGGCCTGCGCTGTGTCTTCAACCTCGTCATTAACTAAAACGTGGTCGAACTCATCTTTCGCTGCCATTTCAATGCGCGCGGTTTCTAAGCGCGTGCGCATCTGCTCTTCCGATTCTGAGCCGCGGCCACGCAAACGCGCCACCAGTTCATCCCACGAAGGCGGGGCAATAAACACGAACTGCGCGCCCGGCATCTGCGTGCGCACCTGGCGCGCACCCTCCAAGTCAATCTCGAGTAGGGCGGGCCGACCCTGCCGTAAGGCCTGCTCAATTGGGCCGCGGAGCGTACCGTACTTGTGCTTGCGGTGCACCGTCGCCCACTCTAGAAAATCTCCCCGCTCAATCCGGCGGTCGAAGTCGTCGCGGGTGATGAAGTGGTATGACCGTCCGTCTACTTCACCTACGCGCGGGCTGCGGGTGGTGGCGGAAATCGATAAATACACCTGCGGGTAGTGCTCAACCAGGTACTTAACTACCGTTCCTTTGCCCACGGCGGTGGGCCCAGCTACGACTGTTAGTGCGGGGCGGTTCCCATCGCGCTCGGTTGTGTTTTGTGTTGATGCATCAGCCATAGCGCAATTGTGTCACGTGCCGGGTGTATGTCCACCCGGCACGTCCGAATCCCAGCGGTTTATAACGCCCGTCACCAGGGCGGTCAGTTTGTTTAGTGGAACCTTTCGATGAGGGCGTTGCGTTGCAGCGCTCCGAGCCCGCGCACGCGCCGGGAACGGGCGATCCCAATGCTGTCCAAAATATTCTCAGCGGTTATCGCTCCCACGCGTGGCATGGCCTCTAACAGGGCGGTTACTTTCATTTTCGCAACTGCCTCATCGGTTTCAGCGAGTTCGAACACTTCTGCTAAAGTCATGGTTCTCGCTTTCAAAGCAGCCTTAACTTCAGCGCGTCGCCGCCGTGCTACCGTAGCTTTCTGAAGAGCGGCTCGGCGCTGCTCGTCAGTTAGTTTCGGAAGTGCCATCTTTTTGCCTCCCTAGATGGTGATATTCCCCCTATAGTGAAAACTATATGTCAACCTGGGAACTTTTGGGAGATAAAACGGCGGCTACTTCTACGATAGCGCCGGACAACCGTTGACGGCGTTAACTACCAGCGCCACTCGGACCCTGAAGATTCTCTATCCGAGTCGAAGTCTTCTCCGAAGTCCGCAGTGTCACCATGCACAGCATCTTCCCCACCACGAACAGGTTCTTCCTCACGCGGATGCGCGGCTTCGCTCGGCGCGTCAAAGGCCGCTGCTAGCGCAGCATCGGCCTGCAACGCCTCGGCTGCATTCTTCCGAATCGCATCCAGCATGGCGTTAACCACGCTCGGTGATTCCTCCGTCGACACCTCTTTAACGATCGTCACCGCCTCATCGATCGCGGTGACGTCTGGCACCTCATCATTCCACAGGATTTCCCACGCGCCCACGCGCAGTACCGCCCGGTCCACACTCGGTAGGCGGTCGAACGGACGCGAAGTAGAGTACTGCGCTAACAGATCCTCAATTGTCCCGAGGTGGTCAGCGACCCCCTCAACAATTTCAATCGCGTACTCGGGTAGTGGACTCTGCGCTGCGGTGACGCGCCGGCGCTGCTGCAATAGGTCACGAATCGCACCGGGCGTGCCCAAGTCCCGCTGCTCGGCTTCAAACAGCGTGTCAACTGCGCGTTTGCGCGCCCGCGTACGAGACGTGAACCGTGATTTAGTTTTCGAAGACATACTAGGCGTTTACACGTCCCGCGTACTCACCCGTGCGGGTGTCAACCTTGATGCGCGCACCCTCATCCAAGAACAAAGGCACCTGGATTTCGTACCCGGTTTCGAGCGTGGCCGGTTTCGTTCCCGCGTTGGAACGATCCCCCTGCAAGCCCGGTTCCGTGTATGAAATTGTCAGCTCCACCGTCGGGGGCAGTTCAATGTACAGCACGGAGCCTTCGTACATCGAAACGATTGCCGACTGGTTCTCGACCATGTAGTTCTTCAAATCCCCCACCGTGTCCCCGGTCACGAGGATCTGATCGTAGGTAGCTGCGTCCATGAACACGTAGTCGTCCCCATCTTGGTACAGGTACGTCATGTCGCGCCGGTCGACGGTTGCGGTTTCTACCTTCACGCCCGCATTGAAAGTTTTATCGATCGTCTTTCCCGACAGCACGTTCTTAATCTTCGTGCGCACGAACGCCGGGCCTTTACCGGGTTTAACGTGTTGGAACTCCACCACGGACCAGAGTTGGTTATCAATCTTCAACACCATGCCGTTTTTGAGGTCGTTTGTGGTTGCCACGCGTTTTCCCTTCCATTGAAATGAAAATTATTGTTGATTTTAGGATACCGCGCGCCCTGGTATTAGCGCGAATACTCGCTCGGATACGCGCGTTACGCTCTGTCCCGTGGTATCCATTTTGTGCGTCACCAGCGGTTCGTACGCAGTTTCGTACTCTTTCATTAAGTTCGCGAACATGCGTCGGGTGGGTCCTAATCCAGCTGCCCGCGGAGCATTCAAACCAGTGCGCCGAATTAGCTCCTCCAGCTGCGCGGTGAAACCTATGATCACTCCCCCGCGAGATTTAAGTTCCTCTAGGCGCGCCGCTACTTCCGGATTTAATGGTGCCTGAGGGGGCAGCGCAACCACGCTGGGCTCCGCCAGTGCCTGCAGAGCCGCCTGCTTGATGAGCTGCTCGTACCGGGCTTCTCCCCGGTCAATGAGCACGTCGGACACCGCGGTTCCGGCGGCGTCACTTGCCCGCTGTTCAACCGACACTATGGATAGGTCCGGGTGGGTTCGCCCGAGTTCGCGTGCCACCTCCACCACTCCTGCACCTGCCACGCCCAGCAGGACCGCGCGGGGCTGGTTCGACTTTGCCGTGTCACTCATCGATTACCTCCATGTTCTTCGCTGCGCGCCGCAATACCTTTGTTTCGACGGGCACGACAGTTGGCTGCGCAGGCCCGGCGAGCAGTACCATCCGAATGTGCTCCGACCGCACTTTCTTGTCCCGCTGCATTAGTTCCAAAACCGCGTCAAAGTTCGTTGTTTTCCAACCCGTTGGTAGGCCCTGGTTGCGTAAGGATTCGCGCTGAACCTCAAGCCACTGCGAAGAACCCAACCCCATTTCTTGGGCCACGTGGGCCGCGTAAACGCAACCAATGGACACGGCTTCCCCGTGGGCGATCGTAAAGTGCTCTAGTACTTCAATCGCATGTGCCAGGGTGTGTCCATAGTTTAAAATCTCGCGCTCTCCCGCTTCCTTTGGGTCCGCGCCAACTACCCTGGCTTTTACCGAAACAGATTTGGCGATCAACGATTCCAAATGGGAATGCTTCGGGCTAATAATCTCCGCTGCATCATCCAAAATAGATGGATCGGCAATAAAGCCGCATTTAAGCACTTCCCCCATGCCTTCAACCCAGTAGCGCCGCGGCAGGGTGGTCAGCAGATCCGTGTCCGCGACCACGCCGATCGGGCTGTGGAACGCGCCCGCCAGGTTCTTGCCCCGACTGGTGTTAATGCCCGTCTTGCCCCCTACCGCAGCATCCACCATGGCCAGCAGCGAAGTGGGCACGTGCAGGACATCGATACCGCGCAGCCACGTGGCAGCCACGAAACCCGCCAGGTCGGTAACGGCGCCGCCGCCTACCGATACGATCAAGTCCTCCCGGCCTAGCTGCACCTCCGCAGCTCGGTCCCAGGCTTGTGCAAGTACCGCTGTGGTTTTCGCGGCCTCCCCGTCCGGTACCTCCAGGTAGTGCACGCGCATGCTCGGCTCCAGGTACCCCCCAACTCGCTGCGCGTACGCCCGCGTGGACTTTGTGTGCATCACCAGGGCGCGGCCGCCACGCGCATACTCCGCCACGCAGCTCAAGGTACCGCTCCCCACTGACACGGAGTAGTCGCGTTCGCCGCGAACTCTTATCTGCTTCATGCTCCCAGCCCTTCTGCAACCAGCTCGGCGCTCTGCCCGCTAGTGTGCTCCACCAGTATTATCCCGCGGTTCAAAGTCTGCCTCCGCCACCAGCCGCGCACACAACCTTTGGGCATGCACGTGCGCTGGCCGATCGTCCACCTTGAGGTGCAGATTCGCGCACTGCCGGTACCACTGGGTGCGCCGGCGTGCGATCGAGCGCAAGTTTTGTTCCGCCCCACCGCTCAGCAGTGGCCGGTGGGCAGTGCCGTCAATGCGGCGCAGTGCCTCGGGTACCTCAACGTCTAAAAACACTACTGCACTGCCGCGCCCAGTGGCCTCCATCAAGTCGCGGCGATTACAGGGCGTCTCCACCACGCCCCCTCCGGTCGCGATAACGCAGTCGCCGCGGCTCAACCATTCGCGCAAGCAGTTCGCTTCAACTTCGCGAAAACAGTCTTCACCTCGCGCAAAAATCTGCGCAATCGACGTGCCGGCGCGCCGCTGAACTTCCTCATCCAAATCTACAAACTCCCAGCGCAGCAACGCCGACAACGCCTTGCCCACACTGGACTTACCGCTGCCCGGCAGGCCAATCAGAATAATACTCACGGCTGCAGGCGCGCCCTTGTTTCGCGCACGTATGAATCCATCGCCGTGCGGGCACGGTCCACAGTGGTGCCGCCAAACATTTGCGTTACCGCATTGGCCAATACCAGCGCCACCATCGCCTCCGCGATCACCGCAGCCGGTACCACCGCGCACGTATCCGACCGCTGATGCAGCGCCTTCGCAGCAGTGCGGTTTTCTAAATCAATGGTGCGCAACGCGTGGGGAACCGTAGAGATCGGTTTGAACCCAACGCGTGCCACTAGTGGCTCACCGTTGCTCATTCCCCCTTCTAAACCACCGGCGTGGTTCGTCGGACGGTAAGCACGCGCGTCAACCAAGATTTCGTCGTGCGCGCGCGACCCCCGGGTCTGCGTTTGCGTTAGGCCATCGCCGATCTCCACGGACTTCGCCGCTTGGATCGACATGAGTGCTTGCGCCAGCTGCCCGTCCAACCGCTGATCCCACTGCGTGTAAGTGCCCAACCCCGCGGGCACGTTGAACGCCACCACTTCAACCACCCCGCCGACCGTGTCACCACTGCGTTTCGCCCCATCAATTTCCGCTCTAAACCGCGCCGCCGTTGCCGCGTCAACACACCGCACGTCACTGGCATTAACCGCATCCGCGTCCCCCAGTGTTAGCTGGCGGGCGGGCGCGGCTTCCTGGCCGACTTGCACCACGTGGCCCAGAACCTCAATGCCTGCGACCTGACGTAGAAACTGGCGCGCCACCTCACCCAGCGCAACCCGCATCGCGGTTTCGCGCGCGCTTGAGCGCTCCAACACGTTGCGAGCGTCCTCATGCGCATATTTCAACATTCCGGGCAGGTCCGCGTGACCGGGACGGGGCTGCGTCAGCCGCTTATTGCGCGCCACTTCGCGCTCATCACCCGTCCCTGCGTCAATCATGAGGTCCTTGGGATCCACCGGATCAGAAGACATAACGGTGCGCCACTTCGGCCATTCCGAGTTCGCCACTTCGATTGCAATCGGTGAGCCCAAGGTCCGGCCGTGACGCACCCCGGAAAGTAAACGCACCCGGTCTTGTTCGAACTTCTGCCGCGCTCCCCGCCCGTAACCGGTGCGTCGGCGTGCCAATGCACCCTCGATATCTGCACTAGTGATTGCTAGGCCCGCGGGCACGGATTCAATAATCCCCACCAGAGCTTCACCGTGCGATTCCCCGGCTGTTATCCAACGCATCATGCCCCCAGTGTGTCACATCGAGATTACGCGAGCCCAAACACTCCGGATTGCGCCAACACATCCGTTCCGGTCCACGCGGATCTACGTGCCCGGGTCCACGCAAACACAGGCGCTTCGGTACACGCGAGCTCGCGCGCCTCAGGGGCATTAGAATGACGCGATCGTTCCAGATCCCATCAGCCAGATCAGTGCGGCCCCTGAAATCATCGCCGGCCCGAACGCCACCGTGTCCTTTAACCGGGCTCTACGAGCCACGAGCAGCACGCACGCGTATACACCGCCGATCACGAAACCGGTGACCAGACCCCCGAACGCGGTACCTGCCGAGTACAATCCGAGCCAAGCACCGAGCAGTGGTGCCAGTTTAATGTCGCCGCGCCCAACGCTGCCGCCCAAAGATCGCACTACAAACAGGGGCAGGAACCAAACGAGCGCGCCCACAGCTACGTTGAACAGCAGTTCCGCTAAATGCACGTCTTGCCACGCGTGGACCACGCCGATCACCGCGCCAACAGCAAGCAGGCCCGCACCGATTACCGTCAAGGCATTCGGTAGTTTCTTCACCGTCCCATCCACCAGCAGGTGCATCGCGAGTACGCCGCTGAGCGGCAGAGTCACCGTCAAAAACGGGTCAGTGAAGCCAGCGAATAAAACCGCAGCTTCCACCAGCGCCGTCAAGTACACCAAATGTGACGCCGCCGGAGTCGGTAATCCGTGGGGTTCAAAGTAACGCGCCAGCAGCCTCGGCCCGCGCATCCCAGCCCAAATAACTACAGCCAAGCCCAACGCGCACGCACACGCGTACCAAATGATTTGCGCGCTCAACTGTTCCTCCCCACATGATCCATCGCGGCGTCCATCGCCTGCCGCATTGCGCGAATATCCGGTGACTTCCCAGTCATAAGCTCAACTTGCTGAACCGCCTGATGCAGCAGCATCTCGTGGCCCGACACCACCCGAGCGCCCCGCGCGTGAGCCTGCGTAGCCAATGCAGTCGGCCAATCCTCATACACCACATCCAACACCGTCGCGCCCGATTGGAACGGAGCATCCGCCCATTCGTCCGCCACCGACCTCGGCACCGTCGAAATCACCACATCCGCGCGAGCCAGAACCTCAAGGGCTTGACGGCGATTACGCCACGGCACATGTCGGGTCGACACTCCCATCCGGTTTTCCGCCAAAGTAATCGAACCCGGACCACCGAAACTGCGTGCAATCGTCCAGATTTCCCGAGCTCCCAACTGCCCTAAAGCGGCGAGGGCGGAAGACGCGGTGGCCCGGCCACCCACAATAACCGCGGTTTCGTAGTGGCCCTGCTCGTGCTGAACTGCCTGCACGATCCCGTGCACATCCGTGTTGAACCCCGCTAGCACTCCGGCGGATGGCACCACGGTATTCACCGCTCCTACCGCTTCCGCAAGCGGCTCAACCGCATCTAAAACCCCGATGATCACCTGTTTAAGCGGCATCGTGACAGCGCACCCCAGAAAACTCGAGGGCCGCGACTGCACCCACTGCGGCAACCGTTCAGCAGTGACGTCAACGGCTTCGAACTCGTGGTCTAACCCCAAGCTCGCGTAAGCTGCGCGGTGCAAAATCGGTGACAAACTGTGCGCCACCGGATGTCCAATCACATACCCACGCATCTAGTTCTTACCTTCATCGGCACTTAGCACTTACCTTTATTTGCCGAGCACCAGTCTTGCAGCTTCTTCTGCGCCTGCTCATGCTCTTCCCTGGTGTTCGTGAAAATCGTTTCCCCTGAATCCAGGTTAACGGTCACGAAATACAACCACTTGCCCTTCGCGGGTTCCAGCGTTGCTTCAATCGCATCCTCGCTGGGCGCCGCAATTGGCCCGGGGGGAAGCCCTTTGTGTTTGTACGTGTTGTATGGGGAATCGACCTTCAGGTCGTCGAGCGAAGGCACCCCACTTTGCCGGCCCAACGCGTAGTTGACCGTGGAGTCCATTTGCAACAGACCCGCAGTCTGCCCCCCGGTATCTGCCAACCGGTTGTCGATTACGCGCGCCACCTGCGGCAAGTATTTCTTAATATTTACTTCCCGCTCCAGAATGGAAGCCTTAATCAACAGTTCTTCCTGCTTGTCTTCGGGCACGTTGTAGTTACTGAGGGTCTCTTTCGTTTTATCCACCATCTGTTTGAGCACGGACTGCACCGAGTCGTCCTGATGGACCTCGTAGGAACCCGGGCTGAGCCAGCCTTCCGAGTTTCCGTTCGCAACTTTCGGTAGCCCCAGTGCCTGCGCGTCCCTCATCGCGTCTTTAACGGTTTTCTCGTCGAAATTCGCAAACGACGCGAGCCGCTGCGCAATCAAGTCGTTACTCATCCCGGGGGATACGGTGACGGCGTTCGAGCTGCGTTTCGTATCGTCAAGTAGTGCCGCGACCGCATCCACCGCACGCATCTGCTTCTTCATCTGGTAGGTACCCGGCTTCACCGTGGCGGCCGCTGCGTTATCGTTCCAGGCTTTCAAGAACGCGTCCTGGGTCTTCACAATATTCTTTTCCACCATGTTCGCGCCAATAATGGTGCCCGAATCCCCCGGGTTTACTACGAACTGCACTTCCCCAGTACCAGGCCCCGCATAATCAGTAGATTCTTGAGGGGTTTTACCGCCCCACACGGCATTGAGCGCAAAGTACAAGCACACCGCCAAAATCGCTACCACAACCCCAATGATGAGGCCCGTGCGGATCTTCCGGTTGCGTCGGCGTTTGCGCACGCGCGCCCGTTCTGCTTCCAATCGCCTAGACCGCAAGCCAGTTGTGGTGGTTAGATGTTCCCCGTTGCGAGCAAAACGCGGGTCCGTGCTTCGCGCACCCGGTGGGGTTTGCTGCGAGGCACGCGCCCGAGCCCGCTCCCGCCGGGTTGGGAACGGGGAGTGTGAAGGTTCCGCGTTCCGTGATCTGTCGGGACCACGGTTTTGCCTCGCGTTGTTGTTTGCGCTCTCGTTCACGGTACTTTAACTCCCTGCGGGTCGGCCGCGGCTGATGGTCTCCCCCGGCTCTTTACCCGTTCTGCGTTCAATTTCAATAGCCTGTTCCAAAATTACGGTGGCTGCAACCTGGTCTACTTTATCTTTGCGTCGGCGATTATCAATGCCAGCGGCTGCCAGCTGCTCATGCGCCGTGGAAGTCGTTAACCTTTCGTCCACCATACACACCCTTAGCTGCGGGCAGGCTGAGCCCAGTTTATGCGCAAACTTGCGGGCAGACTTCGCGGACGCGCCGCTGGCACCACTGAGGTGTTTAGGTAGCCCCACCACAATTTCAATGGCCGCCAGTTGCTCCGCCAGGTCCGCGATCTGGTCGACGTCTTCGCCCCATTTGCTGCGGGCCACGGTTTCGTGTGGGAGGGCAAACCGCCCCGCCGGATCAGTTACGGCTACGCCGATGCGCGCACCGCCGTAGTCCACGCCGATGCGCACCCCCGCTCGAAATGACTGTGCGGTCACGACTGTTCGAGAGCCCGTTGGGTCGCGGCTACGGCGGCGTCGATGTTGTCTTTGCGTTGTCCACCGCCTTGAGCGATGTCGTCGCGGCCACCGCCACCACCACCGAGTTCTTTGGTGACGATGCGCACGAGCGCGCCCGCTTTCGCGCCGGCATCCCGAGCCGCCTGGTTGGTAGCCACCACCGCCTGGGGTTTGTCGTTCACCACGCCAATCCCGACGATTACAGCGGGTTCACTCTCTCCCATCCGCTCGCGCATGTCCAGCACCAGGTGGCGCAGCGCATCCGCGGAAGGGACTTCGCCCAGGTTCTTCACAACCGCGGTGTAGCCGCCCAGTCGGTGCGCGGTCTTAATCAGCTCCGGGGCGCGGGCCAGCAGCTGCGCTTCCCCGAGTTTCGCCAGTTCTTTTTGCGCATCCTTGAGCCGCTTGAGAGTTTGCTCCAAACGAGTGGGCAGTTCCTCTGGTTTGCCACCCATCAACGCAGATAAGCGAGATACGAGTGCGTGTTCTTTCGCTTGGAAGTCGTACGCACCGTCCCCAACGAGCGCGTCAATCCGCCGCACGCCCGACCCGATAGACGATTCCCCCAGCACCGCGATGCGGCCAATATGGCCCGTGGTGGGAACGTGCGTGCCGGCGCACAGTTCGAGGGACCAGCCGTCCCCAATGTTCACCACGCGCACCTCCCGCCCGTATTTTTCGCCAAACAACGCCATCGCCCCCAGGGCTTTCGCGTCGTCAATATCCATGATGGAATCCGAGATCGTGAGGTTGTCGGCCAGCCGGTCGTTCACGCGCGACTCGATTGCTTCCATCTGGTCTGCCGGCACCGCTGCCGGGTTACGGAAGTCGAACCGTAATCTGGAGGGCGCGTTCTCGGACCCAGCTTGCGTTGCTCCCTCTCCGACGTATTCGTGAAGGGCCTTGTGGATCATGTGGGTTGCGGTGTGTGCCCGCGCGATTGCGAGGCGGCGGTCTTGATCTATCTGTGCCACGCACTTGTCATCTAGTGCAAGCACGCCCTCGATTAGGCGGCCGCGGTGCACGCTCAGACCTTTGACGGGTGCTTGCACGTCGTCGACCTCAAAAATGCCCCCGCCCGCGGTGCGGATTGTACCGTGGTCGGCTAGTTGCCCACCCATTTCCGCGTAGAACGGGGTCTTATCCAAAATAACTTCGACGCTCCCCGGTTCGGTCACAACCGGTGCGGGCACACCATCTTTGACGAGCCCCACGATGCGCGACTCAGTCTTCCAGTCGGTGTACCCCAGGAACTGGGATCCACCCCCGAGCTTGGCCTGGAAGTCATGGTAGATACGCGAGTCCACGTGCCCGGACTTCTTGGCGAGCGCATCGGCCCGCGCCCGCTGCTTTTGCTGTGCCATGAGGGTGCGGAAACGCTTCTCATCCACTCCCACGCCCTGCTCGCGTGCCATTTCCAACGTGAGGTCAATCGGGAACCCGTACGTGTCGTGCAGCGTGAAGGCTTCATCGCCACTGAGCAGGCCGCTGCCGGATTTCTTAGCGGACTTCACGGCCGTATCCAAAATTGTGGTGCCCGCTGTTAGCGTGCGGCGGAACGCCTCTTCTTCCCCGTATGCCACATCTGCGATGCGGTCCCAGTTGGTTTCTAGTTCCGGGTAGGTTGCTTTCATCGCGTCTCGTGCAATCGGCATGAGGGTGGGGAGCGTTGCGGTATCCACCCCCAGCAGGCGCATGGAACGAACAGCGCGGCGAATCAACCGGCGCAGCACGTAGCCGCGACCATCGTTACCAGGGATTACACCATCGTTGATCAGCATCATCGCGGAACGAACATGGTCACCCACAATTCGCATGCGCACGTCATCTTCCGGGTCTCCACCACCTTCGTAAACGCGGCCAGAAAGCTTCTCTGCTGCCGTGATCACCGGGCGCACCTGGTCGATTTCAAACATGTTCGCCTTGTCTTGCAAAACGAAGGCTAAGCGCTCTAGGCCCGCGCCCGTATCAATCGCTTTCTCATCGAGCTCACCGAGCAGCGGGTAGTCCTTCCCCGTGCCCTCGCCTCGCAAGAACTGATCGAACACCAGGTTCCACAGTTCCAAGTAGCGGTCGCCACCCGGATCCACGGTGCCACCCACGGCCTCAGGGCCATAAGCGGGGCCGCGATCGTAATGCCACTCCGCACACGGGCCCGCCGGACCGGGCTGGCCGGTGTCCCAAAAAATGTCTTCTCGCGGCAGGCAAACGATATGCTTCGGGTCCATCCCAATCTTGCGGGTGAGCAGGTCGTAAGATTCCTTATCCTCATCCCAGATTGTCACCCACATGCGGTCGCCGTCCAAACCGTAATTGCCGTCATCGACGGACCCGGTCAGCAGCTCCCACGCGAAATCTATCGCGCCTTCTTTGAAGTAGTCTCCGAACGAGAAGTTACCGTTCATCTGAAAGAACGTGCCATGACGCGTGGTGCGCCCCACGTTGTCAATATCGTTGGTGCGCACGCATTTTTGCACCGAAGCTGCGCGCGGCCACGGGGCTTTTTCCGTGCCCACAATATAGGGGATAAACGGGACCATCCCCGCGATCGTGAACAGTACAGATGGATCCGGGGACACCAGCGGGACGGATGGAACGATCTCGTGACCGTGGCGGCGGAAGTAATCGTTCCACCGCTTAGCAATTTCAGCGGTACGCATCAAAGCCTCTTCTTCACAGGATTAACTACTGGCAACAGTTTACCCGCCGCAGCGCCCGGGAATAAACACGACCCGACTGCGGCGTATGTATGCGAGCGCGCCCCGTGGAACCGTCCAGTTCCCCGGGGCGCACCGGCGTTAAAGCTTAGCGTGAGTAGTACTCAACGACCAGCTGGTCTTCACAGATCACGGGTACTTCCACGCGCTCTGGTTTACGAACCAGTTTGGCACGCAGTTTCTCCAAATCAACCTCTAGGTACGGCGGCACTGCGGGCAGTACGTCACGGTGCACACCCGATGCGGCGATCTCAAACGGCACCGTCGTCTGCGACTTCGGCTTCACCTGAATCGTCTGGCCCGGCTTCACACGGAACGAGGGGCGATCCACGATCTTCCCATCCACCAGGATGTGGCGGTGCACAACCACTTGGCGTGCCTGCGCGATCGTGCGGGCAAAACCGGAACGCAAAACGAGCGCGTCCAGGCGGGTTTCGAGGTGCTCAATCAAGTTAGAGCCCGTGCGTCCCTCTTGCCGTTTCGCTTCGTCGAATGCCCGACGCATCTGCGCCTCGCGGATACCGTACTGGGCGCGCAGACGCTGCTTTTCTTTCAGACGCACCGCGTAGTCGGACTCTTGCCGGCGACGGGCGCGGCCGTGCTCACCCGGACCGTATGGGCGGCGCTCAAAGTAGCGCGCTGCTTTCGGGGTGAGTGGAATCCCGAGGGCGCGTGACAAGCGCACCTGGCGGCGAGAACGATTTGCCATAAAAATACCTGCTTCTTTCCGTTACGAATCGTCACTGATACTTTTGCATCAGTTACGGGGCCACCTCCGTAGGGGTTTCCTACTTGGGCTAAGACCCCAGGGTTGCCTTAGGCGGGCAACTTGAACATCTTAACGCATCTTGAGGCGGTTTTTCACCTTTGCTAACCGCTTGGTGATGCGTTCCTCATATCCGTTCTGGGTTGGGTGGTAGTACTCCGTGCCCTCGAGTTCGTCGGGTAGGTATTGTTGCGCCGCGATCGCGTTGGGTTCGTCGTGTGCGTAAATGTAACCTTCCCCATGTTTGAGGCGCTTGGCACCACTGTAGTGCGCGTCCCGCAGGTGTGGGGGAACCAGCCCGGTGCGACCGTGGCGAATATCGCCTATCGCCTGGTCTATCGCCCGGTATGCCGCATTTGATTTGGGCGCGCAAGCCACGGCAATCACCGCTTGCGAAAGGATTATCCGAGCCTCCGGCATCCCCACCATCGCCACCGCCTGCGCCGCCGCAACCGCGGTTTGCAGGGCGCTTGGGTCTGCCATGCCCACGTCTTCACTGGCGCAGATCATGATGCGCCGGGCGATGAACCGCGGGTCCTCCCCCGCTTCGCACATGCGCGCCAGGTAGTGCACGGCCGCGTCCACGTCGGAGCCGCGCATGGACTTAATGAATGCGGACGCAACGTCGTAGTGCTGGTCTTGGTCGTAGCGCACCATTGCCGTGGAGGCGGCGTCGGACACGATTTCGGGCGTGATCGCGTTTAGCCCACCGTCGTCCGCTGACCCGGCTGCAGCCTCCAAGATTGTGAGGGACCGGCGTGCATCCCCGCCCGATAGGCGCACGATCATTTCTTTCGCGTCGCCCTCCAGTTTGTAGCGCCCATTTAGCCCGCGCTTACTCGCCAGGGCCCGGTCGATGAGGTTCCCGATGTCGTCCTCACTGAGCGGCTGCAGCGTCAGCAGGATGGAGCGCGACAGTAATGGCGATATCACGGAGAAAGACGGGTTCTCCGTGGTCGCGGCCACGAGGGTCACCCAGCCGTTCTCAACCGCGGGCAGCAGGGCATCTTGCTGCGACTTAGAGAACCGGTGGACCTCGTCAATAAACAGTACTGTTTCTTGCCCCGATGTGGTGAGGCGGCGGCGTGCTCCCGTGATTACGGCGCGCACTTCTTTCACCCCGGCGGACACTGCGGATACTTCTTCAAAATGCCGTCCCGACGAGCGGGCCACCAAGTACGCAAACGTGGTCTTCCCCACGCCAGGTGGGCCCCACAGGATCACGGAAGAAACGGCTCGGTTCGGATCCGCTGGTTCCAATAGCCGGCGCAGCACCGAGCCGTCCGCCAATAAGTGGGACTGGCCCACTACCTCATCAAGTTCGCGCGGACGCATCCGCACCGCTAGGGGCGCGTTCGTTTGCGTGACGGGCACGCCCGCATCGTCAATACCGGCAGCCTCAAAAATATCCATATTCTAATTGTCTAGAACAAATCAGCCGATCCTGCACATTCTGACAATAAGATTCTGGCCTGCTTCGAAAATGTGTTTAGAACAGCTCAGTGGAGCCCGCACCTTCGCGGACCACTACGGGGGATCCATCGGTGAAGTCCACCACGGTGGTGGAACCTTCGTGGCCAACCGGACCACCGATCACGGTATCAACCTGTTTCCCTACCGCTTCGAAAACCTCTTCCGCATTCCACATGGCTTCTTCATGGCCCGGCAGAATCAGGGTGGAGCACAGGAGGGGCTCGCCCAGTTCCTCCACGATTGCTTGCGTAATCTTGTGGTCAGGAATCCTAACGCCCACCGTGTGCTTCTTCTTGTTTAAAGTCATGCGCGGAATCTCTTTAGTGCCACGCAAAATAAACGTGTACGGCCCGGGCGTCAATGCCTTAATGGTGCGGAACGCCTTATTGTCAACGATCACGAGGGAGCCGAGTTGGGAGAAGTTGTGGCACAGGAAAGAGAAGTTGTGCTTTTCATCCAGATCCCGAATCTGTCGAATGACGTCCATGCCATCTTTATTGGCCATTGCCGTGGCGATTGCGTACCCAGAATCGGTGGGTAACGCGATGGTACCTCCATTTCGGAGCGTGTCCACGACGGACTTAACTAGACGGGTTTGCGGGTTCTCAGGGTGAATCTCTACGTATGCCATGTGCTTATTCTAACAAGACCTGACCGAGAATGTGTCCAAGAACACGTCTCGATCAGGTCTTATTGGTAGGCGACCTAGCGGTCTTAGTCAGAGACTTATCGGTCTAAATCAGCAACCTTTCGGACGACTTACCGGGCGCCTTATAGGGTGCAAACCAAAACACTAGGCTTGATCCTGCGCTTCGTCCTCGTCATCTTCAGGCACGTAGTCGACTCCTGCTTCCTCCCGCTGCTGCGGGGTGATCGGAGCCGGCGCCTGCGTGAGCGGATCGTAACCACCACCAGACTTGGGGAAGGCAATCACATCGCGAATCGAATCGGACTTGGTGAGTAGCGAAACGATGCGGTCCCACCCGAACGCGATGCCGCCGTGCGGGGGCGCACCGAACTTGAACGCGTCCAGCAAGAACCCGAACTTCTCCTGGGCTTCTTCCTCCCCGATTCCCATCACTTTAAACACACGCTCTTGCACGTCGCGGCGGTGAATACGGATCGACCCACCACCGATTTCGTTGCCGTTACACACGATGTCGTACGCATACGCCAGCGCGTTGCCCGGGTCCTGTTCGAACCGGTCAATCCAATCTGGGTTCGGTGACGTAAACGCGTGGTGCACCGCCGTCCACTTCGAGTGCCCCACCGACACGTCATCGTCCATCCCCGCGGGTTTAAACAGTGGTGCATCCACCACCCACACGAACGACCACGCGTCTTCGTCAATCAGCCCGGTGCGCCGCCCAATCTCCAGGCGAGCCGCGCCCAGCAGCGCGCGGGACTCATCCACACCGCCGGCGGCAAAGAAAATACAGTCCCCCGGGTTTGCTCCCGTAGCAGCCACTAAGCCGTCGCGTTCAGCCTCAGAAATATTCTTCGCAACCGGCCCCCCAAGGGAACCATCATCCGCAACTGTCACGTACGCCAAGCCCTTAGCGCCGCGCGAACGCGCCCATTCTTGCCACTTATCAAACGTGCGCCGCGGTTGTGACCCGCCCCCGGGCATCACCACGGCCCCCACGTACGGGTTCTGGAACACTCTGAACGGAGTGTCCTTGAAGTACTCCGTCAAGTCCGTAATCTCCAAACCGAACCGCAGGTCCGGCTTGTCGGAACCGTACTTTTCCATCGCCTCTTTATAAGTCATGCGCGGAATCGGGGTCTTGAGGTCATAGCCAATCAGCGCCCAAATCTCGCGCAAAACCGCTTCCGCAACCTCGATCACATCGTCTTGTTCAACGAAAGACATTTCGACGTCCAGCTGCGTGAACTCCGGCTGCCGGTCCGCGCGGAAGTCCTCGTCCCGGTAGCAGCGGGCAATCTGGTAGTACTTCTCCATCCCCGCGACCATCAAAAGCTGCTTAAAAAGCTGCGGTGACTGCGGCAGCGCGTACCAGCAACCCGGCGCCAGGCGGGCGGGCACCAGGAAGTCCCGCGCCCCCTCAGGGGTAGAACGCGTGAGCGTCGGAGTTTCAATCTCCACGAATCCGCGTTCATCCAAAACCCGGCGGGTTGCTTGCGACACCTTCGAACGCAACCGCAGCGCATGCTGTGCGGGGGCGCGACGCAAATCCAAATACCGGTACTTCAACCGGGTTTCCTCACCAACTTTGCCCGCGTCATCCGCGTGGCTAGACACCTGGAACGGCAGGGGTGCCGCCGTATTCAAAATCTCAATGTCGTCCCCAAGAACCTCAATCTCCCCGGTCGGCAAGTTTGGATTCTCATTACCTTCGGGCCGGCGCGACACCGCCCCGGTTACCCGCAACACAAACTCGCTGCGCAGCAGGTGCGCTACCTTCTCGTCGCGCACCACCACCTGCGCGATTCCCGACGCGTCCCGCAGATCCACGAAAACCACCCCACCGTGATCTCGACGCCGATCCACCCAACCGCAAATCGTCACCGTTTCGTCTAATTTTGACGCGTTCAAAGTACCAATGTCGTGCGTTCGTAGCATCGATATCCTTCCAAGTTTTCGTTGCATTCCCCGCGAGACAGGCGGGCGCAACACCATCTTAAACCGCGGCTCGGCGCCCACGAAAACGCATCCGCGGGTGTCACCGAATTCACAGCCGGCACGCTAGCTATCAAACGCATTTCCCGTTACCGTAAAAACTGGCGAACCTCCGGTGTGTAGCTACCAATTAAACGAACGTCCATTCCAAACATAGCGACCATGGATAGTCGGTAGCAGCGTGTGTGTTGTGGGGGTAACGCCCCGAAGAGAAGTTGGATTTTAGTTATCTTGGAAAATACCGTACGTTTCGCTGACCTGAACCTGCCTGCGCCCATTATGAGCGCCATCGAAAAACTGGGGTTCGAAACCCCAACCCCCATTCAAGCTGAAGCCATTCCACCGCTTTTAGACGGTTGCGACATCGTTGGCGTTGCCCAAACGGGCACGGGGAAAACCGCTGCGTTTGGCCTGCCCATGCTCGCCCACCTAGATCCGAGCGAACCGCGAGTCCAAGCCATCGTGCTGGCACCTACCCGCGAACTGGCCGTGCAAAGCGGCGACGCGATCGCATCTTTCGCCGCGGACCTGCCGGACATTACGGTGGTAACCGTATACGGCGGAGCGCCCTATCCACCGCAGATCCGTGCCCTCAAAAATGGCGCCCAGATTGTGGTGGGCACCCCGGGGCGGGTAATCGACCTGATTGAAAAAGACGTGCTGCACCTAGACCAAGTGAAGGTTCTCGTGCTCGATGAGGCCGATGAGATGCTCCGCATGGGATTTGCAGAAGACGTGGAAACCATCGCTTCTGCCGCGCCGCAACCCGGCGAGCGCATTACCGCACTATTCTCAGCCACCATGCCACCGGCGATTCAACGAGTCGCCCAGCAGCACCTGATTGAACCGATACGCGTCGAAATCGCCCCGCAATCCTCCACTGTCGACACCGTGGAACAGACCTATGCGATCCTCGGTTTTCGACACAAAAAAGAAGCGTTAGCACGCGTACTGTCTACCGCCGATGCGGATGCCGCAATAGTGTTCGTCCGCACCCGCGTGGACGTGGACGACGTGTCTTCCGACCTGACGCGGCGCGGTTTCAAAGCCTCCGGCCTGTCCGGGGACGTGTCCCAGGCTGAACGGGAACGCATCATCGCTCGGCTGCGCGACGGATCCCTCGACGTCCTCGTCGCAACCGACGTGGCTGCGCGCGGACTAGATGTGGAACGCATTGGCCTAGTCGTTAACTACGACGTACCGCGTGAAGCAGAAGCCTACGTGCACCGCATTGGCCGTACTGGGCGGGCTGGCCGCACCGGGCGGTCCCTCACGTTCTTCACCCCGAAGGAACGCTTCCGCCTCAAGCAAATCGAGAAACTCACCGGCACGCACATGACTCAAGCAGGGATCCCAACCCTGCGGGACGTGGCGTCTCACACGGGCAAACAGTTGCTGGCGGAGGTGGCGCCGCGCTTGGAACGCGGCCACCTCGACCTGTACGAAGAACTGCTCGAAACCGTAACTCAGCAACTCGGCTTAGATTACCCGCAGGTCGCCGCGGCACTGCTGGCAAACGCTGTGGGTGACACCGGGGAAAACCGGGACGCGGCGCAACACGCGGATGAAGACTTCGCGAACGGCAGTTTCGAAACCGGTGGGAAAAAACGCAAAGGCCGCGGATCACGTGCCGGCACGCGCGTGGAACCAACCGGCAGTGGAAGACGCTACCGCGTAGAAGTGGGGCGTAAAGACGGAGTGAAACCCGGGGCGATTGTCGGCGCAATTACCGGTGAAGCCGGGCTGTCGGGCGACGATCTGGGGCGCATTGAAATCTTCCCCACGTTCTCGCTCGTGGATATCGCCGGTGAACTCCCCGCATCGGCGCTACGCAAAATTGCCCGCGCCACCGTTGCGGGCCGCCGACTGCGGATCCGCGAAGACACGGGGCCAGAACCCAGCGATTCTGCGCACAGGAAGCACCGCGGGAAGTCAAAATCGTTTTCTGACCGTGGGGGCCGCGGGTTTGACCGCAGCGCCCACCGGGCAAAACGGCGGTCGTTCAAAAACGGTCGGCGCTAACGCTGCAACGTGCTGATTGCCGATGCGATCCGCTGTTGGCGTTCCTCTTCGGTGCGCAGCGGTTCCCACACGCGCACCCGCACGAGGGTTTCTAACTCTTCGCGCAGTTGGTTGGCAGCGCGTTTACCCGCCCGCCGCGCAGCCACCCTCATGCACATATAAGAGCAGGCGGCAACCAACAGGGTCCACGCGAGGCCGCTAAGTAGCAGCCACGTGGGAATCGGCACTATCCCGTATTTAGGTACCCCAATGTCGATTAGCAAAACGGTGCGGGCGAGCACAGTGCCCAGCAGCCACAGACCACCCACGGCAGCGACTATCCATCCCACCCACTGCAAGGCGTTGAAAGCACGCCACCAGCCGCGCCTGTTGGGCAGGTGATAGTCGGTCTGCGCGGTCACTTCGCTCATCTGGTCAATCAGTTCGGTTTCGCTACCAGTGCTGGCGAGCAGTTTTTCCCCCCAGATGCGCGGCCTCGAGTCTGCGTACGTGGCCAGTACCGACCGCATTGCTTGCGACAGTCGCGCCCGGGCCGCCGGATTTCCCCCTGGCTCCACTGCCCCTAATTTGAGGTCCTTGAGGGGATCGTGGGTGAATCGGCGGGCGATTCTAAACGGGAGCCAATGGCAGTACCGACCGGCCCGGTAGCGGTAAGCCCCGGCAACGCGGCGGCTCAACGCGGGTGCGTCCATGGCTTCGCCCGCAGCTTTGGTTATCTGCGTGGGCAGCGCCTGCGCGTCAACTGGTTCAATCTCTTGCTCATCCGCCAGCCGGTCTGCCAATAATTCAGTGGCTTCTTGCAAATCTGCGTGCATGCGTTGACCCCGTTTTGCGGCTAGGCGAGCCACGTCGTGCAGGTGCATGCGCAGCTCTTGCGTGCCCTCCCCGGAACGCGCCGAGGTCAATACAATGCGCGCTCCTGTTACCCCATCGTTTTTTACTAGCCGCGCCAGATCAGTCCGCACCTGCTCAGCTTGTTCAGCTGTCATGGTGTCGGCGTGCGTTAGGATCACCACGGTGTCGCGCGAGTGTTTGGCAAACCGTTTAATGAACTGGTTGTGAAGCACGTCGTCGGCGTATTTCTGCGGGCTCGTCACCCACACCATCACGTCCACGCGTTGCAGCAACCGCTCCACGAGCGCGCGGTTTTTGCGGTCGATCGAATCAATGTCCGGCATGTCGACCACAATCACGTTTTCCGCAACCGTTTGCTCCGCCGGAACCAAGACCCGGTCTTTGATCTGCATCCAGTCGAGCAGTTCGCCCGCCTCTTCTTTAGGAGCGCACGCCGCCAGCGGGGCGGTGGTGGTGGGGCGCTGATACCCCACCGTCGCCAGATCCGCTTTGAAGATCTGGTTGAACACACTGGATTTACCTACCCCCGTTGCCCCCAGCAACGCCACCACCGCGTAATCAGCCGACAGTGCGGCGCGTGTCTGCAAGTTGCGGTTCAGCTGGCGTAGGCGCCGTTCGTCCTCCGCAAGCAGGTCACCGTCTAGTTCCTCCACGATCCCGTTCAACACTTTGGTTTTCACGAGGGGATTCGTGCCGCCCCACCGTTCAAACAGTCGCATTATCCCTCCGTCCACTCGCGGCGTGCCCGCGCCAGTGCCTGCTGGATTTCGCTTGAGGAAACGAGGTCTGGAAGCGCATCTGTAAGCGGTTCCATGGCTCGTTCCAGCGCGCGGCTCATCTGCGTTTTCAATGCTCCGTGCGCCCGTTGCGTCATTGCCGCTACCGCTGCGTCACCGAACACGGCTTCGAGCACGCGTTGCGCAACTATGCCCGTTGCACCCGCCACCGTAACTTCAGCACCAGTTAGCCCGCCAGTGGAGGCGAACAGGACAATAATCAGCGCCAAGCCCAGAAGGTTCACACCGAATGCGAGCATGCGGGCAGACGTTTTCTTGTTCGCCCCCTGGCGTTTAATCAAGTCCACAACCGCGCGTTCCCAGTTCTTTACAGCTGCGCGGGCCTCATGCTGTAACTTTTCTTGGGAAAGCGGAACTACCTGCGCTTCAAACGGACGCATCGCCGGATTCGCACGCCAAGTGGTGCGAACATGCTGCACTGCGCGCACCAGTTCGTCGCAAATTATTGTGCTCAAGTTAGAGCCAAGAATTTCTTTCACTTCATCTGCGCGCGCGTTCCGCCCGGTGAAAAACCCGCTCACCCGCGACCTCACCCGCGTAACAATCCGATCAATCCCCGCGGAAATGTCTGCAACCCCCAGCATGGCCTGCCACCTGGACAGCACTTCGCCGCGCAGAAGTTTCCCATTTTGAGTTGCCTGTTCCAAGCGGCGCAGTGCCACCCGCTGGTTTTCATCAACCACAGATGCGGCGTCGGTACGTACCAGCGTCTGCCTCGATAAGACCTGCAACAGGTGCTCGACGTCCGCGAACAGTTCCGCAACCGTGCCTTCTAACGCTCGTTTCGCCACTTCAGCACGCGTGTGCGCAGTGTCGGAAAGGGAGGACAGCCAGTTCTTCACGGTCCGCACCGAAGCTGGGTCTAACCGGTCGTGCTGCAAAGGCATCTCGTTCACACAAATAAGGGGCGCGCCAGAAAGCCCCGCGTCCGCTAAAAGCCGCGCAAAATCACCGCGAACCACATCTGTTGCCCCAGGTGGTACCCGATTCAGCACAATGGAAAGCGCCACCGAGCGAGCGTGTGCCTCACGCAAAACTTCCCACGGAACCGCATCTGCGTAACGCGCGGCAGTGGTCACAAAAATCCACAGGTCCGCCGCATCAAATAGCTGCACCGCCAACGCCCGGTTGCGGTCAACGAACGAATCCAAATCCGGGGCATCTAGCAGCGCGAGCCCGCGCGGAACCCGATCGTTCACCTGCAGGCGCAACGCGTTCTCCCCGGCTGACTCGCCCGCACCGGTACCGCGCACCCGCGTGAACGAAGGAAGCACCCGGGTGGATTCGAACCATGGGGCATCCTCCGCCCGGTAAATCAGCGTCGGGGTGCGGGTCGTGGGGCGAATCGCGGAGGTTTGCACCACGGACTCACCGAGCAGGGAGTTCACCAGGGTTGATTTTCCCGCCCCCGTGGACCCACCGACGACACAAAGCAGGGGCGCATCCAGCTGCTGGGCGCGGGGGATAATAAGGTCCTCCAGCTGCTGGGCGCGCCGCCGCGCCAGTGTCTGCGCCGCCTGCGCTTCCTCAACCTCGAAGGGGAACGTGAGGGCACGCAGCTGCTCTTGCAGCTGCGCTAACGCATCTACCCGGTTCACGTTTACAGCTCCCAGCTTGGCCACCGATCCGCTTGCGGTGGCTGCCAGGTCTGCGGGTTGGCATCCACCTGTTCGCCCGAGCGGATGTCCTTCACGGAGTGTCCACCTTGCTCGTCAGTGAACCACACGTACGGGATACCCCGCCGGTCTGCGTATCGGATTTGTTTGCCGAATTTCGAGCTTGAGGGCGACACCTCGGTTGGGATTCCCCGTTCCCGCAGCGCATACGCCACTTCGTTGGCATCGTCGCGTTCACTCTCGTTAGTCACCGCAACCAGTACGCAGGATGGTACTTCGCGGCTAGCCCGCGCCATGTCGGCGCCAAGAATTCGCGAGATCAACCGGGAAACGCCAATGGACATACCCACCCCCGGGTAGGTCCGCTTCCCCACTGTTACCAGCGAGTCGTAGCGGCCGCCCGAACAGATTGACCCGAGGTCTTCGTGGCCGCGCAAAAACGTTTCGTACACAGAACCCGTGTAGTAATCGAGCCCGCGGGTAATCTTCAGATCTGCAATCACCACGCCGGGAGCGTGTTTTTCTGCCGCTTGTAAGAGCGCTTCGAGCTCCTCCAGCCCCTCATCTAACAGCGGGTGGCTCAGCCCGAGCGCGCGCACCTGTTCCAGGACCTCCAGGCCCCCGTGGATCTGCGCTAACTGCAGCAGCCGTTCCCCTTGCGCGCTGTCAATCCCATGCTGGGTCATCTCTTCTAGCACGCCGGATTGGCCGATCTTGTCGAGCTTATCGATGCTCCGCAACGCGTCGTCGACCTGTTCAATCCCGAGTGCCTCGCACATGCCCTGCACGATCTTGCGGTTATTCACATGCATCTGCACGGGTGGAATCGGGAGTGCTGCCAGGGCCTGGGCCATCACTAGGGGCACCTCCACCTCGTGGTGGAACGCCAGCTCTCCCGCGCCAACGACATCAATGTCTGCCTGGTAGAACTCCCGGAACCTGCCTTCTTGTGGTCGCTCCCCTCGCCACACTTTCTGGATTTGGTAGCGCCGAAATGGGAAGTGCAGGGAGCCCGCGTTCTCACCTATATACCGCGCGAACGGGACCGTCAGGTCGAAGTGCAGGCCGATTGACTTATCCGCTTTTGCGTCGTGGCCACCGCGGTCTTGTAGCCGTGAAAGTAGGTAAATCTCCTTGGAGGTCTCCCCTTTGCGTTCGAGTTCCCGCACGGGCTCCACACTGCGGGTTTCAAGTGGAGCGAAACCGTGTAGTTCAAACGTGCGCCGCAAGATGTCCAGTACCCGTTGTTCTACAATGCGTTCGGCTGGGAGCCATTCGGGAAAACCCGAGAGTGAAGTTTTTGCTGCCATATTAAACCATTCTAAAATATCGTCGGGTGTTTTTTAACCAATGCTGCGGGCACGGCGCACATACAGGTTCGTCGCCAGCTCGTGCTCCCAGTGTGTGGCCGGCCCGTGACCCGGGAGCATCCAGGTGCGCGGGTCAATCACGTTCCCCAACGTGCGCAACGTGTGCCGCATTTGGCGTTCGTCCCCGCCGGGCAGGTCGGCACGCCCAACCGAACCGGCAAAAATCACGTCGCCCGTAAACGCAATCGGTTGCGCTTGTTTAACCGGCCCGTGCCCGGTGCGTTCCGACGGTAGTTCCGCGTTCGTTTCTAGTGTTTCTCCGGCTGCAATTTCCATGAGGAACAGGGCGGACCCTTCGGTGTGGCCAGGAGCGGGTACCATCAGCACGTTAACTCCGGGGACGATCGCGACCGTGCGCGCGGTAAGGTCACGCACCTCCTGCGGCGCCCGCCACTGCACTCCTTGCGGACGCATCTGCGGCAGCAGTGCGGACAGCGGATCTTCCAGCCGATACCGGTCCGGGTTCGTTATATACACGGGGACGTCAAAGTTAGCACACTCCCACACGTGGTCCGCATGCCCGTGCGTTAGCAGCACCGCACGAGCAGTTAGGCCCTCCTCATGCAAATACTGTTTAATCCGATCGGTCACGCCCAATCCGGGGTCAACAATCAACGCCGCGTCTTCGTTCGGTGCGCTCACGACGTACGCGTTCGCGGCAAACAGTTCAGCCTCAAACCTTCGTATCCTCATGGTCCGATCCTACCGCGAACCACAGGACCTCGTTTTCCCAGATCTTTGCACAACTAATTGCGCGATTTATTAGCGTGATTGATCGGGGGATCAAAAAGAAACGAACTCCAAGTATGCGAAATCACATTGAAACCCCGTAGTATAGGCACATGGGTGCGTAAGCATCTTAAAAATGTAGTTTCGTCCGGGCGAACGCCCAACCGTATCCCAAGAGGAACACCGTGAGTGATCAAAACGAGAATCCAGCAGCAACAGACACCACTGACACTGATGAACAGGTGCAAGAAATCCGCCCGGCGGTCGTAGTGCGCGCCACTTCGGATGAGGACCCGGCGTCTTTCGGTCGCATCGATGAGGACGGGAACGTGTGGGTGCGTGAAGCCAGTGGTGAACGCCAGGTCGGATCGTATCCCGACGGTGTGCCCGACGATCCTTTCGGCATTTACACTCGCCGCTACCGCGACCTGGAGGCCACTGTTAACCTCTTCGAATCGCGCTTACCGACGTTGAACGCCCACGAGATCGACACGACTTTAACGAGCTTGAAGAAAGCCGTTGAGGCCCCCGCTGCGGTGGGTGATTTAGATGGGCTCCGCAAGCGCGTTGCAGACTTGCAGGAGGCGGGGGCGAAACGGAAAGAAGAGGCGAAAGCAGAACGAGCCGCCGCGAAGCAGGAGGCTCTGGAGCTGCGCACCGCGGTCGTTGAACAGGCGGAAGCGGTGGCGGCGCAGGATCCGGAACGCACTCAGTGGAAGCACTCCGGGCAGCGGCTGCGGGACCTTCTGGAAGAGTGGAAGCGTTTGCAGCGCCGCGGCCCGCGCTTAGATCGGCCAACGGAGGACGCGTTGTGGAAGCGGTTCTCTTCCGCCCGCTCCCACTTCGACCGTGGGCGGCGCCAGTTCTTCGCCAAGCTCGACGCGCGGCAGGCGGAAGTGAAACGCGTTAAAGAGGGGTTGATTGCAGAGGCGGAAGCCATGCAGAACTCCACCGACTGGGGCCGTACCTCAGCGGCATACCGCGATTTAATGGACCGGTGGAAGGCAGCTGGACGGGCGTCTCGAAAAGTTGATGACGCTCTTTGGGAGCGGTTCCGCGCAGCCCAACAAGTGTTCTTCGATGCCCGCCACGCTAAAGACAAGGTGGTGGACGAAGACCAGCGCCAGAACCTCCAGGCGAAAGAAGAACTGCTGGTGCGCGCAGAGGCACTGTTGCCCGTAAAGGATTTGGAAGCCACTAAGTCTAAACTGCGCGACATTCAAGACGAGTGGGAAGAAATCGGGTTCGTGCCGCGTGCGGACATGAAACGGGTTGAGGGCCGGCTGCGGAAAGTGGAGCAGGCAGTGCGGGATGCCGAAGATCAGCAGTGGAAACAGACTGATCCGCGCACTAAGGCGCGCGCCGGATCTATGCTTGGACAGCTTGAAGATTCCATTGCGGAGCTGAAGGCCGATCTGGAAAAGGCGCAGGCGAACCAGGATGCAGCGAAGGAAGCCTCAATCCGGGAGGCACTCGAAACGAAACAGGCTTGGTTCAAACAGATCTCTGATTCCGTGGACGAGTAGCTGAAAGCGTTCGCGCCAGGGGAACTCGTCCGCCCCGGTGTCCGAACCAGAGCTGACCGAAGCGTTATCCACAGGCGGGGCGGTGCCCTGTTCCCGTGGGTAACGCTTCCTCCATACTGGGGGCATGTGCAGCACTAACCCAGCGGCGTATTACGCGCATTTAGTCCCGGGCCGCATTGACGTATTAGACCGGGTTGGTTTCATGTTCTTGAGGGATATGGCTCGCGGTGGGCCGGCTGTGCAACTGCATCGAATGATCGTTGCGCAAGACTGCTTAACAACTCCGGTGTTGCGGGCTCGCACGCTCGGGGTGCTGGTGCCCCGCGGGTGGGCGATCAGCCACTGGTCAGCCGCGTGGGTGCACTGGCACGTGGGGTCTGCCCTACCCCTGCACGTCGCGGGCCCGCAGCGTCGCCTCGCTGATGACGAGTTAGTGCCCCACCAGCGGAGTATTGAAGGCACTGTGGATGCAAACCTGCCTGGCGCCGTGCAATCTCGAAGTCAAACGTTTGTAGACTTAGCGCAGTTGGGAGCATTAGAAGAGCTGCTCGATTCAGGGGTTGTGTCAGTGCGCTCTGCGTGCGCCACTACCTCGGGACGCGCCGGATAGCTGGGATACCTTTACTAGGCACCTTTCTTGCCGCGACTGTGGGCTCCCGCCCGGTGGTCGCCGTGCACTCGATAAACATCGAACACGCCTTCTACCCCACGCAGTGCAGCCAGCGTCGCCTTCAAATGAGCCGGATCAGCCAGCTCAATCGTGAAGCGGAAAACCGCCACTCGGTCTTTGGACGACCTCATTTGCCCAGACATGATGTTCACGTGACTGTCCGCTAAAATCGCGGTCACTTCGGAAAGCAGGGACGGCCGGTCTAACCCTTTAACTTCAATCTGCACCAGGAACGTAGCGGTTGAGTCCGCTTCCCATTCCACGTTCACAAAGCGTTCTGGATGCCGTTCTTTCAGTTCTACCGCGTTCGAACAGTCGGGCGAATGCACACTCACCCCGTTGCCGCGCGTAACGAAGCCAACAATCGGGTCACCGGGCACCGGGGTGCAGCAGCGCGCGATCTTGACCCACACGTCGTTCGCACTCATTCCCGACACGGTCACGGACGCCGACGGGTCGGTAACTGAAGAGCGGTTGTGCCCCGGGGTGACGGCTTCAGACAGGGTCTCTTCCGTTCCCGAATCGCCCCCGAGTGAATCCATTAGCCGCTCCACCACGTGCTGGGCAGAAATGTTGTTATCCCCCACTGCGGCATACAGGGCGGACACGTCCTTATAACCAAAGTCCGTGGCCAGTGACAGCAAAGACTCGTGCGTCATCAACCGCTGCAGCGGCAAGCGCTGTTTCCGCATCGCCCGCGCAATCCGATCTTTGCCAACTTCGGCGAATTCTTCGCGCCGTTCCTTCGAGAACCACGATTTAATCTTCGACCGTGCCCGCGAGGATGCGACGAAATTCAACCAGTCTCGACTCGGCCCAGCCTTGGCGGATTTTGAGGTGAATACCTCTACGATATCCCCGCTTTCCAGGTGCGTATCCAACCCCACGAGTTTACCGTTCACGCGCGCTCCCACCGTGTGGTGCCCCACTTCGGTGTGCACGGCGTACGCGAAATCAACGGGCGTGGATTCCGCTGGGAGTACCCTCACGTCCCCCGCTGGAGTGAAGACATACACTTCGTCGCCCGCGATTTCAAACCGCAGAGAGTCCAAGAACTCCTCGGGATCATCCGTTTCGCGTTCCATCTGGATGAGTCCGCGCAGCCAGTTCATCTGTTCCTGCTGACTCATCTTGTCGGAATCTGCTTTGTTCGACGCATTCGGGTCCTGCTTGTACCGCCAGTGCGCGGCCACGCCGTACTCAGCTTGTTCGTGCATTTCGAACGTCCGCACCTGGATCTCCACGGGCCGTCCGCCCGGCCCCATGACCGTGGTGTGCAAGGAGCGGTAGAGGTTGAACTTCGGCGTTGCAATGTAGTCTTTAAAGCGGCCGGGAATCGGGTTCCAACGGGCATGGACAGAACCGATTATCGCGTAGCAGTCGCGCACAGTTTCCACGAGCACCCGCACCCCAACCAGGTCGTAAATGTCGTCGAACGCCTTGCCGCGCACAATCATTTTTTGGTAAATCGAATAGTGATTTTTTGGGCGGCCCGAGACGGTCCCTTTCACTTTAGACCGCCGCAGGTCCTCTTCTAGGGCGCGCACTATTTGCTTGAGGAATTGCTTCCGCTGGGGCGCGCGTTCCGTTACAAGCCGGTCAATTTCTTCGTATATCTCTGGGTAGAGGGTGATGAAAGATCGTTCTTCCAGCTCCCACTTGATTGTGTTCATCCCCAGTCGGTGCGCGAGGGGTGCGTAGATTTCAAGCGTTTCTCTGGCTTTGCGTTTGGCAGATTCTCTTGAGACGTACTGCCAGGTGCGGGCATTGTGTAGCCGGTCTGCGAGTTTAATCAACAGGGTGCGGATGTCTTTCGACATTGCGACGATCATTTTGCGCAGGGTTTCGGACTGGGCCGCTGCCCCGTATTTAACTTTGTCTAGTTTGGTAACGCCGTCGACAAGAAGTGCGATTTGAGGGCCGAAGTCCTCAGTGAGCTGCTCCACCGTGTATTCCGTGTCCTCGACCGTGTCGTGCAGCAGTGCGGCCACGAGCGTGGGTGGAGTTATCCCAATTTCGGCAAGTATCGTAGCTACGGCAACAGGATGGGTAATATAAGGCTCGCCAGACTTGCGCATTTGCCCTTTGTGATACTTGCGGGCCGTTTCGTACGCGCGTTCAATATCCGCTACGTCTGCTTTCGGGTGATGCGCCCGCACCGCGCGGATAAGCGGCTCAATTTCGGGGGCAGTATCGCGTTTGCGCGACCCAAACCACATGAGGCCCGCGCGGACGCGCGAGCCACTCACGGGCTTGTGGGATTCCAAATTGCTAGACGTCATTTTTCTATGTTATCCCAAAGTAACGTCGGCTTTGGGGGCTAAACCGGCACTGCCTAGAAAACAACCCCGGATTCGACCGTGAGGCCCTCGAGTTTCTTCCGCCCACCCAGCGCAGCCAGTTCGAGCAGCACGGCGACGGACACAACTTCCGCTCCACACTGACGCACCAGTTCCACCGCTGCTGCAGAGGTCCCACCGGTTGCCAGAACGTCATCCAAAATGAGGACGCGCTGGCCTGCTTTAACGGTTTCTGGCCGCAGTTCCATTCGGGCGCTACCATACTCAAGCGCGTAGTCCACGCCGATCACCGGCCCCGGAAGCTTCCCGGCCTTACGCACCGTGATCATGCCGATACCAAGCCTGGTAGCCAGTGGCGCGGCCAAAATGAATCCGCGCGATTCCAAGCCCGCAACCGCGTCGATTCGACCCTCGTAGTGTTCCGCCAGTACCTCAATGAGGCGGGAAAATGCCGGGCCGTTGGCCAATAGTGGGGTGATGTCGCGAAACAGGACACCCGGTTCGGGGAAGTCTGGAATCTCGCGTAGATTCTCGGTAATTAGTTGAGCAATCTCTTGCGGAAACTCGCCGCTCATCTATTTCTTCTTCCTTTTCTTCCGTTTTGGTTGCGCGCTTTGCCCTAGGTGTCGTCCGGCGCGCACGGGGTGCGCAACGACTTCCTCGGGCGCATTGTCACCTTCACCGCGGGTCTGCGAAGTGCCTTTACCATCGCCAGTCCCCCGGTCTGCTTGCCGCTGGTGCTGCACCGCTTCCGTGTGTTTCGCAATGTCTTTGTTGCGGTTGCGCAGCACGACCAGCATTGACGGGGCTATGAAAATCGAGGAAAGCGCCCCCGAAATGGTGCCCACGAAGATCGCGAGGGAAATATCCATGAGGGTACCCGCGCCTAGCAAGACGGATCCGAGGAACAGGATTGCGCCTACGGGCAGGATCGCCACCACGGAGGTGTTAATGGACCGCACGAGCGTTTGGTTCACCGCGAGGTTCACGAGTTCACCGTATGTGTAGCGGCGTTGCGCGCTCAGGTTAGCGGTTAGCTCCCGCACCCGATCGAACACCACCACCGTGTCGTATAGCGAGTACGCCAAGATTGTGAGGAACCCAATTACCGTGGCTGGCGACACTTCAACTTGAGTTAGTGCGAAGAATCCGGTCACGACGAACAAGTCGTGCATTAGTGCGAACAGGGCGGACACGGACATTGCAAATGAGCGGAAGTATCCGGCCATGAGGATTCCTACGAGCACGAGGAAAATCACGAGTGACTGCAGGGCCTTCATGGTGACGTCGTGCCCCCAGGTGGGACCGATGTTGGTGGCGTCTGCGTTTGCCTCGTCCACCCCGTAGGCTTTCGCAAGCTCTTTGCTGATCTCTGTCGATTCTTCAGTGTCCATTTGGGAGGCTTGGACCCGCAGGTTACCTGAGCCGAGTTTCGAGATCTTCACGCCTTCGCGGTAGCCGTGGGCGCGCATGATTTCGTCGGCTTTTGCCTGGTTGGTGTCCGCCACCCCGGTGAGGGTGAACTGCGATCCACCCGCGAACTCAATGGATGGGTTCAGCCCCCGTAGGCCCAGTAGGGCGATAGCGATCACCACGATTGTCAGACCAATCGTGATCCACCGGCGGCGGTTGGGAATAAAACCAAATGACTTATCGCCTGAATACAGTGCGTTACCAAATGACGCTAAGCTCATCATTGTGCGTCCCCCTCTTCCCCGTCGGCAGGCGCATCCGTTGTTGCATTCACCGCTTCTTCACGTTCTTCTTCCATCCTCCGGCGCTGAGCAATAGACACCCGACCGGGTTCCACTGCCACGGCTCCCGCCGCTGCTTTCTTCTTCGCTTTCCTCGGTGCGGCGATCCGTCCTCTGCCCTGGTAGATGGCCCGCGAATGCGCGCCTAAGTGCTCGGGGTCCAGACCGGACCAGCGGCGGCCTTCGCCGAAGAACCGGGTGCGAATCAGCATTTCCATCATTGGGTGTGTGAAGAACAGGATGATCGCGAGGTCCACGATTGTCGTTAGTCCAAGCGTGAACGCGAAGCCCTGTACCCCGCCCACAGCCAATAGATAGAGGATCACTGCGGCAAGTAAGTTAACCAGGTCTGAAACGATGATGGTTCGGCGTGCCAGCCGCCACCCGTCGGACACGGCACTGCCAAGTACTTTACCTTCACGTACTTCGTCACGGATGCGTTCGAAGTACACGATGAACGAGTCCGCGGTAATCCCGATGGATATCATCAGGCCCGCCACCCCGGCCAGTGACAAGCGGTACCCCATGAGCCACGACAGCAAGGTGATGGACAGGTAGGACATGAGTGCCGCAACCACCAGGGAGCCGGCCGCCACGACCGCGAGTCCGTGGTATTGCCACACCAAGTAGAGCACCACTAAGATCAGGCCGATCAGGCCTGCCCACAGGCCCTTCTCGAGGTGCGAGGCGCCCAGTGTTGCAGAAATGTGCTGTTCGGATTCCACCTGGAAGTTCAGCGGCAGGGAACCGAACTGCAGTTGGTTCGCCAGGGTTTTCGCTTCTTTCGCAGTGAAGGAGCCCGTGATCTGTGCGGATCCGTTTGTGATCTGCGAGTTCATGGAGGGCGCGGAAATCACGTTACCGTCTAGCACCACGGCGAACCGGTTGCGCACCGGGTCGGTTTGCTTCAAGTCCACGAGGCGCTTCGATACGTCCGAGAACGCTTTCGCCCCCCGCTTATTGAACTCTAGTGACACCATCCACTGTCCGGTGTTCTGCCCCTGCTCGTTCGTAGCCATCCCCGCATTCGCGGCTTTGAGCATGGTCCCTTCCAGGTCAACGGGGCCGAGAATGTACTTCTCTTTCCCTTCGTGGTCGCACGTCACTAGTGGCTTCTTCGGGTCGTCTGCGGAACCTTTAGCCAATTGTTTCGGGTCCGTGCAGTCGGTGGTGAGGAAGTCGTAAACCGCTTTTTCACTAATCCACGCAGTATCCGAGTTATCTTTCGGTTTCTGTTCGGGCTCGGCAGAGATTTTTCCGTCTCCATTGCGGTCCGCCTGCTGCTTCGCCGCTTCCTCCGTTGTTAGGTCCGATTTCGGGGCTTTCACGTCCGGGTTTGGTTTACGCCCCTCTTCTTTGGCCTTCTTCTCTTCTTCCGCCTGTGCCTTCGCTTTTTCAACCGCGTTGGGATCTAGTTTTTGAGGTTGTCCCGCGGCAAGCAGAGGACGGAACCGCATGACGGCCGAGGACCTCACGAGATTAAGCGTATCTTCGGATGGGTGACCGGGAAGGGCCACCAGAATGTTTCGCCCACCTTGGCTGGTTATTTCCGCTTCCGCAACCCCGGAGGCGTCCACGCGCTGCCGGATGACGTTAATCGCTTCTTGCAGGTCTTCTTGTGAGATCTTAACTTTTGCTGGGTCTTCCCCTTCCCGCGCCGTTGGGGTGAGGATTAGCTGCGTCCCTCCTTGGAGGTCGAGTGCCAGCTCGGGAAACAGCGATGTTTTTCCCGCTACGTGCCCGCCGATGAGCGCACCTGCGGCAATCACGATCACTATCGTGAGTGCCACCAGTGTGCGGACCGGGCTCTTTTTCTTCTTTGCCACTGTGGTCTTCCTCTAACCGATAACGGTGTTTCCCGTTTTACTTACCTTGCTCGTCCTCATTCGGAAGCCGTGTTTGCGCGTCGTCCAGGTCTTCGGCACGCACCTGCTCCCCTGGGGTTTCGGGGGTTCCGGGGGTTTCAGGACTTTCGAGGGTTTCGGGGCCTTTGGGGGCTTCGTGAGTTTCGGAAGTTTCAGGACTCTGCGGGGGCTCAGGCATTTCCGGGTTTGCGGACGGGATCGGCTTATTTCCCACCGCTGCGTCGTTCGCCTCCGCTGCGGGAACGTCGTCGGCGTCCGCTCCTGCTTCCGTAGCGTCGTCAGCTTCTGTTGCTGCGCCGGAGTCAGCATCTGCCACGTCGGCTTCTGTTGCTGCGCCGGAGTCGGCATCTGCCACGTCCGTTTCCTCCGCATCCAGATCCGCGGCGAATGGAGGATCCGCAATCATCGCGATGGCTCGTTTATCCCAATACGTCTCATCACCCGCGGGTGAGGTGAGGATCACGACGTCGCCATCGACATCCGAGACAATACCGTAGTATCCCGATCCGGTGCGTACCCACACCCCTTCCTCAAGACCGCGCTGCAGCTCCTCAATGTGTTTAGCCTGTTTTTTACGCGCTTGCGAGGACATGAACCACATGACACCGATAGCCACGATGGCGAATAATATTATCGACACGGAGTTACTCACTTTCGTTTTCGGACAAACGGGTCCGTGCAGAGTCTAGACGTTTGAAGCGCCGATTGCACATCGGTATCACGCTGCAACCGGCTGGGGGCGCAATGCCCGCTTTGGGCTCTATTGGCGCGCCGGACCTCAGGAAAACAGGGCGTTATCGGCCGGTGGGGTTAACCCAAGGTGTTTCCACGCCAAGTCGGTTGCCGCGCGACCTCGTGGAGTGCGGATCATGAAGCCCTCTCGCACCAGGTAGGGTTCTGCCACGGTTTCCACCGTTTCTGCTTCCTCCCCCACCGTGACGGCAAGCGTGGTGAGACCCACTGGACCTCCAGCAAAACGCTTGCAAAGCGTTTCCAGAACTGAACGGTCCAACCGGTCCAAACCAAGCCGATCCACTTCGAACAGGTCCAACGCCGCGTTCGCGTCTTCCAAGTTCACATTGCCATCCCCGTGCACTTGCGCGTAATCAACTACGCGGCGCAACAGCCGGTTAGCAATCCGAGGGGTACCGCGCGAACGACGCGCCAGCTCCGCCTGTGCCTCCTTTGTGACCTGCACGCCCAGCAGGCCAGCGGACCGGCGCACCACTTGCTGCAACTCATCGGCCGCGTAGTACTCCAAATGAGCAGTGAAACCAAACCGGTCTCGCAGCGGGGCGGGCAGCAAACCGGCGCGCGTAGTTGCGCCTACCACCGTGAACGGAGGAAGTGTCAACGGAATTGAAGTGGCGCCAGGGCCCTTCCCCACCACGATGTCAATGCGGAAATCTTCCATCGCCAGGTAAAGCATTTCTTCCGCCGTGCGGGCCAGGCGGTGAATCTCGTCAATGAACAGCACGTCTCCCTCCTGAAGGGAAGACAAAATCGCTGCTAAATCCCCCGCATGCTGAATCGCCGGACCAGAAGTAAGCCGCAATGAAGCCCCCACTTCCGCGGCAATGATCATCGCCAAAGTAGTTTTCCCCAGGCCCGGAGGACCTGCGAGCAATACGTGGTCGGGCGACACCCCACGGCCCTGCGCTGCCCGCAACACCAGGTCCAGCTGCGCGCGCACCGTGTGCTGGCCAATAAAATCATCGAGCTTCTTTGGCCGCAGTGCTGCTTCCGCAGCGCGTTCAACCTCACTTGCACTCGCGTCCGTTACATTTGCGTCCGCGAACTGTGATTCATCCACGATGGCCTCCCAGGTTTACCAATGCGGCCCGCACCATCTGCTCGGTCGTCAACCCCGATTCCGCTACTTGCTCCACCGCGGCGTGAGCAACCGAAGTGCTCCACCCCAAGCCCACGAGGGCTTGCACCACGTCTTCGTTCACCTGCGTCGGCTGAGCCGTGGCCGCCGTGTGCTTTACCGGGCCAAGTTTGTCCGCGATGTCGAGGATCATGCGTTGCGCAGACTTCTTCCCGACCCCGGGGATTTTCTGCAGCTTCTTCTCATCGCCCTGCGCAAGTGCCTCCCGCAGTTCATCTGGCGTGAGCGCCTCCATACACGCCAACGCTAAGCGCGGCCCCACACCCCGCACAGTTTGAAGAACCTCATACGTATCGCGCTCATCTTGAGTTAAAAACCCAAACAAGCTAATCGCATCTTCCCGCACCACCATTGAAGTGAGCAGTTCGCAGTGTTGCCCAATCCGCAGTTCGCTGAGGGTGCGGGCAGTCACCATGACTTTCACCCCAAACCCGCTTTTCAACACCACAACCGCGTGATCAGCACCAACCGACAGAACCTCGCCGCTAATGTACGCGATCATTCGTGTGCCTCTTCCCAACCAGTTGCTGAACTGCGAACCATATTACCAACCGCCGATCAGTGTCGCCGCAACCGCGGATCCACCGCACCTTTTTGCCGCGAGGTCGCCAGAGCCTGCGCCCACTGCTGCTGCGCTGGCGTGAGATTCTGCTTCGCCTTCACCCCACCGGAAAGCGTGACGTTAAACTGCCCGTCCGCGCTGGCGCCCTGCAGGCCACTGCCGCGCCACCCGTGGCAGATTGCGATCGCTAATGCATCCGCTGCGTCCGCTGGTTTAGGGGGCTTTTCTAGTTTGAGGACGCGCGCAACCATGTGCTGCACCTGTGCTTTCCCCGCCACCCCGGAACCGGTGATCGCCGCCTTTACTTCTGAGGGCGTGTGAATCGCCAGGGGAAGACCCGCCCGCCCCACGCACACCATGGCCGCACCCATCACCTGCATGGTGGTGGTCACGGACTGGAGGTTTTCTTGCGCAAAAACGCGTTCTATCGCCACGACCTCCGGTTCAAAGCGTTCCAGAGCCCGATCGATTTCGTCCGCTATGCTGCGCAGCCGAAAGTGCGTGGCGAGGTTCTTATCGGAACGGGCCACACCGACGTGAACCAGTGTGGCCCGCCGCGTTTCATCGACATCGACCACACCGATTCCGCACCGCGTGAGGCCCGGGTCGATCCCTAGTATTCGCAAGACCTACGCGTCTTCTTCCTGCAGTTGCTTGCGTACCTCGTCGGACGCGGTGAAGTTCGTGTAGATGTTCTGCACGTCATCGGAGTCCTCCAGTGCATCCACCATCCGCATCACCTTCTTCACCCCTTCTAAGTCCAAGTCCACTAGCGTGGTGGGGACAAACGAGGATTCAGCAGAATCGTATTCAATCCCTTCCTTCTGCAACGCTTCGCGCATCGGCACCAGGTCTTGAGGTTCACTGATGATTCGGAACGTGTCCCCTTCGGACACAACTTCTTCCGCGCCCGCATCGAGCACTGCCATCAAAAGGTCATCCTCGGTAAGTCCCTCAGACTTCGGTACTTCAATGACGCCCTTGCGGTTAAAAAGGTAAGACACGGAACCCGGGTCAGCTAAGTTCCCCCCGTTGCGCGTGAATCCGACGCGCACCGCGGAGGCCGCGCGGTTGCGGTTGTCGGTTAGGCATTCCACTAGGAACGCCACCCCAGCTGGGCCGTACCCTTCGTACATCACGGTTTCCCAGTTCGCCCCGCCGGTTTCCTCGCCAGATCCACGTTTCACGGCGCGGTCAATATTGTCCGCCGGCACCGACTGACGCTTCGCCTTCTGAATCGCATCGTAAAGAGTGGGGTTGCCGGCCGGGTCTGCCCCACCGGTGCGGGCGGCAACCTCAATATTCTTCACAAGCCGAGCGAACAATTTCCCGCGCTTAGCGTCAATCGCTGCCTTCTTGTGTTTTGTAGTCGCCCACTTAGAGTGTCCTGACATGAATGTTCCTCTCTGTCTTAAAAGTTTAAAATGCTTGCTTCACACAGCGATAGTAACGCATTTCCCATCCCAGCCATCCGCCATCCACCGGTTTAATAACGATGGTAATTGCGCCGGATAAATCGGGGTTTTAAGCTGCGCAAGTTGACTAATCGGAAGCCACCGCATTTCGTCTAGCACGCGTTGCTCATCTGCTGTCCAAGCGGCGTTAGCGG
Source organism: Gleimia hominis (assembly GCF_032085515.1). Classification (GTDB taxonomy): domain Bacteria; phylum Actinomycetota; class Actinomycetes; order Actinomycetales; family Actinomycetaceae; genus Gleimia; species Gleimia hominis. The sequence goes on from NZ_JASXSX010000001.1 coordinate 1,517,677, forward strand.
GTTCGAAGCGGCTTGTATAGAGCAAGAAGAAATGCTCCCGCTGGCGGCGATCGCGATCGGCGAACCGGAAAATGCTGTCGCGGTAGATTACGGGACCGATGAAATCGCTAGTGGAGGCGTCGTAACCCGTCTCTTCCCAGAGTTCACGTCGCGCTCCTTCCCGTGCGTCCTCAGATTTTTCTCGGCCACCTCCGATAGTAAACCACCATTGGCGATTTGGCTCAGAGAAATCGTGTCCTTTAACTAACAATACGTGGTGGTCTGCTGAAATGACAATCACGCGCGCAGCATCGCGGGTCGGTAAACCGTCTGGCGCAATCGGCCACTCGTTTTCTGCTTGCAACAAGACAAATACCTCCCGTCAACTCGGCTTTTAAGAATGATCGCTCGCGCCTTCGTGCAATGCTCTGCCGCGCATTCACGGGCGGGCGTTACTCACCGTCGTCCATGTCGAATGATTCGGGCATGGGGGCGCGACCGGCTAAATGAAATAGGCGCACTGCCCAGTTGAGCCGCAGGCGCCTAATTGTAGCCACCTCGTTATTGTAAAACCGGCGGGCCACCTGAAGTTCCAGCGCATTATCGTCCAGTTTTTGCAAAAGGGCTGTGGCGGGCTGATCCAGATTCGACTCGTTTTGTTCCAGCAGGGGCCGCACCGCGGTAATCCAACGGCTCAGCTGTGATTCATTCGTTTGAGTGGGGAAATCGCAAGCACGCTGAGGGACTTGCGGAGCATGTGGATAAAGCTGCGCAACTTTACCGGCAAGCTCCCAACGCTCTTCCAGGCGCTGGCACAAAAGTGCGTACGCACCATTGCCTCGCCGGTGGAGCGCGTCGAGCCGCCGGGCTTTAGAAACTAACAACCCAATCAGCACAACGACCACCAGGGCGGTCACTGCGATCCACTTACTCAAATACTGCTCCTTCGGTCAAATAGGTTCCGCACCTGGTTAACCAGCGTCGGTGACGGCACACCGTGATCGCGCGACCCAATCACCGTGTCATACACCGTCAACACCTGGTCAGTAACCGTATCCCAATCGTATTTTGCGCACGCCCGCTCCCCCAGCTGGGCCAGCCGCTGGGTATGCGCCCGGTCATCCAGAGCCACGTTAATCGCGTTCGCCAGCGCCTGACTATCACCCGTGCTAAACAGGGTTCCCAGCTTCCCATCCTCAAGCACCAGGCGGAATGCTTCAATGTCAGAAGCTATCACTGCGGTACCGGAAGCCATCGCTTCCACCAGCACGATACCGAACGATTCCCCACCGGTTTGCGGCGCCACATAAACGGTTGACCCGCTGAACAACGATGCCTTCTGCGCATCGGTAATTGGCCCTAGGAACTCGACACTATCGCCCAGTTCAGCGGCGGCTGCGCGCGCCTGCTCCGCATACCCCTTACCGGCAATCAAAAACCGTGCTCCCGGATGCCGCGCCAGCACCTGGTTGAACGCCCCCACCAGCACGGGCAAGCCTTTGCGCGGCTCGTCTAACCGGCCGAGGAAGCTCACCACTGGCCGCTGCGCACTCTGCTGCCACGCCGGTTCAGGTTGTGCCTGGCGGAACGCCAGAGTGTACACGCCGTTTGGAATGATCACCGCGTCCCCACCCTGGTGTTGCACCACGGTCCGTCGCGCCTCCGCAGACACCGCGATCCGCCCGTCAATGCGTTCCAACAGGGGGGCGAACAGCGGCGTGGCCCAAGCCATCGCTCGGGACTTTTCCATTGCCGAGTGGCACGTGGCCACCACCGGGCAGGTTGCCTGTGCAATCGCAATCAAGTTAATCGATGGAGCCAGCGGTTCGTGCACGTGCAAGACATCGAAATCGCCGGCTTGCAACCACTTGACGGTGCGCCGGTAAGCGATGGGGCTCATCGACAGTTTCGCAACCGAACCGTTGTACTTGACGGTAAACCCACCACCGGCGCTAGTGACGAACTCAGGAACGTCGTTCTCAGCAGGCGCGATCACAGACACCTCGTGGCCGCGGCGCATTAGTTCTTGCGCCAGATCACGCACGTGGAACTGTACGCCACCGGGCACGTCCCAACTGTAGGGGCAGACAATCCCGATTCTCACTGCGCCTCCTGAACTTTTCGGCGAGCTCGCTCCAGGCGCTGCAGATCCAAATCCTCAACAAATAGTTTTTGCATCATGTGCCAATCTAGCGGATTACCCCGCATAACCGGCTCCAGGGCCGACACCCACCGCTGGCTCGTTTGCGCCACGTCCGCACCGAGCTTCACGGGAATCAGGTGCACCCGGTAGCCCATGCGTCGCCGGCTTCCCTCCCTGTATAAACGCCCAGTAACGTACCCGGCGTACAGGGGCGCGTTCAAGCGGTGCGCCAGCGCTGCTGGGCCAGCTGCCACCAACGCCAGGCGGTCGAACCACTGCACTTGCACTCCCCGTCCCGTGATGTCCCGGTCCGCCAGCAGGGGTACCAGCACGTGCCGGTTCTTTACGGCCTCAAGCAAACTATTAAAAATGCCGTGCCGGGCAGGCAAAATTTCAATCCCCACGTCTGCGCGGGTGCGGGTGAAGTATTCAAACAAGGCGTGCGACGCAAGTTCTTCCGCAACTGTAACTACGGGCGCGATGTAGTGGTGCGCGTAAGCACCCGCCATATCCCAGTTACCCGAATGCGTGAGCGCGATTATCACCTGCCCCCGCCGCGCATGCGCCCGTAACTCGTGCGTGCGGGGAATGTCTACGGCGCGTCCCAGTTGCGCCTGGCTCATTTTGTGCAGGTGCGGGGTTTGGGCGAACATACACAGGTAGCGCGCCACGGCCTCTCGTATATCCCGCTTATTTAGCGTTGGATCAATGCGCTTGAGGTTGTGGCTCAGCTGCGTATTTGACGCGTTGTTTAGCTGTCCAACCGCGCGGCCAATGCGGTAGCCCACCGCTTCGCTCGTGGCGTCCGTGAGGTGAGCTGCCGCTTGGAACAGGCTCAGTGTCAGGTCCACGCCATCACCGCGCTTGGAGCTGCTGGTAGACCACTACGGTGCGGTGGAAAACAGTTATGGCGGTGGCAATCGCCAGCCACGTCATCGCAATCACAACGAGCCACATGGACAGGCCGAACCCGGTGAGCCCAGCGGCAACGAGGGCGATCACGAGCCGGTCTGTGCGCTCGGCAATCCCCACGGACGCGTGCGCCCCCTCGGCTTCGGCGCGGGCTTTCGCATACGGCACCGTTGCGACCCCCACCATGGTGATGAGCCCCGCGATCAGCAGCCACGTGCGCATCCACCCGGCCGGCAGGTTAGTGAAAGAGAACACGAGGGCACCGAACACGGCGCCGTCCCCCACGCGGTCCAAGGTGGCATCCAGGTACGCACCAAAGTGTGAGGATTCCCCAGTGAGCCGCGCAATCGTCCCGTCGAGAGAGTCGGCGAATAACACGACTCCCAATGAGATCGCTCCGGCCGCCCAGTAGCCGGGAGCCAGCAGCGCGGCAGATAGGATCACGGTCAACGTTGTGCCAGCAATGGTGACGTGGTTAGCCCGCACCCCCATGCGGGCAAGTGCTCGTGCAGGCGCGGTGAAAACTCGTTTCGCTAATCCCCTGCCGTGTGTTCCCAGCATCTATTTGGCTTCCTCTTTCCAAGCGGCCGCCAGGCGTGCTCGCGCGTCAGCAAGTAGTTCTGGCACCGCTTTTGTCTGCCCGATAATAGGCAGGAAGTTCGCGTCACCGGCCCACCGGGGAACCACGTGTTGATGCAGGTGAGCGGCGATTCCCGCGCCCGCAACGCTGCCCTGGTTCATGCCCAGGTTAAATCCCTGGGGGTTGGCGCTTCGCCGCAGAACCCGCATGGCCTGGGCGGTTAACTCCCCGATTTCGATGCGTTCTTCACCCGTGATATCCGTGTAGTCCGACACGTGACGGTAGGGGCAGATCAACACGTGACCCGCGTTGTACGGGAACAGGTTCATGATTACGAACGCCCGCTCGCCCCGGAACACAATCAGGGATTCTTCGTCCTCCAGGTTCGGAGCCGCACAGAACGGGCAGTCCGCAGCATCTTTAGAGGCAGGTTTCGCCTCTCCTCCAATGTAGGCCGCGCGATGCGGGGTCCACAGTCTTTGGAAGCAGTCGGGTACGCCCGCGAGATCTTCGAAACTTTCCGTTTGCATTACAGATCGTTACTCCGCGTCTGGATTGCCTGCACGATCCGCTGCACGGCCTCGTCGATCGGCACTTGGTTTTGCTGCGAGCCGTCCCGCAGACGGAATGAAACCGCTTGCGCTTCCTCGTCGTCTCCACCCACGATTAGGGTGAATGGAATCTTTTCTTTCGTTGCATTGCGGATCTTCTTACCGAACCGGTCGTCGGACTCGTCTACTTCCACGCGAACCCCCTGGGCGCGCAACCGGTCAGCAACTTTCTGCGCGTAGTTGGTGAACACGTCCGCAACCGGAACTAGGCGTGCCTGCACGGGCGCGAGCCATGCGGGGAACGCCCCCGCGTAGTGTTCAGTTAGTACGGCGAAGAAACGTTCGATCGAGCCGAAGAGGGCGCGGTGGATCATGACGGGCCGCTGCCTGGAACCATCCGCCGCAGTGTACTCTAGCTCGAATCGCTCCGGCAGGTTAAAGTCCAGTTGGATCGTGGACATTTGCCACGTGCGCCCGATCGCGTCTTTGGCTTGCACCGAGATTTTCGGACCGTAGAAAGCAGCTCCACCCGGGTCAGCCACCAGATCTAGCCCCGAGGCGGTGGCAACGTCTTGCAGGGTGCGTGTCGCTTCTTCCCACACGTCGTCCCCACCCACGAACTTATCTGGGTTCTTCGTGGACAGTTCCAGGTAGAAGTCGTTCAGCCCGTAGTCTTTCAGCAGGTCGAGCACGAACTGCAGCAGTGACGTGAGTTCGTCTTTCATTTGCTCGCGCGTGCAGTAGATGTGCGCGTCGTCTTGAGTGAAGCCCCGTCCGCGCGCCAAGCCGTGCACGACCCCGGATTTTTCGTAGCGATACACCGTTCCGAACTCGAATAGCCGCAGCGGTAGTTCCCGGTATGACCGCCCTTTGGATGCAAAAATCAGGTTGTGCATGGGGCAGTTCATGGGCTTGAGGTAGTAGTCCTGCCCCGCGTGTTTCACGTGCCCGTCTTCAGCTAGTTCCTCATCGACTCTGATCGCGGGGAACATACCGTCTTTGTACCAGCTGAGGTGCCCAGACTTTTCAAACAGCTGCGCTTTAGTGATGTGCGGAGTGTACACGAAGTCGTATCCGGCTTCGATGTGGCGCCGCCGCGAGTACTCTTCCATCTCCATGCGGACGATCCCGCCTTTGGGATGGAACACCGCTAGGCCGGAGCCGATTTCTGTGGGGAACGAGAATAGGTCAAGTTCGTTCCCAAGCTTGCGGTGGTCGCGTTTCGCAGCTTCTTCCATCCGCGTTTGGTACGCGCGCAGTTCTTCTTTGCTGGGCCAGGCTGTGCCGTACACGCGTTGAAGTTGGTCGTTTGCTTGGTCGCCAAGCCAGTAGGCTGCTGAGGTTCTGGTGAGAGCAAAGCCGTTGCCAAGAATCTTCGTGGTGGGAACGTGAGGGCCGCGGCACAGGTCACTCCAGGCAACGTCACCGTTTCGGCGCACGTTGTCGTACATCGTTAGTTCCCCGGCGCCCACTTCAACGGACGCGCCTTCCCCGAGTTCTTCGGATTGCCCTTTAGAACCCACGAGGTGCAGCTTGTAGGGCTGGTCCGCCAGTTCTTCTTGCGCCTGCGCTTCGGTGACTACGCGGCGACGAAACGTTTGCCCTTCTTTCACGATGCGTTTCATGATCTTTTCAATTTTCTTCAGATCTTGCGGAGTGAAGGGTTCGACGTTACCGAAGTCGTAGTAGAAACCGTCAGTTACCGGCGGTCCGATTCCGAGGTTCACCTGTGGGTTAAGTTCCTGCACTGCCTGCGCCATCACGTGCGTGCATGAGTGTCGCAAGATCGCGAGGCCTTCTTCGGACCCGATGGTGATAGCTTCAATCTGTTGGCCGGGCGCGATTGTTTCCGCGAGGTCTTTGGCCTGGCCATCTACTCGCATCGCCACTACGTCGCGGCGGTCCCGGTAGTGGTCCAGCCCCGTTGTGCCGGGTTCGACCTGGACGGGGTCGCCATCTATTACGGCAGTGTCTTGCGCCACTGGATCTCCTTAAATGTTAACGTGCCTGCATTCTCAAACAGATCCTAGTTTACGCGGTTCGGGTCGGGGATAAAACGCGGCTCCCCCGGCTGGTACCCCCGCCCTAGTTTCTGATGCTCACTAACGCGAGTTTCCGATACTCATTAACGCGAGTTTCTGATGCTCACACACCCTAGTTTCTGATGCTCCCTAACGCACGCTTTGCCCACGCTGCTGCACGCAGCGCCAAGTACACCGGAGTGTTCACCGGTACTTCCCACGCCCCATCCACTTCCGTTTCATGGCGTGCGAACCTGCGTTTGTACTGCCCGACGGTGAACAGTTCCGGGACCCTCATTGAGTCGACTCCCATGAGGTCAAACGTTACGTAGCCTTCCTTGCCGAGCTGGTGGCCAATCCACAGATCTAAGTATTCTGCCGCACTAATTTTGCGCGCCGCAGCCGAGTGGGCACCGTAGTACGCCCACGCGCAGTCCCCATTCATAACCACCAGGGTCCACGCGGCGACTTGCCCTTCGATTTCTATGCCGTATAGGCGCGCGTGCTTCGCCCCTAGGGTGCGCAACATGTTCCAGTACACGTGCGGTGGGTGCACTCCAAATCCGTCGCGGTCAGCGGTTTCTACCAGGACGTCGTAAACCTGTTTGAACTTCGCTTGCGTGCATTGAGTCAGATCGACTGTTTGCGCAGCTGGGGTTGCACGCATTTTTCGGATTGCGCGGCGGAATCGTTTTCGAGCAGACGCGGTGAGTTCGCCCATAATCTGGTCCCACTGCCCACCCATGGTTTTCATTTTCACAGTGTGGTCGTAGGGCAGGGATTGGACTAGGTCGTACGTGTCTTTACTGCTGTATCGGGCGTGGAGGCGGATGAATACGATTGTTTTGTCACGTTTGCGCGTTTCGGCAATCAAGGCTTTTCGCAGTGTCCGTTCCATGTCGGGCGACTGCCGTCTAAGCCACACGGGCCCACGTTTTGCCCACAAAAAACGCACGCCCCGCAGTTCGAAAACTGTAAAAGACATGAGCGCAGCACACCGGTTATCTACGTAGAACGCGTATTTACCAAAGTTTTCTCGGTCATAAACGCGGTCGAATCGATCCCAGTGCTCAGTTTGCTCTATCGGCAGCGTAAGTCCTTCTTCACGGGCGATTTTAGCCAGCGCCTCACCGCTTATTTGTTCTAGCTTAGTTTCCAATAGAGCCTCGCTAACCACTTTCCACACCCCCACAGCCCGCTAGAACCCGAAGAGTCCCAAACCTGAAGGGCCCCAACTCCAAAGAGTGGCTAGGCCCCAGGAGCCTCTAACTCCGCAGTCCCATCACAGGAAAGAATCAAGCGTTCCTATCAAGGGAGAGCATTCACAGGACGAATTAACAACAGCATTATTCTAATCAGAAAACCCGAGCGGCTACACGCCAAACAAAAATCCCCGTCGGAAATAAATCCGACGGGGCACTCTGGTGGGCGATACTGGTTTCGAACCAGTGACCTCTTCCGTGTGAAGGAAGCGCGCTACCCCTGCGCCAATCGCCCGAGGAGGTT
>NZ_JASXSX010000001.1:1525460-1608863 GCF_032085515.1 Gleimia hominis
CGCGAAAGTAACTGTAACACATGCACGTTATGCATTTTTCAGAACCTATCGTAACAACAGATTCGGTGGGCGATACTGGTTTCGAACCAGTGACCTCTTCCGTGTGAAGGAAGCGCGCTACCCCTGCGCCAATCGCCCGAGGTGGGTACCGGATTCGAACCGGTGTATACGGCTTTGCAGGCCGCTGCCTCGCCTCTCGGCCAACCCACCCGAGGTTATGTCACCCCGGAGGTGACCGGAGCGGATGACGGGACTCGAACCCGCGACCCTCACCTTGGCAAGGTGATGCTCTACCAACTGATCCACATCCGCGTTTGCGTTACTGTAACCGCGAAAGTAACTGTAACACATGCACGTTATGCATTTTTCAGAACCTATCGTAACAACAGATTCGGTGGGCGATACTGGGATCGAACCAGTGACCTCTTCCGTGTCAGGGAAGCGCGCTCCCGCTGCGCCAATCGCCCGAGCGGATGACGGGACTCGAACCCGCGACCCTCACCTTGGCAAGGTGATGCTCTACCAACTGAGCCACATCCGCAAATAAAACGCGCCGCTTAGCAGCGCGTAGAAAACTTTACTTGAGAAAAATCCATTTGGCAAAACTGGGCAGCTACACTCGAGGTTGGCGCCAATATAAAAGGAAGTGACGATGGTAACTAATGTCCTGCTGGTGGTCACCGGTTTTATACTCGGGGCCGCGTGCACGCTCGGGGTAAACCGCCTACTTTCCTCGATAATAGCGAGCCCGACGCTGCCTCCAAACCGCCGACGCATACGTATCCTCCACCACAGCAAGCACGTCCCCGCACAGTTAGATAATTCACAGATCCTAACCCACGAGATCCGCACCCCGCTCGCACTCATCCAAGGATCATTAGAGCTAATCGCCAGTAACTCATCTAACTTCTCCGAAAAACAACGGCAGTTGTGGCACACCATTGACGACAACGTGTCGCGCATCAGCGCCATGGCGGAAGACTTCCTAACGAACCAGCGCCTCCAATCAAAGAACTTCCAAATCCAAACCCAGCCACTGGATTTGCGCCAACTCGTGCGGGCAAGCGCAAACGAACTGCGGTTAATCACGGACACCCCCATTGAAGTGACGGACCCCGGGCAGGCACTCAGAATCCGCGCCGACAAAGCACTTTTGCGGCAACTGGTTTTGAACCTTCTTAACAACGCGGTCCGCCACAGTGGGGGCGCCCCCGTAACAGTGCGCACCTACCAGTCGCCAACGCATGCGATCATTGAAGTCGCAGACCAGGGGGCGGGCATGACCCCGCATGAACGCGAACGAATCGTCGCCCCGTTTGTACGCGCAGCCCCAATTACAGACGCTAGCGCTACCAGCACCACTAGCTCCTTCACGTCTTCCCCACAGGGGACCGCGCGCTACATCACTCGCGCCGGCTACGGTTTAGGTATGAGCATTGTCCAGTTGATCGTTGAACGCCACGGCGGGCAGCTGCGCATAGACACACTCACCGGCCGCGGGACCCTCATGCAGATACTACTCCCCCGCAACCCCATGAATAGGAGGCGCTGGTGGAACCGCTAGCACTCGTGGTGGACGATGAAATTCAAATCCGGCAAATCGTCACGTTCGCCCTCTCCACCGAAGGCATCGCCAGCCTCGAAGCAACAGACGGGCACAATGCGTGGCTTGAGTTTTGCAGGCACGCATTCAACCTCGTGATCCTAGACCTCATGCTGCCGGACATTTCAGGGATCACCCTGTGCAAACGCATGCGGGCACAAGCCCCCGTGCCAATCCTCATGCTGACTGCCCTGGGAGAATCAACAGACCGGATCATCGGTCTCGAAGCCGGAGCGGACGACTACCTGGTCAAACCCTTCTCCCCACGCGAACTAGCGCTACGCGCCCGCAATCTACTGGCCCGAAACCAAGACCCCGCGGGCGCGGCACATGAGCTCACTATGGGAAATCTCCGGATAGACACCGGGTCGAACACTTGGGTGGGCAGCACCCGCCTGGCTTTAAGTGAAACTGAAACTCGCCTCCTCGCAGCCCTCATGCGCCGTGGTGGCGAACTGGTGAGCGTGCGCGAACTCATCAACGAAGTGTGGAACACCACCGTGCACTACGGGGGTCGGAACATGGTCAAAACCACGGTTTACCGCCTGCGCAAAAAGCTCACCGACGCAGCCTTGGATGCGCACATCGTGGCCGTGCGTAACCGCGGGTACGCCCTCGTTGCCGGCACAGAACCGCGCCGGTAACCACCGCCCGCTCGCAGACCGTATCAGGTTGGATACAGGGGCTTGCAGGGCGCGAGCGACGCTAATGACGTGAAACTGGCGCGCGACTTGGGGGAAACACGGGACCGCGTACGCGGGTTGGCGGTCTACGTGGACGGTTCGACTCCTCCATGGGCGAGAGACAGCCCTCCGGGTGGAACGCGATCGCCCGAATGTTGTGCGACTGCTGGTGCTGCTGCGGTTTCACGGGCGCAAGTTTCGCCGCCGCTCGGTGCGGAACAAGCGGGAACCGAAGCTTGCGAGGCGAGTGTGAGCGGTGCATCCGTGACATGCGCTCATTCTGACACGTTGTGCTTGAACTGGCGTTCAGTCAGTGGGCCGCCGAGGCGGAGCATGCCTCCTGCGCGCAGGCTTCAGATCACGTACCAGTCGTAGGTTCGTGGTCCCGTCCGCTTGGCCTTCACCGGCACCGGCGGTTCAGCACGTCTGCTGACTATCTGCCCGATTGGGACATCGAGTCCTGGGATGAACGGCCCACCCGCTCCGAACGCCTTTTGGATCTTGCCGTGGAAGTTGGCCATCCACTCCTCCGGCGGTGTGAACACCACTGTCCTGCCTCCGTCGCGGACAGCAATCGCAATACTCGCCTTCATTCGCGTCCCTACTTCGTCCATGAACGGCGAGTTCTCCATCCGCAGATGAGCGGCGACGATTTCACCGTCCAGGTCGAAGTCGCGCGTCGAGCCTGTGGGTTTGGTTCCCGTGCGCAGCCTGATGACGCTGCGCATCAACAGCGCAATGACCACAATGAAGATGAGAGCGCTGATCCACAGGATCGGAAACTCGCCCAGCAGCCACAGAAACCCTGGAGCTTCGGCAGCTGACAGCTGTACCGTGTTGTCCATCTCTCATCCTTCCTTCACACCGCTGCAACGATAGAAACAGCTGCGGTGCCAATCAAGAGTGTTGGGCCGAACGGAAGCGACGTCTTCAGTCCCTGGCACTAGACTGCCATATAGCCCACGAGCTGATGATGACCGCGCAGGCACCGGCAGCCACAGAAGGAGCGGAGCACCCAGTATGGCCAAAGTGCGTCGCACCGGCCCGCAGTCTATTGAGTACAGCTGCACGACCGCAGCTGTCATCGCCGCAATCAGCGAACAGATCAGGAACACTTCGCCCGTTCCAGTCGAAAGCACCAAACCCAAGACGAAATTCAAGAGAAGGTACACAGCCGCCGATGCTGTCCACGTTCGCAAGATGTCCGTGAGAGCCTCAGTGCTGCACTTCGATGCTATCGGTGATCGTCTTCACAAGATCGTCGGTGAGGAACGAGGTGAACCCTGTGATCTCGACGACCGCCACAGAATTGCGCGCAGGATCCCGGAACGCAATCCACCGGCCCCTCATCGACTCACCATTGTCCGCTTCGTAGTTAAAGTCGGTGATGATGGCCTTGTCTGAGCCCTTGATTTTGGCATTGTTGTCGTTCCCAACAACCTTGAATTTATCTCCGTAGACGCCTTCGACGTCCCCGGTTGTCACTAGCTCAGCAATCGCAATATCAGGCTGGCTGTGGCTGTTGTAGGCGTGTGTCAGCTTGATCCGCCCCTTGGGAGAAGACGCGCTTGAATCATAGACGCCCTGCCATTTCTTTCCAGCGGCGCTCCGCGGCCCCTTGGTCCAGCCTTCAGGAACAGTGATCACATTGCCTGAGAATTTCAATGGCTCCCCTGAAGAAGTTTTGGGGAATGATGCGTAGTCAGCTTTCACATTAGATTCTTCGCTGTTGCTGCTGCCGGGTGCGCCCTCGGTTGAACTGCTCGAACTGTCCTGAGTGGGTGCTTCGGTTTGGCTCGCTTCGGTTTGGCTCGCTTCGGTCTGCGATGTCTGGGGCTGCTCACTGCTTCCGCACGCCGACGTGAACACGACTGCGCCTGCTATTACGGTTGCCGCGAAAATTGACCTGGTCCTTTTCATGGTGTTATTTTCCATGGTGTAAATCTATCTCATTTCCCTAAGTACGTCTTTACATGGTGTAGTTCTATCTCATTTCCCTAAGTACGTGTGAGATGGCCAGCCGTCGTAGCCGTACTCAACGAACTCACGGTGTCCACCGGATTGTGATGCACGTTCACGACGAAATCGTCATCGACGAACCCACAGATTCAGGTTTCACCGTCGCCGACGGTCCACACTCCCAGCATGGGCGCAAGGCCTGCCGCTGGATGCAGACGGGTACGAACGTGACTACTACTGCAAGGACTAATACCTACTTGTCGCTGAGCAGGACGCCCGGATTGGTTGTCATGAACTCTCGCAGATACGCGGCGATCTGCTGGTCCGCTGCTGAGGGTGCTGGGTCGTTGTCGAGGTCGCTCAGGTATTTCACGAACGCGAATAGGTGCATGGTTTTCGCCATCGCCCACACCGTGGCCTTATCAATCTCACTCATACATCCATGCTCACTCGCGTGCCTTGATTTGTCTGCAGGGTATACACCGCATCCCTTGTCACGGCGAACCAATCAAGCGGCTAAATCGTAGTTGGCGCGCGTTTGTATCCGTTGTGGCATGAAAGTTTCCCTCAAGCTATATTCAGGGCGCCACACGTTCGGTAACAGGGCTGTTACCAACTGTTACCGCCACAGCGGACCTGGGCGGCGCGCGTATACCAGAGTGTGAATGTAAACCATTAACATTATTCGCACAAAGGAGTTCGCATGGCGTCCGGATCTGCCCTCAGCTGGCTTGCAGCGCCGAAACCCGCCCCGCGGAAACCAGAAGAAGAAGTTAACCGGCTCTACCCCCGGTTACGATTCCAAGTATTCATGGGAATCTTCTTCGGGTACGCGGGTTTCTACTTGATTCGCAACAACATTTCAGCGATCGCACCGCTGCTCATGAACGATACTGGGATCGACAAAATCGGTATCGGAATAATCGCAAACGCCGTGCTCTTCGCCTACGGGTTGTCAAAATTCTTCTCCGCAATGGTTTCGGACCGCGCGAACGCCCGCTACTTCCTCCCCATTGGCCTCGCACTTTCTGCGGTAATGAACCTGCTGGTTGCGTTCGTACCGTGGATCACCGCGACCGTTGGCTTGTTCGCCACCGCCATGTTCCTCAACGGCTGGTTCCAAGGCATGGGGTGGCCCCCGTGCGGCCGCGTGCTCGTCCACTGGTTCTCCACAAACGAACGCGGGTGGAAAACCTCCATTTGGAACACGGCGCACAACGTGGGTGCGGGCGCACTTCCGTTCATCATTGGTGTCGGCCTGTCCTGGACTTCCAACAACTGGCGCGCCGCATTCTGGCTCCCCGCCGTGGTCGCGCTCGTAGTGGCCCTATTCGCATTCCTCGTTATCCGCGACACCCCTGAATCAGTGGGTCTTCCCACCATTGAGGAATACCGCAACGACCCAGCAAAAGTGGAGATCAAAGACCCGCAGAAACTGTCGGCAAAAGAAATGATCTTCAAGCACGTGCTCACCAACCCCACGATCGTTATGCTCGCGGTTGCAAACGTGTTCGTCTATGCACTACGCTATGGGGTTCTCAACTGGATTTCCGTATACCTGGCGGAGCAGCACCACGCCGAAATCGGTTCCGGGCTCGCTGGTTTCGCCGCGTTCGAACTAGCCGGCATTCTCGGCACCCTCGTGTGCGGGTGGATGTCCGACAAAGTCTTCAAAGGCTACCGCAGTGGCGCGGGCATATTCTTCACGGTCGCAACCGCGTTGGCGATTCTCGCGTACTGGCTTTCCCCCGTTGGCACTCCAATGTGGATTCTCATTACGTTCGTGGGTCTGATTGGCGGCCTCATTTACGGCCCAGTCATGCTCATTGGGCTGCAGGCAATCGACTTGTCCCCACGCAACGTTGCGGGCACCGCCGCGGGCTTCACCGGCCTGTTCGGCTACCTGTTGGGCGCCACTTTGGCCTCCACCGGCGTGGGGATTATCGTTCACAACTTCGGGTGGAACGTGACGTTCATTATTTTCATCGCGTTCTCGATTTTGACCGTCCTATTGTTCGCTATCGTGGGTCGTTCTGAAAAGAAACTCATGGCCCGGCAACAAGCGGTTAAAGCCGCCCAGGAGCGCTAGAGCTTATTTTCACTTGAGGCCTGCCTTCACCCACCGGGTGCGGCGGGCCTCAAGTAATTCACGCTCCCTAAATCAAACCCTAAACTGTATAGTATGCGCACTTATTCCATCACTGTGCTTGCGGGCCCCAAACCGTTTCACTGGAAACGGTTGCTCGGGCTGCTGTGCGCGATCAGCCTAATGTTGGTCACGTGCTCACTGGCGGCGTGCAGTCTCCCTTCTTTGAATGTGCTTTGTTCTAATGAGGAGGGAGTGTGCGAAGCGTGGGTGCGCGCATTCGAACGGGAAACTGGGGTGCAAACCCGGTTTGTGCGTCTACCGACAGCGCAAGCGCTTGCACGAGTGCGCGTGGGAGGTGCGCGCGAGTTCGACATTTGGGTTGGAGGCCCGGCAGAGAACTACGAAGTGGCGGCCCACGAAAATCTCCTCGCCCGCGTGGACAGCACCGAACGTATCCCCGCGCGATTCAAAACCCCGCACTGGGTCGGAATCTACGCGTCTATGCTCACCGTGTGTTACAACCCGCAGGTGCTAGCGCGCAACCACCTGCCCACCCCCAAATCGTGGGTGGATTTGGAGGACCCGAAGTTCGCCGGATGGATCTCGGCCCCTTCCCCACTGGCGTCCGGCACGGGGTATCGCGCGCTGCTGGCTATCAGTGCTTCGTTTGAGGGCCGGGCAAAGCCGCACCTGAACCGCATTTACGACAACGTCGGGCGGTGGACGAACTCCGGTACCTCCCCCGCATCCGTAGCCGCACTGGGAGAAGCTGCGGTTGCCATTTCGTTTTCCCCGTACTGCCGGGAGGCAAGCACGTCGAAGCGGCCACTTCTTCAACGCGTTCCCATCGAAGGAACCACGTTCGAGGTTGGGGGCGGGGCCGTTCTGGAGGGAGCGCGTAATGACCCGCATGCCCGCGCGTTTTTGCGCTGGCTCACGTCCGAGCAAGGGCAGCGCATCGTCATTTCTGCTGGGCAAACACCGGTGCGAGAAGGTTACCCAGCTTCTTTAAGCACAGTTTTACAAACTGCGCACTACCGGGTTTACGATATTTCCCCAAACCGGGCTAGCCGCGAGCGCGACGGGTGGCTCAGCTGGTTCGAGTTGGAACGATTGGGTGGGTGATCCGAGGTGGTGTCATTCGTTAGTAGTTGTGTCCGAGTGGGCCGGGCAACGGTGCGTGTGGGCGCGGTGGGGGTTGTGGCTGCCACGCTGGTTTTTGTTTACGTGGTTCCGTTTGGCGCTTTGCTGTTCACTGCTTTAGCGCCGGGGCGGGAGGGCCTGCGGTTTCCTACCGGGTTGGTGTTTAGGTCCGCGGTCACTTCGCTTGGGGTTTGTTTTGCGATTGCAGTTTGTGCGGCAGTGTTGGGTGCGGGCGCTGCCCTGGGGAGCCGGTGGGTTTCGAACCGAATGCGTACTTGCTTGGACGCGCTGATCCTTTTGCCGGTTTTGTTTCCGCCGTTTATTCACGCCGCGTTGATCCGCGCGGCTATTGGACCTGCGGGCGCGTGGGTGCGCACGTCACCCAGTAACGCGTTGCTGCGGGGCCTGCCTTTATTTATTGTTGCCTCCCTGTTTGCGTACGTGCCGCTGGCTTACTTTTTTGCTCGGTTGGCTTTGGGGTCGGTGGATGAGCGGGTGGTGGATGCTGCCCGTATGCTTGGGGTTCGCGGGTTCCGCTTGGCGCGGCTCGCCTATGGGCGGCAACTGTTTTTGGGTTGCCTCCCTGCTATGTTGCTCACGCTCGTGTTCACGATTTCGGATCCGCTCACCCCTTCGGTTGTGGGGGCAGATGTGAACCACGTGGGGATGCTACTGTGGTTGCAAATTTCGGGGTTTGGTTCGCAGCGCACTGCGGCCCTGCTCGCGTTAGTGCTCGGGTTTGCGTGTCTGCTGGTGCTTTTGGTGGCTGCGGGGCTGGTGCGTCATTTGGAACCGGAGTTCACCCGGTGGTTGCGCCGGTTACGGTGGTCTTTGAATGCGGTGCCGTCTAGACCGGTGGGTACTCCCAAAGGTGTTCGGGCGGTGCCGACCGTCGGCGTTGCTCTGGTGGGTTTGGTCGAAATAAGTTTGATACTCGCTTTGGCCCAGCACGGCGGCGGCCACCGGGTGAGTGAGATCATCACTACTGTGCTACTGGCGTTAGTAGCTTTGCTGGTGGCCGCACTGGTAGCGTGGATTGGGCTGCTGGCACAGCAGCGGTTTAGAACCGTTGTGGATGTCCTGTTCGCTAGTTTGCTCATGGTTCCGGGCGCTACGATCGGCACCTCGCTCGCGTTTGCTTACGGCCCGCGTTCCCCACTGGCTTTTCCCACCTCCCAGGTGGGCGCAACCTTGGTTATCTTGGCGGCATTTGCGTCCCTATCCATCCCAGTCGTGTACGCCCTCGTGAGGCTCACAGTAGCGACCATTGACCCGCGGGTAATAACGACTGCGCGGGTGCTGGGGGCTTCAAAGTGGCGGGCAATCGCCGCGTGCGTGCTCCCGCGCATTCGGTTCTTTACTGTGGGTGGTACTGCAATCGTCGTTGCCCTGTCCACGGTGATGGTTGCGCCGCTCATCTGGGTTACCTCCCCGCAAGTACCCGTGTTAATTCCGCGTTTGTACGCAATGGTGGATCACTCGGCTTACGCGCAAGCGGGGACTTCGCTGGCGACCGTACTGCTCGCGGTGGGAACCGTGGTGATGCTCACGTGGGGAGTTACCAGAATAGGAGCTGCAAAGAAACAATGAGCCTGTTGTACCTGGAGAACGTTCGAGTAAACCGCCGTGGCCGCAGCTTGCTGCACCTGTCTTTGCGCGTGGACCCCGGTGAGTTCGTCGCCGTGCTCGGCCCTGCGGGCGCTGGGAAAAGCACGCTACTGCGCACTATCTGCGGGTTGGAACGCGTGTCTAACGGCCGCATCGTAATCGGAGACCGCGACGTCACTAAACGCGCTCCGGAACAGCGCCAAACCTCCCTGGTGATGGATGATGCGGGGCTGTTTCCGCACATGACAGTCGAGCAGAATGTCGCGTTCGCCGTGTCCACCGAACGCGCCGATTCCACGCCCCGCGAGCAAGTGGCGGTGGCGCTCACCAGCATGGAAATCGACCATTTGGCGCACCGGTATCCGCGGCACCTATCCACGGGGGAACGGCAAAAAGTAGCGCTCGCCCGGGCCCTCGTGCGCAGGCCCCTGGTGATGGCGTTCGACGAGCCCCTCGCCCACGTGGACACCATGGCCGCCCGCTCTCTGCGCTACCAAATCGCCCGCGTCCATACCCGCATGAATTGCGCCACCCTGTACGTCACCCACGATATTCGGGAGGCCATGAGCTTAGCCACACGCATCATTTACCTCGAAGCTGGCGAACTCTTGCAAGATGATTACCCGGAGGACATTCACGATTACCCCGCAACCGCGAATATTGCTCGCCATATGGGAGCACGCACGTTCCTCAAGATGCAAGCCACTATCAAAACGGACTCGTGGGGACAATGCAGTGCGCGTGGAACGCTTCTGGGGCAAAGCATCACGATCCCCACGGCCGCGGCTCCAACCGGTACGCATCCCGTGCTGGTGTGCGGATACGAGAACGCAGTAAGGATCCACCGCACGAACGCGAGCGCACGCCACGGTCTGCACGGGAACGTGGGGCAAGTGCTGAAAAATACTTATCGAGGCAACCACTTCCTCACGAGCATAGAAACCGAAGCGGGCGTCGTCTACGCTGCGACCGGTCGGGACGAGGGGGTGCTGCCCGGTGACCTGGTGGAAGTGGAACTGCAGGAAGCTCACCTGTGGGGCCTACCCGAAACGCAAGCTGATAATCAGGTAAAACCCAAATAAATCTGGCAGTGTAGAAATATGCAGATATGGCCTGGAGAACCTTACCCACTCGGAGCTACCTTCGACGGATCCGGTACGAACTTCGCTTTATTCTCGTCTGTTGCAGAAAAAGTTGAACTGTGCCTGCTGGATGAAAACCGCGTTGAGCAACGCATTGCCCTCACCGAAGTAGATGCCGACGTGTGGCACACCTACATCCCGGGAATCCAACCCGGCCAACGCTACGGGTACCGCGTGTACGGGCCGTACGACCCGCAAAATGGGCACCGCTGTGACCCGTCGAAACTGTTACTCGACCCGTACGCAAAAGCGATCGACGGCGAAGTTAAACCCGCCGAGTCCCTGTATTCGTACCACTTCGACAACCCGGATGAACGAAACGACGCAGATTCCGCGCCCGACACGATGCTGTCCGTGGTTATCAACCCGTTTTTCGACTGGGGGCGCGACCGCGCGCCCGCCCACGAATACCACAACACCGTTATTTACGAAACGCACGTGAAAGGCATGACGATTAACCATCCGGATGTGCCTGAGGAACTGCGTGGCACCTATGCTGGGATGGCCCACCCCGCGGTGGTTGAACACTTGAAGAAACTGGGGATCACCGCGGTGGAGTTGATGCCGTGCCACCAGTTTGTGAATGACTCGCACCTGCAAGAAAAAGGGTTGGCGAACTACTGGGGGTACAACACGATTGGGTTCTTTGCACCCCACAACGCGTACGCGGCGTACGGCAACGACGGGCAGCAAGTGCAGGAGTTCAAACAAATGGTTAAGACCCTGCACGACGCGGACATAGAGGTGATCTTGGACGTGGTGTACAACCACACCGCGGAAGGTAACCACATGGGCCCTACCCTGTCGATGCGCGGCATTGATAACAGCGCGTACTACCGGCTTGTGGACGACGACAAGGCGCACTATTTTGACACGACTGGCACTGGGAATTCCTTGCTGATGAGCTCACCGGCGGTTTTGCAGTTAATTATGGATTCGCTGCGCTACTGGGTGAGTCAAATGCACGTGGATGGGTTCCGTTTCGACTTGGCGTCCACTTTGGCCCGGCAGTTCCATGAGGTCGATCGCCTGTCCGCGTTTTTCGAGTTGATCCATCAGGATCCGATTATTTCCCAGGTGAAGCTCATTGCGGAACCGTGGGATATTGGTGAGGGTGGCTACCAGGTGGGGGGCTTTCCGCCGCTGTGGACCGAGTGGAACGGGGAGTACCGCGATACGGTCCGCGATTTTTGGCGCGGCGAGTTCTCTTCCCTGCCTAGGTTCGCTTCCCGCATCGCGGGGTCTGCGGACCTTTACGCCCACTCTGGACGCACCCCGATAGCGTCGATTAACTTCGTCACCGCTCACGACGGGTTCACGATGCGGGACCTGGTTTCTTACAACGAGAAGCACAATGAAGCCAACGGGGAAGATAACCGCGATGGGAACGACAATAACCGGTCTTGGAACTGCGGGGCAGAAGGGCCAACGGATGACGAGCAGATTCGGGCACTGCGGTTGCGTCAGCACCGAAACTTCCTAACTACCCTCATGGTGTCCCAAGGGGTGCCAATGATTTCGCATGGAGACGAAATGGGCCGCACCCAACAGGGCAATAACAACACGTATTGTCAGGATAATGAGCTGGCTTGGGTAGATTGGAATTTGTCTGAGGAACAGGAACAACTCCTGGAGTTCGCAGACCGCGTGGTGCAGTTGCGCGCCCACCACCCTGTTTTTAGAAGACGCCGTTTCTTCGCTGGTGCTCCCCGTCGCGGTGGGGAATCTGACCTGGGGGAAATCGAATGGTTCACCCCGGGGGCGCAGCACATGACGGATGAGGAATGGGAGCAAGCGTGGGCGCGTTCAACCATGATTTTCCTCAACGGTTTAGGCATCCACGAGCCAGACGAGCAGGGGCGGAGCATTGTGGACGACGATTTCCTCCTGCTCATTAACGCCGCCCCTGAAGAGATTGAGTTCAAGCTCCCAGACCAGACGTATGGGCACGAGTGGCACACGTGTATAAACACCGCAAACGACGCTGACGAGGCGACCTACGGGGCTGATGGGTCGGTGCATGTGACCGCCCGGTCGATGATTGTGCTGCGCAGCTGCCGCGAAGGAGACAAGAAGTGAGTACTAAACACCCGCATTTACCCCGCGCTGAGCGGCGCACCCCGGTGACGACCTACCGGCTGCAGTTGACGCCCGAGTTCGATTTCGCCGCCGCCACTAAGACCTTAGATTATCTGGCGGACCTGGGGATAACGGACGTGTACGTCTCCCCCATTTTGCAAGCCGCCCCAGGTTCCACTCACGGCTACGACGTGGTGGACCACACGCACGTTTCTACTCCGTTGGGTGGGCGGGAAGGGTTCGAGGCGTTCGCGAACCGCGTGCACGAACTCGGCATGTACCTGGTGGTCGACGTGGTGCCCAACCACATGGCAGTGCCCACCCCGGTTTGGCATAACAAACCCATGTGGTCGGTGCTTAAACACGGGCCTGATTCCGCGTTCAAACACTGGTTTGACGTAGAGTTAGACTCCCCCATCCTCATGCCGATCTTAGGTAAGCGCATCGGCCAGGTGCTGTCGGATCAAGAACTGGAACTCACCCAAATGGTGATTCCCAGTGAGCCGCAGTACGGCCCCCAGTGGGTACTCAAGTACTACGACCACGTGTTCCCCGTTGCGAAAGGCACGGAGTCGCTGCCCCTCGCCGTCCTTGTGGAACGCCAGCACTACCGGTTGGCGCACTGGAAAGTCAGTTCCGAAGAGCTGAATTACCGGCGTTTCTTTGACGTGGGTACCCTCGCGGGGCTGCGCGTGGAACGCGAAGAAGTGTTCAACGCCACGCACGCACTGCTGATCGACCTGTTCAACCGCGGGTTCATAGACGCGTTCCGCGTGGACCACCCGGATGGGCTCGCGGACCCTCGGGAATATTTCAACCGCCTGTGGGACGCGACCGGGGGCGCGTGGGTCGTTGCGGAAAAAATCTTGGAGGGCGACGAGACGCTACCGGCTGATTGGGCGGTAGCCGGCACCACCGGTTACGACACGGCGTGGCGGATTCACGCTTTGAACGTGGAACCGCGTGGCCTCATGCCGATGGGGGCGGTGATGAGTGAGATCGCCGGTGATTCCCCATCCGATTTGAAAGCCATGACGGCGGCCGCGAAATCCCAGATCGTCGACACGTCACTGTCGGCAGAAATCCGCCGCCTCGGCTCGGTCATTTGGGGGATCTGTCAAGAAGACGTGCGGTTGCGTGACCACACGTTCCGCGGGCTCGTGGACTGCCTGCGGCAACTGGTGATTGACATGGACCGCTACCGCGCGTACGTGGTGCCCGGTCAGAATCCCCCGCAGATTTCCCGTGAGGTCGTGGAGCATACCGCGGCGGTGGCGCGCAAGAAACTCGACGACGACCTCAGTGACACGATGGACGTGATTGTCGCGCTCGTGCTCGGGGACGAAGTGGGATCCGCAGGATTGATCCCCACGGATCCGCGACGCAAAGAGGTGATTATCCGGTTCCAACAAGTGTGCGGAGCCGTGCAGGCCAAGGGCGTGGAAGACACCACGTTCTACCGGTGGACACACCTGCTGAGCCTAAACGAAGTGGGGGGCGCACCAGACGTATTCGGCTTGGACCTAGACCACTTCCACGCGTTCTGCCAGCACCTGGCCTCGAACTGGCCAGCGACCATGACGTGCGGCTCCACGCACGACACGAAACGCAGCGAAGACGTACGGGCACGCATCAGTGTCCTGTCGCAAAAAGCAGACGAGTGGGTGGCGGTGCTGACCCAGCTGCGGCACGTGTCCGCACACTTCCGCCCCGCCCGCGTGGATGGGCGCGCGGAGAACCTCATGTGGCAAACCATCGTCGGCACCTGGGCGGACACCGACCGGATCACCCCGCAGAGACTGCGCCAGTACCTCATCAAAGCAATTCGAGAGCAAAAAGAGTGGACCGACTGGACAAACGCGCATGAGGAGCGGGAGCAGGAGTTCCTGGACTTTGCCACGCAAATCATTGAAAACGAGCAGACCGTGACCCTGTTGGATGAATGGCTCGAATCGACGCGCGACGTGGTGAACAACCTGATTCTAGTCAACAAGGCGGTGCAGCTAATGGCACCTGGCGTGGCGGATATTTATCAGGGCAGTGAAATCACGAGTACGTCCCTGGTGGACCCCGACAACCGGCGGCCAGTAGATTTTGAGGCCCTGCGCGCGCTCGATACGCACGCAGACACGATAGATGCGCGCAAGTTAGCGCTGACCACGCAGCTGGTGCGGCTGCGGGCGCGTCTGCAGGAAGTATTCGCGTCAGACCGGGCGGGTTACGAGCCCCTCCCCGCATCGTCGGGTCACTGCATCGCGTTCGCCCGGTGTTTGGATGACGAGCCCGCAGTGCTGCTGCTAGCGCAGCGGCTAGAGGTTTCCCTCACGCGGCTGGGGGGCTGGCAGGACGCCACCGTGTTGCTACCACCGGGCCGGTGGGAGCCGCTCGGGGGTGGTTCTGTGCTCGAAGGTGGGCAGACGCTGATCCGCGATGTGCTCGGTGGGGAACCAGTTGCCGTACTAGTTCGAGAGGATCTTACCGATGAGCAATAAGTTAGAACGCAGCCGCGTCCCCGTCTACTGCCCGAAAGCGAAGACGGTGGAGTTAGTGCTGGATGGGTACCGCTACGACATGTATGCGGACAAGCACGGCTGGTGGTTCTCTGAGCGGGCAGGGCCTGCGGGCGCGCGCTACGCCTACAGTGTGGACGGGGCGGATCCGGTTGCGGATCCGCGGGCATTGCGCCGGCCCGATGGGGTTCATGGGCCCGCCCAGCAGTGGGATCCGGGGCAGCGGCCAGAGCCGGCTGGATTCACCCTGTTGGGAAAGGTGTTTTACGAACTACACGTGGGGACGTTTACCCCTGAGGGCACGTTTGACGCGGCGATTGAGAAACTGCCTGCCCTAGCCAAACTGGGCGTGCAGGTGGTGGAACTGATGCCGGTCGCCCCCTTCCCCGGGGAGTTCGGGTGGGGTTACGACGGGGTGTCACTGATGGCGGTGCACGAGCCCTACGGAGGCCCGGATGGCATGCGCCGCTTCATTGAGGCCGCCCACGAACTCGGCTTGGCAGTGTGTTTGGATTTGGTTTTAAACCACTTCGGCAACGTCGGTAACTACATTGCGCAACTTGCGGACTACTATTCGCAAAAGCATGAGACCCCGTGGGGGCCCGCTTTTGACTTAGATGGCCGCAATCGCACTCACGTGCGGGAGTTTTTGCTGGATACCGCAGTTTATTGGCTTGAGGAAATGGGCGTGGACGGCTTGCGTCTTGACGCGGTACACGCCCTCGTTGACGATTCGGATAAGCACTTCCTCGCGGAGCTTTCCGACCGGGTAAAACAGTTGGAGCAGCAGCTGGGTGCCCCGCTCACGCTAATTGCCGAATCGGACCTCAACGACGTGAAAATGGTGACCCCAACCGACAGGGGTGGTTTAGGAATGGACGGGCAGTGGGACGACGACCTGCACCACAGCCTACACAGTTTGTTCACTGGGGAGTCGCAGGGGTACTACTCTGACTTTGCGCAGCGTGAAGCGGTTAAACGCGCGTTTGAGAACGTGTTTTTCCACGCGGGAACGTACTCGTCTTTCCGCGGGCAAGTGTGGGGCCATCCCGTTGACGATTCCGTGGACCGCACCCGATTTGTGGCATTTAGTCAGAACCACGATCAGGTGGGGAACCGGGCGTTGGGCGACCGGCCCTCACGAGTCCTGTCGGATGCCCAGTTAGCCGCCCAGGCGGCACTGGTGATATTAAGCTCGTACACCCCGATGCTGTTCCAAGGCGAGGAATGGGGTTCGAAGGGGCCGTTCCTGTTCTTTTCTGACCAAGAAGATGACGAGCAGATGAAGCAGGCGATGCGGCAGGGGCGGCAAAAAGAGTTCTCTGCTCACGGCTGGGCGCAGCTGTATGGGAAGGACGTGCAGGTGCCGGACCCGACGAGTCGGCAAACATTCCTGGATTCCAAACTGGATTGGCCCGCACCCACCGATGAGCGGGCTAACCGCATGCTCGAATGGTACCGGCAGCTGATTGCCCTGCGCTCCACCGAGGTTGTAGTGGGCCTGCCCGTGCAGGTGCAGTGGGACGGTGACGTATTGACCATGAGCCACGATAACGGCCTGTGCGTGAGCGTTAACTTTGGGCAAACCGAGCAGCCGACCCCAAGTGATGCAGTTGAGGTTCTGGCGCAGTGGGACGGCGCGTTCACCCCCGGGAGCGCCATCGTTTACCGCTCGGAATCCTTCGCCGGCCACCCCGGTGAGTAAACCAGCCCCACCTATCGCGGGCCACGCAGCACCACTGGTTACGCGCAAGGCTAGGACACTTACCTTCGTGGGCCACGCGGGTTCCGCCGCTTAACGGCCGAGGCCTAGCAGCTAAAGTTCGGCCGGCGGGTAGTCGTGGAACACTTTCTGCAGGTGCAGGTCACGTGCCAATAAGAAAGCGTCGCGCGCAAGCAGTTTCTCGCGCGGATTACGCAGTGGGTTAAACACTTTCCGCTGCTGACGAAGCTGCTTGAACCGCGCCCGCAGCTGCGGGTTGTGCAGATGCTTTTGCGCAATCGACAGGGGGACCAGCGAGTAGATCAGCTCCCGCTGCGCCACTTTCCTGCCGCCGCGACGCCCGTGAATCACGTCGTCCACGAACACACCCATCGCGTTCACGCCCCCACCTTGGACGTAACCACTGTTGCGACCAATCCGCGGGTTGAGTTCCAAAAAATACGGCGTGCCGGTGCGCGGATCAACTTTTACGTCAAAGTTCGCGAACCCCTCGTAATCAATCTGCTGGAAGAACCGTTCCGCAGCTTCAAACAGGTCGTACTGCGGGGAGGTGACCATGGTTACGGGGTTACCAACCAGAGACGGCCGGTGGTCTTGCAACGCCACCTGCGCGTGCGCCAGCATGGTCACCGCTCCACCGCGCGAAATATACGCGGTGATCGAATGCAGCTGCGCGTCGTCCCCTGGAATGTATTCTTCCAACACGAACTCACCGGGGTACCCCGCGTCCGCCAACTGTTTCATCAGGTCCGCAAGTTCCGCCGGGGTCTGCAGGTAGTACACCTTCTTCTTATCGGGTACCTCAATGGCGGAAAACTCGGCGGAAACCGCGGGTTTAGCAACAATCGGGAACGTCAACTGGGTGGCCGAAAAAGCGGCTGGTTCCACCGCCTCAAAAGCAATCGTGGCGATCCCCGCGCGCTCACACACGCGTTTAAAACGCGCCTTATTCGACACTTCTTCCAATACTTCCCGGGAGGGAATCGCGAGCTCACAGGTTTTTGGTAGCTCGGAGCGAATCCCAATCAGGTTCTCCACCTGCTCGTCACCGTTAGTGATCACCGCTAGTTTCGCGGGCGCGTACCGGACACTCAGATTCGTCAGCGTTTCAACTACGCAGCTCGGATCCAAGCCGTTCTCAATCGGCTCCAGTTCAATGAACCGGCTGAGTTTAACCAACTGCGATGGTGCCGACGAAATGCAGATAACCCGCTCGCACCCCAGGTCGTTGAACTGGCGGGCCATGGCATAGGCTTCCACTCCCCCACCCAAAATGACGGGCACGAACCCGCGGGTTCCTAACTTTTCCTGGCTTTGAGTACCTTGTTCCATATGTGACTTCAACTTTGCTGTTGCTTATCGGCAATACTGTTCGCAGGCACGCGGGGTGTCTGCAGCTTTTTCGCGAGCTGGGCCCGCCATCCACAATGGACTACTTTAGCAGTCTAAGTCCGGTTGCATCCGCGCGCCGTAGCGGCCCAGCCAGGTTTTGCCCCTAGCCTAGATACGTGGATAAGAGCGCGCGGAACACAGGCGAGGTGCCACCGGATTTTCTTTCGGCACTGCTGTCTATCCGTGACGCCGTTTGCCCACCGCAGATTCAGTTGGAGGAAGTGCCCGCCCCCCGGGGGATCGCCCCGTTTTGCGCGGCCCTGCACGCGTCTGTCCCTCAGGAAGTATCTGAAGTTCCCCTTGCTAGCGGCAGTTTTGTTGTTTTACACGATCCGGATACGCAGCCAGGGTGGGGTGGGAAGACCCGGCTGGTGGTCCACGCGCGTTCCCAGTTCGACGTGGATTTAGCGCAAGATCCTTTATTGTCTGAGGTTCTGTGGAGCTGGACGCATGAAGCGTTAGACGTGTGCGGAGCCAACGTGCGGCGTATGAACGGCACGGTCACCCGCGAGCTTGCGGACGCGTTCGGGGGGTTGCAGTTACGCAGTTCGCGAGCGCACGTGGATTTGCGGGGCTCGTGGACACCCGCGGCGATCGACTTAGCCCCGCACGTGAACGCGTGGCTCACCTTACTGGGACACATGTCTGCCACCACTGATCCGGCTGACCCCACGGATTTCACGACCGCCGCGCAACCTCCTCAAACAATAAATACGTTGAATATACCGAGGCCCGTCCCGCATGTCTGATACCCCCAAGCTGATCATCCACCCGCGCGAAGGCACCCCGGATATAACCGACACCCCCCAGCAGCTGCAGCAGGCCACCGAACGGCTCGCGCGTTCACACATGCCGGTGGCCGTCGATGTGGAACGCGCCAGTGGCTACCGGTATTTCGAAACCGCGTACCTGGTGCAGATCCGGCGCGAAGATGTCGGCACGTTTTTGATAGACAGCCACGCGCTGGCGGACCTGTCCAGTATGAACGCTGCGCTAGGTAACGCCGTGTGGGTACTGCACGCGGCCGACCAAGATTTGGAGAGCCTGCGGATGGCGAAACTGCACGTACCCGCGGTGTTTGACACGGAAGTGGCAGCGCAGCTACTGGGGTATGAACAAATCGGGTTAGCGGCCGTGTGTGAACGCGCGCTAGGGGTAACGCTCGACAAGGACCACCAGCGGTCAGACTGGTCGCGGCGCCCTCTACCGCACGCGTGGTTGCGGTACGCGGCACTGGATGTGGAACTGCTCACCGAACTGCAAAACCACTTGGGGAAGGCCCTGTACGAGCGGGGGCGTTGGGAATGGGCGGAACAGGAGTTCGACTACATTTTGAACCAGCCCCCTAAACCGAGTGACCCGAACCGGTGGCGAACCTTTAAAGGCGCCGGAAAAGTGGAGGGGCGGCGCCACCTAGCGGTTCTACGTGAACTTTGGAATACGCGCGAAAACGTGGCGCGCGAGCACGATATCGCCCCCACCCGGCTGATTTCTAATGCGACCCTGGTGCGGCTCGCGCTGAAGCCGCCGCGCAACAAGCGGGCATTGCTTTCGATACAGGCTATGCGCCGTCCCCGCACCCGCAAGTACACGGCGCAGTGGATGTCAGCACTCATGAAGGCCCGTTCCCTGTCGGATACGGACCTTCCCCCACGCAGGTTGAAGCACCCGCACGGCTTCGTTCCTAAAGCCGGGTCTTGGCGCGGTTCCCGCCCCGAAGCGTTCGCGCGTTTGCAGCGCGTGCGGGCAATCGTGAATACGCATGCGAAGCAGTTGCAGGTGGATCCCATTCGCCTACTGGAGCCGCGCGTGCAACGGGCTTTAGCGTGGGACGAAGTAGCATATCCAGAACCCGAGTTCGAGCAGTACATGCTGCGGCTGCAGGCCCGCCCGTGGCAAGTGGAGCAAGTGGGAGCGCAGATTCACGCAGCTATCGTTAACGCTGTTTGAGGCCCTGTAGGTGCCCCAGGATTTGCTCACGCAGTGCGTCTGGGCTCAAACCTAGGTGCTCCATGATTGCTGGACGTTTCGCGTGCTGCAGGAACTCTTTTGGTAGACCGCGGGCCAGCACCGGGGTGTAGTAGCCCCTGCGCGCCAGGGCGGCGCGCACGGCACTGCCGTAGCCGTTATCTTCCACCCCATCTTCAAGCGTGACAATCAGATCACTCGATTCCGCTAGGGCGTCCACCAGCTCGTCTTCCACGGGCAGGAGCCAGCGCGGGTCCAAAACCCGCGCGTTCCCCAGTTTCTCACCGGTTTGTACCCCCAGGTTTGCGAACGCTCCCGTGGCGAGTATCGTCACCCGCCCATCTGACGGCAGAAGCACGTCCGCGCCCGCGAACGTGCCGCGCGACTCAACCGGTTCGGGCAGTGCACCCTTCGGGTAGCGCACGACCGTAGGCGCGTCTTTCACCGCAACGGCTTCTTTCAGGGCTCGCTGCAGGGTTTGTTCATCGCGCGGCGCAGCCAGGCGAAGTCCGGGCACTATCGATAGCATGGCTATATCCCACATGCCGTTGTGCGATGGGCCGTCGTCACCGGTAATTCCAGACCGATCCAGCACGAACGTAACGCCCGCCCGGTGTAGTGCGACATCCATGAGCACTTGGTCGAACGCGCGGTTCAAGAACGTGGCGTATACGGCGAACACCGGGTGCAGCCCCGCGTATGCCATGCCCGCGCACATGGTCACTGCGTGCTGTTCAGCGATCCCCACGTCGATCACGCGTTTAGGATATTTGTCGTGCAGTAACTTGAGGCCAACGGGCACCATCATCGCGGCCGTTACCCCAACTATCGAAGCGTCCTGCTCCGCCAGCTTCACAATTTCGCGGGCGAACACTTTCGTCCACCCAAATCTGGAGGGCGCAATTGGCAAGCCGGTTTCCGGATGGATTTTCCCCACGGCATGGAACCTGTCGTTCACATCGTTTATCGCGGGTTCGTACCCGTGGCCTTTATCGGTTATGACGTGCACGAGAATCGGTTCGTTAACTGCTTTCGCCCGGGTGAGTGCGAACTCGACCGCAACCTCGTCGTGGCCATCGACCGGACCAATGTACTTGAGCCCCAAATCTGAAAAAAGCGCTTGCGGCAACAGCACGTCCTTCACACCTGCCTTAATGCCGTGCAACGCTTCAAACGCGGCTTCACCCGGTTTCCCTCCGGCAAGTAAAGCCCGCTTACCCCACGCGAGCGCCTTTTCGTAAGGCTGGGACGTGCGCAGCGCATCCAGGTGATGCGCGAGGCCCCCGATGGTGGGCTGGTAAGAACGCCCGTTATCGTTGACGATTATCACCATGTTGCCTTCGTAATGGTCGGCAACATTGTTCAACGCTTCCCACGGCATTCCCCCGGTGAGGGCCCCGTCGCCAATCACCGCCACCACGTGGTCGTCGCGGTGGGTACGTTCGAATGCCTGCGCAATCCCATCGGCCCACGAAAGAGAGGTGGAGGCGTGCGAGTTTTCGACAATATCGTGTTCCGACTCCTCCCTTGACGGGTAGCCAGAAAGCCCATTTTCTTGCCGCAGAGTAGAGAAATCCTGCCGCCCTGTTAAGAGTTTATGCACGTACGCCTGGTGGCCGGTGTCGAACACGAATGCGTCGCGCCCGGAGTCAAACACTCGGTGCATCGCCAACGTTAGTTCCACGACCCCTAGGTTGGGACCCAGGTGTCCCCCCGTTGCGGACACGGCCTGCACGAGGTATTCGCGAATCTGTTCGGCCAGCTCCTCCACCTGATCTGAAGTGAGTTTCTTGAGGTCAGCTGGTCCCTCAATGGAACGCAACAAAGATTTAGGGCGTGGAAACGGTTTTGTCGACATGCTCCTATCCTAGTGTGTGTGCCCGCTGGCGCGAATCCGAAGGTCCCTACATTTTACGAGTAAAAACGCTAAATTATATGTAGTGCCAGGAATGATATGCAGGAGGACTGAGTGATGACAAAGGTGCGTCCTTACGGTAGCTGGGATTCACCCCTCACGGTGGTGGATCTGACGGAACGGACCGTTAAACTATCCCAACTACGCGTGGAAGACCAATCAACTATTTGGGTCGAAGGACGCCCCGCAGAAGGCCGTAACGTTCTGCTTAAACGCAACCCACTTGGGATGGTAGAAGAAGTCCTGCCCATGATTGAAGGGGAATTCCTCCCCGATGTGCGCACGCGCGTGCACGAGTTCGGAGGCAAAGCGTACGCGATCAATGGCACGCGGATTGTGTTCTCACACGGTAAGGACGACCGCGTGTACCTGTACGACACCGCGCGGTCGCAAGATGGGATTGTGCCGCTAACAGACTTGTCGCAGCACCGCTACGGAGATTTTGAGATCGCTCCCGTGCGCGACATCGTGTACGCGGTTTGTGAAGATCACACGGGAGAAGGGCCGGTGCGTAACTACCTCGTGTCAATCCCACTGGATGGCAGTGGCGCGCGAGATCCGCAGCAGATCCACACGGTTTTTGAAGGCACGGATTTTGTTGCGGACCCCACTTTGTCTCCCGATGGCACGAAGCTCGCGTGGATAACGTGGAACCATCCGAACATGCCGTGGACCACGTCGCAACTACTGGTTGGAGCCTTAGATTTTGACGGACACGTATCTGGCCACATCGCGATCGTAGATGAGCCCGACGTGTGCGTGTACGAACCCCGGTGGACACTCACCGGCGATTTGGTTCACGTGGACGATTCTTCCGGCTGGGCAAACCTGTACCGCACAGAAGGGTTCGAGTGGCACAAAGGCGAAGCATCTGACGCGTGGATGCACCGGCTGCGCACCCGGCACCTGCATCCGTCAGACAAGGTTTTTTCACGCCCCCACTGGGAACTTGGGTTGCACACTTTCGACAACCTTGATGAAGACCACCTGGTGGTTTCCTGGTGCGAAGAAGGCTACTGGCACCTGGGATCCATGCGGCTTGACAACGGCCAGTTGGAACGCTGGGACATCGGCTGGTGGCCAATCGGAAACGTGGCCGCAGCTAGCGGGCGGGTGGCGCTGCTCGCTGACTCCCCCACGCAGCCAGACACGATCATTGAGGTAAATGGCACCGACGTTACGGTACTGCGCAGCTGCATGTACGACGACTTGGATCCGCAAATCGTGTCGAATGCCGAACCCGTGAGCTTCCCCACCCAGGACGGGCAGACGGCGTACGGCTACTACTACCCGCCGCGCAACCGGGACTTTGCCGGCGAGGACGGTGAGAAACCACCACTGCTCGTGTGGGTTCACGCTGGCCCCACGTCTGCGGCACGTCCGGGATTGCGTTTAGACGAGCAGTACTACACCTCCCGCGGGTTTGCGCTGTTAGAGGTGAACTACCGCGGTTCCACGGGGTTGGGGCGCGAATACCGCGGCGCCCTGAATGGGCACTGGGGCGTGATGGACGCGTCCGACGCCGCAGATGGGGCGCGGTTCCTGATTGAACGCGGTGACGTAGATCCGAAGCGGGTGGCGATCCGCGGCAGCGCCACCGGTGGATTCACTGCGATGTGCGCGTTGATTAACACGGATGTGTTCTCCGCCGGGGTGTCCCTGTACGGAATCGCGGATCTGAAACGGATGGCGAAAGAGAACCACAAGTTCGAATCCCACTATCTCCAGCGGCTCGTTGGGTCAGAGGACTTCTCGGACCCCGTGTGGGACGAGCGGTCCCCCGTGAACCACGTCGATGCCATCAAGGTGCCGCTACTGCTAATCCAGGGCGCGGAGGACCCGATCGTGCCCGCCTCACAGGCCGAAGCTATGGCGCAGGCGCATCCGGATGTGGAAGTGCACGTGTATCCGCATGAGGGACACGGGTTCCGGTACGCTGATTCGATGCGCGACGCGGTGCTGAAAGAACTGGACTTCTACCGTCGCACCTGGGGGATCCCACGTCCGCACCAGATTTGAGAACGAGCATCAGAGAAAACTTGAAGGCATCCGCGCGTGCGGTGCGCGGCCTGGTGGCGGGCCACCGCAGCGCGTTTGCGTTAGCCACCGCGTTCGTCGGCCTCGTAGTAGGGTTGGCGGCTGTTGCGTTCAACTTAAGTATCGAAGGCTGGTCATTCCTCATGACCGGGGCGTTCGACTACACGGTTCACCCGTGGGCGCCGCACGCCCAGCTGCACATTGGACGCTGGTTCCTCATTTTCGTCCCCGTGATTTCCGCGCTCATTTACGGGCCGATGATCGCCAAGTGGGCTCCTACCGCTAAAGGCCATGGGATTCCCGAGGTTATGCTGGCAGTGCGCCGGCGTGGCGGACGGATTCCCGGCACCGTCGCGATAGTCAAGATACTCTCATCTGCCCTCACGATAGGCGGGGGTGGTTCTGCTGGGAGGGAGGGACCGATCGTTCAAGTAGGAGCCTCATTGGGCTCGCGCATCGGTCGGCTCGCTCAGCTGCCCACGAACCGAATCATTATCCTCACCGCCTGTGGGTCTGCTGCTGGGATTGCGGCAACGTTCCACGCTCCCCTTGCGGGTGCGATTTTTGCGCTCGAGGTGATCCTCGTGCAGTTCACAGCCGAAACCTTCGGGTACGTCGTGATTTCCGCGGTGGTTGCTTCGATTGTGGCGCGCTCCGTCTATGGCACGGTTCCCCTGATTGACCTGTCGACTACCTTGGACCTGGGTTCGCAAATCAACCTCGTGCTCGTGGCCGTCGTCGGGTTGGTGGCCGGGCTGGTGGGCATGAGTTTTTCAAAAATCCTCTACGCGGTCGAAGACGGTCTGGACTGGGTTTGGGCCCACATCACGCGCTACGTCCCGCTTCCCGACTGGTCGCGCGCCGCCGTGTTCGCACTCCCTCTGGGCGTGGGCCTCGTGTTTTTCCCATACATGTACGGTTCCGGCTACCCGGTTCAACTCAGCGGTTTAATGGGGCAGTATTCGATTTGGTTCCTGCTCGTGCTCGCCCTCGCGCGGATCTTGTTTACGGCACACACCATCGGAATGGGGGGTTCCGGTGGCGTGTTCGCCCCCACGCTGTTCATCGGGGCGATGGTAGGCACCGCGTTCGGACAGGTGGTTTCGCCCTATACCGATACTTCCCCAGCGATGTTTGGGGTCATTGGCATGGGCGCGGCGTTCGCGGGGGCTGCGCGCGCACCACTCACCGCGGTGCTGATTATTGTCGAGATGACCTCGCAGTTTTCTCTGATTTTGCCCATGATGCTCGCAGTTGTGATAGCGACTGGGGCGTCGCGGTTCTTCACGCGCGCCACGATTTACACCGAGAAGTTGCGTCGGCGCGGCGATATTTTGGACGACCCGGCGAGCCACACCCTGCTGGGAGTCCAACCGGCGGCGAAGATTATGACCGCTCCCCCAGCTGTCTTGAAGTGCAATGACACGATTACCCGGGCGGTTTCTTTGATGCGGGAGGAGCATGTCCAGGCCCTGCCCGTGACCGATGGGGAGGGGCGTTTTGTTGGGGTAGTAACCGCGTTGGATGCGACGAGTTGGCGGCAAAGTGGACACTCCCCCGAAGCGCGGGTAGATGCGCTCGAGCTGCACCCCTCGAGTGTGCCCACGACCGCGTTACCTTCTGCAATATTGCAGGCCATTACGCAGTCTGGGGTCAGTGCCGTAGCAGTTATTTCTGAGGCCGGCCACGCGCTCGAAGTAGATGATTCCACGGGGCAGGTGCAGCCCGTGGCAACGGGTGAGCCGGATCATCCGGAAGGGCACCTGGTGGGGTGGATAGGTGGCCGAGACTTGGTTGACCGGCTGTATCGGGAGCAGCGCCGCGCCGTTGCGGCGCGTAACGAACCGTCGTCTTGGGGGTCGCGCTGGCGCAGCAGGCGTTTGGCCCGCCAGCGCCAGCGGCAACGCGACAACGGTTTACAGTAGGTGTCGCAGCACGTACTGCAAAATCCCACCGTGGCGGTAGTACTCCGCCTCACCGGGCGTGTCGATCCGCACGCGGGCGTCGAACTGCACATCGGTGCCATCTTCGCGGTGCGCAGTTACCGCCACCGTGCTGGGGATTTCGCTGTTGAGCGCGTCTATCCCGTGGATATCGAACGTTTCCGTGCCGTCGAGCCCAAGCGTGTTGCGGTCTTCCCCTTCGGGGAACTGCAGTGGCAGTACGCCCATGCCGATCAGGTTGGACCGGTGGATGCGTTCGAACGACTCCGTGATCACCGCTTTCACCCCGAGCAGAGAAGTACCTTTCGCTGCCCAGTCGCGTGAGGACCCGGAACCGTACTCCTTCCCTCCCAGTACCACGAGGGGAATGCCCGCTTTAGCGTAACGCTGCGCAGCTTCGTAAACCGAGACTTGGGGCGCTCCCTCTGACGTGAAATCGCGAGTGAAACCGCCTTCTACCCCGTCTAGAAGTTCGTTGCGGATCCTAATGTTCGCGAACGTGCCGCGCACCATCACTTCGTGGTTACCGCGGCGGGAACCATACGAGTTGAAGTCCTTGCGTTTAACCCCGTTTTCCACCAAGTACTGCCCGGCGGGCGTGTCCGGTTTGAACGATCCCGCGGGAGAAATGTGGTCGGTCGTAACGGAGTCACCGAGCTTCAACAGTACTCGCGCGCCCTCAATATCTTTGACCGGTTCGGGTTCGCGCTGCATGCCCTCAAAGAACGGGGCCTTGCGAATGTAAGTGGAGTCCTCATCCCACGCGAAGGTTGCGCCCTCTGGGGTTTGCAGGGACCGCCACCGCTCGTCACCCTTGAACACGTCCGCGTACTTCTCTTTGTACATGTCCGCGCTCAGCGTTGCGTCAATGGTTTCTTGTACCAAATCCGGATCGGGCCAAATGTCCTTCAAGTACACGTCGTTGCCCTGCTGGTCTTGCCCCAAAGGCTGGGTTTCGAAGTCGAAATCCATGGTCCCGGCCAGAGCATAGGCGATCACCAGTGGTGGCGATGCCAAGTAGTTCATTTTCACATCCGGGTTGATCCGCCCCTCGAAGTTACGGTTCCCAGATAGCACGGACACGACCGTCAGGTCCTCACTGTTAACGACCTTTGAAATCGCTTCTGGCAGCGGACCGGAGTTCCCAATACACGTGGTGCAACCGTAGCCCGCGAGGTTGAACCCGAGTGCATCCAAGTGCTCCCACAGGCCCGTCTTATCGTAGTATTCGGTAACTACCTTGGAGCCGGGAGCCATCGAAGTCTTCACCCACGGCTTCGACTTCAACCCTTTTTCGTTCGCATTCTTCGCCAACAGTCCAGCCGCCATCATGACCGACGGGTTCGAAGTGTTCGTGCACGACGTAATCGACGCAATCACCACATGCCCGTGGTCCAACTGTGTTTTAGTCCCATCGTCGAGCGTCACATCCACCCGGTGGTGCGGCCGCTTCGTCGACTGCTTTGCCTCCACGGGCTTCACTTCATCCTCAGAACCGGCAGGTGCAACCGGGTCGGACGCCTCCATGGATGCCTCCAGGTTGCGGTCCAGTTCCGTTTCTTCCAATCCTTTACCGGAAATGTAATCCGGCAGCGTCCCCGCAAAAGACTGTTTCGCTTCCGATAGTTTAATTCTATCCTGAGGTCGTTTCGGCCCGGCGATTGAAGGTACCACGGTGGATAGGTCAAGCTCCAGGTACTCGGAGTACTTCACCTCGTGGGCGGTGTCGTGCCACAGCCCCTGCGCTTTGGCGTACGCCTCCACCAGCGCGATGGATTCTTCATCCCGACCGGTCAGCCGCAAGTAGTCGAGCGTCACGTCGTCGATCGGGAAGATTGAGGCGGTAGAGCCAAACTCCGGCGACATGTTCCCAATCGTGGCGCGGTTAGCCAGCGGAACGGCTCCCACGCCCTCACCGTAAAATTCTACGAACTTGCCGACAACGCCGTGTTCACGCAGCATCTGGGTGATTGTTAGCACCACGTCCGTAGCGGTTGCCCCAGCCGGGATCTGGCCCGATAGTTTAAACCCAACGACCTTTGGGATGAGCATGGAGATGGGCTGGCCGAGCATCGCGGCCTCCGCTTCAATCCCGCCCACGCCCCAGCCGAGTACACCTAAACCGTTCACCATGGTGGTGTGCGAATCCGTGCCCACGCACGTATCCGGGTACGCGATCGGGTTTCCATCGGCATCCTTGGTGGCGAATACCGTGCGCGCCAAGTGCTCAATATTAACCTGGTGCACAATCCCGGTGCCCGGGGGAACCACCCGGAAGTTCTCAAACGCCCCCTGGCCCCAACGCAAGAACTGGTAGCGTTCCCGGTTGCGTTCGTACTCGATTTCCATGTTCCGCTCCAGCGCGTCCTCGCGCCCGAACACGTCTACCACAACCGAGTGGTCAATCACCATCTCCGCCGGGTTCAACGGGTTGATCTTATCTGGATCCCCACCGAGCTCAGCCACAGCCTCACGCATAGTAGCTAAGTCGACAACACAGGGAACCCCCGTGAAATCCTGCATCACTACGCGGGCGGGCGTGAACTGGATTTCCGTGGCAGGTTCCGCCTGCGGATCCCACTGCGCCAACGCCTGAACGTGCTCTTTCGTCACGTTCTTCCCATCCTCGTTGCGCAAGAGGTTTTCCGCCAAAATCTTCAGTGAATACGGCAGGTGATCGACCCCGTCTACAGCGCCCAGGCGGTAGATCCCATAGGTCTTATCCCCCACTTCAATGCTGTCGCGGGCATGAAACGAATCGAGCGTGCTCACAGTCTCTCCTCACATGTGTTCACAAACACGAACTATCTCGACATCAAGATACTTTTAACGTATCAGAAAAGCACACACGCGTCTAAGTATCCGCAAAACCGTGCGGTTTACGGCCCTAACTCAACAGTCCTACCTCGGAGGAATGCGTCAGATTTTGCGTAAACTCGTCACAATTTCAACATGATGCGTTTGCGGAAATAGGTCTAATGCCTCAAAGTGATCCACCGCGTAGCCGCGCGAAATCAGATTGTGAATATCGCGCGCACCCGCCGCCGGATCGCACGACACCAACACGATGCGCGCCGGAGCAATGCTTGCCAAAGCGGCGGTAACCTCGCGTCCCGCACCTGTGCGCGGCGGATCCAGCACTACCAAGTCGGGACGCTGCTCCAACTCAGACCAGGCGCGCAGCACGCTACGGCCATCTACCCGTCCGCTTCGCAGGTCCATGGGCGTGTCCATCCCCCGCAGGTTGTAGCGCGCATCCATAACCGCTTGCTTCCCACCTTCCAAAGAAGCGAACCGCCCGTATTGCCCCACGGCGTTGGCCAGGAAATAGCTCAGCAGACCCGCGCCCGAATACAGCTCCAGGACAACCTCGCCGGGCTGGGGCTTCGTCGCCTCCATGACGGCGTGCACGAGGTCGTGGGGCGCCGCCCGGTGCGCTTGCCAGAACCCGTTCACGTGCACGTCAAAGAAGGTTTCGTGGTCGTGGTACTTAACCTTCCAGGTCGCCACCGGCTGGACGCGCCGCCCCTGGGCGTTGAACACCTGTTTTCCAATGGCAACGCGTCTCCCGCCCGCGTTTGGCGCCACCGCGCGCACGCGTTTGCTGATGCGGTAGCGTTCCCGCCATTTCGGATCCGTAAAGAGCCCCAGGTCGAGCAGTGCTTCGTCCGCGAGCGGCATGGTTTCTATTGGGACGAGTTCGTTAGTTCCTTCGCGGCTCATCGCCAGTTGTTTGTCGCGCGTCACGTCGAAATCTACGCGGGTGCGGCGGTGTAGTGCGAGCCCGGTTTCGTCTCCGGTTGCCGCTTTCACGGCGAGTTTTCCATTCGGCAGGATGTTTTGAATATGCTTGAGGGTTTTTGGGCCCCCGATGCGTTGCAGCTGGTCGGTGATTACCGCGGATTTCCATTGCCGTTGGGCCGGTTCGGTGACGTGTCCAAGGTCGGCGCCACCAACCTGTTCGGCGTGGGCTTCAGGCCAGATGTGCGGGCGCCGGTCCGGGCTTGCTTTGTGAATGTTCACGGCCCTTGCGAATGCTATTTTTGAGCGTTCTTGGGTCACTTCCGCGTCTACTACTTCGCCTGGGAGCGTGTCGCTTACGAACACGGTTCGCCCGTCTGGCGTGTGCGTTATGCAGGTGCCGCCGTGTGCGGGGCGGAGGATTTCTAGGTTGGTTAGTAGTGTCATGGTTACGATTCCTTACCGTTTGTTTTCCACGTGATGGTACTGACGACCACTCCGGGTTCGCGCATTAGTATTCGCCTGAGGTACCGGTTTTGTCGGTTGTAGGTGCGGGTGCGCAGCCGGGTGCGCAGCTGCGCGTGGGGGACGACAACGTTAACGAGTTGCCCTGGGTGGCCCGCGCGGATGCGGCGGACGTGGTCGATGAAGGCGTGTGCGGAGCGGGTACCGGAAGCCGCTAGAAGCGTGAGGTCGATGTCGCTGCGACCTTGTTGCCACGCCTCGTACGTGTCTTCCAGGTCGGTTCCCCCTTCGTCTACGTGCACGTATTCCACGCGGTATGGGCGCATTGCGGCGGTGAGTTTTGCGGCGTGGATGGTGGCTGGTCCGAAGTCGGGGGCGGCGATTAGGGCGTGGATGCGTCCCGCGTGTTCACCCAGTGGCACTGGGGATTCGCTTGCGTGCACTCGTTCGTTCACGTCGTAGCGGCGAAAGAGGTACAGGATCACGTATGCGATTGCGAGTAGCCCCACGGCTATCCACGCACCGTTAACCGCGTCGGCTACTACGGTGGCTACGAGTGCTACCAGTGAGGTCAGTAGCCCGGCGAACGCTCCTATGCGGGCTCGTTTCATAACTCTCCTCTCGTGAGGGTGGCCTTCTAGACGCAGGTTTGTTTTCCAGTGCTTCACCGATGCCCACCGCGTGAGGGCATATGAGACGAATCCGGGGAGTACGACCAGCGGGACAATGGCGTGTACCTGTCCGCTAAAGCCAATGAGGATGATTGCGGCGACGGCGGTGTATACCAGTGGGATCAGGCCGGTGTCTCGCATGTCGCGCGAAGCGTTTTCTGGAAGCAGGTGAGCGTGGGAGAGTTCGTCCACCAAGTCGGTGGCACCGTCCACGAGGCTGCGAGCGGCGGTGAGTGCTGCGAGGGCGAGTGCAAAGGCGAAAATGCTTATTTGCCATTCGGGTACGCTGATGGCTCGCAGAGCGCCGATGAGTGCACCGGAGTCTGGCACTAGGTAGTGCGAGTCTACGTCTGCGATGCCAAATGCCACGCCGATTAATAGCAGGCTGATTGCGATTGCGCACACGCTGATGAACACGCCCGCGTTGTAGGCTCTGGGGCGGGCGAAGCTGCGCAGGTCGCTGGTTAGATGGCGCAGGAAAACCGCGGGTGAGAGGCAGATAGCAAAGCATGACAGGAGTGCGAGTGGGATCGTTGCCGTGTCTTGCGCGGACACGGCTGCGCGCACCCGTTCGAGGGATTCGGACGGCGCCCCGGCGAACACGGGAGCCACGTTCATTGCAATCATGCCGTAGAACACCATGAGGGCGAACGCGATTATCGCAATCGCGGCGGCTAACCGGTAGTTGCGAGTGGTGCGCAAAGAGGCGGTAATAGCTACCGCGATAGCTATGAACAGGGCGATTGGCACTCGCATTGGAGCGGCCGCGGGGACGGCGGTGACGACCGCGAGCGCACCGGTGGCCGCTACCAGGGCGAACGCGGCCGCGTGTTCAACTAGGAGGGCGCCGGCATTCAGCACTGCCCACCGGTGTCCGAGAGTGTCGGAGGTGAATGCGAAGTCACCGGTGTGGCGCGAACGCGCGCGGTAAATACCGGTTGCCGAATACGCCATGATGATCACGAACGGCATAGCAAAAATCGTCATCCACAACGCCCCGGGGATCGCCAAGTACCCGAGGGGCTGCAGGACATTCAAGGTGGCGTTCGCGTGCCAGAGCGGAATTATTAGGAGCATGCTGGTGGTTGCGCTTGCTCGCGCCACGTTTGCCAGTGGCCGAGTGTGGGAGGCGCGCGTGCGGGCCAGCGTGTTGATGCTCGAGGATTTCGCCATGATGCCACTAGTTTAGCCGCTCAGAAGGGGGAAGACACGCGTCCCTTACCCGTGTGGATTCAAAGTTGGTATTTTAGAGGTGTGCATTTTGTAGTTATGGGAGCCGGACGCGTGGGCACCACGCTTGCGACGCTGCTGGATGAGCGCGGGCACTCCGTGGCTATTATTGACCAGAATCCGGATGCGTTCCGCCGCCTGGATCCCACGTTCAACGGCCGGCGGGTGACCGGCGTTGGGTTTGATCGCGACACGCTACGCCAGGCGGGGATCGAAGATGCGTACGCGTTCGCAGCGGTTTCTAATGGGGATAATTCGAATATTATTGCCGCTCGCGTGGTGCGAGAAACGTTTGGGATCGACCGGGTGGTAGCCCGGATTTACGATCCGTCGCGGGCCGCGGTGTACGAACGCATGGGGATCCCCACGGTGCCGACGGTGCGGCGTACCACGGAGGCTGTGTTGCGGTGGATGATGCCGCCGGACGCGTGGGTTGAATGGGTGAATGCGGACGGGCAGGTGTCGCTCGTGCGAGCTCGTCCCACAGCGGCGTGGTACGGGTTGGATTTTGCGCAGATTGAGAAGCTCGTTGGCCACCGGTTAGCGTTCCTCTCTAGGCTTGGCAGTATGCGGGTTGCGGATCCGAAAGATATCCTCCAGGAGCACGACGAACTAGTTTTTGCGATGGCGGGTACCGATTCAGTTCCGGTGCGTGAAGTGCTTACCCGCGACCCTCAGGAGCTGACGTAGACATGCAGATTGTGATTGCTGGCGCGGGTTCAGTTGGCCGCTCCATCGCCCGGGAGCTGTTAGCGAAGGATCATGAGGTCACGCTAATTGACCGCCTTCCAGACCAGATGCGGGTGGCTAGTGTTGCGCAGGCAGATTGGATTTTGGCGGACGCGTGTTCGCCTGAGGCACTGACGGAAGCGCATGCGGATTCGTGCGACGTGATGGTGGCTGCAACGGGCGATGACAAGTCGAACCTCGTGATTTCTTTGCTCGCAAAATCTGAGTTCGGAGTTCCGCGCGTGGTGGCGCGGGTGAATAATCCGAAGAACGAGTGGATGTTTAACGACACGTGGGGTGTGGACGTGCCCGTGTCAACTCCCCGGGTGATGACTGCGCTGGTGGAAGAAGCGGTGTCTGTGGGTGCGTTGGTTCGCTTATTTGAATTTAATGAGGCGGGAGCGGCCCTGTTTGCGTACACGCTGCCGAGTGACAGTGCGGCAAGTGGCCGCCGGGTTGACGAACTTAACCTTCCGGGGGACGCGCGGGTGCTGACGTTGCTGCGAGATGATATTCCGGTTGATCTACCCGCTGATATTAAACTCAAACCCGGGGATGAACTGGTGCTCTTGCTGTACTCCCCCGTGCCCGATCTGCAGCGTGAGGTGGAGGTAGCGCTCGGTGCGATCCCCTCGGAAGAGGGCTAGCAGTTTACCGCGGAAGAAAGCTAGCGGACTGGGGGCGGTTACTGTCTCGGGGAGTCAGCGCTCTTGGCGGCGACCTGTTGCGCCGGGGTTTTCCACGCCCTCAAGAACGCCCACGTGGCCCACGCGCACAAAATAAACGGGGGTAGGCCAACAGCGAGTTTCACGACGCCCAAGGCAACTAGCTGCCCACTGAGCCACAGTGGTAGTTGTGCGGCAAGGCGGAAGGCAAACAGGGCGAACCACATCCAAGACAGGTACAGGCCCACGCGTGCCAACGGCCTGTACTGCGCGGTCCGCCACCAACGCGGTGGAAGTTGCCATACGTAGGTGAGGGCCCAGCAA
Source organism: Gleimia hominis (assembly GCF_032085515.1). GTDB lineage: Bacteria > Actinomycetota > Actinomycetes > Actinomycetales > Actinomycetaceae > Gleimia > Gleimia hominis. Next base: position 1,559,080 of record NZ_JASXSX010000001.1, read on the forward strand.
ACTATGGGCGTGCGCAACACGATGGTCAGCAGGATCGCCACCGCGTAGACGGCTGCGGTGATTAATCCGATGGCGTAGAAGTTCTCCCCCCGCCCGGACCACCATGCCCACACCACGCCCAGCATCACGCCGAATAAGCCCGAAAGCGAGTAGGTTACGGACTGGCGGGTGAGCAGCCGCACGCCAATCAGCCCGAGCGCGCACACGGCCGCGCAGATCAACGTGACTTTCAACTGTCCGGTAGCGATGTAGACCACTACGAACACCAGGCCCGGCAGAGTGGATTCCACTACTCCGCGCCAGCCGCCGACCGAGCGCCACATGTTGAACTCGCCGCCGGCCAGTAGGTCACCGGCCGCGGACTGCACCTTGTTTTCGCTCACAGTTCACGCTCCGTGATCCGTTCATAACTGGGGTTTTGCATTATCATCTGGCGTTCAGACTGCGTTGGGAGCCCCTCAACTCGCAGCACACTTCCCACCGTTATATCCGGCACATTAGTGCGCCCCGACCAGGTGATGACCAACGTGCCCGTCGGGTCTTTCAAATACACGTATGCCTGCCGGTTCGTCCCCTGGGCGGGGAAGGTTATTGCCACCACGGTGCCGGCAACACTCACGTGTTCGCGCGGCACAATGTCTCTGATGTGGGCGCGCGCTGTTCCCACCGCTACTGCGCTTTCGGAAGTTGCAGCGGCAAGATCGACATGGGTGGGCGCGGCTCGTCGTCGCGACGCACAATCAGGTTATTCAGCAGCGGCTCCACTTCGCGCATCGCAGCTTCTTCATATGCGGCGGGGCCCAGCACGTCGACGCGGAGGAACCAGCGGGGCCCTTCAATCCCAATCACCCGAGAGATTGACGTGCCCACACCCCCATCTTCGTTACGTACAGGCGCTTTAACTTGCAGTTCGGTTCCCCACGGGCCATCTATTTCACGCACCCGAACGCCCTGCTCTTTGAGTTGCTCACTCATTTCCACCCTCAGGTTGTCCCACACCCCTCCGCTGCGCGGCGCCGCAGCGGCCAGTAATTGTACGGCGGAGGCACCTAGGACAACTCCCAGGTGGGTGATTAGATTCTCATCCCCCGTCCCTTTAATGGCCTGCAACTGCATTCCCGCGATCGCGGGCACGAGTATGGGCCCGAAGTCTAAGTGGGATTCGCTAATTTCCTGCACTTGCGAGATATCCCGCGGCCCGGCCTGCTGTGACTGCTCAGTGGCCGCAGGTGAATCCGCGCGCTGCGCCGACTCCTCCTCAAGCCCTTTCGCATCCGCAGCACTGTGTGACTGCTGGTGTGTCGGCCGGTGTTTCTTCCGGCGGAAAAACCCCATTCCAAATCGCCTCTTCTACGCTAGTAGCGGAACCACTCCATCATCTCAAGGTGTGGTCATTCCGCACAATCAGTGCACACCATGAGCCCGTCTTCCTCATACGCCAGTTGAGACCGGTGGTGTACCAGGAAGCACTCAGAACACGTGAACTCGTCGTCTTGACGCGGCACAACCTGCACCGTCAATTCCTCGTTGGACAAGTCCGCGCCGGGCAGTTCAAAGTCCTCAGCCGCTTCATTCTCGTCCTCATCCACGACATTCGAGCCCGTATCGTTACGACGGCTCTTCAATTCCTCAATGGAATCTTCCGAAACTTCATCGTCATTCTTGCGGGGGGCATCGTAATCTGTAGCCATCGTGTCCTCGTTCTTCCCAGCTGTGTATGCACACAGACGTTACTTTAGATAATAAGGTGTCGCGCCGGGATATTAACACCAAATAGTGTGTCAATGCGAACGCTAAGGCGACACGCGCGCAGTGGAGAAAGTAAAATGGCTCTAATACTGGCATGCTTCACTATGGGGCAAGGGAGGTTGCATGATTGAACTAGAACTGCTCGGTGCCAATTCCGACGGTACGCAGCTAGTTTTCACAGACGAAGGGGGTACGCGCTACACCGTACCTATTGATAACGCACTGAAAGCCACGATTCGGCGAGAATCCATCCAGTTGGAGTCCATGCCTAAGCGTGGGGCGGGCCTGAGTCCGCGGCAGATTCAAGAACTGTTGCGCGCCGGAATGGAGCCCGAAGAGATTTCGTCTGAGTACAACGTGGATGTGGTGCGGATCAACCGGTTCCTCTCCCCGGTTCGGGCGGAGCAGAACTACATTATTTCGCGTGCCCTCCGCGGCCCGGTGGGTGGGGCTGATGACGCCCCGTCGCTACAGGATTTGTGCATCGACCGGCTCGCAACCCGCGGGGTTAGTGCCGCGTCGTTTGAATGGCGGGCCTACCGGCGCGGCGACCACCCGTGGGAACTTCAGTTACTATTCGTCCAGGATGCGCGCGAGAACCGGGCGACCTGGGAAGTAACCCCGATGGGCCGCGTGGTGCGGGCAATTGATGAGGAAGCGCATTGGCTTACCGAAACGGTTTCACCGGCGCAGGCCGCGCCGAACGTTGAACCGCTTCCCAGCCGCTCACACGCGTCTACCCGGCCGGGTGAGTCTGCGTCCGGTGAGGATGTGGAACAGATTCTAGACACCCTCACTGCCGCTCGCGGCAAGCGGATGGGAGTGGAGATTTATGAGGATGAGGATTCCCCTATCGCCCCTATTTTCGCGTTGAACGCGCCGGCTCAGGAGGATCCACCGCAGTTCCCAGATGAGGATGAGGAACCGGAGGACGAACCCGCGACCGGGAAACGCACTGCAACTAGTAGCGGAAATTCCGCGGGTGATGATGCCGCTGCGGAAGACACCGCCACTTCACCTCGTGAAGCACACGCTCAGACGGGTGACTCCGCGTCCAAACGGGCAAACCGTCCGTCCCCATTACCGTCGCGGAGAGAGCGGGCAAAGCAACGTGCGCAGCACGCCGGTGAGGATGAGGCACGCTCGGACTCGCGTAGCGACGACCGGGGGGCGTCCCTACCCGGATTTGAAGGTATTGAACAGGAGGGGGCGAAGTCCGCAGATTCTGAGCGGCCCCCCAAACGGCGACGCAGTTCGAAACGCCGTTCGGTTCCCTCCTGGGACGAAATCGTGTTCGGCTCTAAGTAAACGCCGGTTTTCCCAGCTCGCGGCCGCTACCTCATCGCAGGTGGCGGCCACTAGCGTATTTTCGCACGCCTATTTGCTGCGCACGGACGTTAGTGTTTCGTTAGTGTTTCGCGCGCAAACGTCGCTTCGCCCCGGGTGCGTGTACCACCCATTTCCCCTGGGTGAGCGCCACCTAGCGCAAGCGCAGAATGCCACGCGGTAACTACCGCAGGCGCAGAATCGGAATGTCAGTCTCCCACGCGCTGTCTGATCCGTGCACGCCCCGCAAGTGGACCATCCCATCGGGTTGGTGACGTGAATCCACAATGGTGGTGGCGCCCCGCCCCAGAACCAGCGCATCCCCGATCAGGTCGTTGCCCGGCCCGTTTCCGATGATTCGCGGCGCATGGGCTTTAGGAACTATCCGCGCGGAGCCACCCAAGGCGCTGCGCCACCGCTGCAGCACCCCGTTTGGATCGCGGTCCGCATGCAGGTGCACAAACCGGCCCTCCCCCGCAATCGCACTTACGCCCTCCCGCAGTTGCGGCTGCTCCGCTAGGTCCCAGCGCTGCTGAGGGTCCGCGTCAATCATCCCGTGATCCGCGGTTAACACCGCGCTGTAGCCAGCGGGCAGCCGGTCGGTTAGACGCTGCAGGCCCGAATCCACCTCCTCCAGTTGCGCCAGCCATTGCGCAGACCGCCACCCGTACTTGTGGCCCGCGTGGTCTAACTGCCCCCAGTACAGGTAGATCAGTTTTTGCCCCCGGTTAGCTAGCTCCACGGCCGTGTCCACTCGCTGTTCTAAAGTGCGCGCACCGATGTGCCGGGTACCCCGCAATGCCGCCATAGTTAACCCGGAGTGCGCGAACTTCGGATCGGAAACCACGGCGCTTTCTAACCCGCAGCGCTTCGCCCGCTCCCACAGGGTCGGCACGGGCTGCCACCGGTTCGGTGGCTGCGACGCCCCCTCAAACGAAATCAACACAGTAGTGCGAGCCCCATCTTTCACCGACCACCCCACCATGCGGGTCGCCCCCGGCTGCCGACCGGTGCCAAACGCCGTGATTGCCGCCGCGGTAGTTGACGGCAACACGGTGCGGCCCAAGATAATGTCCTCTTTGCGGGCCCGTAAAAACCTGGTGTGGGCCAGCGAATCCACCAGGTTCCGGTATCCCAACCCGTCCACGAGCACCACCACGACACCTCGTTCCGCAGCCAGCCCCAGCTGCTGCCCTAGGGTCACCACCGAGGCGCGATTGTCCTCAAGCGGATTACCTAAAGATCGCAGCGTGGCGGGGAGAATGTCGGTTATCAGTGGGGCCGTACGCGAATGTGGCATTGATGTCTTTCTGCTTCCTACCGGCGTGGAATAAGGGTTCCTGAGTATTAATTTGCCACAATCTACTTTATGTCGAAAACTGCGTCCAAAGCGTCGAGCGCCCCCATAGCGGAACACATCGTAGAAGTGAACGTGTCGTCTGAAATGCGCACGTCGTTCTTGGAATACGCCTACTCCGTTATTTACGCTCGCGCGCTACCGGATGCGAAAGATGGTTGTAAACCCGTTCAACGCCGGATCCTGTACCAAATGTCGCAAATCGGATTGCGGCCAGATCGCGGTCACGTTAAGTCCCAGAACGTTGTCGGTGAGGTTATGGGGAAACTGCATCCGCACGGCGACTCCGCGATTTACGACGCCCTAGTGCGCTTAGCCCAACCCTTCAACCTGCGGTTACCGCTCGTGGATGGGCACGGCAACTTCGGTTCCCTAGACGACGGCCCAGCTGCGCCGCGGTACACGGAAGTGCGGTTAGCCCCCGCTGCCTTGGATATGGTGGCGGACCTGGATGAGGACGTGGTGGACCAGGTTCCGAACTACGACAACCGCTTGATGCAGCCCGAAGTGCTGCCCGCTGGTTTCCCAAACCTCCTGGTTAATGGCGCATCTGGGATTGCGGTGGGAATGGCCACGAACATTGCGCCACACAACCTGGGCGAAGTGGTCGCAGCAGCGTGCCACCTGTTGGAAAACCCGCAGGCGAGCACCGAGGACCTCATGCATTTTATTCCCGGACCCGACTTCCCCGAAGGCGGGATTATTGTCGGAACCGACGGGATTGCGCAGGCGTACGAAACTGGTCGCGGGTCGTTTCGGGTGCGCGCAAAAATCGACATTGAACGCGTCACGGCCCGTAAACAAGGTCTAGTGGTGACGCAACTGCCCTACATGGTGGGGCCCGAACGCATTATTGAACGCATCAAAGACCTGGTGAATGCGAAACGGCTCAAAGGTATTTCGAACGTCACGAACCTAACGGATCGCCACCACGGGGTCCGCCTAGTTATCGAAGTCAAGACTGGTTTCAACCCGCAGGCGGTGATGGCGCAACTGTACCGGCTCACTCCGCTGGAAGATTCGTTTGCGATTAACGCAGTTGCTCTAGTGGATGGGAAACCGGAGCGGCTGGGGTTGAAGCGGATGCTGGAGGTGTACCTTGATCACCGCCTGTCCGTCGTCCGCCGGCGCAGCCAATACCGGTTAGACCGCGCACTCGAGCGCCTACACCTGGTCCAGGGCCTGCTGGTGGCGGTGTTGGATATCGACGATGTGATCGCAATTATCCGCTCTTCCGAAACCGTTGACGAAGCCCGCTCTCGCCTGATGGTGGCCTTTGACCTGTCTGAAGTTCAAGCGGATCATATTCTTTCGTTGCGTTTGCGCCGCCTCACTAAGTTCTCACGCCTGGAGTTGGAGTCCGAACGCGATGAGCTTGAGGCCAAAATCGCCTCTTTGCGCGAGGTGTTGGGCTCCGAAGTTTTGCTGCGCAACATGGTGCGCGTTGAACTGACCGAGGTGTCGAAACGCCTGAGTACTCCTCGGCGCACGATCGTGTTGGAATCTGAGGCTGCGGATCCGACGGTGGCGATCGATACCTCTGCCCCTCTGGAGATTCCCGATGAACCCACCCGGGTGGTGCTCACCAACCGTGGTTTGGTGCGCGTTTCGGGCGGGGAAGAGCTGGATCTGACGGGCGCGCGTTCGCCTTTTGACACGTTCAAAGTCCAGGTTGGTTCGCGCACACGCGGGCAAGTTGGGGTTGTTGATGCTGCAGGCTTGCTGTATCGCGTGGACGTCATGTCTTTGCCAGCCGTGGCACGGACCGCGCAGAACGTGTCTTTCGCCGCGGCCGTGGATGTTTCCCGCCTCCTGGGCACCCCGGTTGATGCCGTAGGGTTGGTGGATTTGGATTCGGCGTCGGTTACAGGTTTCGTTACCCGCCGCGGCATTGTGAAGCGGATGCGTCCCGAGTTTGCGAAGGCAGATACGTTTGAGGTAATTCGCTTGGCTGAAGGGGACGCGCTGGTCTACGCGGCGCCGTGTCCCGATGAGGCTGACGTGGTGATGATTACTTCCGATGCGCAGCTGTTACGCACCCCAGCGGCTAAGATTCGCCCGCAGGGGCAAGTGTCCGGTGGTGTAGCGGGCATGAGCGTGTCCGCGGATGCGCAGGTGATTGCCGCGGGGTTTGTGAATATGGACGAGGCGCAGATCGTGACTGTCGCGACGAGTGACGCGGGCCTGTTGGAAGACGCGATGCAGTCGAGCGTGAAGGTTACGCCCGGCGCCGTGTTCCCCACAAAGGGACGGGCCACCAAAGGGGTGCGTGCGCACCGGTTCTTGAAATCCGAGACGGCGCTGTGCCTGGCGGGGATCAGTGCGGGCACTGCGATTGCGTCCGACGAGAACGGGAAAGCGGTGTCGCTACCTCCGGTGAATGAGCACCGGGATGGTTCCGGCGTGGGGTTAGACCGCGCGATCGCACGCATTTCCTAGCTGCCGCGTACCGCTGCACCGCGGGGTTACGCAAACGCCCCCACCGCAGGCTTACGCCGCCCCGACCGCGGGTTTAGACAAGCATCGCGTGCAAACGCCGCACCACCGCGGGGTTACGCAGACACCGCGAGCTTACGCAGGCACCGCTTCCGCTGCTTTCCTACTAGGCTTTGTCGCCGCTGGCTTGCGGCGGATCGTACTGCAGGGTGTAGCAGCGCGTACTGCCCACGGTTTCGAAACCAACGCGTTCAAACACGCCGGAGATTGCGGAGTTATTGATTGAGGCAAAACCCGCTGAAACCGCTTGCATCCCATCCTTTTGCTGCGCAGCCATGCTGGCGGCCAGCAGGGCTTGGGCAACAGATTCGTCGGAGGAACGCACCCCCAGCATGTCTATGGTGCCTTCGCGCCACCCCAGCGCAGACCAGTCCTGGGGGTACTGGGAGGCCTTGAGGAAGCCCACGAGTTCGTGCCGATCCGTTGACGTATCTACCGCAACAAACGACCATTCGGGTTTAAAGCTCGACCCGCCAATCGTCCACATTTCGTGTGAGGGCGGGCTCGACGCACCCTGGGATATGGAGATGTCACTGACCAGCGCGTGGATCTTCTCCGGGTCGCATTCCAGCCAGGGCCGTACCGTCAAAAACGGGGTTGATCCCACTTGTGGTAGGTCACCAGTGAGTTCTGCCCGCATGTCGTAAAACGACCATGCCCACCCGTAGCCCAGTTCATTTAACCGCGGTTCGAGATTCGAATACGCCTGCTCCACGTGGAAGGTAATGGTCTTGCTCGCCCCCTCGTTGCCCAACAGTTCACGAGCCTGCACCGTTTGCCATTTAACGAGGGCGCCCCCGATGCCGCGTTCGCGCACCGTCGGATCCACCCCACCGAGGCAAATCGCCGTGTTGGGGTCCTGCTCGCGAATATGCACGAACCCGAATGCGCGCAAAATCCCGTCGACCACCCCACCGACGAGCACGCGTTTAGCGGTGGACGTGAAGAAGTCATCCACTTCTGATTCTGAGGTTCGGTACGGCAACGCGTCGTGGCGTTCAATCCGGTCAATCAGTTTCGCCAGCGATGGCACGTCTACGCGCGTGAGGGCCCGCCACGTCACCTCCACGTCAGGGATATCCGGCAAATCAGGGATACGAGGCAAATCGCAGTCACCAGAGTCATCGGGGGTGCCGTAGCTCTGCGGCATCTGCTTGTCCATTACTTCGCCTCCTCAAAATCAAAAAATACTACTGGAACCGTTACTATTCGCTTTTGTTCCGGTGGGTTACACGTCCAGGGAATAGAATACCCGCGCGCCCGCAGGAACAAAGCCGTGCCGCTCGTAGAATGCCATCGCTCCATGCGCATTCTCTTTATCCACATCCAGTCCGTAGCGAGCCATTTTAGATTGCCACGCGGCGTGGATCGACTGGGTCAGTAGAGCGCGGGCGATACCGTGTCCCTGGAACTCAGGCGCAACCCCCAGCAACTCCGCGTATGCTTCACGGATTCCCGTGCGGATCCACTGCGCGGGGTGGCGCGAAACGAGCAGGTAGCCAGCCAACTCCCCCTCGGGGCTGAACGCGACGTAAGACCAGCGTTTCTCCATGGTGCGACGCGCATCATCCCACCACGCTTCCGCATCCACTTCGCTCCCCCAGTGGTCTTTGAACACACGGGTGTGCAGTGCACGCACTTTGTCGTTGGTGTTCCCCTCCCAGTTGACTACCTGGAACCCTTCGGGCACACCAAAGACCTCAGGCTCCCCACTTGTCAGATCCTTGTACATCGTTTGGAACGTGCGAATCGGCGAGAACCCCGCGGCCATGTAGAGCCGGCGCCGGTCATTCAGATGGGCATCCACCATGTTCGACACCCGCACATCCACGTGCGCTTGCGGCCCATAGTGGCCCGTAATGATCTGGCGGGCGCGCGCATCCTGCCAGCGCAATAGTGCCCGGCCCACTCCCCGGCCCCGCCACTGCGGATGAATAAATGCATTCACCGTGGCCTGCGCAGCAGTTTGGCGCGACACCACGACCTCCACCGATCCCATCGCGCGGATAATCCCCTCAGAATCACGGCCCACCACCACGTCTTGGATAATGTGCTCGCGAGCCTCTTCCAGCAGGTCAGCAATGTCGTTTTGCGAGAACGATTCTAGGGACTGATCGTGATCGTTACACACCTCAACGAGCCGCAGCAGTTGCCTGCCGTCGGCGGGTTCAATCGGGCTCCACCGCAGGCCCAGTTGGGCACTCGGTAAGGGCGCGTGTTCGACTGGTTGTAAAAGGTCGTTGAGATTACGGTTCATGGGCACAATGATATGACAACTCGCTTGTGGGGTAAGAATTATTGGGCTTACGCGTCTATCCGTTCGCGGTCCAATTCTTGCGCCCCAACCACTATGAACTCGCGGCGCGGCGCCACTTCTGAGCCCATGAGAAGCTCGAACACTTTCTCTGCTTCTAACACGGCCTGCTCGTCTTCTAGCGTTATGCGCCGCAGCGTCCGGTGCGCTGGATCCATGGTGGTTTCGGCGAGCTGGTCCGCGTCCATCTCCCCCAGGCCTTTGTAGCGTTGGATCGGTTCCTTGTATTTACGGCCCTGCTTGTGCAGTTTCGCAAGTGTTTCGTGCAATTGTTCTTCTGAGTAAGTGTAAATAATTTCCTTTTTCTTCCGCCCCGATTTCGGTACTTCCACCCGATGCAGCGGGGGCACCGCCGCGTATACTCGCCCGGCTTCCACGAGGGGGCGCATGTAGCGGAAGAACAAGGTTAGTAGCAGCGTGCGGATGTGCGCGCCATCCACGTCCGCGTCCGTCATCAAAACGATCTTGCCGTAGCGCGCCGCAGACAGGTCGAATGTGCGCCCCGACCCCGCGCCGATCACCTGGATGATCGCGGCGCATTCGGCGTTAGAAAGCATATCGGCAGTTGATTTCTTTTGGACGTTCAAAATCTTGCCGCGAATCGGGAAAAGCGCTTGGTGTTCCGAAGACCGCGCGAACTTTGCAGTACCTAGTGCGGAGTCTCCCTCCACAATAAACAGTTCCGACGCGGCCACGTCCGTGGAACGACAGTCCGCTAGCTTAGCGGGAAGGGAGGAGGTTTCTAACGCGTTCTTGCGACGCGAGATTTCTTTGTGCATGCGAGCAGAAACGCGGGCTTTCATCTCCCCCACAATTTTTTCGAGCATCGCATCATTTGTTTGTTTAATATCGCGTTTAGTCGATTTGAAGCGGTCTTTAAAGTATTTGGAAACTACTTTGTTTACACACCCGCGCACCTGCGGGGTACCCAGCACCTCTTTAGTTTGCCCTTCAAACTGTGGTTCCGGTAAACGCACCGCCACCACCGCCGTCAGGCCCGCCAGGATATCGTCTTTTTCAACGCGCCCGTCGCGCGCAGTCACCTTGTAGCGACGCGGATTCTTTTCGATCTGCCCGCGAATCATTTTCGTGAGGGCCGCTTCGAAACCCTGCAGGTGAGTACCACCCTTCGGGGTAGCAATGATGTTCACGAAGGTACGTACGTTCGTGTCGTAACCAACACCCCAGCGCAACGCAATGTCTACCTCGCAGGTGCGCTGCACTTCCACCGGTTCAAGATGTCCGGTTTTCTCGTTCAGCTTCTGCACCGTTTCGTCATACTCGCCCTCACCTTGAATATGCATCGTGTCGGTGACGGAGCCATCTACAGCCAAGAAGTCCACAAAGTCTTCTAGGCCGCCCTCAAAGTGCAGGTCTTGTTCAACTGGTTCGGACCCGCGTTCGTCCCGCACCGTGATCCGCAGGCCGGGTACGAGAAACGCGGTCTGCCGGGCGCGTTCCACTAAGGTCTCCCAGTTGAACCCGTCGCTGCGTGGAAAAATCTGGAAATCAGCCCAAAACCGTACGGTCGTCCCCGTTTTCGAGCGCGGCGCCTTGCCCACCACATCCAAGTGGGATTCGTTTACGAACGGTTGGAAAGGTGAATCCGGGGTGCGGGTGGCCTCGTCATCGAACCGGCCAGGCTCCCCCCTCAAGAAAGACATTTGGTAGCGTTTATCACCGCGGGCAACCTGCACATCCAACCTGGCGGACAGCGCATTCACAACGGACGCTCCCACGCCGTGTAAACCACCGGCGGAACTGTAGGAACTGCCTCCGAACTTGCCGCCCGCATGCAGTTTAGTGAACACAACTTCCACGCCGGATAGGCCCACGCTTTTAACTGTGTCCACGGGGATCCCCCGCCCGTTATCCGCCACGGACACGGAGTGATCTGGATGCAACACTACTTCAATGTGGTCGCAGTATCCCTCCAGGGCTTCATCTACCGCGTTATCGATAATTTCCCACAGGCAATGCATGAGGCCCCGACTATCCGTAGACCCAATGTACATTCCGGGGCGTTTGCGCACGGCTTCTAATCCCTCAAGAACGGAAAGATGCCGGGCTGTGTACTCCGATGCTGCGTTAGATGTTTTACTCACCTGCATATTGTAAGCAATAGTGGGCTAACTGCCCGGTTCCCACGCCCGCAAAATACCACCGCCAACGGGTTTAACCGCCTCTACGCAGCCGGGCCAATGGGGTTCTTTATCCGGCAGCGAAATAGTCCGCCGGCACCCTTCAGCCAGTGGCGAAAGCACTCTTGTTCGCGTGCATTTACCCGTTTCTTTTACTTAAATGGAGGCATGAAGGAATCGACTTTACTAGAACCTACGAAGTTGAAAGCATCCGACCGTTGCGATGCCTGTGGGGCACGCGCTTGGGTTGAGGTAGTTATGAAATCAGGTTCACTACTGTTTTGCGCCCACCACGCGCGGGCGCTACGCGACTCGTATTCGAAAACCGCGGTTGCGGTACACGATTACACCGATGAGCTCGAAGCCTAACCCGGTTTCTACGTCGCAACAAAGCGCTCTACAACAATGTCCGCAATAAAAAGACGCGTGCCACAATCCGCGTTACCGCAAGGCGCCTTGCAATAAGGCGCGCTACATCCGGCCACGCGTTGCGTTAAGCCAGGCGCGTATTAATAGGGCCTAGATCCACAGTGGATCTAGGCCCTTAGTTTTTGCTTGAACACGTAGGTATGTTTACACGCGTAAACCAGGGTTATGTTTACACACGTAAACCAGGGTTATGTTTCGCAAACCCTACCGGTGGGTAACTAGCGGCGCGGGGCCGCTGGCCGCTACTTGCCGCGCTACCTCACTTGTGCAGGCCGCTGCTTAGTCGAGGTAGTCGCGCAGCACCTGGGAGCGAGACGGGTGGCGCAGTTTCGACATGGTTTTCGATTCGATCTGTCGAATCCGCTCGCGCGTAACGCCGTAGACCTTCCCGATCTCATCCAGCGTCTTTGGCTGCCCATCCCCGAGCCCGAATCGCATTGACACTACCCCGGCTTCTCGCTCAGACAGTGTATCTAGCACGCGGTGCAGTTGTTCTTGCAGCAGCGTGAACGATACGGCATCGGTGGGCACAATCGCCTCGGAGTCTTCAATCAGGTCACCGAACTCCGAATCCCCATCTTCCCCAAGTGGGGTGTGCAGTGAAATGGGTTCGCGACCGTATTTCTGCACCTCCACCACGCGCTCAGGCGTCATGTCGAGTTCTTCCGCCAGCTCCTCCGGGGTTGGTTCACGGCCCAGGTCCTGCAGCATTTGCCGCTGCACGCGCGCCAGCTTATTGATGACCTCCACCATGTGCACAGGAATCCGGATTGTCCGCGCCTGGTCCGCCATCGCCCGGGTGATTGCCTGGCGGATCCACCAGGTTGCGTACGTAGAGAACTTGTAGCCTTTTGCGTAGTCGAACTTCTCAACCGCGCGAATCAGCCCCAGGTTCCCCTCTTGGATCAGATCCAGGAACAGCATGCCGCGGCCCGTGTACCGTTTCGCCAGCGACACCACCAGCCTGAGATTAGCTTCCAGCAAGTGGTTTTTAGCTAGCTGCCCGTCTTGCACCAAGATCTGGTATTCACGGCGCAGACGCGAAGGGATTTCGTTTCCACCGCGTTTAATTTTCTGCTCTGCGAACAGCCCCGCTTCAATCCGGCGCGCCAGGTCAACTTCCTCTTCTGCGGTCAGCAGCGCTACTTTACCGATTTGCTTGAGGTAGTCCTTAACCGGATCCGCGGTAGCACCCGCCACCGTAACTTTCTGCACGGGCTCGTCCGTGTCGTCAGAATCCGAGACCACGAACCCACCGGACTTCTGCGCTTCCTGGTGTTCTTTCTCTTTTTGCTTGCGCCGCCCCCGCGCTGTTCTCGGGTTGTCGTCGTCCTCGTCCTCGTCTTCTTCACCCTCGTCCGAGTCGGAGTTTTCCTCCTCATCCTCGTCTATTTCGAGGTCTTCAATCTCTTCGTCTTCAAGCTCATCTAGTTGAGGGTCACGTTCCTCTTCTTCGTTCGCGTCCTCAACGTCTTGCGTCTGGTCTTTTACCGGCTCCTCGCTGGCAGTTTTCTTCTTCGAAGCTTTCTTTTTAGAACTTCCACCAGTGGTTTTCGCCGTAGATTTCTTCGCGGCAGTCTTCTTAGTGGTTTTCTTACCGGTAGTTTTCTTAGCCGCACTCTTCTTAGCAGACTTCTTCGGAGCGTCTTTACTTGCCGCAGATTCCGCCGCAGTTTCCTTAGTTGCAGCGCTTGTTTTCGCCGCTGACTTTTTCTTAGTTGTCTTCTTCGCAGCCGATGTCTTCTTAGCGGCAGTCGTCTTCTTCGTGGTGGACGCGGCCTTATCCTCAGTCTTTTTCTTTGCCGGCGCCTTCTTGGCTGTCCCCGCGCTCTTGTCCGATGTCTTCTTCGCAGCCGTAGTTTTTTTCGTAGATTTGGATTTGCCCGCCTGCGTTTTCGCGGTGTTCGTGTCAGCTGCCTTGGTGGACGCAGGTTTAGCGGCTGTTTTCTTGGTGGTTGGTTTCTTAGCTGTTTTAGACTTCGCCGGTTCCTTCTTCGCCGTTGACTTAGCTTGCTGAGGGGTGGTGCTCGTCTTCTGGGCTTTCTCGTCTGCCCGTTTCTTAGACGTCGTCTTAGTGCTCTTTGAAGCAGTAGTCACGAAATCAACCTTTCCGCAGTTGACCTAGAAAGTTCTGTTGCACAAGATGGGATATCTTGGGCGCGTTAAACTGATGAGTGGACAATCGCATACAATTGTAATCATCCGCACGCCATATCCGCCACTTTGAGCGCTATTATCGGCTAACCGCGAACGCGATTGTGACTGCTCCTACCGCAATCCATAAGCGCTCGGTAGAAAAACCGCGCAGCATAAAGACTTGCGAACCTATTCACCTTCTAGCTGCGGAGTTACTACCTAACCTGGGTTACTCGTCTTCTAAAACGTGTTCCGTAGTAGTCACCACCGGGCATGGGGCGTCGAGCAGGATTCGGGTTGCGTTATCTCCCATGTACGTATGTTTTGACCCACCGCGGCGCAATCCCAAGACGATCAGGTCCACGTCTGTTTCAACTGCGGTGTCGAGTACGGATTCGGAAACGGTTTTGTCGGCGGTAGCGCTTATAACTTTAAAGGGAATGGTGGTGCCCTCTAGGGCTTCCCAAAGTCGGTCGTGGGCGTTCGAGACAGTGCGTTCATCCCCTTTCGAGAAGCGGGCTGCTACCACTATCACCAGGTGGGTGCGGCGCAGTTGCGCTAGTTGCAGCGCCAGTTTCAAGGCTGCGTCCGACTCGGCATTACCGTGGTAGCTGATTAACACGGACATGGGTTCCCCCTAATCAATACTCGATTCGTATCTATTAGGGTAGCTTTGTAATCATGAGTTCGCATGAATCCGACCGGAATATAGAATTCTCCTCCGATTTCGTAACCGACTTTGCAAGCGGCGTTCACGAGCGAACGCTCGCCTTTTTTTCCCAGCAGCAACCCCGCTGGTTAGATCACCCTGAGCGCGAGGAGTTCTTGCGTTTAGCCAGGCTTTACCTCGGGGAGGGTAAAGCTCTGCGGGCACTGTGTGTGAACATTGGTGCGTACATTACGGGCGCCGCACCTTTCGGGCAGGATCCTGTGGCACAGGCCTTGGGTATGGCAACTGAGATCTACCAGGCATCTGCCCTGGTGCATGACGATGTCATTGACGCGGCTGGCACGCGGCGCGGTCATGCTTCACTCCACGCCGAGGCCGCGGCCAGTTACGGCGCGCGCACCGGGGAGCACATGGCGATCCTCGTGGGCGATTTCCTGCTGTCTTTAAACCACTTGGCGACAGCACACGCCACTTTAGGCCTAGCCCCTGAGGTAGCCGCGCGCGTACATAGTTACATGGCGACGATGACCGCTGAGGTTGCCTGGGGACAGTACTTGGACATCCTCACTGAGCATGCGCCTCTAGCGGATCCGGATGCGTTGGAAGAGGAGGTTAAAACAGTTATTGCCTTGAAATCTGGGCATTATTCTGCGATGCGCCCCCTCGCACTAGGAGCTTTAGTTAACGAACCGGCGGACAGCCTGGTCGTGAAGAAGCTCGAGGAAGTGGGCCGCTATTGGGGGATCGCGTTCCAGATGCGTGACGATGCCCTCGGCATGTTCGGTGACGAGGAGCAGACTGGTAAGCCCACTGGCAACGACGTGTTGGAGGGAAAACGCACCGTTTTGATAGCACTGGCACTGCAGCGGGCGAACGCGGCTGAACGCGAAATTATTGAAACGACGCTGGGCCGGGCGGATGCTACTGCGCAAGAGGTTGCGCGCGTACGCCGTATCTGTCAAACAACTGGGGCCACCCGCGTTCACGAAGCGATGATTCGCCGGTACACGGAAAAAGGCGCGCAGATTGCCCGCACCCTCAAGTTAGATGGGCCGCGCGAGCACGCGCTCTTAGAACTTGGCCGGATCCTCACGCAGCGCGCCTCCTAGTCACGAGAGTTAGAGAACCTAGAAGGCAAGTGGGATAATCGCTGCCCGCACGGCGTGCACTTCGTCTGCGGCAAGCATGTCCAAGGGACGGCGATCATTTAGGCTCTCCTGAGGGCTGAGCATCCACTGCGCCGCCTCCTCATCAGAAAAACCAGCGTCCGCCAGCATCGTGAGCGTTCCCATTATGCTGGGGCGGGGAATCCACCCGTTCTCGCTTTTCAACAGGCACTGCGCGGGAACCATCGCAACCTTATCTTTGCGTACTTTCATGAGTTCGCGGCGAGCCCAAAGCTGCTTGATTCGCGTTTGCGGCAACCCGAGTAGTCGCGCAGTTTCCGCTACCGTTAGAAAATCGTTCATACCCACATTTTAACGAATTCACCGATCCCATTTTGCAACGATTTGGCGGGGGTTTCCGCTTCGGCGCTTTGGCGGGTCCTCAGGCTCGCCGCCGCACATCTGAGCCTTCGCCGTTAGATTATGTACAATTTTGCCGTGGCTAATGGGCATGAGGAAACAAGTTCGCGGACCCGCCCCGAAGGCGTGTCCGCTTCTGAGCAAACGCAATCACCCAATCAACCCGACTCCCAGCCCACCAACCCACCCTCTGCTGAACCAGCTCAGAGACCTTCTAATAAACCGGTCGCAGTTTCAGAACCGAACACCCACCGCCCAGCAACAACGAACCGAGTCACCGACCCCCTCGTGGGAATGACGATAGACGGCAGGTACCGCATCGAACGCCGGCTAGCACGCGGTGGGATGGCAACCGTCTACGTTGCGCATGACGAAAGACTCGGCCGGCCCGTAGCGGTTAAAGTCATGCACCCACACCTGGCGGAATCAGCCGACTACGTGCAGCGGTTTCGCCGCGAAGCCCGGTCCGCCGCACGCATCATCCACCCGTGCGTAGTATCCGTTTTTGACCAGGGTGAAGTTGCGGGGAGCGGCTACCTGGTTATGGAACTCGTGGACGGGATTAACCTGCGGCAAGTACTGAACGCTCAAGGCGCCATTTCTGTTGGCAGGTGCCTCGACATCACCGAAAACGTGCTTCAAGCCCTCTCGCTCGCTCACCGCGTGGGTATGGCCCACCGCGACATCAAACCAGAAAACGTGCTCCTTCCCCCGGAAGGTCCCGCGAAAGTAGCGGACTTCGGGTTGGCGCGCGCCGCCTCAGACGTTTCTGCTGCAACTACTGGAACGGTGCTCGGAACCGTTGCGTACATCGCTCCAGAAGTGGTTAATGAAGTTGAGGTCGGTCCCAGAGCTGACCTGTACTCGCTGGGCATCATGATGTTCGAAATGCTCACCGGCCACACCCCGTTTGAAACGCTCAAACCAATCCAAATCGCGCTCGCGCACGTGAACCAAGACATTCCCGCGCCGTCAACGCTCGAGTCGTGGATCCCCTCTGAAATAGATGACTTCGTGTGCGCGCTCGCTGCCCGGCACGCGGAAGACCGGCCGATCGACGCGTCCGCAGCGCTCACGGCACTGCAGCATATTCGCGAGAAGCTGCCCAACGAAATCCTTGAGCGGCGGGCGCAGCGCGCAGGCGGACCCGCAACCAGCCAGGACACGAACCGGATAGCGTGGCAATCCCCCACGATGGCGTTGCCCGCAACCAGGAAATCCAATAGTAAGCCGATCCGCATTGCGAAGCCGCAGCCAACGAAGAAACGCAGAAAACTACCGCTCGTTATAGCCACGATTCTCGTGCTGCTCATTGCCGCCACCGCTGCCCTGTCGTGGTGGTGGTTCGAATACGGCCCCGGTTCGTACATTACGATCCCGAAAATAGCGGGCCTCACCGCCACTCAAGGGGGTGAGGAGCTGAAGAAACTCAACCTCAAGTACGTGCGGGAAGACGAGTTTTCGGACACCGTCAAAAAAGACACGATCATCACGTCCCAACCGAAACCGGGTGGTCGGGTACATAAGCGAGGCGTTGTGCACCTCGTTGTATCCAAGGGTGTGGAAATGGTGCAGGTCCCAAGCCTGGTGGGGATGAAGCAAGACGAAACTGCTCAGGCGTTACAAAACGCGCGGCTCGCACCGGGGGAAGTGAAAGAAGAGTTCTCCGAATCCGTTCCAAAAGGCGTGGTGATTGCTACTAATCCGCAGTCCGGTGAGGTAGTTAAGCACGACAGTGCCGTAGAGCTAGTGGTGTCTAAAGGCCGCAAACCCATCGAAGTCGCGGACGTGACGGGTAAGCCGCAGGCGGATGCGCAGAAGATTCTCACCGACCTGGGGTTGAACGTGACGACTGACAGCGAGTTCTCTGACTCCGTCAAAAAAGGCGCCGTGATTTCGCAAGACCCAGCGGGCGGCAAGACCCGCTACCGTGCTGACACCGTGAAACTGGTGGTGTCGAAGGGCCCCGAAGTGATTCCTGTTCCAGACGTGACCCGCCTTAGTGAAGCGGATGCGAAGGCCAAGTTAGAAGCCGCCGGGTTCAAAGTGGAAGTGGACCGCGTCGCCTCCGTACTCGACCGCGTTATCGCCACCAAGCCCGGTAAAGGCGACAACGCAAAAATTGGGTCCACCGTCACTATCCGCGTTGTGTAAAACCGTTTTTGCAAGAAGACGGTGTGAATCCGCGTTTTAGAAAGCTGTCTGAATTCGCTTTTTGCAAAAAGTCGGTGTGAATTCGCGTCTGTAAGAAGTCGGCGCAGGCTCGGTTTAGGCGGTGGTTGCCTCCCGCAGCAAGTCCGCTACCCGGAACGCCATCTCAAGGGACTGCTGGTGGTTCAACCGCGGGTCCACCGCTGTCTCATACCGGGCACGCAACCCCTCATCATCTAAATGAGCTGCCCCACCCAGAACCTCAGTAACATCATCCCCCGTGAGTTCCACATGCAAACCACCCGGCACAGTACCGGCTTCGCGGTGAGCGGTGAAAAACCCCTCAACTTCCTTCATGATTGTTTCAAAACTACGCGTCTTATAACCGGTCGAGGAAGTAATCGTGTTCCCGTGCATCGGATCGCACACCCAGGTTACGGGCCGGCCATCTTGCTTCACGGCTTCCAGCAGGGGTGGTAAGCACTCGCGAATATTCCCCGCCCCCATCCGCGTGATAAAGGTAAGTCGTCCCGGTTCTGCCTGCGGATTCAGGTGGTCCATCAGGGCAAATAAATCATCGGGCTTTGCCGTGTGGGATATTTTCACTCCGACTGGGTTGCGCACGCTCGAGAGCAGGTCCACGTGCGCGCCTTTCGGGTCGCGCGTGCGCTCACCGATCCACAAGAAGTGCCCGGATGTGTCGTAGTGTTCACCGCCGCGCGAATCCACGCGGGTCATCGCCGCCTCATACTCCAGCAATAAGGCCTCGTGGGAAGCGTAGAAATCCACGACCCGCAGCGCCTCGGAATCCACCCCAGCGGCCTCCATGAACCCAACGGCTTGATTTATTTCGCGTGCGAGCCGCTCGTACCGCTTGTACGTGGGGTTCGACATGAAGCCTTTATTCCACTCGTGTACGCGCCGCAGGTCTGCGTATCCACCTTGCGTGAATGCTCTGATGAGGTTCAATGATGCAGCGGAATGCTGGTATAGGTCCAGCAGCCGGGCCGGGTTCGCCACCCGAGCCTGCGCGGTAAAATCGCGTTCGTTCACGGCGTCCCCACGGTAGGAAGGCAGTGTTACATTCCCCCGCGTTTCCACGTCTGAGGATCTGGGCTTCGCATATTGTCCCGCGATTCTGCCTACTTTCACCACCGGCACGGACGCTCCGTAGGTGAGCACCACTGCCATCTGCAGGATGGTTTGGATTTTGAGGCGGATCCGGTCGGCGGTGGAGTGCGCGAATGTTTCTGCACAGTCACCTCCCATGAGGATGAACGCGTTGCCCCGCGCTGCTTCTCCCACGAGTGCGCGCAGGTCGTCAACCTCCCCGGCGAACACGAGGGGTGGGCGGCTGCGCAGTTGCTGCGCGACCGTTCGCACGTGGGTTTCGTCTGGGTATTGCGGTTGTTGGCTGGCAGGTAGGTTCCGCCACGAATCCCACGGGAACGTTTGGTCAATAATCATCTGCTTGGCTAAGTATTTCTGGTGTTCGGACCTAGTTCCAATATGTCTTGAGGGTGCGGGGTCGCGCGGCGGCTCCCACACCCTCAAGACTTAGAACTATGCGGTCTTATCGCGGCTGATTAATCTCATCCAGAAGCGTCGTGAACCACGTTTGGGTGGTGTCGAATGCTTTGCCGCCTGCGATCCGTTTGAACGCGATGGCTTTCAGCTTGTTACCATCTTCTTCGTCATGTCCGATCACGCCAGAGGTGCCTTCGAAAGCGCATTCCACCGCGTAGTCAGTCATCGATTTAATGAGCCGCAGGTCTTGCGCGTTAGCTTTCGCCGAGCGAGAGAAGTAACCGGACTTCTGGACCATCACTTTTTCCGCGCCGAGCTTGTGCGCGAACTGCTTCGCGAACCAGTTACCCGGGTTAATGGTGTCTAGCTTCACGTGTCCGAACGGGTCGCGCTGCACTTCTTCTCCCGCAGCTTCCATTTGCGCGACGATGTCGTCCACGCCCGCACCTTCGGAGAGGAAAATGTTGACGTTCCCGATTTCATCCATGACCTTCTTGAGGCGTTCAGATTCCGCGTCGATGTCCACGTGTGCTTCGGGTACGTACACGGCGTGCACATCCCACCGTTCTTGGCTTAGGCCGAGTTCTAGTGCCCATGGTTGCTGCTTAACCCACTCGTGGTAGTTCGCCGCAGCAGCTGCCGTCAGGTACCCGCAGTTACGTCCCATGACCTCGTGGATAATCAGCATCCGCGGGTTAGAGCGGTGCTCACCAATGATGTTCTGCGCGTACTTCGAAGCTTGTTCCGCTGCCGTCCAGGCGCCCAGTGACTGGCGGATCGGCACCACGTCATTGTCGATTGTCTTAGGTAGTCCCACTACCGTTAGGTGGTAGCCGTTGTCCTCCAGGTAGTGCGCGAGGTCCGCGGCGGTTGTGTTCGTGTCGTCGCCCCCGATGGTGTGCAGGACGTCGACGTGATCTGCCCGCAAGCGTTCCGCCGCGACCTTCAGTGGGTCTTCGCCTTCGTTAACGAGTCCGCGTTCCACCAGGTCTTTCGCGTTCGTTAGCTTCACGCGGGAGTTACCGATTGGGGAACCACCGTATTCATGCAGTAAACCGGCTTTCGCCCGGGCCTCATCCGTGATCGTCACGTAGTTACCGGTGAGCAGCCCGTGGTAGCCGTACTGGTATGCGATGATCTCCACGCTGGGGTCCAGCTCCGTGTAACGTTCAATCAACCCACCTACGGCTGATGAGAGGCAGGGGGCGAAACCACCTGCGGTCAATAGAGCTACGCGCTTGACGGTCATCAAAACACCTTTCGTTGAATAAACTAGGTTCTATTTTAGTTACAGTTTTCAGTTCCGCTTCTATCTTAGTCGGTTCCCTCACCGACCCCCTATTCCCCGCTTGGGGTATCTCGCGCTTGAAGCATTCCCCGGTTGGGGGATATAGCGCTTGAGGCGCCCGCAGGTTCGCAGGATTCGGTTAGTTGTCCTGTGCTGCTGAATCGTCGTCTTGAGCTTGGCCGCCTGATCCGTCGGCTTCAAGTTTGCCTTTTAGGTCCACTTCCTCACCCGGTTGCGGAGTGGGAACCTCCGTGTGTGGTTTCTCGCGGCCACCCGGCGCCTTCGCACTATTGGGAATGGGCCCAGCAAATTTACCTTGCGCTGCCAACTCCGCTTTAACGTCGGCGGCGTAGCGGTCTACGTACTCTTGGCCAGAGAGCATCATCAGGTTGTACATGATCTCGTCGGTAACGGCCCGCAGCGTGTACCGGTCTTCTTTCAGACCCGCGTAGCGCGAGAAGTCGAGCGGCTCGCCAATGACGATCCCCACCTGGTGCAAAGTGGGGATACGTTTTCCGATCGGCTGGGCAATGTTTGTCCCAATCATTGCCACGGGGATAACGGGTGCGCCCGACTCCAGGGTTAGGCGGGCTACCCCAACTTTACCGCGGTATAGGCGCCCATCGGGGCTGCGGGTGCCCTCGGGATAAATCCCGAACAAACCTCCTTCATTTAGCCGCTTCAACCCGGTTTGCACCGCTGCTTCCGCTGCTTTCGCTGAAGAACGATCAACTGGGATTGTCCCCACAGCCCGCATGAACCGCGCTGTCATCCGACCTTTGAAACCCGTTCCGGTGAAGTAGTCGGCTTTGCCCATGAACACTACCTCACGGTCAATCATCAGCGGTAGGAACACGGAATCGAAAACCGCCAGGTGGTTAGAAGCCAAAATCGCGGGTCCGGTTTCGGGAATGTTCTCTTTGCCCCGGATCCAAGGTCGGTACACCGCCTTCATAAAGGGACCGGCACCTCTCTTTAGAACCTGATAAAGCATGAGTAACCTCCGACGTTTGAACTATATGCGTGACTGATGACGGAACGTATCTGTAATGGATGACGTTTTGGGCTGGCATCAACCGTGCCAGCCCAACTCGCGCCTAATGTTTAGTTGTTAATAGTTTAGCGACCGCGTCCTCCAAAGCGATGGGGTCCAAAGGTTCACAGACCACGGCGCTGGACCCGGCGCTGCGGGCCAACCATTCGTCTTGCTGACGAGCAGTGAGGATAAGAATCGGGGGGACTTCGTCGAACGAGTTACGCAGCTCGTGGGCGAACGCCATCCCCCCAGTTTTCTGGGTCTCCCCATCCGCTATGACGAGGTCGAACTGGCCTTCCGCGAACTTTTGCTTACCACCAGCAGCAGTCGCCGCTTCAGTCCACTCCACCCGCGGCAGCCCAGCTGCCGGACGGATACCGATTGCTTTAATAACTTCGGCTCGACGCTCGGAGTTGTCAGAGTAAAGCAGGATACTGGTGCGTTCTTGTGCTTCAGACATTAAGTCCCCTTTTTGAAACCATCTTCAAATGTGTGACACGGATACTGTTAACTATTCTAAGCATACGTGCTCGGCCGCGCCCGCGTTGTAGTGAACGTTTACCGGTGTTTACTTAGCCGCCTGTGCACTAGTGATGTCCACAACCACGGCTTGAGCAGATTGCCCTTCAACTTTCGGGAGGAGGCACAGTACGCGCGACCCCACAGTTTGGCCCGCGAATCCAATCAACTTACCGACGGTTTGGGGCGACGCGCTTCCTTCATCCCGGTCCCAATCGGACACTGATTGCTTCCCATCCCAGCTGCGGGCTGTACCGAAGTAGCTTACGAAATCGTTTTCAGTAACGACGCGTCCTTTACCTTTAATTAGGGTAATCGCCTCTACTTTCGCAGGTTCCTTTGCTTTACTGTCAATCTGAATAGTCGGTTTTTCCCCGGCTTTCCCCTCAACTTTAATCCCGTCTGGTAGTTTCGGTTTCGCAGCTTCGCCTTGTTTTAGTGCAGATTTGTCGTGCGTATCGAGTTTACCGACGATGTCAACGACGAATACGAGGGTTGAGTTAGCGGGGATTTTCCCCTGTTCTTGCGGTCCATATCCCCATTTTGCGGGAATTACTAGTTCAACCCGGTCCCCCACTTTTTGGCCTTCCAAACCGTAGGTCCAGCCGGGGATTACTTGTTTGAGAGAAAACGCGATTGGTTTCGCAGCTCCATTTTCTGGTTTGGCACCACCATTTTCTGGTTTGTCTCCCTCGTTTTCTGAGCGTTCGAAAGAGGAGTCGAAAACGGTTCCATCCCATAGGGCGCCGTGGTAATGCGCGATAACGGTGTCCGTGGTTTTAACCGCGTCCCCGTCACCTTTTTTGAGTGTTTTCGCAACCACCGCGTCTTTTGGTTCGTCGGCTTTGACTGGGGTTATTTTCGCGCTTTTTGCGTATTCCCCGCTGACTTCTGGAAGTTTTCCCGAGTACTTGCGGTCTACCGGCACCGAATCTTGCGTGTCATCGCTGGGTGCGGATGCGGTTGGTGAAGCCGTCTGTTTTGCTTCGTCCTGTTTAGGTGTTGAGGTACAGGCACTGACCATGGGGATTGCTATTAGGGGCACGAGGAGTGCTCGGAAAATCGTGTTTCTCATGTGTTCAATTCTATCGGTCTACGTTTTGCGCTCACTGAGCAGCGCCCAGTTGGTTCAAAAATGAGCAAACCAAACGGGTTTGGCTTGCTCATTTAGGCTAGGTTTCCAGTTACCTTGCGTGCACTTAGCGTGCAATTATGTGTCTTATTGCGGCACGTAACTTACACGCAATTATGTGTCTTATTGCGGCACGGATTGTTTAGTGGAAGGATTCCCCGCATGCGCACGATCCGGTGGCGTTGGGGTTGTCGATGGTGAATCCTTGTTTTTCAATCGTGTCCGAGAAGTCAATCGTGGCCCCGTTTAAGTAGGGCACGGACATGCGGTCTACTACAACTTCGACCCCACCGAAGTCACGCACGGCGTCACCGTCGAGCAGGCGTTCGTCAAAGTATAGGGAGTAGATGAGGCCGGAGCAGCCACCGGGTGAAACTGAGACCCGTAGTCGCAGGTCGTCGCGGCCTTCTTGTTCCAGCAGACTACGAACTTTTTGCGCAGCCACATCAGTCAAAATAACCTCATGGGTTGGGAGTGCTTCAACAGACATTGATCTGCCTTCCTATCTCGATTACATGAACACTCTATAGCGTTGCGGTGCTGGTGGCTATGTGGCGCGGAGCCAAGTGCCCCAGATTACGCGCGTTAGATACGCCACGGGATCGTTCTTAATTATGTACGCACTGTTAACTCCCCATTGCGCTAATTCGTGTGGGGACAGTGAAGACTCGTTTGCGAACGCGATTAAAACACTTCCGTTTTGCGCGGCGGTTTCCCCGAGTGCTTCCAGGGATGAGTCGGCAACGGTTTGTGGGTGGAGAGCACTACCGACCCAAACTACTAGGGTACGTTCGTCGCTATCTTTGAGGTTTTCACGCGCCCACTGTGGGTAGTATGGGGCGAGTGCTCCGCGTAGGAGCAGGGCGATGGCACCCAGGCCCGCGCCCGCACCAGACCCGGGGATGCGCGTTATTGCTTGGTCCGCAGGCCTGCCCACCAGGTTCTCTTCGTCTACTATTCGCTGCAGATTCTTCCAAATCTGGCCCAGACGAGCTTGTTCTTGCGGATTGAACGCCCGAGGGGTCCCATCTGGGTGCTGCGCCATCACTGAGTCCAAGCCGAACAGGGGGCGCGAGGTCGTGTAGAGCACTTCGAGTTGTTCACCCGCTAGTTCCCTGAGCGCTCGTGTCCGTAGTTCACGCAGAAACGTCTGATCTTGCCACGCGTTAAGCGTGACCTCGTCCGCAGGTACTTGCGCGATCGCAAGCAGATGGTCTAAACCCGCTTGCGCAGTGGCTTCTTCGTGCCCGGCTACGACGCTTCGCGTTTCTGCAATGGTTTCTCCAATTACAGACGTCTCTGCCTGGCCACAGGTTTGGGCCGCTGCTTGCGTAACGCTGTCGACACGTAGCTGCGCCACGTGCCGATGCGTCACGATTGTTTCCAAGGTCCGCTGGCTCACCGGGGCGGCTGGCTCGGCGGTTAGGATAACGCGGTTAAACGGCAGGCTCATTGTTTCGCGAACTGCGTTAGCATGAGTGCTTCAGCTAAGATCGCGGCTTTGAGGTCTGCTAGATCTTGCGACTCATTTTCGGAGTGCGCGTTGGTTTTCGGGTCCTCCACCCCGGTGACGAGCACTTGCGCACCCGGGAATTGTTCTTTGAACGTGGAGATGAATGGGATTGATCCGCCTCCGCCGATGTTGACAGATGGCACTCCCCACGCTTCGGAGAGTGCTTCGTGCGCAATCCGCGCGCCAGTTCCTTCGAGGTCAGCTTCGTACGCGGGGCCAAGTTCTCCGTCGGCAATGGTCACGCGCGCACCAAACGGGGTGTGTTCCTTAATGTGCTTAACTAGCGCTTCGTGGGCTTCAGCAGCTACGGTTCCCGGTGCGGTGCGCATGGAGATGACGAATGTGCATTCGGGTTGAATAGTATTGGAGGCATGGGCCACGCTGGTGGAGTCCATTCCAATTACGGAGATGGCCGGTTGCGTCCAGATGCGTGAGGCAATATCCCCGCGCCCGATCAGCTCTGTTCCTTCAATCATGGAGGTGTCGCGCCGCACTGCTTGTTCATCCCAGTTGACGTCCGCAGTTTCTTTACTTACGAGCCCTTCGACGGCTACTGATCCGTCCTCGTTGTGGAATGTGCTGATTAGTCGGCTTGCCGCGGTTACCGCGTCCATCACTACTCCGCCGAACATGCCGGAGTGCACAGCGTGTTCCAGCATTTGCAACCGCACTGTCACTTGAATGACACCACGCAAGCTGGAGGTGAGGGCAGGTTTCCCCGCTTCCCAGTTGTTGGAATCGGCAACGATGATGTAGTCGGCGTCCAGTTGATCGTGGTATTTCTTGAGGAAGTTCTCAAAGCTTGGGGAGCCGATTTCTTCCTCACCTTCAATGAAAACCTTTACGTTCACAGGTAGTTTTTCTGCGAGGAGTTTGAGTGCGCCGTAGTGAACAATTATTCCGGCGCCGTCGTCGGAGCTGCCACGGCCGTAGAGTCGACCGTCGCGTTCTTGCGGCTCAAAGGGCGGGGTGTGCCAGCGTGATTCGTCTCCGGTTGGTTGCACGTCGTGGTGCGCGTACAAGAGGACGGTGGGCGCTCCCTCGATTGGTTTTGATTGCGCTACTACCGCGGGGCGGCCTTCGTTGCCTGCTTCGTCTTTCGCAGTGAGGATTTGGGTTTCTAATCCCGCTTGGGTAAAGAGTTCAGCCACGTGCTCGGCGGATTTAACCATGTTTTTTTGGTCGAATGATCCCGATGAGATTGAGGGGATCCGCACGAGTGTTTTTAGTTCTTCTACGAATTGTTCGAAGAGTTGATCGTTTTTTTCTCGTAGTTGCTTACTCATAATCTCTCTTTGCGTTTTGACTGTTTCTGTGCGTTTTCTCGGTTTTAGTTTGAGGGGTTAGTTGGGGTACTCTCCGCGTTCAACCATGGGCACGGGTTTGCGCCAGCGCCTAGCCATGACCATTCGGGAGAACGTGTAGAACCACTGTCCGCGTGGCCACCCTTCGGATGGCATTCGTTCTCGCACTTGTTTCTTGATCTTTAGGTTCACCCAGATTGATTCGATTATTGCGGCTAGGAACATGCCGTAGGTGCCCACCGAGATTGTGGTGGTGATCAGCTGGGCTGTGTACGCCGATACGTAGCGCACGATGAGTGCCATGGCGAGCATGGTGAGGATGAACAGGATCATCAGTGGGAGGACCCATTCGGATATGGAGTACCTGGCGTCAACCCAGTCGCGAGTGAATCGGCGGACTCGGCCTTTATCGCGTGCTGGTAGGTAGCGTTCTTCACCAGTGTTAAGCGCTTCTTGTTCGCGCCGCCACATGCGGTCTCGGCGTTCCCGTGCGCGGCGTTTCGCTTCTTTCCGATCCGCAGGGATCGCGTCTCTACGGTTCGCGGCTTCTGCTTCTTTACGTGAGCGGGTTGGCCGCCCTTTGCCGCGTTTGCGGGTGCCCTGAACCGGATTTTGCTCTTGTGAAGACTTCTTACGCTTACCAAACACGGCTCCCAGCTTACCTGAATAACCGCTGATTCCGTATCTGCCCTACCGGGGTTGCTCTAATCCCACCACAGCCACCACGCGTTCTTCTGGCGAGTCCCAGGCCTTCCCACCGTTTCGAAACTCACGCGTTGAAACTCATCTGGTGAATCCAACGCGCTTTGAAGTTGCAATTCGGAGCGAAATCGACGCCATAAATGAGAGCATCCTTTAGAACCTTCTTTCGGGTTCCCCTCGGCCGAACTGAGGTGGGTGCACAATATGCATTCCGCATCGCTTTGATAAATGAGCCCGTCAACAGTTACTCGTTCATCAGTCCTGGCTGGCCCAACCGCGTACCCGGAGACTCGCACCGCTCCTCGGCCTACCGCACATGCTTTCAACATGGCCTCGCAGGTCGGGGCTAAGTTCTGACGTTCCGATAGATTAGCGAGCGGGAGTGTGCTCAGTAAAAGCTGGGCACCACGCGCGTCGAGGTCGCGGTATGTTTGAAAGGAATAAAGCGCTTCGGATGGGGAGTCCGTTCGCATTCGCGCATCCATAAACGGTTGCAAGATACGCCGGATTTGCTTGCGCGTAGTCCAACCGCGCATGCCGTAAACCCCTACTTGTTCTCTTGTACCTGTAGCTGTGAGTGTCAAAGTTCCTCCTGATCTTAATCTGAGTGCTTTTGTCTTGTCTGGTGCCGGAGCGAGTGAGGACTCAGCCGCAATACCTGTTTTAAGAATGCAACCGTGCCGCCGAGTGGTCTATGGTGCCTATCGGCAAGCGTGAGTTAAAACTGGTGTGGACAAAGTTTCTCCACCGCTGTGTAGAGACCTGGTTGCAGAACCAGCGTGGTTTAGCTCGTGAGTTCGTCTGGTTAGAGTCCGCCTGGTTTTGGGTACGCGTGGTTTAGGCATCAAGTCAGCGTGGTTTAATTGGGTCCGTGATTGTGGAACTGGATGACTTAACCGATGAGCGTTTGCGCGACTATCGGGGTTTAACCGATGTGGCTCTTAGGCGGGTTTTGGAACCTCGGGGCGGATTGTTTATTGCGGAATCTAAGAACGTGATTGAACGCGCCCTCGAGGGTGGTTATGAGCCGCGTTCGTTCCTCACGTCCCCGCGGTGGCTCGATGGTATGAGAACTGTTTTTGCAAGATTTCCGGATGCGCCGGTGTTTGTCGCAGAGGAATCAGTTTTGGAACAGCTCACTGGCTTCCACGTTCACCGCGGCGTGTTAGCGTCCATGCATCGCCACCCGCTCCCTGCTGTTGAAGCGCTCCTGCAGGATGCGCGACGCGTGGTGGTACTCGAAGATATTGTTGACCACACTAACGTGGGCGCGATTTTCCGCAGCGCCGCCGCGCTTAACGTGGATGCGGTACTCGTTACGCCTTCTTGCGCGGACCCGCTGTACAGGCGTTCCGTGAGAGTTTCGATGGGAACTGTTTTTCAGGTGCCGTGGACGCGGTTAGACGCGTGGCCTGATCCCCATATGTTCCAATCGCATGGTTTTGAAACAGTTGCTTTGGCGCTTCATGACAAACCAGTTTCTTTACAGGATTTCGCGCATAACCTTGAGGGTAGCCCTGGCCGGCGAATCGCCTGGATTATGGGGTCTGAAGGGTATGGGATTAAGAATCGGACTTTACGCACTGTGGATCATAAGGTAATGATCCCTATGTCTCACGGGGTAGATTCTTTGAATGTAGCTGCCGCTGCGGCCGTTGTGTTTTGGGCAACCCGCCCGCAGTGAGGGGATTATTATTGTTCCCCATTAAATAGTTCCCGATTGAGAAGTGCTGTAACGACCTCGACGGTGTCTTGCCACGACGTCACTTGGCGCGTGGGGAATCCGGCGGCTTTCACCGGGTAGTCGTTCCCCCCTTCGTCGAGGCGGTCACCGATGAAAAGCATTTCTTCGCGGGAGATCCCAGTGCTGTCCACCAGGTGGTTCATGCCGAATGCTTTATCGATTCCCTTTTCGGTGATGTCAACCGAGGTGGATCCGCCTGCGCGTACTTGCAGTTGAGGCAGAGCTTGGGCTAGTACCTCACACAATTTTGCACGCTTGGTACCGTCTGGATCCCAACTGGCCTTGTCTTCCAAGTGGGCTTGCTGACCTAGCGCAGAAAAGGTGATTTGGCTGCCGCGGTCTTCAATAATGGGGCCGCGCGGGTGGGGGTGCCAGTATCCGAGTTGACGCGCTGCTTGTTCAATCGCCTGGATTGCCTGCGCTCTAGTGTTTTCGGATAAGTCGTGCGCGTAGATAGTGTGCCAATCACCATTTCGGTATCGTAGGTAGCGCGTTCCGCAAGTGGGCATGAGGTGAAGCTGCCTTAACTGAGTATCGCTGGCATGCAGATGGTTCAGCAACTGTGTTTCGAACTGTTGAAAACGACCTCCGGAGATAACGCATACGGGAGTTTTATCTAAGAGCCGACGCAGTACTTGGGCGACTGGCTGTGGAAGCGCGGATTTGGAGGGTGCGAGGGTGTCGTCTAGGTCGAAGGCGACGAGTTTAATGGTAGGCATGGATGCTTTCGGGTCGGTTCTTTAGGACAAGACGGACTTTGATAAACAAGTGTCTGCGTTCAGCCATGGTATGAAAAGTGGTGGGTAAATGCGAGTGCGCGCACTTGTGTGATCTAGTTAGCATGCAGGCGGTATCCTGCTCGTGTAATCATTAGTTGTATGAGTAATAATAATGTTCGTTATAACGTTCCGAACGCTCCGAGCGGGAATGGGTTGGCTGTTATTGCGCACCTGTCAGCCTTAATTGCAATGCTTTTCTCAGTGGGCTGGTTAGTATTCGTTGGTCCTCTTGTTATTTGGCTGCTTGCGCGGGGTAAAGATCCGTTTGCGCAACGGGCCGCGGCTGGAGCCTTTAACTTCGCTTTGGGGATTACTATAATGACCCTGATTGGTTGGGGTTTAATATTTACATTCATTTTAATTCCTGTAACAGTCATTCTGTGGGGCATTGCTTTCATTGCGACGCTGTGGTGTTCAATCCGGGGGGCGGTGTTAGCGAACCGAGGGGAGCTTTATCAGTACCCATTCCAGATTCGGGTTCTTAGCTAGTTATCCGCGGTGCAAGTTGGCGGCATGATTGCTGGCTTAGATTTTGCTTTGGTGACTACGGTGTCGTTTTTGTTTGATTAGTTTTTAGGTTTTAGTTTTTAGGAGTTGTTGTGGCTACACCTCATATTGCTGCGGAACGTGGGGATTTCGCTCCGGCGGTTTTGATGCCGGGTGATCCGCTGCGGGCAAAGCGGATTGCGGAGACTGTGTTGGAGGACGCGCGCCAGGTAAATAATGTGCGCGGCATGCTTGCGTATACGGGAACGGTGGATGGTAAGCCTCTTTCCGTTATGGGTTCGGGTATGGGCCAGCCGTCGATCACTATTTATGCGACGGAGTTGTTTTCTCAGTTTGATGTTGAGCGGATCATTCGCGTTGGAACATGCGGTGGGCTTTCGCCGAAGGTGAAGGTTGGTGACGTGGTGATTGGTGTGGGTGCGCATACGGAGTCTGCTATGAACGTTCCGCGCCTGCCGGGCGTGCATTTTAGTGCTGTGGCATCGTATAACTTGGTGGCTGCTGCCGCGCAGCGTGCTGGTGCAAATGCGCATGTGGGAACTATTATTTCGCGGGACCATTTTTACTTGACGCCTGAGGGGCAGAATGAGCGTTTAGCTCGGTATGGTGTGTTGGGTGTGGAGATGGAAGCGGCTGCGCTTTATGGGGTTGCAGCTGAGTTTGATAAGGAAGCGTTGGCTGTGTTGACGGTTTCTGATAACTTGTTGGACTCGTCAGAAGACATGAGCTCCGCGGAGCGTGAGACGTTATTTGAGAAGGCATTGGACGCGGCATTAGCTGCGGCATTCTGTTAGAGAACAGTATTTTGAGGGAGGACATGCGGGTGTGTGTCCTCCCTTGTTTTGTTGAACCATGCTGGTTTTGAACCAGGCTGATTCTAGGTAGTAATTAGTTTTCTAGTTAATAGTCAGGTTTCTATTTACGGTATGAGATCCGTGGGTTTTTCTGCTGGTAGTTAAAGTATTGCCTGAGGCTGCCACTCGTCGCCGTAGTTGTTCGCCCTATTTGGTTGGCTGGTTGGTTGTTTGGCCTATTTGGGTGCTGGTTGGTTGTTTGGCGTATTTGGCTGGCTGGTTGGTTATTCGTCCCAGCCGGGGGTGACGACTAGGGACGAGCGGGGGCGTTTAGCATCAAACATGCTACTGACCTCATGGGTAGTGCGGTTAGTGTCGAGCGTGAACACTTGCCCATCGACTTTCACTCGCGCACTCCAAAACGTAGTGGAATGAACCTCAATATTACGCAGCGGCTCCACATACTCATGCACCAACGACTGATTAGGATACGGAGCACCATCACCACTGAACAACTGCGTCCTCCCATCAGCATAATCCAACCGGTGAGTAGTCACATACCAACTAACCTCCGCCCCATCAACCCGCGAGGTCTTAGACGTATTCGTATAGTAGAAAATAGTTGGCAACCCAGTCCACACCCACCCCCGATCAGGCTGGACATGCAACCGTGGTTGAGGCGGACTATCAGCAGCCACCGCCGCAATCGCCTTTTGAAAAGGAGTCACCACCTTCGGCTCCTCCCCCAGGCCAGAAGGCGCAGCAGAAGACTTAAACGACAAGTCCCTACCCCCACCCCAACCACCACTAACCCCACCCCCACGGTAAGCACTCACCCCACCCGCAGCAGGGACAGAAGCCTCATAACTAGGCTGAGCAACCGAAGCCTCACCACCCGTATCATACGAATAAATAACACTCTGAGACTGAACATTAATATCTATATAACTCTTAGGTCTGAGCTTCCCAACAGTTTTACTGCTATCATCTGCAAAGTCATCTGTCACTAATCCGGGCAAGACACCAAAAACAGAAATGGCAAGGATGGTAGCTGCGTTAGTTAGTATGCGAGGTACTAGGGCAATCATTTACTTCTCACTCTCACCTATCAGATACTCACCATCAACTACTTTCCAATGATTTTTGCTCCACTTGAGATTTACTCCCACGGTCAATAGTGGATATTCTTTTTCTTTAATTTGAGGTCCGTCATTCTTATCGAAGTATGTAAATTTAACGCCCTCTGCTGTGTGAACTACAGAAATCTCTCCCGGCATTCCATTATCGGGAGGACCCGCAGCTCGAAACTGTGTATTGGTAGTATTCATTCCCTTTATCCACGCGTGCGAGTCCTTTTGACTCAACGCAAGATCAATTAGCTTTCGGCACCTTTCAGCGGTCTTTTTGTCGCATAGTTTCTCAAGAGGCCTGGTATCCAGAGTGCTGTAGGAATACCCAATCAGCTCCGTAAAATACTGCGCAACCTTAATCGCCCCCTCCTGGGAATGCACATACCCTTCCTGCGGATACTCAGGCCTATCATGCGGATAACGCTGTGACACCGGCGGCGGAGGAACCACCGCCTCCTCAGAAGCCGACACCGACGGGGAAGACGAACCCCCACCAGAGGGAGACGCTACAGGAGAAGCCCCCACCGCGCCCTTAGACTCCTCACCAGAACTCTTACCACCACACGCAGAAACAGTAAGCACACAAACCAACAAGAAAACCAACACTAAAACTAGTCGAGACACACGATTACCAAAGAGGGTCCGCAACATCGAAAATCCTCAAACTCGCCTACACGAACAAGCCGCCAGCTAACAAAACCAACCGCTAAAAAGAACAATAAACGAACCCCACAAATAAAACCAGAGCCCAAACCCAACTGTGGAAAACATTCCCACAATCCGGACCAGACAAGCACATCCGGTCTTGCTCCTTGTTTGTTGGCACTTAGAGAGGCGGTATTTTTCTGCTAAGGAGGCGACTTTGTAAGCATGAGTAAGAGACGCAAGTTTACGGCTGAGTATCAGCGTGATGCTACTGGCCTGGATATTGATAGGGATCGCACGATCGTGTCGATAGTTACTGAGCGTGGTGCGAGTGAACAACACTTGAGTCGACGGGTAAAGCCTGGTAAACAACGGGAAGAACGATGAGTTTCGTGCGGATAGTTAGACCGCGAAGTCGCCGAGATCTTCGAAGAGAAATACCGTGTGCACAGGACTTCTCATATCTGCGCAGTTCTTGTACCAGAAGGCACCTATGTGGATAGAAGAGGTAGCCCACTCAGTGAAAAGACAGGACTTAGAAGCCGTCTCAACACGCCAGTTCCGCACGAGCAAGAAAAACACGAGGAACAAAGCCCCGCACACTTCAAATAACCCGATGAAGAAAAATAGTGTTCTTGCGAGCCGTATTTTCCCAAGGTCATGCCACTTCTTGATCCAAAACCCTGCATCGTCAACAGCGTGACACGATTGCGCCTCATTGATCCTTTTTAGATTGCAGCCACTTAAACATCTCTATAATGTATTTTATCGCGCACACGATAGCGAAAACCATCAGGGGTATTGCAACCCACCACTTCCCGGACCATGAGAGGTTTCCAACAAACGATGCACTGATCAAAAAGAAAATACCAACAACAAATAGCATCTCATTAGGTTTCGTTTCCATCACAGCATCCTCTTCTCTCAAGTCGCCAAAACAAAATGCCCAAAAGTATTCTCATCCTTTAGAGCAGTTTCAGGAATCGACTCGATAAGCTGAAAAGCCCTTTCAAGTTCCCTCTAATTCAGCCCGCCGGAATAATCAACACTAATGACTTGATTAATTCCCGCTTTGGGAGCAGTAGCTTCCGTGGCTACCGCTGCCCCTGTTGCTGTTAGAGATAGGGTCCCAGCCATAACCAGTGCATTAATAGTAAAAAAGATACTCTTTTTTTCTCATGGTGTTTCTCCTTGCGCGTCGCTCCAGATAACTGGTAACTCCTAGAGAATGCCCCACGCCCGACCTTGGTATTTGTGTCGGTAACACAACAGAACCCACCACTGACAGGGGAGCTACCTGGCTTGAGGCCTCACACAACCACAAACACATCCACTCCGCCTCAGAACAAGACTCACCACGCAGTTGCCCTATCGAGGGTATTCAGCTCTGTTCTTCTGTCTTTCCAGTCAGGCAAGAACTGGTCCATCATGGCGTAAAAGTTAGTGCCATGGTTCGGCACGTGAAGATGCGCAAGTTCGTGCACCAGCACGTACTCTAATGATCGTCGTGGATAATGCACCAACCTCGTGTTAATCGTTATCCTCTCACCATCCACCCGCGCACTCCCCCACCGAGTTTTCATGTTCCGCAACGAGTACCGCCTTGGGCCTCCACCCATTTTAGGTTCCCACTCATGCCGCAGTTGTGACAGTACCTCAAGCAAAATATTTCTAAACGCATCCGTACACGCACGTTCCCAATCAGACCCACGGTCGTGTGGTGAATACACGGTAAGAATCCCGCTAGACAGCGAGTAACCTGGAGGTAACGGTAACGCTCGACCTTGCCCTACGTGCCCGAGGTGTATGTTCGCAGATTGTGCGTGCACCAACCGAACATCCTCACCCCAAATTTTAATTACCTTGCCTGGCAGAATAGCGGGACGGTCTTGCACCCCAGAATTGATCCGGTCTCGAATCCACTTCTCTTTTCCTAGCACGAAACTGCGGACCGTATTCAAAGAAGTCCGGGTCGGCGCTGTAACTAGCAGATACCCACTCTTAAGCCGCAGATACATATATTTTTGACGCCTGCGTACAACCAGAACGCGCCGGCCTGCGACAGTCATCTCAGTATTCACACCACACTCCACTCCGGGTTACTACTTTGAGCCAGGTAATCCGTCTACTAGACGTAGTGGATAAACCTTATCCACACCTCGGCCATTCCCCAGTGTCTACACGCGGCATTTTCAAACGTGCCACTTCCGGGAAGAATAAAACTACCACCTACCCAGGTGCACATGCCCCAAAATAGAAAGGTGTCACAATGCCACAAGCACTACTTACCGGTCAGCTCCCCTCACTGCCCTCATGGGCGGCGCACAATGCGCAAACACGGGATTACTACTTTAAGGAGTGGGGCCGAGCGCAATTCGTTGAAAGAGCATTGTTTGAAACCTTGTGTTTACTCATTTTCCAATGTGGAATGCGCTGGTCCACCATTCTTAGTAAACGCCCGCACCTGCGGGAAGTGTTCATGGGGTTCAACCCAGAGTGGGTGGCTCAACTTGGGCCGGTGGACGTGAACCGAATCTTAGAAGACCCCAAGGTAATCCGAAACCGCAGAAAAATTGAGGCCATTATTGCTAACGCCCGCGCCACCGTTCAACTAAACGCAGATGGATACCAACTAGCAGACCTAGTGTGGGAGCGTTTAGACCACCCGCAGTGGGACAACGAGAAAACACTACGCCGTCTACTGCAGCGAATGCGCGCCGCAGGATACAAACACGTGGGTCCGAAACTGCTGAGTTCCTACTTACAAGCCGTTGGAGTAAACACAGCTCAATCACCAGGGCCACTGCAGGCGGAACTAATGTCCCACACCCGCGCTGTCTAAATGATGACGAATCCGATTAGTCACCATGTTGAGAGCCACCAAGTTCCGGCCGCCCTCAGGAATAATCAAGTCCGCATACCGTTTAGAAGGCTCAACGTACAACTCATGCATCGGCTTAACGGTACCTAAATACTGCGACTCTATGGAATCGAGCGTACGTTTACGTTCCACCACATCACGTTTAACCCGACGCAGAATCCGCACGTCCGCATCCGTATCAACAAATAGCTTAATGTCGAACAAATCCCGCAAATCCGGGTACGCGAAAATCAAAATCCCCTCCACAATCAATACCGGACTCGGATCAATCCGCACCGTTTCATCACTACGGTTATGAATCTTGAAATCATACACCGGACAATCAACCGCAACTCCGGACATAAGCTGATGCAACTGCTCAATCATCAGATCCGTATCAAACGCATCCGGCGAATCATAATTTAATGCCGAACGCTCCTCATACGTGAGCCCAACATGAGCCTTATAGAAATTGTCGTGGTAAATAACCGAAACCTGCTGTTCAAAACTACGGATCAACTCACGCGTAAGCGTCGTTTTCCCGCTCCCCGTTCCCCCAGCAATCCCAATCACCAGCGGTTTCATATCCACTCCCCCAAGAACTCAACTCCCACAATTCTACTCAAACCACCACCCACCCCAGCAATAACCCCGCCGCAAGTTCAAAAAAGCCCCCCACGCGCTTCAGCTAAGAGCGAACTCAAACAACAAACAATGCAACTCACACCACAAACAGTTAAAGCGATGACAACGAGGCTTACCTATCTTCATGTGAGCACCTCGCGCCTACCCGCAAAACAGATCTTGACCAGCGCGTATTCACGCATCTGATGGCATTTGCTTTCTCTATAGCTATGACCAATAATGGGGTTGCTTGAGGATTTCAAAAGGGCAAGCGACTTACAGATATTAGTTTCTAAAAAGGTAAGAGTTTCCAAAAGGAGATCGTAATGAACCTGATGAACACGAAGATCAAACCATTCACGGCGCAAGCGTTCAAGAATGGGGAATTCGTGGAAGTAACCGAAGAAGACGTGCTTGGAAAATGGGCAATCTTCTTCTTCTACCCAGCAGACTTCACATTCGTCTGCCCAACGGAACTATCTGACCTCGCTGATTACTACGACGAACTACAAAAACTCGGTGTGGAAGTCTACTCCGTGTCTACCGACACGCACTTCACCCACAAAGCGTGGCACGAATCTTCAGACTCCATCGGCAAAATCAAATGGGCGATGATCGGTGACCCACGCGGCGTAGTCACCAACAACTTCGAGAACATGCGAGAAGAAGAAGGCCTCGCGGACCGCGCCACCTTCCTCATCGACCCAGAAGGCACAATCCAGTTCTTCGAAGTTACCTCAGAAGGTATTGGGCGCAACGCAGCAGAACTAGTTCGAAAGGTAAAGGCAGCGCAGTACATTGCGGCTCACCCGGGTGAGGTCTGCCCTGCGAAATGGGAAGAAGGCGAAGAGACACTCGAGCCGTCACTCGATCTCGTAGGTAAGATCTAAGACCTTCCACCCCATTGGAAAACACGTGTTGGCGGCCCCGAAAGGGCCGCCAACACTAACGAAAAGGACTTTTAATGAGTGTTTTGAATCCCCAACTATCCGCCCAACTGGAGCAAGTACTACAAAACCTACGCAAACCGATTACGCTCGTTGCCTCTTTGGATGAAGGCGATAAGTCAGCGCAGATGCGGGAGTTGCTCCAAGAGATTGCTGATAAGAGCGAGCTCGTCTCTATTGCTGAAGAGCCAATGCGTCGCACCCCATCTTTTGTTATTTGCCGTAACGATTCTGATGTTGCCGTAACGTTCGCAGGTATCCCCCTGGGACACGAGTTCACTTCGCTGGTGCTAGCACTGCTGCACGTCGGTGGGCATCCCATGAAACTAACGGACCAGCAGGTGGAGGCCATCCAGGCGGTTAAAACCCCCCGCGAGTTCACAACGTACATGTCCCTCACCTGCCAAAATTGCCCAGATGTGGTTCAGGCGTTGAACATGATCTCTGTGCTGAACCCGTTGATTTCGCACACCACTGTAGAAGGTGGCGCGTTTAAAGACGAAGTTGAACAGCGCAACATCATGTCTGTTCCAGCGGTGTTTGAAGGTGACGAAATGGTCCACTCAGGACGTGCCACCGTCGATGACTTCATCGCACTGATCGACACTGATGCGCAATCCCGGGCAACGGAAGAGATGAACAATGCGCAACCATACGACGTTCTCGTGGTGGGCGGTGGTCCTGCAGGTGCTTCCGCGGCGATTTACAGTGCACGCAAGGGCCTGCGTACGGCGGTTCTTGCTGAACGTGAAGGCGGACAGGTGCTCGACACGATGAGTATTGAGAACCTCGTGCCCACAATCGCAACCACGGGACCTCAGCTTGCGGAAGACCTGAAGGGACATGTACGGCATTACGATGTGGATGTTTACGCTCCGCATGAGGCAATTGGGTTAACGCCAGCTGCAGAGAACGGTTTTCATAAGGTAACTACCGCAGCCGGGGGTGCGCTGGAAGCGAAGAATCTCGTTGTGGCAACCGGTGCGTCGTGGAGGCTTCTGGGGGTTCCTGGGGAGTCTGAGTACCGCAACAAGGGAGTTTCGTTCTGTCCGCACTGCGACGGCCCGTTATTTGAGGGAAAGAACCTGGCTGTGATTGGTGGTGGTAACTCTGGGGTTGAAGCTGCGATTGACCTTGCGGGCGTGGCGAAGCACGTTACGGTAGTTGAGTTCGCAGACCATCTGATGGCCGACGAGGTTTTGCAAAAGAGCGCGCGCGAACGGTCAAATATTGATTTTGTGACGAGCACTCAAACAACCTCCATTGACGGTGATGGTTCGAAGGTAACCGGACTTACGTATTTAGACCGGGCAACGCAGGAAGAACACCGTTTGGACGTAGATGGTGTGTTCATTCAAATCGGCCTGGTGCCTTCCACGCAGTGGCTTGAAGGAGTCCTAGAGTTGAATGGTCGCGGAGAAATCAAGGTGGACCGCACGGGAGCGACGTCTGTGCCAGGCATTTACGCCGCTGGGGATTGCACGGATACGCCGTATAAGCAGATCCTAACTGCGCTTGGTGCCGGAGCAACAGCCGCACTGGGAGCGTTTGATTACTCTATTCGCCACACTGCCAACTAGATACGCTTGCCGCACTGGCCAAGTACCCGTTCGTGGTTTTGTGCGTTTAGTTAGCCACACGCCTTTTTGTGGTTTTGTGTGCTGAGCTAGCCAAGTGCCCGTGCTTAGTTTCTTACACCGAGCTAGCGAAGTATCCATGAGTGGTTTTTGCGTTGAGCGAGCAAGGTGCCTCAGGACTAAGCATGAGGCACGATTGCGGTTCCGCACGGATCTATCGCGGCGAGTTTTAGTTCGATTGTTGTTTTTAGGGATTGTGAAATGAATCTGCGAGATTTGGAGTACTTGGTTGCTTTGGCGGATGAGGGAACGTTCACCCGCGCAGCTGCTGCCGCTGGAGCGTCGCAACCTACGTTGTCAACTCAGGTCCGTAAGCTTGAGTCTGATTTGGGTGCGGCTTTGGTGGAGCGCTGTGGCTCGCAGATTCTTTTCACTCCCGTTGGACGGGAGGTCGTGGCGTATGCACGCCACGTTTTGTCGGACTTGACTCACATTAGAGACGCGGCGGATCGGGGGGCAGATCCGTGGGCGGCACGTATTTCCCTTGGCATTTTCCCCACTCTTGCTCCTTATTTACTTCCGCATCTGCTCCCTCGGCTGAATAAGAGCATGCCTAATGCGCGGCTCCAGTTCGTGGAGGATAAGACACTTACGTTACTCGACCAGCTTGCTGCGGGCGGTCTTGACGCGGTGATTGTGGCGGATCCGGTTGAAGACCCTCGTTACTCCTCCGCGTATTTATTTGGAGAGAACTTGGTTCTTGCGGTGCCGGATTCGCATCGTTTAGCGGGTCAGGATGAACCTGTTTCGCTTGAGGAACTGCGTGGGGAAACTATTTTGTTGCTTGAGGAAGGCAATTGTTTGCGGAACCATTCGTGGGCGCCGTGTCAACACGTGGGTGCTAGGCAGGCCCAGTTTGCTGCGACGTCGCTGGAAACACTTCGTTACATGGTTGCATCGGGAGCAGGAGTTACTTTACTGCCTGAGTTATCGGTAAAACCTCCGTTTATTCAACCTGACTCGTTGCATCTGATCCGCTTTAAAGATCCCCAACCCAGCCGGAGGTTAAGGCTAGTTTGGCGTTCATCCTCCCCTCTTGAACCCGTGATCCACCAGATCGCTGAGGACATAAAACAGGTGAGTGTTAACACAGTCTAAGATTTGGTTACGCGGTTTGTGATCCGATATAGTTTATTGCTGTACGCGGGGCTATGGCGCAGTTGGTAGCGCGCTTCCATGGCATGGAAGAGGTCAGGGGTTCAAATCCCCTTAGCTCCACAATCTACACTCTACTTTGGATACAACAGTGTGAGTGTGAAACGAACCCCTCGGGTTCCGAGTTTTACCTAGTAGAACAAGGAAAACGAGGGGTTTCTTGTGCTTCTGACGTGGCTTGGAGCGAGCATGGAAGCGGGTGTTCGAGCCGGTTTTGGGTGCTTCGATCGGGTCGCGAATGGTGCTATGAGGGGGTAGCGCCGAAAAGTGTGCCTCGCGCCGAAAAGTATGAGTGCCGCCGAAAAGTGTCGGGTAGACAGAGAAGTGCGGGATCCATCGGCATGCTCGCACATGGTGGCGGATTGGATACAAAGCTAGTTTTCGGCTAGGTGTACTCGTGTGGCGATTTTGGCTTGTCAAAGTGGGAAAAGATGAATTCTGGAGGTTGGCAATTAGGGCGCTGGTGTGGGCGGAGAGCTTGAGCTATCTCGGTGAAATGATGCGTATTAACATTCGCTACCCCCTATGGGGCAAGTTTGAGAGTAGCGCCGAAAAGTATAGGTAGTGCCAAAAAGTATCGCCGCCAACGACTTGCTATTAGCCCCGATCAGAGCGTGCATGTACGTGACGCAAAGACAGGAGCCGACACCATGCATTACCCCGAACTCGCAGCAGTACAAGCTCGCCTGACCTACCGGCTGACCAGCTTCCTCCTTGAAAATCTCGCCGCCGGGCACACCGTCGAGTGGATGGACGCATTCCGCGCCCAACGCCGCATCGCCGAGACCCTCGGCATCGCAGACCGCGAGTTGCCTTGGCTCGCCACTCGCGTCGACCCGCGCGGCCACAATTCTTTCGGTCGGCGCATGTCCCGCAAAATCGTCTGCGGCGACTGCGGCAGTCCGTTCGGGCACAAGACTTGGCACTCCGGTACCCCGAACCGGGTCGACGTGTGGGAGTGTCCCACGAACTACGTCAAGCGCGGCACGTGCTCTACCAGCCACCTCTACCAGGAAGTGCTGCTGGTGAAAATGGCCGAAGCGTTGCAAGTGCTCGCTGGGCGCAACCGCGTGGCGGTCGACCAGGCCGTGGACAGCCTGCGCGCCATGGGTGCGCTGCGACGTCCATCAACGCTCCACACGGCGATCTACAAGCTCCTGACTGAATCGCCGACGCAGCTTGCATTCCACATCCCGGACTTCCTTGCCGTGCTGGAGGGCGGGTGCATGCTCACCGATGGCAGGCTCGGTTTCGTGTTCATCACCGGCGAGGCCGTCACTCTCGACCTCCCGCAACGCTGGAGCCCCGTGATGCGCCCAGGCGAACTCGCAGCTACAGGGCGTTGCTGACCGGGCTGGCGAAGGCTTTCAGGTCTCCCCACGAGTCGGCACGGGCGGTGTCTTGCTCGTAGGCGATCAGGTAGCCCCAGTGCTGACCGGCGTAGGCATCCTCAGCAACCAACCGGCGCACCAACGCCTCGGCAGCCTTACGCTTGGCCTGGACCCTGGCGTCATCGCGGCCGCGCTCGTCCTTGCCCTCGATGATCCAATGCACCCCGTTGGTGTCCAAGGCCACGAAGTCGGGGAAGTAGCGGTCTTTCGCGTTGTAGTACACGAACGCGCCGTCTTGCGGATGCAGGCGATGCCACCACTCGATGCCAGGCGAAGTGTTGAGCAGGCGAGCAAGTTGGTATTCGCCGGTGAAGGAGTCGAAGGATTCCTCAGCGAACAGCGACTTGAACCAGCCGCCGTAGACCCGGCCTCGCACGAACTGGTCACGACTCTCGATCTGGTCATGCACTTGCTCTCCGAGCGGGAGCGTATAGCCGGCGCCTGGCATCGACTTGGGGTGTATGGTCGGCACCTCGCGGGTGGCCCGCAGCGTCTCGGTCGTGTAGTTCTTGATCAACCCGAGCAGTTCGGCGCGGGCAGAGTCGAGGGACTTGACGGTCCAACCGGTGAATGTCACGGCGCGCATGAACTTTGGCACCAGGAACGTGGCGACGTAGCGGGCGGTTTGCTCGGTCTTAGGTACCAGCGACATGTTGACCACCAGCTTGACCAGAGCATCCTGCGCGTCATCGTCATCAACGTGGACGGAGTCGACTTCGGCACTTTCCCTATCCTCAGCGCGTAGCTTCTTGCCGAGGGCGGCGATGATCTCCTTGCGCAGCAGCACGTCGCCAGCGGATGTCACCCGACGGGCAGCCTGCTCAATCTCAGAGTCACTGATTTCGGACAAGTCGATGGGCGGCTGTTGCACTGTCATCGTCGTCACCGGGAACTGATAGGCCACGTCCGCGAAGCTCGGATTCCGTCCGATCGAAACCAACTCCCACGTGGGCTGATCCTCAGGGTCTGTGATAGTGCGAATGCCAACGCCGGGCAACCCTGTGCCCGAGCGGTCACCGCCGCTAACGGGAACAGCGACCGGCTGCGGAGCCACACCACCGGCGCCCTCACCACTACCGGTGCCCGGTTCAGAACCGGTTGTCGTCGGTGGTTGGTCACCGCAGGTCGTGGCTGTGCCTGTATCCGTGTTGGATTGTTCGGCGGCTTCGCGGATCGCCTCCTCAACCTTGGCCTTGTCAGGCTCGGGGACGGCTTCGTCCAGACCGAACTGCTGGAGCACATTCTCTGCGCTAAGTAGTTCGG
Organism: Gleimia hominis; assembly: GCF_032085515.1. GTDB lineage: Bacteria > Actinomycetota > Actinomycetes > Actinomycetales > Actinomycetaceae > Gleimia > Gleimia hominis. The sequence goes on from NZ_JASXSX010000001.1 coordinate 1,601,872, forward strand.
TGAAGGACTGGTGAGCGATGATGTCGAGCTGGTCGATCTGCCACACTCCCGTGTACTTGCCGAACGGCAAGCGCAGGCCGCGCCCCATGGTCTGCTGGGTCAGCACCTCCGAGGCCATCGCCCGCAAGGTGACGACGACAGCGATGTTCTTGACGTCCCAGCCTTCTTTGAGCTTGTTCACGCTCACCACAGCGAGCACGGGCGATTCGCGCCGATCAAGCTGGTCGAGACGACGCTGGGTCAACTCGTCCTCGTGTTTGGAATCCACCTGCAATACGGCATCATCCTTGCCGAGGTACTCGGGGGTGCGCAAAAGTTCAGCGACCTGGGTGGCATGCTCCACATCAGAGCAGACCACGAACGCTACCGCGTTTACATGATCACGATTCTGAGAGGCCGCATACGAGTCGTAGTAGGCCTGCTTGAGAGCCCGCAACTGCAACGCATCCCGTAGCTGCTGCTCCTCGGATGCTTCTTCGGTGCCATATCCAGTCTTGCGGAACGCCAACACCGGCGCTTTGACGTACTTGTCTTGGATGGCTCGATACAGCGGGTACTCATAGACGACGTGATCGGCCTTCTTGTCCACCGACGCCGTCAACCCGATCGCCGCAGCTGGGTCGAGTTCCTTTAAGGCCGCGTTGAACGCCACCGCACTCGTGCCGTACAGGTGTGACTCATCGGCGATCACCACCAAATCGTCGAGGTTCTTCAGATAGTCGAAAAGTACTCCAGCGTTCTCATCGAACCGGCGGGGCTTGCGGCGCATCGCATCCTGCGTAGCGCCGTGGGTGTCACCCTCGACCTCCTTCGGCGCGATGAGCTGCTGAATGTTGAAGATGAACGCAAGCATCGGGGTTGCCCGCCCGAACGCGAGCTGGGCGGGGCCGTTCTGGCGGGCGATCCACGCAGAGTAGTCCTGTGGGGTCACCACTTCAGGTGGCACAGCAGACCCCGTGATGTAGCGGGGAGAGCCCGGCGTAAAATTCTGCACGGTCTTGGCCTGCACCGTCTTGCCCGGGGTGACGATGACGACGTTGCCGACCCCTTGACGGCGCAGATACTCCACGAAGGCGGCCATCAGATACGTCTTGCCCACACCGGTGGCGAGGTTGAGCACCTGCATCAAGGCCGGGTCGTAGTCACCGTCCAGAGTGAAGACCAGCTGGCGCAGCGCTTCCTTGTTAGGAGCACGCAGGTCGAACTCAGAGCTGATCGACTCCAGTGTGTCCGAATCAAAACTCACGTTGAGCCTGGTCGTCATTACTGGTCACCACCCTCGTTATAGCGGAACACATCATCCGGCAGAGCAACCACTCGCGACCCCTTCACTGCGCGGCGTAGGTGCTGGCGCACCCCATCCATCACGGTGGTTGCTGCTAGCACGATCGTCTCCCCGGGCTGAATCTGTGGGGCCAGCCAGTCAACGATCTCGACTGTGGCTACGCCCTCCACCACCTTGAGTAGAGCGTTGCCCCGGCGGGCATCGAACACGTAGTCATCATCCGGATGCAGCAGCGTGAACCCAAGATTCGCGGCCACAGACTCAATCAACGTCTCGCCGGTCGCCGCCTCAGTGAGCATCACCCGATCCAAGGCAGGGTCGTAGTCGAAACACGCCGGCGACAAGTGTGCCACCTGGAAGCTGCCACCACCGCGCCAGTTCACCACTTCTTTCGTACGCTTAGTCTTCGCTGCGGCCTTTAGCGCCTTCACTTCGGCGCTCTTCTTCAACTCCGGATCATCCTTAATCAGCTTGTTCAGCACGCGCGTGAACTTGGCTGCGTCATCGGCTGAGACCCCATCCGGCAAGCCGTCTGCTGTTGCATCGATTCGCTCGCCCTTCGTCCGCGTGATCCCGCCCGGGTCTTGGTCATTGACGACCTTCTCCAAGCGCGGCCGCGTGAACGTGTTGAACGTCGACTCCAGCAATTCGCACGTGACCCAACGCCGACCCATCTTCTGCGCCACCGCAGCCGTCGTCCCCGACCCACCAAACACGTCTAGCACGATGTCGCCAGGGTTCGAGCCGATGTGAATGATGCGTTCGAGGAGACGCTCCGGCTTGGGGGTGGAGAACGGCTCGGAATCAGGGAACAGGCGACGCAAGTGGTCACGCTTTGCTTCCTGGTTTGATCCAACCTCTGATGCTGGCCACCAGGTTCGCGGAACCACGCCGCCTTGGACTTCGTTTAAGTAACGCTTAATCACCGGGAGTGAATCCCCGTTCGCGCCGAACCAAATACGTCCCTCTTTCCTTGCAGCTTGAAAGGACGCGGCAGAGAAACGCCAGTATGACCCGGGTGGCGGGACAACTTCACGGCCAGAGGGAAGCTTGATCTGGAACCGGTAATCCTCGGAGCCTGATTTTGCAGTTCCATTGTCACCCTGTCGCCAGGGTCCGCGTGGATCATTATCTGGATTTTGATACCGTTCGATCTGCGCTGTGCTTCGTGGCAGTAGGTTCCGGACGCTCTTAAAGTCGATGGTCGGTGACTTCTTATACACGAGAATCAAATCCTGGGCGGATGAGATATCGGTATCATTGCGCGCACCCTGTGCTTTCTCCCATGCGATAGTCGTCACAAACGAGCCTGGGGAGAACACTTCATCCAGTAAAAGTCGCATTCGGTGCACCTCCACGTCGTCAAGGTGTACCCAAATCGAACCGTCAGCAGATAGCAGCTTCTTCATGTGGAGCAGCCGGTCGCGCATCATGGTCAGCCAGATGGAATGCTCTAGATTGTCTTCATACGATGCGAATGTCTGCGCCGTGTTGAAAGGCGGATCAATGTAGATCAGCTTGACTTTACCCACGTACTTCTTGGCCAGCTCAGGCACGCGGGTGAGGGCTTCGAGGACGTCGCCGGACTCTCCTAAAATAAGTAGATTATCGTCCTGTGGCTCTAGATCGGCCCGCTCGGAGTGGGCGAACTCGCCCGCCTTCGGTGTCTGCGCACCTTGCACATAGTCGTCTAGCACGAGGGTGTGGGTTTCGCAGTAGCGCGGATCCGATGGGTCAACCCACGTGTAGCCGTACTTGCCGGTCTCAGTGGGGATGAGAGCCTTGTCCTTGTTGTACCAGGTGAGTTGGAGACGCTGAGCTGCCATCTAGTCGGTTTCTCCCTTCGTGTCAGTAAGAACAACTTCGCAGATATCGGCGATGTCGCAGTTGAGTGCTTTGCAGATGCGGGATAGGACGTCGGTGGTGACGTTGCCTCCTCGTCCTAGTTTAGCGATGGTCGCTGCAGAGAGCCCCGTGGCGTGGCGGAGGTCTTCGCGGGTCATCTCACGGTCGATGAGGAGTTTCCATAGGGGTTTGAAGGTGATGGTCACGGCGTGTTATCTCTTCCGGTTGTTGTTGCGTCGGTTTCGAGGTTCCAGGTGAAGCCGTAGAGGGCTTCGGTGCCTTCGTCGAGGTGGATGATTTGGTTGTGGGTGACGATTTCTTCGACTCCAGTGCCGTAGGCCTTGGTCGCGTCGAAAGAGAAGAACACCTGCTTAGGTTCGTGTGCTCCGCTTTCTAGTGTGTCGCTGTTAGCGTAGATGGTGAGCAGTTCGCGGACGGGTGCGAAGGCGACGGTTTTGATGATCGCGGAGTCGTGGATGAGGAACGGCAGCGGGGTGCTATTCAGGACGGCGAGGTCGAACACAATCAGGTTCTTTGCTATTGCCCCTGATCCTGTGTCTCCGTTGTGGTCGAAGGTGTGGATTTGCTCTTCGAGTCGGTTGATTTTGGCTTGTACCTCGGCGGACTGGTCGTAGATCTCGTCATCGAACTGCACGGACTGGCCAAGCGCCAGGATTTGCGCCTGCAGGTTATGGATGGCCACCTTCAGCTCGGCGGCTTGAGCCTGGTAGTGACGTTGCTGTTCGTGGAGCTGGTCTTCAAGGATGCCGGTGAGCTGGTGGTGGTAGTACTCGATGATTTCTAAGGATTCACGGTTCGCGTGCGGGAAGAACTCGTAGAACTCTTCAAGGTCACGAGTGGTGATGCGAGTCTTGCCCGACAGCGTGGCCTCGACGATTGCTAGGCGGCTGTTGATCGCATCAAGTTCTTGAACCAGCGGACGCATCTGGGCCCGTTTGAGGGCTTGTTCTTGTCGTGCTTTTTGCTCGGCCTGGAATAGGTCGAGGTCGGCGTGGGTACGTAGCTGTTTGGCTTCACTGCGAGCTTCAAGGAGTTCCTTCTGGGCTGCGTCGCGTTCCTTCTTCGTAGTGAACTTGATGTAGCTGGAGTACTTACCTTTCGCCATCGCGTTAAGAGCGTCGACTTCTTTGCGCACCTGGTCGTACCGGGATTGGATCTTGTCGATCTCCTCGTGCGCGCCGAAGAGCCGAAGTAACGCTTTTGCGCCGTCAATGTCGTTAGCTCGTGCAGCGGCGGCTAAGGGGCGGTCGAGGAGCCCCATGTCGCGTTCATCGACGCGACTGAACCGTCCAACTAGTTCACGCCAGGTGCCGCCGGTATCCTCGAGGCCGTACTCGTCGAGCAGGAACTGTTGATATTCAGCAAGCTCACAGTCCCGATCAGCCTCGTGCCAGTTTGGGTCGTGGTAGCGGGTCACGAACCCGGGTCGGTCGGTGGCGCGTACGAAGTGACGATCTTGGCCGTTCAGTCGGAGGGTGAAGTGAATGGTGTGGTGGCCGACGGCTTGCGGGAATCGTACAGCGTCAGAGTCGAGGAAATTTTTCCCGGCGTAGACGAAATCGATGATTTGCAGCAACGTGGATTTGCCGATTGAGTTGTGTTGTGCCTGGTCGGAACCTTCAACAATTTTCAGCCCGGCGTGCATGGTGATGACCGGGCGCGGTTTGCCGTTGCGGTGGAATGCGGGTGACCAGAGCCTAGTGAGCACGATTGACCACTCCTTCGCTGGCGTTCAAGTCGAGCACCCCGAGAGCGAGCAGGAGGGTGAGTGCGTCGATGAAGTCTTCGGTGCGTAACTTGTCGGCGAGGTGGCTTTGCAGGTCAAGAACCGGCGTAGGCTCTGTGCCGAGTGTTTTGAGGATGGTGACGAAGCCCGCGAGCGCGGTCTCGTTGAACCTGTAGAGCTTGTTGGGAAGCCTGATCATGTCAGGATCGACCTCCTTGGTTTGAACAGTTCACAGATCTGGGTCAAGAACGAGACGACCACCCCGCAGGCGTAATCGTCGATGTTCGTGTGCTGGTCAATCCATGCGGTGAGCCTGGTCCAGATCTCATCTTGGCTCAATCCAGCGTCAGCTAGGACGCGCCAGGCACCCCAAATATCGTCACACATCCGTTCAAAGTCGAGTTTGCCTTCCTCCTGGAGGGCTTTTGCCGTCTCGCGCACTCTGGTTTCGTAGATGCTCATGTGGTCACGGACGCGCCGCACCAGTTTCGTATCGGCGAGCTTGTCTTGCATCGGCATCACGTCGTAGGTGACGTTCGGGGCGAGGTTTTCGACCGGGAGATTGTGGATGGCCATGAGTAGTTCGCCGATTTTGTCGTCCAGGCCGAGCGGAACGAGTCCCTCATCGATCCAGTCGCTCAGTGACCACAGCTGATTTTTCTCCCGAAGCCTAGTCACATCAGCTGGAGTGTGAGAAAGCCCGTATTTCTGGGCACACGGCTTACACAGTGCGGCGAAGTCGTCTGGACCGTGCTCGTCACCGTCAGCGTCGAGGAACATGATCTCGTAGGAGTCGGCCTGGTGGCCGTGCGCTTCTACACGCAGCGGAGTGCCGCATTCGGCGCAGCCGCGCGAACGGGTCAACACGAGTTTCTCGTATCTCACGCGGGCAGCTTGGATAGCGATCTGCGAGAGCACCTGCTGCTTGCCGTGATCCGTGCCGGCTTTCGTGTGAACGATCTCCACGAGCAGACGTGACACGTCGCCCGAGAAATAGTCGAGACGGATCTGCTCGCCATAGGCAGCAATATTGTCCGTGATTAACTGCTGAGTCTCTAATTCCAACTCGTCCAAGACGGTCACGAAGTTGTTGATGCCCCACCGGGCAGTAATCGCTTTCGCCAGCTTCTTCGTGAATGCACTGTCCCTGGACGCCATCGACTCCAACGTCGTGTCAGACGGAAAGAAGGAAGGGTCATTCCGTGTGGTCCATTCGTCTTCGGTAACAACGGTGAACATTGAAATCAACTCACGCAGATAGGGGGCGCGTGGCAGGCTTCTCGGCACGGCAGGCTGCAGCGCATCGGCCAGCTCGAAAAACTTCATCACCCTCCCATCCAAAGAGTCTCACGGTTTCTCACGACAGCCCCTCACGGTTTCTCACAGCACAGTAAACCGCGATTCATAGCCTGAAAGCAGGTATTCGGAGTACATCACGCCGGATCGCGTTCGTGAAGAACTTCTTCACATGTTACCACGGAGGATGGTAACAAGCCTCAGCGACACGAGCACGAACCCAATGCGACGTACTCCGGCGCCGGGGTTGAGTGCCAGCTGCCGCACATACCTACAGTGAGGCTCGGGCGGTCGACAGCGCGGGTCTTACCTAGGAGGTTCGGCCACGCTCGTGGTCGGGGTTCCTGCAGCGCCGAGCTGTGATCGAGCACGGTGGTTAACCGTTCATCGGGAGATCTGTTCGAGGCCCGTCGGCGGGCATCTATTCGTAGGTGCCCGCTTTCGCTGTTACTTGAACGCCTTCTCCCGTTGGCAGGCACAACTTCACATCTCGAACGGGTCTCCCTTCATTTTTGAAGGGAGACCATCGTGGCGCTACATCTACTTTTCAACCACACCCCGCCCATACACCACCCGATGCAAGGTCGACTCGAATCGACGCGAGCATTAGTTCATGTACGTCCCGTCCGCGAAAGGATGGGCCCGGATTAAAGTGCTTGATTTGCCTGAACCCGACGAAGCATTCAAGGAAGATAGCCCTAATGCTTATGCGGCTAGTGTCGAGCGGGCGAAGAAGCTGCGCGAGCAGATCCTCGACCCTGACTACCAAGCCGACTGGAAGATCGCATGGGCGCAGGACGCCTACAAGCGTTTCCGTGA
>NZ_JASXSX010000002.1:0-132953 GCF_032085515.1 Gleimia hominis
AAACAAAAGAAAAAACAAAAACAAAAAGCAAAAAAAGCCAAGAAAACACACTATCAAGTTCACAAACAACCCCACCACACACAATGCGGTCCAAGCTTAATAGTTTGGAGCATCAGCGCAGGTAAGAATCCTCAAAAAATATCTGAGGAAGAGCCGTTAAAGGAAATGTTTTAGCCATTTCCGAACGACCCGGCCACTTACTCTAGCAACTCAGTTTCTTTCAGTCAACTTCGCTCGTTGTGAGCGTTGTGACATCTGTTTGCTATCGCAGTGACTTCCACCTTCGCAGTTCCGATTTCTTCAGCGCTGCAACCGGCGGCGAGAAACAACATTACTCAGGTTCTACTTTTAACACAAATTTCTTTGCGGTGACAAGCACCACACCCTGTTTCCACTGCGTGCATACCGTGGTGATTCGCTGCAAACACACGGGTTACGCCCGGTTACCTTAACAGCAGCATAGTCCTTGCGACTGCATGAAGATTACACGAAATCGGGGTGCGAACTAGGTATTGCTCGCACCCCGACCTTAGGTGTTCCGACTCGTCGACTAGATCCGTTCCATAATCAGTTCACGCACGCGCCCAGCATCTGCCTGGCCACGCGTAGCCTTCATGACCGGTCCAATCAACGCGCCCACGGCAGCCATCTTTCCGCCCCGGATCTTTTCCACCACATCCGGGTTAGCGTCCATGGCTTGTTCAACCGCTTCAATTAAAGCACCGTCGTCCGAAACGACTTTCAAGCCACGCTTTTGCACTACTTCCGCGGGGGAACCTTCCCCAGCCAGAACCCCTTCAAGTGCCTGCCGCGCGAGTTTGTCGTTCAAAGAACCGTCATCAACCAAGGCTTGTAGCTGCGCGAGTTGCTTCGGGGTAACGGCAAGCTCTGACAGTTCCACGTCCGCCTCTTTCGCGGTGCGCGAAAGTGATCCCATCCACCACTTGCGGGCAGCAGCCGGCGTGGTCCCTTCCGCTACGGTTTCCTCAATGAGGTCTACTGCATCTGCAGATACCACGTCGCGCATTTCCATTTCAGTAAAGCCCCATTCTTCACGCAGTCGACGCCGACGCACTGCAGGTAGTTCAGGTAGCCCCTCACGCAACTGCTCCACCCACTGCCTCGGGGGCGCTACCGGAACCAAGTCCGGCTCTGGGAAGTAACGGTAATCCTCCGCATCTGACTTCTCACGCCCAGCAGACGTAGTGCCATCTTCAGCGTGATAATGCCGGGTCTCTTGGATCACCCGCTCACCACTAGAAAGGCGCGCGGCCTGCCGCGAAATTTCGTAACGAACCGCTTTCTCGATGGCGCGGAAAGAGTTCACATTCTTCGTTTCCGTCCGGGTGCCCAGCGGAGCATCCGGCGACTCACGTAAGGACACGTTGACGTCCGCGCGAACGTTCCCCCGCTCCATCCGTGCCTCAGACACGTCCAGGGCTCGGAAAATATCGCGCAGCGTCTGCACGTACCGCGCTGCCACCTCCGGAGCGCGCTCCCCCGCTCCCTCAATAGGTCGGGTCACAATCTCTACAAGTGGTACGCCCGCACGGTTGTAATCCACCAGCGAGTAGTCCGCGCCTTGAATCCGCCCGTCAGCACCACCGACGTGCGTGTTCTTCCCCGCGTCCTCCTCCATGTGGGCTCTTTCAATCTGAACTCGGAAGATTTCCCCATCCTCAAGTTCAACATCCAAATAGCCGTCAAACGCAATCGGTTCGTCGGACTGCGAAGTCTGGTAGGCCTTCGCCAAGTCGGGGTAGAAGTAGTTCTTGCGTGCAAACCGGCAGTGCTGCGCGATCTGGCAGTTGAGCGCTAGGCCAATCTTGATTGCGTACTCCACCGCTGTGTGGTTCACCACGGGGAGGGAACCGGGGAGCCCTAGCGAAACTTCCGTGATATTCGTATTCGGCTCACCCCCGAACACGTTCGGGGCTGCGTCGAACATTTTCGTTTTTGTCCCCAGCTCCACGTGTACTTCCAGCCCGAGCACCGGGTCGAACTGTTTTACCGCATCCTGGTACTTCATTAACTTAGTCATATCCACAGTTCCTCTCACCACTGCGCCGCTGGGTTGTGTGGCTCCACGTCCGCAAAGTCTTGAACGAACGACGCCACCTTGTACATGAGCTCGTCTTTACGCGCCGGCGCCAACACCTGCAAGCCAACCGGCAGGCCATCTGACAATCCAACTGGGACGCTCACGCCCGGCACACCCGCAAGGTTCGCGGGTATCGTCGCAATGTCATTCAAGTACATAGACATGAGGTCCTGTGGTTTATCGTCAAAGCGGAACGCCGTGGTCGGCGACGTGGGAGTAGCCAACACATCCACTTTCTCGAACGCAGCCGCGAAATCGCGTTGCACCAGGGTGCGAACCTTCTGCGCGTTGCCGTAGTACGCATCGAAGTAACCGGCCGACAGCACGTGGGTTCCCAAAATGATGCGCCGCTTCACCTCATCGCCAAACCCGGCCTCGCGCGTTGCCGACATCATCCGCTCCGCCGTCACCGGCCCGTCCTCAGGCAACACCCGCAACCCGAAACGCACGCCATCAAAACGCGCTAAGTTAGACGAGGCTTCAGCGGGCATAATCAGGTAATACGCCGCTAACGCGTATTCGAAAGACGTGCAATCAACTTCAACAATCTGCGCGCCACGTGCTTTCAGTGCTTCAACTCCGGCGTTGAAAGCGTCGATAACCCCACGTTCATATCCTTCGCCAGTCATCTGCTTGACCACGCCGATGCGCAGACCCGATAGATCCTCACCCCGGTTCGCGACCGCTTCAGCCATCGACTGGGGCATGTCGTTGAGCGACGTGGAATCTAGTGGATCGTGCCCACCCACAATGTCTTGCAGCGCCGCGGCATCCGCCACAGACCGAGCGACCGGCCCAATCTGATCCAAGGAAGAAGCCATCGCCACCAGACCGTAGCGCGAAACCGCCCCATACGTTGGTTTAGCCCCCACCGTGCCGGTTACCGAACCGGGCTGGCGGATCGAACCACCCGTATCCGACCCCAGCGCAAGCGGCGCCATGTACGCAGCCACAGCGGCCGCACTGCCACCACCGGAACCACCGGGAATCCGCTCCGGGTCCCACGGGTTACCGGTACGCCCAAACGCGGACGTAGCGGTCGTGGACCCCATCGCGAACTCATCCATATTAGTTTTCCCCAGGATCGGCATCATCGCCGCCTGAACGCGTTTCACCACCGTGGCGTCATACGGAGGAATCCACCCCTCCAACATTTTCGACGCACACGTCGTGGGCATGCCACGCGTAACAATGTTATCTTTCAACGCGATCGGCACCCCGGCAAACGCCGGCAATTCCTCCCCGCGTTCGCGGGCGGCATCGACCTGGCGCGCGGTGGCTAACGCCCCCTCACGATTAACAAACAAAAACGCGTGAATCTTCCCGTCAAAACGTTCAATCCGATCCAAACACGCCTGCGTCAACTCTTCCGACGTGATTTCCCCATCGCGAAGCATCTGCGCCATCTGCGTCGCAGTTTTCAAAAGGACATCCGTCACGTCTTATTCCTCCCCTAGAATCTGCGGCACCCGGAACATACCATCTTGAGGTTCAGGCGCACTCTTCAGCGTTTCCTCACGGTCCAAAGTTGGCTCAACCTCGTCCTCACGCCACACATTCTCGAGCGCAATCGGGTGAGATGTAGCTGGAATATCATCTTTAGCAACCTCCGAGACCTTCGCCACTGACTCGGCTACAACATCGAGTTCACCAGCGAAACGATCGATCTCTTCATCGGTCAGAGCAATATGGGCTAGCGCAGCAACGCGAGCCACCTCTTTTGAAGAAATAGTCGACATGTCCTCCAGTATAGAAGCTCACAAACACGCGCGGGTAACTGACCAGAAACGCGCATGGGTAACTGACCGGTCAAAGTGGACCCGCTGAGCACTGCGCTTGTCGGATTCATTCCCCCTTGGCAACAACGCTAGAGTAGACGTATGAACCGCCGACTCCGTTCCAAAGTGGGGAAAGTCCTCACTAGACTGCCAAAACTGACTCGACTGCCAAAACCCGAACGCGCCCTACGCGTGGCAAAATACGTAGGATTGTCGGCGCTGGGCGTCCAAGCCACGCTGATCGCATCCCTACTGATAGTTGACGAGGTTCGTAAACGCCGCACCAGCCCGCGCAGCTTCCCAGCCCTGGACCCCATTGACACGCGCATTGCCGACAATACGATCACTACGTACACGGAAGCGCGCTCCCTATATAGCGACATGCTCAACGCGATTAACACGGCCGAAAAATACGTCTTTTTCGAAACCTTCCTGTGGAAATCCGACCGGGTGGGACAACGTTTTAAAGATGCGCTCATCGCAGCGGCAGACCGCGGGGTGCAGGTGTACGTCATTTACGACGGGTTCGGTAACCTCGTGGTGGATCCGCGGTTCAAAATCTTTCCGAAGCACCCGAATCTGCACGTAGTTCGCGTCCCTGAGATCCGCACCGGACTGCTGGTTTTGAACCTGCGAAAAACCGGGCGCGACCACCGAAAACTACTCGTAGTTGACGGTCACATCGGTTTCGTCGGCGGGTATAACATCGGTAAACTCTACGCGGACGCGTGGCGGGACACGCACGTACGTATTGCCGGGCCAGCAGTGTGGGAGTTAGATAACGGGTTCGTGGACTTTTGGAACCTGTTTAAAAAGCGCAATCAACCCACCCTGCAAGATCGCGGGGCCCGGCGGTGGAACCCCAGCATCTTCGCTGCGTTGAACCTCCCCTCCCACATGCTTTACCCCGTGCGGGGGCTTTACATTGACGCGTTAGACCGCGCTAGTGAAAAGGCGTTACTGACCTCCGCGTATTTTATTCCAGACGGTGAGATTCTCCGCGCCCTCATAAACGCAGCTCGGCGGGGCGTGAAAGTGCGCATACTTGTGCCGGAGCATTCGAACCACGTGGTTGCCGACTGGGTATCGTCGGCGTTCTTTGACGAACTATTAGCCGAGGGCGTGGAGATCTACCAGTACAAGCACACTATGATCCACGCGAAAACAGCTACCGTTGATGGCCACTGGTCCACTGTGGGAACCGCGAATATTGATCGCCTATCTATGTTCGGGAACTTTGAGATCAATATGCAGTTCCACTCCACCGACTACGCGAAGGTGTTGCAAGACATTTTTGATAATGACTTGACCAACTCGAAGCGTTTAACTGCCGCTAGATGGGCTCAGCGACCCGTCTTACGACGAGTCGCTGAGAAGATTTTGAAACCGCTTGCGCCCCTCATGTGAGCTCCCCGGCTTGTTACGCTGTGAGCTCCCCGGCTGGTTGCAGTTGCCGGCTCCGATCTGAGTTTGCAGGCGCTTGGGGTTTGTTAACCGTGCGTTAAACCGCGGGGCTTAGACTACTCGACGGGCACGTGCTTTGCGGCGTTTGAGGGTGCGGCGTTCGTCCTCGCTCATCCCACCCCAGACGCCTGCGTCCTGGTTGTTGTCGACCGCCCATTTGAGGCAGATTTCTTTGACCTCACAGGTTGCACACACAGCTTTTGCTTCAGCTGTTTGCGCGATGGCGGGACCGGTATTGCCGATGGGGAAAAACAGCTCCGGGTCAACGCTCAGGCAAGCGGCACGTGTACGCCAGTCCATTGTTTATGGCTCCTCCAAAATAAAAACGATCGAGACGTGCGCGTCCCGATCTGATCATTGATTTCTTGCGACGCCTCAAGTTTTACTGAACTTCTCTTATGACGCAAGGGTTTTGAGCTTGTATCACATGTCTTTTAATGTGCAAATCCTCACGTTGATTATTCACCTGGGACTCACTATTATTTTACGTCCAATATCGCAGCCAATTTTGTTCGCAAACGACCCACACGCGCTGGGGATTATGAGCGTGGGTCCGGGCGTAAAGCGGAGGCCGAAGCGCCCGCATTGCCGCACCTTCAACTTCCCCCACTATGGTGAGTGCACGCCCCATTTTTCGTGCAATTCCCTCACTTTGCATGCCCAGTTCTAGCCCTGTGTATTTATGCAGTTCAACTTGCAGTTCCCCGGTTGCTTCCCGAGCGGTTTCCTCCACTGCTTCCGAGGTATACCCCAAGATTATGAGGCTATCTATAGTCGTGTTTTCTGCCGTTTCCAAGAGCGCATCGACAGTTAGTGACGGAGTTCTTTCTTCGGGTTTTTCAGCTGCTTGCAGTGTTTTAACGGATGGTGACACTTGGGTTAATGCAACACTAACCGTTCGTATATGCCTCCAGCGCAAGGTCATGAGTGAGACGCCTGCTTTGGCGTCTTGTTCCCCACTGAGCGCCTCACACATCTGCACTTGGTAGCGATCCAACCCCGCGAGTTGCGCTTGGGTTGGGGTGATTGAGGCCAGTACGTACTGTAATTCTCTGGTGGTCAGCAGATCACTCGGGTCAAGGCCGACGATGGTTATGCCACTGTTTCGTTTTGCCCACCGCTTCCAAATACTTTTCCCACTGCCGTGCCCCCATTCGTCGTCCATGGCTTCAATGAGTGTGGACAGGTCTGGGATGATTATGGGGCGGTCGGTACCCCAGGCTCGTTCTAGCTGGTAGAGCGTGGCTTCTAAGTCTTCACTTTTGTCTACGCGCAGCACGGCGCGTTCACTGGCATGAACCTGGAGGTACTGGTTGATGTGCGCGATGGCCGCATTCTTTGAGTCGGGTTCGGCAACTATCGCTACGGGCGCCTTGGGCAGCTTCAACGGCGTGTAGGCCCGCACTTGCGGGTTGTCCGCGAGCGCGAACGGTACCGCGGCATCTGCGGGCGTGAGGCTCAGTGTTTGTTTTACAAATTGTTCGCTCACTACCGCGGGGAGGGGTGGTTTCCACAGTGCGGCGCCGGCGTGGGTGCGGGGTGTCGAAACGCTGGTGGGGGCAACATCGCAGTACGCCCATTGGATTGTTTTTAATTGCCCGGTGTCGATTATGGCGCGTCCGGGAATGCGCGGGAGTTTTGCTGCGTCGTCGACCCCGAGGATGTCGAGGGACTGTGACACTTGAGCGGTTCGTAGGCAGATGCGTAGCGTCAGATTCGCGCGCATTTGTGCGGTGATTACGCCGCCGGGGCTTTGGGTACCGGCGATCAGGTGGATTCCCAGGGACCTGCCGCGCGCAGCCATGTCGACCAGGCTGTCCATTACTTCTGGGTGGGTGCGCACCACGGCGTGGAACTCATCGATGACCAGGAGGATTCGGGCGGGTGCGGAACCGGCTCTTTCCCATTCTGAGAGGTCGGCGTACCCGCGTTCGGACAGTTGGATTTCTCTTTGCCGAATCTCGTAGTCCAGGCTTTGGATCGCGCGGATCGCCAGGCGTGGGGTGAGGTCGGTGACGAGCCCGACGCAGTGTGGTAGCTGTGCGAGTTTGCTGAAGGTGGCCCCGCCCTTGTAGTCGAATAGGACGAGTTGGAACTGTTCTGGTGGGTAATACCGTGCCATTTGCATGATCCAGGTTCGCAGTGCCTCAGATTTTCCAGAACCAGTAGTGCCAGCTACCAGTGCGTGGGGGCCGTCGCGCACGATGTCTAGCGTGTCGATGCCCGCACCAATCGGAACTGCCAGTGACCCCGGTTCAGCCTTGATAGCGGGAAGCTCTGATACCTGCAGACGAGGTGGCAGCGTCTGTTCACGAGCAGATTGTTTGAGCGCCGTATTCGCGGTGGTTATGGGCGGCGGACCAGCAAGTTTTAGAACCACGCGTGCGTTTGGCATTTTCCCTATTCGTGCGAGTGTTTGCGCACCGGATTTTACGATGAGGCACTTGCTTCCGCGTTCCTGTAGTTCCGCGTGGGTCACGGTGCAGTCCCACAGTCCACGGTGCCTGGCTTGCAGTAAAATTTGGTGGGCAATCCACAACTGCCACGCTTCCATTTTCTCGCCCAACACAGAAATCGACGCACCCCAGGCGATGTGAGTGTCTCTGCGGCGCGGGCGTTTTCTGCGGCACATCAAGATTGTGAAAATGTAGCGGCGTTTGAACTCCGGTTCAATGTTCAAGTTCAGGGGGAGCTGGTTCTTGAGATTGCTTGGATTCTCACTGTGTTCAGATGCTTGTAGCTCTAGTGCTTGGTGGGTGGCTAGGAGGGGAACGTGCCAGATGTGACTGCGCCGAGCCAGGGACCAGTAGAGGAGTGAGAGCAGTATGGCGGCAATAAACGCTGCTGCGCCCCAGGCGGAGATGAAGCGCCACAGCAGCCACCCGATGCTCAGCAGGGGGAGGAAGTAGAAGAGTTTCTGCCAGGTGAAACGCGCTCTCTTGGGGCCTTGCAGCGCGTCAACGACCACGGGGATTGACACTTCTAGGCCAGACACTTCCCATTGGAAAAGGTTTTTGCCGATTCCAATTACCCCTCCGGTTTTTATGTGTGCGCGTGTGCGGCGGCGCAGCCAGTACCGGTTGTAGGCAAATCCGGGGAGGAATCGAAGTGGTTTGCCGCTATAGGTACCGTTGACTGACTGTTTGTCGATAACCTGCATGTGCATTCGCCGTCGGGTTAAATGCACTAAGACTTCGCAGTGTTCGCGAGACACTTGCGGGTCTGTTATGGGAGTTCCGGATCGGCCTAGCGTCAGTGCCTGGTTGGCGTGCACCGGTATCACGAGGCCGCGGTCTGGCCCGTCAATGCACGTTAGATACGTAACTTCTGGCATGGGCCTATTGCACCGCTTTGGGAGGCCTAAATACCTGCCCGGCCTAGTTTCCTGTGGTTACTAGAATGCTGTGGATAGCGCTTGTCCACAAGCGGATTAGATAAACACTCCGAAATTGTGTGCTTGCCATGCTTCGCGAAACACGATTCGCTAGCCCTACGCGTACCGAGTGTCTTTGCACAGCCGTCGTGATGCGCACCGACCTAGAGTTAGGAGTTCATAAATGTTGGTGAATGGGGAACAATAGTTGTTATGAGCGAAGAAGTGGCAGATACCTTTGAGCAGGCGCGTGAACGCTGGCAAGAACTGGTCGATACGATCGAGCAGGCCCGGGTGGAGTACTACCAGCAGGACGCCCCCACTATGCCAGATGCGCGCTACGACGAGTACTTCCAAGAGCTCACGAGTCTTGAGGCGGAGTATCCGCAGCTAGTATCTGCCAATTCTCCAACGCAAACTGTGGGTGGGTATGCGTCCGAAGCGTTCGCGCCCGTTCAGCATGACATTCCTATGCTCAGCCTCGATGACGTGTTCAGTGTGGAAGAGACCCACCAGTGGTTAGATAGGTGCCGGCGCAGCCTCGGGGAAGTGGCCCCAACGTTGACCGCTGAAGTTAAGGTCGATGGGCTCGCCGTTTCCATACTCTACGTAGATGGGGTATACACGCGCGCAGCTACGCGCGGGGACGGGCGCGTGGGTGAGGACGTGACCGCTAACGTAGCAACGATTACGAACGTGCCCCACCAGTTGACCGGTTCGAATATCCCCCACCGGGTTGAAGTGCGCGGGGAAGTGTACTTCCCTCTTTCCGATTTTGAGGAGTTAAATACGCGCCGCGAGAAATTGGGGAAGCAGAGGTTTGTGAACCCACGCAATGCGGCAGCTGGGTCACTGCGGCAGAAAGATCCTCAGGAAACTGCGAAACGACCACTTGCAATGGTGGCGCACGGGATTGGGGTTTTTGAGGGGGCGGACCTGCCCGATAGTCAACACGAGTGGTATGAGCTGATGGCGGGGTGGGGTATTCCCACGTCTTCGTATACGCGTCTGGTGCAAACTCACGAGCAGGTTGATGAGGCGATTGAGTATTTTGCGGCGCATCGCACCGAGCTTTCCCACGAGATTGATGGGGTGGTGTTCAAGATTGATTCGCGGTCGGACCAGGCGCAGTTAGGGGCCACGTCGCGGGCCCCCCGGTGGGCGGCGGCGTACAAGTTCCCGCCGATTGAAGTGCAAACCAGGTTACTGAGCATTGACGTGCAGGTTGGTCGCACGGGCCGGGTGACGCCGTTTGGGTTGATGGAAAAAGTGCTGGTGGCCGGCTCCCATGTTTCTCGCGCTACATTGCATAATGCGCAGGAGGTGGCACGCAAAGGAGTGCTGGTGGGTGACCTGGTGATTGTGCGTAAGGCCGGCGATGTGATTCCCGAGATTGTCGGGCCCGTTAAAAGTGAGCGCGATGGTACGGAAAAGCCGTGGCATATGCCGACGCAGTGCCCGTCGTGTGGAACCACCCTAGCCCCCGCGAAAGAGGGGGACGTGGACTTGCGGTGTCCGAATCAAGAATCGTGCCCCGCCCAGATCACGGAGCACATTGCGTATATCGGGGGCCGGTCCGCGCTCGACATTGAGGGGTTGGGGGATGAATCCGCGCTTGCTTTAACCCAGCCGGAAGCGGGGCGGGACATGGTTGTTGAGGCACTCACCCGCGGCCTCAGTGTTCACTTGCGCGACGGGTCGGTTAAACAGTTAGACACTGAGGGGCTGCACCCCTCGGAGTACGCGCAAGCAGCGCAATCCCTGCTGCCACCCCCTCAAGAACCGGTGCTTAAATCTGCAGCGGAACTATTTGACCTCACGGAAACTCGGTTACAACACGTGTACACGTGGATGCCCGCGATGGCACGGGAGCGCGCGGGAGCGGAGCCGACGGTAGATCATTGGGAGGCGGTTCCTACTTTTTGGACGAAAGGCAGGGTTAAGAAAGACGGCACTTTCGCGAAGGGCGGGGAGCCGAAACCGTCCAAGAGTTTGCGGTCAATGCTGAACGAGTTGGAGAACGCGAAGACGCAGCCGCTGTGGCGCGTCCTGGTTGCCCTGTCGATCCGACACGTGGGCCCCACGGCTGCGCAGGCTCTGGCGGCACACTACCGCACCATGGCGGCGATACGCGACGCGAGCGTGCAAGAGCTAGCCCAAATCGACGGGGTGGGGGCGGTTATTGCCCAGTCTATTCACGACTGGTTCGCAGTGGATTGGCACGTTGAGATCGTGAGAGCGTGGGCGCGCGCGGGCGTGCGGATGGAAGACGAATCCGGGCCCGAAGTTGAGCAAACCCTCAGTGGGCTGACGATCGTTGTGACCGGTACAGTCCCGGGCTACGACCGGCAGGGGGCGAAAGAAGCGATTGTCGCGCGGGGCGCGAAAGCCGCTTCGTCCGTGTCGAAAAAAACTTCCCTCGTGGTCGCTGGGCCGGGCGCGGGTTCAAAACAGGCGAAGGCTGAGCAACTAGGGGTTCCCGTGCTCGCTTCCGACCAGTTCGAGCACCTCCTCGAACACGGGTATGACGCCGGTGCCTAACCGCCTAAACGTCCCTAAACCGGATTGCCTAAACTTCCCACAGCCAGATTGTGGTACTCCCTGCATAATCGGGAATTCTTAGCACCATCCGTCTACTTTAAAGAAAACTCTAGGTGCGCCAAGCACCGGAACCCGAATGCCGCGCTCACTTGTCTTCTAGGAGCGCGTGGATCCGAACGCGAGTGCCGTGCGTGTGGCTGCGCCGCTCCCACTCGATAGAGCCCGACAGTTCCCCAGCTACGACCGTGGCGACAATCTGTGTGCCGAGCCCCGACCGGGCCCTGCCCTCATCAATCCCAACCCCATCATCGGTAACGGTGACTTCTAGCTTGCGGCCCGAACGGTGTGCTTCCACAACCACTACCCCACCGCCGTCCACGTACCCGTGTTCAACTGAGTTAGTGACCAGTTCCGTCAGCACCGTCGCTAAGGCTTGCGCAGCGTCAGCATCTACCTCACCGAAACTACCGCGAATATCCACCGACACCTCATGGTGGTGGGTAGCTACAACCGAGGCGAGCCGCAGCACTTCTTTCGCAACCTCATCGAAATCCACGTGCTCATCCACGTTCTGCGACAGTGCTGCGTGTACGGTAGCGATCGCACTGACCCGCCGCTCCGCTTCCGTCAACGCCTCCCGCACTTCCTGGTTATCCGATCGGCGTGCCTGCAGCCGGATCAGTGCCGACACCGTCTGCAAGTTGTTCTTAACCCGGTGGTGAATCTCGCGAATAGTGGCGTCCTTAGTCATCAGCTCCAGCTCACGCCGTCGCATCTCCGACACATCCCGGGTGAGCAGCACCGCACCAATCCGCACGCCGTCCTCAATTAACGGAACCGCGCGGATCGTTATGGTTGAACGCCCGTGAGACAGTTCACTGCGCCAACTGGCTTTCCCCATCACCACAACCGCGAGGGTTTCGTCTATCTGCTGGTCTTCCTTGACAATATTCGTCACGTCTTCAATGAGGGACCGTCCGATCGGGTCCTCTTGCAAACCTAACCGGCGCAGGCAAGACACCGCGTTAGGGGTGAGTTGTTTAACTACCCCTTCCGCGTCAATCAGGATCGCCCCATCCATCACGCGCGGCTGCCCGTGTGTGACAGATGTGGGCGTCGCATCGTAGGGATACTCACTGGTGGCGATCATGTCGCACAGCGTGTCCGCGGCCTCCACAGTCCACGTTTCCGCACCAACCAGAAAGCCGAGCGAAGACAGGTTTGATTCGCGGGTTATAACTGCGATCGACCGGCCCTTACGCACCACGGGAACCACGAACTCGGTGCGCGCATACGTACCCAACCACGTGGGAGCAGCGGAATGAAGCACCTGCTGCGCTTCCATGGCCTGCCGCAGCCAAGCCTCCCGCGTCGGTTGCACGTAAAGCCCCACCACATCATCCATATGCACCGTCGACGCCGTTGAGGGGCGCGCGTGTGCCACCGCTTGGAAACGGCCATCGCGCGTTGGTAACCACATGACGAGGTCCGCGGCCGCCAGGTCCGACAGCATTTGCCAGTCGGCTAGAATCAGGTGTAGCCAGTCGAGGTCCTCATGGGTCAAGCTATCGCCCAGCGGGCCCTTGGCGAGTTCAGTAAGGCTCTGCATGGCTATAACTCTACCTACCCGCGTGCGGTGGGGATAGAAAAAGGACACAGAAAATGCAGATAGACCAGGTGTTGCACTACCCCACTTCGCTGGCGAACGTGTGGGATATGTTCGCTGATGAGCAGTTCCACCGCACCCGTTTAACCTCCGCCCCGGTTACTGTGGAAGACGTGGAGGTCCGCCGCACTCCTCACGAGCTAGAGATTGCGGTCCAACTTACCGGGGATCCTGAAGCGTCCCCACTCCCCTCCAGTTTCCTGAGGTTCTTGCCACGCGGCCCGATAGAGCTCACGGTTAGAGAGGTCTGGGACCTCAAGACCGCGCGTGGGAAAACGACAATAGACACCATCTTGCCAGTTCGGGCACAGGTTGAATCCGCGCTCACTGCAGTGAGTGCAGACGGCGCGCGCGAAGAGGTGGAACGTAAACTCACTGGAACGCTAACCATTGCGGTGCCCCTCATGGGAAAAAGTTTGGAAAGCAAAGCGGGCCAGTACCTACCACAAATGCTGCGCGCAGAAGAACAAGCGGCGCAGCAGTATTTACAACAAAACTGACCGGGCGCAGGTCCAGCACAAACCCCACCTGGTGTGCAAAGCGAGCCAAACTGGTGCGCGAACCGGGCCTGGCTGCGCTGGTGGTCGCGACATACGTTCTAAGCGAAACCACTAGCCAACCCGCGGGCCCATTGAGAAGATACAGGTATGAGTAAAGCAATTTGGGTTGAACGTACAGGCAAGGGCACGTTTGTTGGGAAAACTTCGGACGGTGCGGAAGTGAAAATCGGTAAGGCCGAGGGCATGTTCAGCCCCGGGGACCTGCTGAAGATTGCGCTCGCCGGCTGCAACATTATGTCTGGGGACGCGCGTTTGGCAGCCGTTTTGGGCGACGACTACGATGCGACCGTTGGGATTAGCTCCGATTACGATAAAGAGTCGAACCGGTACACGCACATGGACGTTGAAATCGTCGCAGACACAACCCAGCTGTCTGATGAGGAGCGTGAACAACTCCACCGGCGCACCCGTTCCGCCATTGACCGGCAGTGCACCGTGGGCCACACCCTGACGCAGGGGATGGACTCGGATTTGCAGTTCTCCTCCGACTTCTAACCACCACCTTGGCGTGGTAAAAGTACACCCAGGCAGGTAAGAGCCGCCCGGTGGTAACCGCCGCTAGACAGGCGCGCGGGCGTGCGGACTAGTGGGTTAAGAAACGTCCAGTAAACTATACAGTTGCCGCTCCTAATAGTTATGGAAGAAGGTTTCAGCGTGCCGCTTTTTAACAAGAAAACCAGTTCTTCAGCAGCCGTGACACTAAAAAACGCGGGCAATGCGATCAAGAAGCTGCCCTCCGCGCGTTCGTTCACGGACGTGGTGGACATCATGATGGACGTCCCGCAAGAAGCGATTGAACAAAAGATCGCTGACCTACGCAGCCAAAACCCGCAAGCCACACCCGCGGATCTGGCACACATCGTCACCAAGCAGTTCCGCCGAATTGCCGCGGTCTCTTCCGGGGCCGTAGGAGCGGGCGCGGCCTCCCCCGGCATCGGAACTGTTGCTGGCGTAGGGTTATCTACCGCGCAGCTCGCCGCGTTCATAAGCCAGGCCGGATACTACGTGCTAGAAATGGCATACATTTACGGCGTTCCCACCGAGGATGTTGACAAGCGTCGCCTGCTCGTATTGACGGCGCTACTGGGCGAGGACGGCGCCGAGTTAGCTTCGAAACAGCTGGGGATTTCCACCCTCACCGCTTTGCGCGGATACGCCACAGACCTGCAGCGACAAGCCTTGCGCCGGGTCAATAAGTCCCTCACCAAAGTGGCTAAACGCCAGGTCGCTAAGCGCGGTGCGTCCGCAACACTGGGCCGCTTAATGCCGTTCGGAATTGGTGCGGCAGTGGGCTGGTTCGTAGGCCGGTCGATGGCTAACAACGTCATTTCTGGAACGGAAGCAGCGCTCGGGCAAGCTCCGGCCGAGTTCACGCAGCCCATACAGGTCGACGTGCAGGTGGACGTGGTAGATACAGACCGGGCAAAGGCGGAGTCTGACAGTGGCAATTAATACGGCATACGAAGACCTGCTGCGGGACGTATTCACCAACGGAGTGGCGAAAGATGACCGCACCGGAACGGGAACAATATCCGTGTTCGGCCGGCAAATGCGGTTCAACCTGGCGGAAGGTTTTCCACTCGTCACCACCAAACGCGTGCACCTGAAATCTGTTGTGGGCGAGCTTTTGTGGTTCCTCTCGGGCGATTCGAATGTGCGGTGGCTGCAAGAGCACGGGGTGCGGATTTGGAACGAGTGGGCAGATGAGAACGGTGAGCTCGGCCCCGTTTACGGGGTTCAGTGGCGCAGCTGGCCCACCCCCAGTGGCGAACACGTAGACCAAATCGCGTCCGCCCTGCAGACACTGCGGGAAAATCCGGATTCGCGCAGGAACCTGGTGTCCGCCTGGAACGTCGCCCAGTTGTCAGACATGGCTTTAATGCCGTGCCACGCGTTCTTCCAGCTATACGTGGCGCAAGGCAAGCTTTCCCTGCAGGTGTATCAGCGTAGTGCCGACATGTTTCTGGGCGTGCCGTTCAACATTGCGTCGTACGCGCTGCTGACTCACATGTTCGCCCAGCAAGCTGGTTTAGAAGTTGGGGAACTCGTGTGGACCGGTGGGGACTGTCATATCTACAACGACCACTTCGAACAGGTAAAAACCCAGCTGGCACGCGAACCGTTCGACATGCCCCACCTGAAGTTGCACCACGCCCCCTCAATATTTGATTACAAGTTTGAGGACGTGGAAGTGGAGGATTATCAACACCACCCCACGATCAAGGCTAAAGTGTCGGTTTAACACGGCCATGCTGAGGATGATTTGGGCGCAAGACCGACACCGTTTTCTAGGAACTGGCCGGGCGATGGCGTGGCACGTGCCGGCGGATTTCGCGCATTTTAAACGTGAAACCATGGGGTCCACGCTGATTATGGGCCGCCGCTCGTGGGAAGCATTAGGGCGGAAGAATCTACCCGGACGTGAATCCGTGGTAATCACTTCGCAGCGAGACTACGTGGCGGCCCCAGCGTATTTAGCGCATTCGCTTCCGCAAGCCATCGAAGTTGCCCAAGGATTGGGCCGGCCCGTGTGGATTACCGGTGGGGCGCAAGTTTACGAGCAGGGCATGGAGTTTGCCGACGAGCTCGTTGTCACCGACTTGGACTTAGAGGTGGCGCATACCGAAGGGGTGTACGCACCGACGGTGGATCTGGATGTGTGGCGCGCCGACCCGCAGCGTTCAGATTCCCAGTGGCGAGCCCAGTCGGGTGACGCGCGTTGGAAAGTCACTACTTTTGTGCGCCGCGCCCCGCTTCCCAGCGGGCACTAGCAGCACCGGTTAGAAACCCCTCCCCTGTGCACCTGACTGCCGCGCGCACCAGCAGTTATTTAAAAAGCCCGAGGCTTTCCAGCCAGTCGCGCGCAATCGTGGAGGCCGCTGCCTGCTCGTCGACGGAGCGGGCGTTTAGGTTAATCAGTGTGTCCTGATCTAGGGCCGCGTTGATGCGCTCCACCACCGCGGTTGCTTTCAAGGGGACCCGATCAGATCCGAGGGTCATAACGTTTTGCGGCAAGATCATCGACTCCGGATCGTCCAAGGTGACGAACTTGTTCTTTTTGATCGCCGGGTCGGTTGAAAAAATATTCGCTACCTGCACATCCTTATCAAGTAGCGCTTTAACCGTGAGGGGCCCACCTGAGTCTTGAATGGGCACCAGAGTAGACTCCACCCCGTAAACACGCTTCAACCCACCGGTGCCGTAGGGACGGTCTTTGAACTCCGCATTGGCCCCAACCTTTACCGCGCCACCTAGTTTCTTCAGGTCACCGATTGTTTTGACCCCGTGTTTCTTAGCGGTTTCACTGGTGACGTTGTAGGAATCCTGGTCAGATGCTTGAGCGTATGAAAACGCGTGGATTTGTTTCGGTAGCACCCGCGGCAAGTCTTGCCAGATCTCCTCAAAAGTCCGCGCCTTCGAATCCTTGTCGTAGTATTGCAGCAAGTTCCCCGCGTATTCGGGGAAAATATCAATTGCGCCGGCCTCCATTTCTGGCATCACCACTTCGCGCGAACCGATCTGCATTTCTCGGCGAACTTTGAAACCGATTTTTTCGAGGCCTTGCGCGTAAGCTTCCGCGATTATTTCTGCTGAATAATACTGTGAGGATCCCACCACTAACGTGGGGTTCGCACTGTCTGAATCAGTCTCTCTGAACGGGTCCGCGTTCGAGCAAGCGGCCAGCGCCACTGGAGACAGTAGCGCGCCCATCAGGGCGGTCCGCCTTGAAACGGTTCCGTTACTGGCGGTGTTCTGGGTTGATTTGTGTTTGCGCATGAGGTTACCCCACTTTCTGAGTGGTTGCGGCGATTGCAGCCAACCCGGGGTTCTTGTGGGTGAAGTACCGCATTATCGCCATGAATAAGATTTCGGAAGCTATTGCGAGCGCGACGACCAGCAGGGAGCACGCCACCATGAGCGCGTAGTTTTGAGTGCGCAGCCCCAAGAACAGGTAGCGTCCTAACCCGCCGGATCCCACGTAGGCAGCGAGGGTTGCGGTGGCTATCACCTGCAGGGACGCGGACCTTAAACCACCAATAATCAAAGGGATTCCAAGTGGTAGCTGCACCTTCGTAATCACCTGCCGGCCTGTCATTCCCTGCGCGTGCGCGGCATCGACAATGTCGCGGGACGCCACTTCAACTCCCGAGTACGTGCCCGCCAAGATAGATGGGATCGCGAGGACAACGAAGGAAATCATAGGTGCCGCTAAACCTATTCCGAGCCAGATCCCGAAAATCGTGAGCACACCCAATGTGGGGAGGGATCGCATCCCACCCAGTAGGGTCACCGCGAGGGTGCGAAGGTGGCCGGTATGACCGATGTATATGCCAAGCGGAATCGCAATAAGGCTTGCCAGCAGTACACCCAGCATGGAGTACCACGCGTGTTCGAACGTGCGCATGAGGATCCCGTCTGCTCCCGTCCAGTTCGCACCAGTGGAGAGCCATTGCAGGGCTTCTAGTAGGTAGTTCATTTTTTACCCTCCGCCGTGAGGTGTTTTTGGAAGGGCATGATTATTCGCCCTAGGACCACGAGCAGTGCGTCTATGACAAACGCCAGCAAAGTGGTGAGGATAATGCCGGCAAGCACTTCGACGACGATACCGCGTTGAAACCCGTCGGTAAAAAGTGTGCCCAACGATTTGATTCCCAAGACCGCGCTGACGGTGGTGAGTGAAATCGTGGAAACAGCTACCACCCGTAAACCAGCAAGTATGGCTGGCCCAGCTAGTGGCAGTTGCACCATGAAGAACCTGCGGGTGTTCGAGTAACCGGAGGCCGTGGCTGCGTCGAGCAGATCGGCGTTGACCGACCCGAGTGCATCTGCGGTTGCGCGGACCATGAGGGCACACCCGTATACCGTGAGCACGATGTGAACGTTGGTTGGGGACCTCAGGGGAATCCCGAAAATCAGGGGAATAAATATGAATAGTGGCAGCGATGGGATTGCGTATAGTAACCCGGTGGAAGTAAGTGTGACTTCCCGGATCCGCGGGTGTGTGATCGCCAGTTTTGCGACGGGCACGGAAATGATTAGGGTCGCAGCAATCGCGGGAATCGCGAGCCACAGGTGTGAAGTGAAGGCTTGGAGGATGATTTCGTAGTTGTTGCGGATCCACGTCATGCGCGGTCTCCTTCAGTGCCGTTTATCCGCCCGAGCGGGCGACCAACGTCGTCGAGGACAATGTCGCCTTTGCGTTGTAGCTGCCGGCCGCGGTGAAGTCCGAGGAAGTTGTCGACGAACTGGTCGTCACTGGTCGCCAGGATCTCTTCGGGGCTGCCTTCAGCACGGATGTGCGCGCCTTCGGCGAGCAGGACCACGCGGGTTGCGAGCCGGAGGGCTTCGTCTACGTCGTGGGTTACGAATACGATTGTGGTGCCCAGTTCGCGTTGCAGATTAAACGTGAGGTCTTGTAGTTGCCGGCGCACGACGGGGTCGACGGCTGCGAATGGTTCGTCCATGAGCACGATGTTCGGTTCCGGTGCGAGTGCCCGCGCCACCCCAACGCGTTGGGCTTGCCCACCGGACAGCTGCGTGGGGTACCGGTCTGCGAGGTTCGGGTCGAGTCCCACGAGCTCCATCATTTCTAAGCCGCGTTCGCGCCGCTGCGCCTTCTTTTTGCCTAGTAAACGCAGTACTGTAGTGACGTTTTGGAGTACGGTGCGGTGCGGCAACAACCCGGAGCTTTGCATGACGTAGCCAATGGAGCGCCGTAGTTCCACGGGGTTGGCGTCCGCCACATTTGCGTTATCGATTAGGACGGTGCCTTCGGTGGGCGTTTCCATCCGGTTAATCATTCTGAGTAGCGTGGTTTTTCCACAGCCAGAGGAACCGAGGAACACGTGGAGTGTGCGCGAATCTATAGTTTGGTTAAAGTTATCTACCGCCGGGCTGTCGGTGCCCTCAAATTTTTTTGTAACCGATCGAAACTCGATCATTATTTGCCCATCTATCGATGCCAAGTAGTCTGCTTAGACTAGCGGGCACCGCGCGGCCACGCAAAAGATAGGTAAACAGTTCTTCTTAGTGGCCCGCTGGGGGTTACCAGCAGAGGTAGCTCGCGGGGGCTACCAGCGGAGGTTGCGCGCGGAGGTAACCAGCGGAGGTTGCGCGCACAAAATCAGTGCCCGCTCGACCGGCTCTTAGGGCCTACGTCAAAGACTTGTGGTACACATAGTCGCGTTCATGCACGGGTTCAGCCACCTGTTCGATAAATGAATACCCGAAGCGCTCATACAGGCCCTCATGCTGGGTAACTATGTACACTTCTTCCCAACCGTGCGCAACTGCGTGGGCTTCCAAGAACGAAACTATTTTCCTAGCTACCCCCTGCTTGCGGTGCGCCGGGTCGACGTAAATGAACGCTACCCACGGGCGGTAGCGCGCAATCGGAATGAAATCTTGATCCACCAGAGCTCCGAACCCGATGATGGGCGCGGATTCTTCTTGCCCGGTTTGCGCAAAAAACAGTTGCGCGTAGGATCCGAATCTTTCGTGGAACGTCCCCGCACTCAGGTACTTGTGTAGGAACTTCCCAGCACCCCACTTTGCATCTTGCAAGTACTGTAGGGGCACCGCAGAATCAGTGAAATCCTCAAACGAACGAAAATGAACCATCCCAAAAGTGTATGCCAGCGGGTTCGAAGACAACTACTAAACAATCACTAAACACTCCCATTGAGTGAATAAACTGCAACCCTTCCATGAATCTCCGCCACGCTTTTCCCACATTATTCGCGTAATTACTCCGCATATTTGCGACGCAAATGGTAACCTCAAATTACTAAACCCTTTTAGTTTAGAGTTTTATCACTCGAAGATGAGGTGACATATGGAAATAAATAAGCGGGCGGTGCAACCCGGCTTGGCAAGCAATAGCGGCCCGGCAAGCAGTAGTGGCCTGGCGAGCAGTAGTGGCCTGGCAAGCAGTAGCGGCCCGGTAAGTAGTAAACGCAGAGTGGGGCTGAGCGCAATAGTTCTAACCGCTCTGGTGGGATTGTTGGCGGTACTTGGGTTCAGTGCCCCGACGGCGCAAGCGCTGGGCGACACCCCGGTGGACCAAATCCACAACGTGAACCCCGGGGCGGATAAACACTTCCAGGTGTACTACCGGGCGTGGCGCGACGTGACGATGCGCGGCGTAAACACGGATCTGCCGGACGAGAACTGGATTTCTATGTACGACATCCCCTACGGCGTGGATGTGGTGAACATTTTCAGTTACGTTCCGCCGGGGCAGGAAAAGCAGGCGCAACCGTTCTACGACAAGTTGAAGAACGATTACGGCCCGTACTTGCACAAGCGGGGAATCCGCTTGGTCCGAGGGCTTGGCTACGATTCTATGGTTGAGGAGTTCCACGACTTCCTTAAGGAACGCGGGGTTGACGTAGCAGATGCGAAGGCAGCAGATTACGACGCGTACGCAGATAAGCTCATTGCCGACAAGGTGGAATCCATTGGCGTGGACGGGCTGGATATTGACATGGAAACCTACCCGGATGCGGATGAGGTGAAGGTGTCGGATCAGATTATTCGCGCGCTCGCGAAACGCTTGGGGCCACTTTCTAACAACCCGCATAACACGATGCTGCTGTATGACACGAACACGGCGTTCCCCGGTCCGCTTGAGAATGTGGCAGATGCGTTCAATTACATTGCGTTCCAGCAGTACGGTTACGATGCGACAACTACCCGCAACGTAATAGATGCCTTCGCGAAAATTGTGCCGGCTTCTAAGATTGTGCCGGGCTTAACGTTCCCGGAGGAGCAGGATCCAGTTAACCGTTGGCTCGATGCAGTGGAGCCGTATGAATCCTCGCACATTAATAGCGTGTCAACCTACGTTAATGAAAACGATCTGGGCGGAATGTTCCTCTACGCGTTCGACCGCGACGGCCGCACGTATGATGAGCACGATTGGAACCACATTATTCCGTCTAACCTATTGTGGACAAAGACCGCGATTGCGCAGTCGCAAGGCATGACTTTGCAGCAGGCGAAAGCGGCGGCGAAGCATTTTCTTAAACGCAGTGAAAGCGATAAACCTGTTCCTGCTAGTGTTCGATCAGACGTAGATAAGGCCACTAATTTGTATGAGGTTTTCAAGGCCGTGCTGGGTGGGAGCGATAACGATGGGTATTCCTCTAAGTTTGACCCCACTTATGAGCGTCTGCTGATGGCTAATGAGCAGGCGCAGCCCACGGACCCGACTCCGGAACCGTCTAGCCCGGAAACCACTACTCCCCCGGAGAACGAAACCACGGATCCGGGCGCAAGCACCGGGCCTGGCGCGAAGCCCACGCCGGGCACAAGCACCGAGCCAGGTACGCAAGGAGAGCACAGTACACCGCAAGCAAGACCGGGCAAATCCGTGCCTGCTAAGAAAACGACCAAAGTAAAGAAGTTGGCACGGACCGGTTCAAACGTTGGCCTGTTGGCAACACTCAGCTTCGGTGTCCTAGCCGTTGGAGCAGCTGCGACCGCGATGCGGCGCCGCCACCGGTAGTCAGTGCTGGGCCACTCTAGGGAGCAACCGCGCACGTAGCTAGCCTAGGTGTATCGGCTCGGCAAGCAGCTAGTTCAGGTTGTTGTTGCAGGGCCTCCCGCAATGATTAACTAGGCGGGCTTGCTGGTGTGGGCCGCGTGGATTGTACGGTCGAGTTCGTACAGGGCGATCTCCGTGGCCCGCACCTGGGTATCTAGGTCGATGCGTTCTAAAGGGGGAACGTGCATGAAGCCACCCACTGCGTGTGGGTGGCTTTCTGTGTAGCCCAGCAGCGTGTAAAGCACCGCGTTGCACACGTAGGTTCCTGCTGACAAAGAACTGGTAGCGGGAATCTCAACCGAATGCAACTGCTCTACTATGCGCCGCCAGTTAAAAGACGAGAACCGTGCGGCCGGCCCACCGGGTTCTAAAGGTTGATCCACAGGCTGCTCCCCCGCATTATCGGGCTTAGTACTGTCCGCGAGGTTCAGTGCTACTCGTTCTAGTTTCACTTGCTCAGAGTTCGCATCTAGGCCCAGAGCGAGGACTGCGTCTGGTTCAGTTTGCGCCAACACTGTTTTTAGCTGAGTGCGTGCCTTATCAAACTCTACGTGCAGCACGTGGGTGACGAGCTCGTGGCGGCCTTCAAAAACTTCGACGATTCGTTCGGTTGGGTTCACTTTGTTGCCGGCAAACGGTTCAAATCCGGTGAGTAGAATCCGCGTCATAAGTATCCTCCAAGAAGGTTGGGTGTGAAACGTGGGATGTACAAAAGGTCGGATGCAAAAAGGACTGATGTGAAACGGTCGGATGTAAAAGGTGGGACGTGGCGGGATACAACTAGGACGATTCGTTTAAAAATCTAATCCGCCGCCACGCCCCACGTCTGTGCAGGCACTTTGGCGCTACTCTTGCCGGCAGCAACCACGTACCTAAACCCAGGTGTTAACGCTGTGCGCTGCGTGCCGCAGGGGCTGCATTGAGAAATGCGAAACCCCAGCAGCACGCGGTTTGTGCGCAAAAGTTTTCGTTGAAGAAACGATAACGCGCATGTTTTGTGCGTGCAACTGGGGTTTTGACATACAATTTCACGGTGCTTGCTCTGCTTCGAATCGAAGTAGACGCGTTTTACATCACCGCGAGCGCGATCACGGGTAAAGGCCGCGTAGTTTGTGTGCGTCCAACACGCGTTCCACAGCTAGTACGGTTGCTGCCACGCGGAGCGTGACGTCCTTTTCTTTCGCATAGCGGTTAACGTCTTCCCACGAGGCCATCATGCGTTCACGCTGTTCGCTTTCTACCCGCTCTAGTGGCCAGAAGAAGTTGTCGCGCCCCTGTACCCATTCGTAGTAAGACACGATCACGCCACCGGAGTTCGCCAAAATATCAGGCACAACGGTGACCCCGTTTTCTTCAAAAATCTTGTCTGCGTCCCCGTCGGTGGGCCCATTGGCACCTTCCACGATAATGGGGGCGCGTACTTTGCCGGCATTCCCTTTATGGAGGACCCCTTCGACAGCTGCAGGTACGAGCACGTCGACGTCTAACGTTAAGAGCTCGTCGCCGTCGAGCGGTTCTGCTCCGTCAAATTCAACTACCTTACCGGTATTGTCCACGTGTTTTTCGAGGGCGGGAATGTCAATGCCATCTTCGTTGTAGAGGCCACCGAAGATGTCGGATACCGCAACGATCTTTGCGCCGCGTTCGTGCGCGATATGCGCTACTCCCCGACCGACTTTCCCGAAGCCTTGCACGGCCAGTGACACACCTTCCATGCTTTGGCCCGCCTGTTTGAGAGCGGCCTCAACCATGATCACTACGCCCAGGGAGGTTGATTGCGCGCGACCTAGGGAACCCCCTAGGGAGACTGGTTTGCCCGTGCAGATCCCGGGGACTGTGTAGCCTTTGAACTGCGAGTACGTGTCCATGATCCACGCCATGGTCTGCTCGTTAGTGCCGACATCTGGGGCGGGTACATCTTGTTCTGGCCCGATTATGGGGAGGATTTCTGAGGTGTAGCGGCGGGTTACGCGTTCCAGTTCCGCTTGCGAGTACTTGCTGGGGTCGATCGTGACTCCACCTTTTGCACCACCGTAGGGTAGGCCCACGAGCGCACACTTCCACGTCATCCACATTGCGAGGGCGCGAACCTCATCGATGTCTACGTGGGTATCGAAGCGGATACCGCCTTTTGCGGGGCCCCGGGTGAGGTTGTGTTGTACGCGGTAGCCGTGAAGTACCTCTTCGCTGCCGTCGTCGCGGCGGAATGGTATTGACACACTCAGTTCGCGCCGAGCGGCAGCGAGCATCTCGTATTCCGCGTCGGTGAACCCAAGTATCTTCTGAGCCTCCTTCAGCTGCTTCTTCGCGTCCTCGTACGGACTGGCGCGGTGTTCTGACATCTATGTCCCCTCTCTTTCGCCACCTTCTTGCGTGGCATTAGAAACGACCGGTTGCACCTGCAACATTGGCGGTACTTGAGGATTATTGCATGCAATCGCACTTTATGTAACCCCAACCGGGACTTCCGTCCCCATTCGTTCTTTCTGCAGGTAAAGCCGCGTTTTAGCAACCGCGTCTCAGGGGTAATGCTGCGCTATACCAGGGGGATGTTTTAGATAATGCATTCCACTTCCAGGACAACGATCCGAAAAGTAGTTCTGTGGATGTTAAACAGAATTAATATTTGGATACTTTTTGCGTTCGCTACTAAAAGCTTAGGTGCGTTTCTTCGCACGTGGAGTAAGTGGGTTGAGCAAGCGCTGCGGCAAGCAACCAGTAGTGCCACTGATGTGGGTTCCCCACTCGGACCAGGCCAGATCCCTAAAGGACCCATAGGCCAGTAAGCAAGAACACCGTAATAACAGTCGAAACCGCCTATACGCGGGTAAAACCATTAGGTACGCTAAACAGTAAGGAACCATCCCAATGAAGGACACAGAAATGAACACAGTACAATCCCCTAACCCGACCGAGCAGGACGCGGGGAAGCCAAAGCGCAAGCGCAACATCATCATCGCTAGCGCAGCTGGACTAGCCCTACTCGCTCTCGCCACAGGTGGTGGAGCATGGGCCTACACCACTAGCCAAGCCAACACCCTGAAAGAAGCGCAAACCAAATGCACCCAAACCCTCGCCGACTACCAGGGGGCTAAAACCAAGGCCAGTGAAACCATTAAAACCGCCACCAGCAAGAACCTGGACAAGCAAGTAAAAGCCCTCAAAGAAGCGGTAGAAACACCAGTAGACCACAAGTGCACCGCCACCAGCGTGAAGAGTGTGCGCAAGGCGACGGAGCGGCTTTCCGGTCAGAACGCGCGGATCAAAGCTGAAACCACGGCCGTGCAAACCGCAGTCCTAAAAGAAGAACACACCACCAGTGTTAAAAACCTAGAGAACACCCTCAAAGACGCGCAGCACCTGTTAAACCAAGTGAAAAACCAGGAGGGGGACAAGAATGTTAAAGCCCTTAAAGACGCGGTGAACAAGGCTAAGAACACGGTTAAAGCACAGAAAGACGCTACCCCAAGTGAAACCAGTGTGAAAACGCTTAAAGACGCGCGTCAAAACCTACAAGCCGCAATGAAAAACACCCACCCCAAAACCGGTAATAAAGGTGAAGGCGGGCAGTCAGGCACCAACGGAAGTGGTAATAATGGGAGCGCGCAAGGCCAAGGGGCTAATGGCCCAGCCCCATCCAACCCCAATAACCAGGGATACGCTAACAATTCCCAGGGCTACGCGAACGGTTCGCAAGGCTACAGTGGTAATAGGGGCTACAACCACAGTGGAAACCGGGGATACAACACCCCGCAATACCAGCAGCCGCAATACAAACCCGCACCCAAACCCCAATCCAACCAGGGTAATGGCCCCGCGTCACGTGACGAAGCCTGGAAATACGTACATAACCTCGGTAAAAATAACAACGGAGGCTCACAGAAAGTACCCCACGGGTGGACTGAGACAAGCCACGATATTTGTTCTGTATGCGATACGAATGATAACTGCCGGGACGTACCCTGCAACTAGAATTATCTAGTCTTTAACAAAACACTTGTGCCCCAACCCTTTTTTGGGTTGGGGCACTAGTATTTATTTGTTTACTCGCGCTCCCACCATGCTAGTGGGATTGCGCTACCCTTCCTTAGTTCATGCGGCGGCGCGCTGTGTAGTACGCGCCCGCGCCCAGGCCAGTAACCGCTAGCGCGCCGAGTGCTACACCCATTACCTGAGCACCAGTCTTAGCCAGTGGGCGTTCAGGAGTCTTCACTACCCGAGTCGTCTCATTAGGAAGACCGCACTCACCACGATGCAACACCTTACCCGCGTGGTCGAACACGGTTTCCACCCAGTAGTACGTGCCCTCTTCCTTAAACACAGTAGTCTCAGACTCGTACTCACCCGCACCCTTCAAAGGCGTGTTCTTACTGGACTTAAACACGCGGTTGCCAGGCTCGCACACGGGTTTGTCACCGGTTTGTTTGAACGCTTCGAACCCAACAGTGGCTCCAGAAGGCACTTTGCCTTTAACAATCGCCGTGTCATGCGCTGGGTCACCAAGTTCAACCTCAGGTACAGCCTTAGTAGTCACTTCCAGGCCCTTAACCCGAGTGGTTTCATTCTTAGCCCCGCACTCACCACGATGAATCCGAGCACCATTCTTATCGTAAGCGCTCTCCACCCAGTAGTACTTACCCGGCTCACTCGCCCGAGTGACCTCTGACTTGTACTCACCCGGCTTATCCGCATCCACGAACTTCGAGGAGAACACCAGGTTAGATGGCTCGCACACGGGTTTGTCACCGGTTTGTTTAAATAGTTCAAACCCGATCTTCATGCCCTCCGGCACGGTTCCTTCCACAATAGCCTTGTCGTGGAAATCCTCACCCACAAACGCCTCAGGCACAGCCTGAGTATGGATCTTCACCTTCGGGGTAGCGACCGTGTACTGCTCGGTCTTATCCGCAGCCGAAGACTCAAAAGCCTTCACGCGATCATCACCAGTGAAAGAGGCCTTAACCACGTACGTTCCGGGAACGTCATCACAATTGGCATTCTTCTTGCCACACAGAGGTGTGCGACAACCACTAGAAGCCACTGGTGAACCGTATACCACCACACCCCAAGTCTCGGAGCAACCGGCCCCACACGCAGCCTGCATCGATAACCCCTCCGAACGGATCCGCCTCCCCCAACCAAGCGGACCACACAATCCTCACGGCCTAATCAAACATCAACGGCATAACCCAAACAATCCCACCAAATCAAACCTAAAAACCCGGACCACTTCAGTTTTCGTCTTTTATTTGCCGAGTAACTATTGCACCTATAAAGATCCACAGGATTCCACCAATCACTAAGCACGGCAGCGGGTTTGAACTTAGTTTCAACCAGTATCCAATTTGGAGACCGAGAATTGTTCCTATCGCACCAAAGGAGTATGACCAGCTCATGATGCGAACAAACCGCGTTCCCCTAAATTCTATTTGCCGATACGTTTCTAGAATCACGATCCGAGCCCGATTAAGCGTGGTTATAAGAAAAACCAACGTCAGGGACAAGAACAGTGGACTACCGACCACTGCTTCATACGCCGCAAATAACAAGACGATTACACCCGAAAGCACTGCAGAAGCGAAAAGTGTTGTCCTAGTCGAATGAGCTCTACTAACCCAACGGCCTGCCATTGGCCCAAACATTGCTCCGAATCCAAAAACGGCGAGGACGAGTCCCATTCCAGAGAAAGCACTCAAATCAGTGTCTCTTTTTGCTGAGGCACCCGCGACCCAAAGCAGAAAGAGCTCACCCGTCATCGCACTAGCTACCCGAATCACGAGTGACAAGAGAGGTGACGCCGGGCCGGAAGCAAACAAGTCCCTCACGAACCTCTTCAAAGGCAACTTCGCTCCAGTAACCTCATACTCTTCCTCATCAACTTCCAACGGAGGCTTTGCAGCGAACTTTGTGCGAGCAAAGAACCGCACTGCAGCACCGCACAACGACAGGAAGATATTGATTAATAGCAGCGCCTCAACAGATATTGATGCGAAAAAAGAACCGAGCGGACCCCCAACTACAAACCCCAGAAACGCAAGTGCGGAGTATAACGTTGCGTTAAAAGCCAAAGCAGCTTTCGCATCCACCGTCGCCAGCACCGCTCCGTAGAACTCATCCGCAAGATCACTTACAGGCGCTACAAACGTATCAAACACCATGTAAACAAACAGCAACACCGCGGCATAACCCGGTTTGATAAGCGCCAACACAAGGCACAGAGTACTCACACTAGCTTCCAACAGATCGACAGTGATAAGCGCCTTGTCAGGGCTGAAACGTCCAACTACCCGAGCGTAAAGTGGAAACGCAAAAACGATTATCTGCTCAACGGTTTTCAAAACTACTAGAGAAGAAACCGCAATCATCCCAGAAGCGGTGAGAGCACTGAACCCCGATTCAACGACATGGTTACCAAACACCGAAGCAATTAAGCCGACAACCATGAGGCGACGCGCTTTACGTAGCGTTTTAGACGCCTTATTGAAAGAATTCATGCCGCCCCTTCAGCAAAAAGAGCACTGGATCTGGAATGCTTCTTCGCGTTTTGACAAGCGTAACCAAGCACGTTTAAATGCACAACCCGAAATAGGAGTTGACAAAGTCCCATACGAAATCAGCCCGGGTATGCAAAAACCCCGGCACCTGTTGGTACCGGGGAAGTGGTAGCGGGGGCTGGATTTGAACCAACGACCTCCGGGTTATGAGCCCGGCGAGCTACCGAACTGCTCCACCCCGCGTCGACACATCTACTTTAATGCGTTCACACAGCAAGATCAAACGAGCTCAGCGTGTGTTTCATCACCACACGCGCCCGCCACCAGATCCGCCGCTAACGGCGCCCAGACCTACCGGTAATGCCGGTAAAACACCACTTCACCAGCCTGCCGCGAAGCCGCCACATCGATGATCCGCTGATTCGAAGACCCTCGGAACGCCAAAGACGAATCAAAAAGACGCTGAATAAACGGCCCATCCACCAGCACATCCACGCCTTGCAGCAACGTCTGCTTGTCATCCGTCTCATGCTGCAACTGCTCCCACGTGTAGCCCGTCCAACACCATACAGTTTTCGTCTGCCCAAACTCTGCGCGCACACGCGCCACCAAAGGGTTCAAAACCGGGGTGTTCAACATCGGTTCCCCACCCACCAGAGACAGCCCCGCCACATACGGCTGCGCCAGATCCTCAAGAATCTGATTCTCCAAATCAGCCGAATACAGCTTCCCGTAACGAAAAGACTGCGCCGCCACGTTATAACACCCCGGGCATCGGAACGGGCACCCAGCAACATACACAGAGCAGCGCACCCCCTCACCATCCACAAAATTGAACGGCTTATAATCCGCAATATACCCAGCGGACAAACGCCGCCCATCCCACTGGCGCGGCGAAGGAACGTGAACACCCTCCGCCTGGGCATCCACGTTCACCACCGAA
The DNA here is from genome assembly GCF_032085515.1 of Gleimia hominis. Taxonomy (GTDB): domain Bacteria; phylum Actinomycetota; class Actinomycetes; order Actinomycetales; family Actinomycetaceae; genus Gleimia; species Gleimia hominis. The sequence continues at coordinate 29,469 of NZ_JASXSX010000002.1, forward strand.
TCAGCCACTGCACTCACGCGGCACCAGCAACCCTACTCATCCAAATCCATGTGCTTAACCCGCGAAGAAATCTCCACGTGACGCCCATGCACCATCGGCCGCTTCTGCGGATTACCCAAATAACCACACGTACGCTTCACCACGTCACACGTATCCGGATCCGTATTGCCACACTCAGGGCACTTAAACCCATCCTCCGTCGGCAAAAACTCGCCCTCAAAATCACACTCGTAACAACGATCAATCGGCGTGTTCGTCCCCAAATACGCCACCCGGTCGTACGCGTAATCCCACACCGCTTCCAACGCCTCGGGGTTATGCGTCAACTTCGGATACTCACAGTAGTGAATGAACCCGCCCTTCGTGAACGGTTCATACTCCGACTCAAACTCGATCTTCTCAAACGGCGTGACCTTCTTCCGCACGTCATAGTGGAACGAGTTCGTGTAGTACTCCTTATCCGTAATATCCTTAATCGCCCCAAACTTCTGCCGATCCATCCGCGCGAACCGGTCCGTCAAAGATTCCGAAGGCGTGGAATACACAGAGAACCAATACGGGGTTTCACTCGTCCACTTATTCGCATAATCCGTCAAAGCACGAACGATGTCGAGCGTGAACTCCTTCGCCTCCCGGTTCGTCTCCCACTTCGGCCCAAAGAACGCGGTAGCGGCCTCATACAACCCGATGTACCCCACCGAAACAGTTGCCCGCTGGTTGGCGAAAAACTCGTGAACAGAATTCACCCCCTGCGGCGCCCGCTTCCCGAACGCACCGTGGCGATACAAAATAGGCGCGTTATCCGCCACCGCTTCCTCACAGCGCCCAGCGCGGAACATCAAAGCTTCACGCACAATCTGGATTCGCTCGTGAAAAAGCTTCCAAAACTTCGCTACATCTCCACGCGCTTCAATCGCGATGCGCGGCAAGTTCAACGTGCATACACCCAGGTTCATTCGCCCCGCGTTCACGGCCTCGCCGGTTTCTGGATCCACCCATTTAGGCAGGAAGGAACGGCACCCCATCGGCACCTTGTAGTCACCCTCAATTTCAGTGAGCTTATCGTACGACAGCACGTCCGGGTACATGCGTTTAGTGGAGCATTCCAATGCTAACTGCTTCACATCGTAGTTCGGATCTTGCGGCTCCAGATTCACCCCGCGACGTAGCCCAAACACGAGTTTCGGAAAGATCGCCGTGTAGTGATCCTTACCGATCCCCTTAATCCGGACCTTCAAAATCGCCTTCTGAATCTCCCTCTCTAGCTCCCCCGTGCCTAAACCGAACCCGAGGGTGACGAATGGGGTTTGCCCGTTCGAAGAGTAGAGCGTGTTGATCTCATACTCCAACGATTGCATGGCGTCATAAATATCTTTACTGGTCTTGGTGCGCGCGTAATCTTCCCATTTTTCTTGAGGCACCCAGCGTTTCGCGTCTGCCATGTGTTTCTCGTAGTTTATTTGCGCATACGGGGCGAGCACTTCATCCGCCCGATCTACCGAGCACCCCCCGTATTGGCTGGAAGCCACGTTCGCGATGATCTGCGCGATCTGCGCTGTTGCGGTTTGGATTGAACGCGGTGATTCCACTCGCGCGTTCCCAATTTGGAAGCCGTCGCGCAGCATCCCCGCAATGTCGATCAGACAGCAGTTAGTCATCGGTTGGAATGGGTTGTAATCCAGGTCGTGGAAGTGGATTTCCCCTTTGATATGCGCGTTCGCCACCGCTGGCGGCATCATGTGCTTGAGGGCGTATGCCTTCGCAACCGCCCCGGCCGTCAAGTCCCGTTGCGTGTTAAACACCGTGGCATCTTTATTCGCATTCTCGTTCACCACGGTTTTGTCGCGCGCAATCAGGCGGTGCAAAGCGGTGGGGATATCCATCGCCAGTTCACGTTCTTTATCGCGGTCGTGACGGTATTCGATGTAAGCCCGCGCCACTTCTGGGTAGCGGGATGCCATCAGCCGGTCTTCCACCACCCGTTGGATCGTGGGGATGTCTAGGTCTGTTTCCGGTAGGTTGTCCACCACTTCGCGCGTGAGGTCCAGGGCGAAATCCGCGTCGTCAATCCCCTGGTCTTCCATGGCCAAGGTAATCGCGTTGTATATCTTTGCTGCGTCAAAACTGACGGTGCGCCCATCGCGTTTAGTGACCACGGTCTCCACGTGCGTGCGAACTGGCGACTCAACCCACATATTGTGCTCCTTACATCTTTGCAACACTATATATAGTACTGAAAAGAATTCGTTTTCTCTGCCACCTAAGACCCGCGCGTCCCAAAACCAACTCCGCACACCCGGTTTACAGCGCAAACACAAGACACGACAGGAATGGTGATTATCCCCACTCCCCTCTCCTCGAGCGCCCCGCACCTTGGCAACTTCAAACCGAACCAAAGCACTGGTACGTAACTGGTGAAACGCCTCATAAGAACCCGGATTTGAACCGGTAAAAGTGGAATACAAACGAGTTTTCAGAGAAAGTTAAAAGGTCCCTATAAGCAAAATGAAAGTAATACTATGTCGCTGTCTGAAGAAGACAAGACTATTTTAGCTAACGAGTTTGAACCCACCGAACAGGAAACCCAAGAGGCTGCAGAGATCATCGAAGCCTCAAAACGCAAAGTGGAAAACGAGATTCCAGAAGGCATCTCCAGACGCGTTTTCTACCCATCTGTAATTATCCTGGTGGCACTCGTAGCGCTCGCGCTCATTATTCCAACGGGCTTCAACACGGCAATCTCGTGGCTGTCGACCCACGTCATTAACAACCTGTCGTGGTACTACGTACTCGTCGCCACCGGTTTTGTAGGTTTCGCAGCAGTCCTGGCGTTCTCCCGTTTCGGGGACATTAAGCTCGGGCGTGACGATGAGGAACCCGAATACTCTCGAGGCGCCTGGTTCTCTATGCTTTTCGCAGCAGGAATGGGAATCGGACTCGTGTTCTACGGTGCGGGTGAACCCCTCTCTCACTTCGCTGCCCCACGCCCAGGCGTGACGGGCAGCCCCGCAATCTTGGCGCGCGAAGCAGTTTCCGCAACCTACCTGCACTGGGGTTTGCACGCGTGGTCTATCTACGTGATCGTCGGGCTAGCCATCGCATACGCCCACTTCCGTCGCAACCGCCCCGTTTCCATCCGCTGGACCCTAGAACCAGTTATGGGCGAAAAACGGGTGCGCGGCGCATTCGGTGACGTGATCGACACAGTTGCCTCCATCGGCACCATCCTCGGTATCGCTACCTCCCTAGGTTTTGGCGTGAACCAAGTGGCTGCGGGCATGGAATACCTGTGGGGCTTCAACGCAACCCGCACCGTGCTGGTGATCCTCGTGATCGTAATCTCCGGACTCGCCGCACTCTCCGTGGCCTCCGGCCTCGACAATGGGATTCGCCTGCTGTCGAACACAAACTTGATCCTAGCTGGGCTGCTCGCCTTCGCAGTTGCCGCACTCGGCCCCACCGTGTTCATCCTCTCCGAATTCGTGCAAACGATCGGCATGTACCTGTCGAACTTCCTCGAAATGGCGTTCCAAACCCTCCCATTCCAAGGCGTTGACGGCAGCACCTGGCTGACGTCCTGGACCACGTACTACTGGGGCTGGTGGATGTCCTGGTCCCCCTTCGTTGGTATCTTCATCGCCCGCATCTCCAAGGGCCGCACGATCCGCGAGTTCATAATCGGTGTTATCGCGGTGCCCACACTCGTCACGTTCCTGTGGTTCGCAGTAATGGGTGGCAACGCGCTCGCCCAAGAACTGTTCAGCGGTAACTCCCTAATTGGCCCCGACGGCGTAGACATCAACACCGTCCTCTTCCATTCCTTCGAAGCACTCCCCGGGGCACCTATCCTGTCGGGCGTCGCCATGATCCTCGTGACCATCTTCTTCGTCACGTCTTCAGACTCCGGCTCATACGTGCTGTCCATGCTCTCCACCGCCGGTAACCCGAACCCACCGCTGTACGTACGCCTCACTTGGGCGACCATGGCTGGCTTGGTTACCGCTACCCTGCTGGGCACCTCCGACTCTGAAACCGGTATGGCCGCACTGCAATCCCTTGCGATCCTGTCGGCCCTTCCATTCAGTTTCGTAATGATTGGGATGTGCCAGGGCCTGTGGAAATCACTTTCTGCTGAACACCGCTTCCACGAGCGGCAAATGAAAGAACTGCGCCGCAAAATGCTGGTTGAAACCATTTCGGAACAAGTTACCCAAGACCTTGAGGACGGAGCTGAGCAGCGGCGAACCAAGTGGTCTTCTAGCCCAATTCCGATTGCCCCCGAAATCGTGAGCGTAATCCGCCGGCACCGCAAGCGGCGCAAAGGCGACACCAACCACTCCAATAAGTAGCGCAACCGCACGCTTCATCTGTTGAAAGCGATTCAGACGATGGAAGTGCTTCAAGTATTGGAACTGGTTCAGAAAATGAAAGCGCTTCAAGTATTGGAACTGGTTCAGAAAACGAAAGCGCTTCAAGTATTGGAACTGGTTCAGATATTGAAAGCGCTTCGGATGATGGACGCGGTTGAGACGTTAGAAATACTGAAGTAAAACTGATTAAACTCGAGGGGCGCATCCACAACCCGGATGCGCCCCTCATTTCCTACCACTTTACTTCTTTGCCCCGGAGCTACCTCGAATAATGCAAGCCTGCGCGGGCGTAATCGAAGTGGTTATTCAGTTTTCTTCCCGGTATCTTTCTTAGCGTCACCACCGGCCTGCTGGCCTTCCTTCACACTCTTATCTGCCTGCATGGCTTCCGAAATGTGTTTTTGCAGTTCCGCTTGCTTCTTCCCGTAGGTCTGCCAGTCTCCGTTCTTGAGGGCTTCTTGGCCATCCTTAATGGCCTTATCCGCTGCCTCAAGAGCAGCCGCTAAACGCTGAGCATCCGATTTGCCCTCGCCTTTAGCTTCACCACCAGCGATGGCCTCACCACCTTCAGCACCGGTATTACCCGCCAGGTGAGCTGCCGAGTCACCCTTGAACGTAGCGTCCAAAGACTCCTCAAGCGAATCTGCGAATCCACGCGAATCACCAAACGAAGTTAACACCTTCCCCAACACCGGGTACTTGGTGGAACCCGTACCTTGCACGTAAACCGGTTGCACGTACAACAAGCCACCACCAACAGGCAGTGTCAGCAAGTTACCGAGAATAACTTCCGACCCCTCCTGGTTCAACAGGTTGAGCGCCGGCCCAATCGTCGTATCCGAGTTGAAGTCGTTCTGCGCTTGGCCCGGCCCCGGCACCGTCGTGGAAGACGGCAAAGCCAAAAGCCTGAGCTTACCGTACCCCTCCCGGATCTTCCCCGGCTCGTTACCCGTCTCAGAATCCACCGCTAAGAACCCAGACATGGGCTCACGATCCGCCTTACCACCGGGCACGAACACGGACGTTAACGAGAACTCCGCGCTGTCTTGGTCCGGCATCTTCATCGTCAAATAATACGGCGGCTGAGCGGGAGCAACCCCCTCAGGCCCCTTCTTGGAAGTCGGATTCTCTGCCAAACGCCACCGGTCACCACCAGTGTAGAAATCCTCCGCCTTCGTCACGTGGTAGGCAGACAGCATGGAACGCTGCACCTTAAACAAATCTTGCGGATAACGCATGTGGGCCATCAAGTCACCCGAAATGTCCTCCAGCGGCTTAACCTGCCCGGGGAACGTCTTCATCCACGTCTTCAAAATCGGATCCTGCTTATCCCACTGGTACAGCTGAACCGAACCATCGTAGGCATCCACCACAGCCTTAACCGAGTTACGAATGTAGTTAATCTTGTCATTCGCCGCGTACTGCTGCGTATTCGCCGTGGTCGCGTCGCGCGTTTCCTCATTCACATCCAAATGCTGCGAATACGGGAACTGGTTCGACGTCGTGTACCCATCCACAATCCACACCAGACGCTTCGGCGTTTTCGGATTCCCATCCGTATCCACCACCGCCGGGTAAGGCCGGCGATCCAACGTGAGGTACGGGGCAATCTTAGAAACCCGCAGCGCAGGATCGCGATCGTACAGGATCTGCGACTTCGGGTTGATCTGCGAGGCAAACAGAATATTCGTCTCTTGGAACTTAATGGCGTACAGGATCTTGTTCAAAATCGAGCCCACATTCGGACCCCCGTCACCCGAGAACGTGGTTGGTACCTGGTGTCCATCATGCTGCTCATCCGGGTAATCCAGCTCCAACGGGTCGCTACCTTCGGGCGCCCCCACAATCGAATACTCCGGGGATTCAGGTGAGAAGTAGACTCGCTGCTCATACTTGCCCATATCGCCTGAAGATGGGATCCCTTCTTCCCACCACTGTGGTTCACCACGCGGCCCAACGCGGTTACCGTACGCGGCAACCACCCCGTAACCATGCGTGAAAATCGTGTGGTGGTTAACCCAGTTCTGCTCCCGGTCATCCAGCCCATCGAGGTTCAGCTCCCGAACCGCAATCACGGTGTCGCGCTTCTCACCGTCAATCTCGTAGCGGTCCACGTTCAGCATGTCCTCAAACGTGTAGTACGAACGCGACTGCTTCAACTGCCGCACGGCGGGCGAAATAATATCCGGGTCAATGAGGCGGATCTGCTGAGTTGACTCCGCGTCCCCACGCAACTGGCCCGGTTCCGTATCCGTGCGCGCCGCGTACGTAGTGGAATCCACGTCATCAATCCCATACGCCTGCAACGTGGCGTCAATATTGCGCTGAATATACGGAGCCTGCAACGCCCGTTCGTTCGGTTTCACCTTGAACTGCTGAATCAACGCGGGGTAGGCCATCCCAAACACCAGTGCGGACACAACCGTCACCGCAACCCCCGCAGCCGGCAGGTGCCACGTCCCCCGGAAAGCTGCAATCAAGAACAGCACCGCAACCAGCACCGACGTGACCGCAAGGATCGTCTGTGCCGGCAGTTGCGCATGCACATCCGTGAACATCGCGCCGTCGTTAGGCCGCCCCTCCGCGACCAAAAGGGCGTAGCGAGCCACCCAGTACCTCAACGCCACAATTAACGACAAAATTGCAGCATTAATCCCCAGCTGCCGGCGGGCAGGCACGGTCACCGAAAGTTTGGGCGTAAACGTAACCGCGCCGTAGAGGTAATGCACAACTGCAACCGCAATCAAACTCACCACGAACACGGTGGTCAGCAGCGACAGCAGCATCTGCACAATCGGCAAAGTGAACACGTAGAAAGAAAGGTCAAACCCGAACTGCGGATCTTTTTGCCCAAACGACGTGCCGTTAATAAACATGAGGATCCGACGCCAGTCAACCGCCAACCCAAGGCCGGTGAACAGGCCGATAACCAGGGGAATCCCCCAGAAGATCACGCGCCGAGCCGGTTCAATGACCTGCTGGTACTCGCGCAGTGACGCCCCCACCCCACCGCGGGTGGACTGCGGCCGTTTGCGATAAGCCCACGTCATATTCACACCCACGATCGTGGCAATACACGCCGTGGCCACCACCACAATCGCGGCGACTGATAACCATTTAGTCCACAGCACGCGCGCGGAACGGAGCTGGTTAAACCACAGCACTTCCGTTCCCAGGGTGGAAGCTAAATACAGCAGCCCCGCCACCACCGCGAGAATCAGCAGGGTGAGTCGCAGTGGCGTGAGCCCCTTGCGCTTACGGTTGCCACCACTGGGTTTACGCGGCCCAGAAGGTGGTCGCCCACCGGCTGGTGGACGGGGGAAAGACGAAAAGAATGTCACGTTAGACCTTTCTAACTTTGAGGTCTTGCACCTATACTGTTCTATCCTACCGATTGGCGCACCCAATGCTAAAGGGGTAACAATACGACCATGGACGATAATCAACTAGGTGCTTCGAGCCCCGAAGAGGGCCTGACAGTTGCCGTAACAGAAATTGAACGTTCCGCCGCGCAACTGGGATGGGACCGTGCCAGCACGGTTTACGCCCTGGTGCCGACCGGGGAACTACTTGAGCTCGACGAACTGCCCGCAGACATGCGCGACCAGTTGGAGTCAACGTGGGATCACTCACCCCACACGCTCACCGCCGTGATTCAAGAGGACCTGCCGGGAACGGATCTTGAAGAAACCCTCGCCCAACTTGGCTGGCCCGAATCCGTTTTGGGGGCCGCCGTGTGCACCGAGCGGGTAATGGTGCCACCTGAGGTGCAAGATTCCGCGCCTGAGGACCCGCAGGAAGCCGTGGAATATTTTGCGAACCACCCGGACCGCGACGAAGTGCGGATCGTCACCGGGGTGCTGCGTTCTGGGGAGAGCTGGTGTGCGGTACGCACCCGTTCGCACGATGAGGACGACGAAGTTGCCCAGGGCATGAACCTGGTTCCCGGCCTGGTAGACGCCCTACTCGCCACGTTCGCACCCGCGCAGGCCCGGGATGTTCCCGCCGCCGGTGGGTGTGGCTGCGGTTCCGGCGGTGGTGGCTGCGGCTGCGGTTCCGGAGGCTGCGGCTGCTAGCACACTTAGTGCAACGAAGATCCGCGTGGCGCGGCTCGCGAGCTCATTCCCGGGTGCACTTTGGGCTTATTCCCGGGTGCACTGCGAGCTCACTCCCGGGTGCACTGCGGGTGACCCGCAACGTCACCGGTGCGGATCTTCGCGACCGCATCCACCGCCTCATCCAACGTGGAAACAGGCCAAACTTGCAGGCCGTCCGGCACGTTCCCAACTACTTCATCGCAGTTGGATCGCGGCGCTAAAAACCATTGGGCACCGTCGGCGCGGGACCCGTACATTTTCTGTACGATCCCGCCAATCGGCCCCACCTCACCCGCGTAGGAGATCGTGCCGGTACCAGCCACCACGTGGTCCCCCACCATTTTTCCGCCCGTCAACCGGTCAATGATGCCGAGGGCAAACATGGTCCCAGCGGAGGGGCCACCCACTTTTTCCAAATGAATCTTCACTGGGAACGGAAGTTTCACATCCGCCGTGAGGTACATTCCGAACTTTGACCCCACAAAGTCGGACGGCACGTTGCTCGGCTTATAAGTTTCGATTTGCACGTCTTTAGTTTTCCCGTTTCGCAACACGTGCATGGTTACGGTTTGCCCGGGTTTTAGTTCGCGATTTAGTTGGAACGGCACGGACGCGCGGTTAACCGGGTGACGCACCCCATCTGGTGTGGTGATTGCTTGGAGCACGTCTCCGTCCTCCACTTTGCCTTCCGACTTGGTGCCCGCAACCGGCCCGCGGATGGTGATTTTTGCAGGCACGTCGTACCCCAAGTATTCCAGTGCTGCGGCTGCCGCTGTGGACTGGGAGTTCACCATCTGCGCTTTCGCTAGTTCTTCTACCTGCTGTTGCGTAATGTCGCTCGGGTAAATTTCAGAAACGGGAGTCACGGTTTCTTTGGGCGACAACCACCCCCACAGCACTTCCGCAGCCGTTACGTGCTGGCCGGGTCCGCCGTGTGAAGACACTGTCACCATCCGGAGTTGTCCATCCGATTTTGGCGCGACATTTTTAGTTTGCAGTTCGATCATGGGGACGTTATCGCGTGAGGCGAGCACGTCGAACGTGGGGCCGGGCGATTCCACAACGTACGGCATGGGGATCGCAACCCCAAGGACGACAACGAGGAACACTATTGCCGTAGCGATGAGTGCGCCGCGCCACCTACGCAGAAACGATTGACGTGGGACTTGGCTGGGCGGGCGGTTAGCGGTTAGCGAATTTGCTGCGTCAGATTCGCTGGCAGTTCCCTCTGTTGAGGCTGATCGTAAAGGTTCTTCCGTGTGCACTCCCCTATTGTCGGACAGTTCTACTTCCCGCGCCAAGGTGCAACACGGTAGTTTAGAGGTTATGAGTGAAAATAAGCAGCCTGAATGGGAACAAATGCTCCGCGAACTGCTCGGTGACGCGGCAGCTGATGAACTGTTGGCGTCCATGCGGGCTCAGGGGATTGATCCGACGCAGATGTCGGGCGCGGTTATCCCCACGGATCCGGCCCAGATGCAGCAGATGATGTCGCAGTTCAAGTACTTCATGAGCACCGACAGTGGCCCGGTTAACTGGAAGATGGCGCACGAGATTGCGCGGCAGAAAGCGTGGGGTGAAGGGGATCCACAAATCAACTCCGCACAGGGCGAACAAGTGCGGCAGAGCTTACAGATCGCAGACTTGTGGTTGGATGCAGTAACCACCGTGGAACCAACCAAGAGTGAGCGCCACGCGTGGCGACGCAGCGATTGGTTGGATGAGTCGCTCGAAACCCTCAAGCAAATGGTGGAACCGGTGGCGTCAAATCTGGCGAACGCGCTGACGCAAACGTTGCACGATCAGATGGATCAAATGTCGAACGCGGGAATGGCGGATTTGCCTGAGGGGCTTGCATCGCTGATGGGGCAGGCTGGGCCGATGATTGAGAAAATGTCCGCAGCCGTGTTTGGTTCCCAAGTGGGGAAAGCGCTGGGTGAACTTTCGCACGCCGCGTTAGGCGCCACGGACGTGGGGGTGCCCGGCCGCAGTGGCTGCACGGCGCTGGTGGTTCCGAACGTGGATGCGTTCGCGGACGAGTTCGACATTCCAACCGATGAGGTCCGCCAGTTCCTCGCGCTGCGAGAAGATGCGCACGCACGCCTGTTCGCTTCCGTCCCCTGGTTGCGCGTTGAAATCCTGGGGGCAGTGCGCAAGTACGCCAGTGAGATCACGATTGACGAAGAGGCGATGCGGGACGCCGCCATGTCGGTTAACCCCACTAACCCCGATGAGTTAGAGATCGCGATGAGCACGAACCTGTTCGCCGGGCAGCGTTCGGATAAGCAGAATGAGGCGCTGCTGCACTTAGAGACCCTGCTGGCCCTCGTGGAAGGTTGGGTGGAAACCGTAACGCATGAGGCCGCGCGTCCGTACCTGCCGCACGTGGACCAGTTGCGGGAGATTATGCGGCGGCGTCGCATTGACGGGTCCCCTGCGGAACAGATTCTGGGGGAACTAATCGGCTTGCAGATGCGTCCCCGCCAGGCGCGTAACGCAGCGATATTGTGGCAGCACGTGGCCGAAAAGGAAGGGAAAGAAGCGCGGGATGCACTGTGGCAGCATCCGGATATGGCCCCGACTGCAAAAGACCTGGAGGAACCCACCGCGTTCTTGGATCGGCGCGAGCAGCGCAATGCGGAAGATCAAGAGATCGATGACGCGCTCAACCAGCTTTTAGAAGGGACGTTAGGTTGGGCTGAAGGTCTGCAGCCAGGGCAGGATTCTGAGGGGGATGCGAAACAGGATCCGCATCCACCCAGCGATTCTGACGACGAGTAGTTTTCCACAGCTCTTGGGGAGCTCTTTTGGGTAGCGCGCAGATTTGGCACAGTAGAAGTTGTCTAACCGACCTGCTTAATCTGACTGTTTTGCCTTAGGAGCCCACATGCAGTTGCGCCCCGGGATTCCCGTGTTTGCCCGCCCCGATGGGGAAGTTCAATTTGGGATTAACTCTCGCCTTAACTTCACGGGGTTAACCGAGAAGGAACGGGATATTCTGCTGGACTTGCGCACTGAACGCTCCCCCGCTGGGTTCGCTGCGCGCGCCAAACGGCTGGGAATAGATGCGGAACGTTTAGAATCGTTGCGCACGCGTTTGCACAATGCTGGTTTGCTGCGCATTGATGAGGTACCGAGCCCGTCTGAGGAGGGCGCGCGTTTGCAACGCGACGTTGGAACAGACCGGGCCTTGGGGGCGCGATCTGCTTTTGCCGTGCAGTTATACCTACAGCCGTCGCAGTCGAGGCGCGAAACCGTTGCACTACGGGGTTTTCTGGAGGAGTTGCGCGGTGACTTACGTGCCGCTGGGATCGGACAAGTGGGCCTGGAGATTCCCGGGTTCCCACTGAGTGCCCTGGGCGAACCCGCGGGTTCGCCAGACGCCCCTACCGAGACTGAACGAGAGCGCGGGGCGGCGAAGTGGGACCGGGTTTACGCGCCAGATTTTGTGATTGCCTTCTTCGCGCACGCGGCGTCCGCATGCAACTGGAAACCACCCGTGGTCCCCCACCTGGTGGTGGTCTTCCAATCGGAAGGCGTAGAAGTGGGCCCCCTGGTGGAGCCCGACCGCGGGCCCTGCTTGAAGTGTATTGACGCGTGCTGCACCTCGGTAGATTCCGCTTGGCCGCAGCTATTACTGCAAATTAGCGCGCAGCCATTCCCCAGTCCGGGAGCACAGTTAGAGGCAATCACCCGCATTGTAGTGACCCGCGCGTGCACGGACGCGATTGATGGTGGTGGGCTTGCACCGGGGCAGGTTCGGTTTCTGCGCCGCGACCTGCTGTGGGAAGTATTCGCCTGGCCCGCTAACCCCGATTGCGAATGCGCCCAAACCCTCGTGCCTTAACGCCCCTGTCATAGTGTCCGGTTAGGCCGGCCCGTCCGGGTATTCGGATTCCACCAGCTCGCCCTAGTGTTCCGGTTCAGCCGGCCCGTCCTAGGGTTCGGATTCCACCAGCTCGCCCTAGTGTTCGGATTCGGCTGCGGTTTCGCGGATGACGGCGAGCACGTCACCACCGTAACGGTCCAGTTTCGTCGCCCCCACCCCTCGGACAGCGCCCAGTTGGGTCATTGTTTTCGGCTTCACTATCGCAATCTCGATCAGCACCTTGTCGGTGAACACCGTGTACGCGGGGGCGGAACGGATCTTAGCGACCATGAGGCGCCACTGCCGCAAAGCGTCAAACACGCGTTTCGCATCGGCGGGCAATTCTTCGATCTCTTCGCGTTTGCGTTGCCGCCGCGGTTTCGCCCGCGTTTTAGTGTGCGCATTCGGCCACACGTGCTCCAAGAATCGGGACGGCTTCTGATTCGCAGCCCGCCCCTGGCCACGCGCCCGAGAGTATGAAATTACCAGTTGGTCGCGGGCACGGGTCACACCCACGTAAAGCAGGCGCCGCTCCTCCTCAAGCGCATCCGCAGATTTGGCGTACGTAATTGGAATTAACCCCTCACACACCCCGGTTAGGAACACGTGATCCCATTCCAACCCCTTCGCCGCATGCAGCGAACACAGCGTTACCGACGAAATCTGGGGGGCTGTCTGGGTCTGCTGCCGATCTTGCATTTCCGCTGCGAACTGCGTAAGCGACAGATCTGCCCGATCGTGTGCCAAACTCACCAGGGCATCGAGGTTATCCCACTTCTCTCGCACCGCCCCGTGAGTCTGCGGCGGTTTCGCACTCCACCCCAGATCCGAGGCAATATCTTCGACAATCTGCACCACGGGCGCGTCTTCTGCATCACCGGTGGTGCGAGCGATCTGGCGCAGCAGCACAATCGCCTTCTTAATTTCGTCACGGTTAAAAAACTGGATTCCGCCGCGCAGTTGGAAAGGCACTTGCGCGTCCGCGAGTGCTTCCTCAAACGCTTCTGACTGCGCGTTTGTGCGAAACAGGATGGCGACATCTTGGGCGGCCACCCCGGTTTCGAGGAGGCCTTTGATCTGCCGGGCCACCCCGCGAGCTTCCGCGGTCACGTCGTCGAACGTGTTGAATGCCACTGCTTTGCCGGATTTGCGTTGTGACTCCAGTTTTACTGCTCCGTCGGGCAGTGCGCCGCGTCGGCCCCTCAGAACGGAGTTCGCCATCGAGACAATCTGGGGGGTGGATCTGTAGTTGCGGTAAAGTTCTACGCGGCGGGCACCGGGATGGTCTTTTTCAAAGTGCACGAGGTACTTTGGGGTAGCGCCGGTAAATGAGTAAATGGTTTGTGCCACGTCACCGACCACGCAGACGTCGTGGCGGCCCCCAAGCCACAGGTTCAACAGTTCGTGTTGAAGTTTAGATACGTCTTGGAACTCGTCGACCACAAAATGCTGATACTGCCCGCGGACGGTGCGGGCGGCCCATTCGCTATCTTGCAAGATCCCAACCATGAGCAGCAGGACGTCCTCAAAATCAATCGCCCCGCGCTCATTTTTGGCGTCCTCGTACACGTTGAGCAGATCCGCCATTGTCTGCGCATCCAGGTCGGCGGGTGGTTCCCGGCGGTGGCGGGTAAGCTGCTGTGCGTACTGGGCGGGGCTTATCATCGAGACTTTTGCCCATTCGATTTCCGCAGCAATGTCGCGCACAGAAACCTTATCCGCCTTTATCCCCAGGCGCACTGCTGCAGACGCCACCATAGAAGCTTTATGTTCCATTATTTGAGGGAGGTTACCGCCAATGGTTTGTGGCCAAAAGTACCGCAGTTGACGCAGCGCGGCGGAGTGGAATGTGCGGGCTTGTGCCCCACCAACTCCGAGGGTGCGCAAGCGAGCGCGCATTTCGGTGGCAGCACGGCTGGTGAATGTGACCGCGAGGACGGAGTGGGGGTCGAACGCCCCGGTTGCAGCGCCGTAGGCCACTCGGTATGTGATCGCCCGGGTTTTCCCCGTGCCCGCACCCGCGAGGACAGACAGGGGGCCGGTTACTTGCTGAGCCACCGCCCTTTGTTGATCGTCGAGGGCTTCCAGCAGCTGCTGTGCTTCCACTTCCGCTCCTTTTCAAATGCTGCTCGAATGATGGTCTTCAAAACTTAGCGCCAACCAATACTATGGCACGGACGCCACAACACGCGTAGCAGGGGAAATAGCGCACCAACGGCAAAGAAACTAACGCGCGTGCGGCAGGTGGACTAGTGCGCGCGTAGAAGACAAAATAACACGCGGCAGACAAAAAGCTAGTGCACGTGTGGTAGGGGCCCACCGAACCACCGGCGGATCATCGCGTGGGCAATTGAGATTGCGCCGGGAGCCCCCACTTCCCCTGCGGTTAGAGCAGCCGCGTATTCTTCGCGGGTGTAGAACCGGGCCCAGTCGATTTCTACGCCGTCAACCCGCACGGCCGGTTGGCTTGTGGTGGTGCGCGCGGTGAATCCGAGCATGAGTGAACGCGGGAAAGGCCAGGCTTGCGCCCCCACGTAACGCACCTGATCCACCTCTAGCCCGACTTCTTCTTTAGTTTCGCGGCGCACGGTTTGTTCGGGCGCCTCCCCCATTTCCATGAACCCCGCCACTAAAGATGCGTAGCCAGGGCGCCACAGCGTGTTGTGCGCTACTAGAAGTCGGTCTGAGGCGTCGGTTATAGCGGTGATTATCGACGGGTCGGTGCGCGGGTATTCGGTGGCGCCGCAGCTTCGGCAGGTGCGTTGCCAACCGGAGAATTCGAACCGCGTGGGCCCTCCGCAGCGGGCGCAGAATTGGGCGCGGTCGTGCCAGGAGGCCAGCCCGGAGCAGGTTGCGACCATCTGCGCATCCGTTGGATCCATGTCGGGGCCCATGCGGCGAATATCCGAATATCCGTCTGTGTTCCCCGGCCGCATCGCCATGCCCAAAATAGCGGTGCCTTGTTCGACGCCTAGGAAGAACACGTGGGCGATCGAACGCATGTCCACGTCTGGTACGCGGTGGCGTACCCCGTGGCCCGCCATGGCAAAGCGGTGGCTATCAGCGGTTATGATCGCGCGGATGCGTTGCGGGTTTTGCCCTGGGCAGTGCGTGCGAATCGTGTGTAGGAACGCCTTTTCTACTTCAGGGTCGTTGTTTTGCGTGAGGTTCTGGGCGAGCGCAAGGGGGTCCAGGTACTCGCGTGCGTAGGTACAGGGTTCCCACTCTCCGCTCGCTAGCGGCAGTTGTAGTCTCATACTTACCACGCTAGTGGAAAACGGTAGTCTTAACATATGGCTAAACAAGATGAGGGGAAGAAAACGGTGCGGGCCGATGGCCGTCAGGTGGATCAGCTGCGCCCCGTTAAGATTACGCGTAACTGGATTGACAATGCGGAAGGCTCGGTGTTGATTGAGTTCGGACGCACGCGGGTTTTGTGTGTGGCGTCGCTAACCGAGGGGGTGCCGCGGTGGCGTAAGGACAGTGGTGAAGGCTGGGTCACGGGAGAGTACGCGATGCTGCCTCGGGCCACTGCTACCCGGAGTGCACGCGAATCAGTGAAGGGCAAAATCGGTGGGCGGACCCATGAGATTTCACGTTTAGTGGGCCGCTCGCTGCGCGCGGTGGTGGATATGCGGGCGCTGGGTGAGAACACGATTGTGCTCGATTGCGACGTGCTTCAAGCCGATGGGGGTACGCGCACCGCGGCGATTACGGGCGCGTACGTTGCGTTGGCTGATGCGATTGCGTTTGGGCAGAAGAAGAAGTGGATTCGCCGCGATACGGCTTCTCGGAAGGTGCTCAAGGATTCGGTTGCGGCGATTTCCGTTGGAATTATTGAAGGACAGCCGCGTTTGGATTTGCCGTATGAAGAGGACGTGCGGGCGCAGACGGATATGAACGTGGTGATGACTGGTTCGGGTGATTTTGTTGAGGTTCAGGGCACGGCCGAGCACGCGCCGTTTAACCGTGCTGAGCTGGGGACCCTGCTCGACCTGGCGGAAACAGGGTGTGCGGAGCTCACGCGTTTGCAAACACAGGCCCTGGCCGAGTCCGGCACTTCCCAGCATGACGCTGCCGCGAAGCAGGTGCAGTAGTGGCGCGGCTAATACTGGCGACGCATAATGCGCATAAGGCAGATGAGCTGCACGCAATCTTGGAACCGTTGATTCCCGATTTGGCGCGTGAGGACATTGTTACGTCAGCAGATTTTGGTTACCCCGAACCTGTGGAAGACGGATTAACGTTTGAGCAGAACGCTCTGATTAAAGCGCGGGCCGCGGCGAATGCTTCTGGGCTGGCGGCCGTTGCGGACGACTCAGGGTTGTGCGTAGACGTGCTCGGCGGTGCACCCGGCATTTTTTCTGCCCGCTGGTCAGGCACTCATGGCGATGATCGCGCGAATCTGGAGTTGCTGCTCGCCCAACTCGCGGACATTGCCCCAGCGCACCGGGGCGCGCAGTTCCACTGTGCGGCCGCCCTCGTCGTTCCGAGACGAACCGAACCTCAGGACATAATGGAACCAGAAGGGTCGAACGCACCTCAGGAACCACGGAAATTAGAGGCAACCGCACCTCAGGAACCAAAAAAACTAGAGGCAAACGCAGCTGGGAGTGTAACGGAACCAGGGTCACAAAACGGGCCCCAAAACCCGTTGGAAACCCAGCCGTCAGGTGCGCTTGAGGTAGTGGAGCACGGGATTATGCGCGGTCACCTAATCGAGCGGCCACGTGGGGAAGGTGGGTTTGGATACGACCCGATTTTTGTGCCGCAGGGGCTCGAGCAAACTTCAGCGCAAATCAGCGCGGCCCGCAAAAATGAACTCTCGCACCGCGGGAAAGCGTTCCGGGCGTTAGCGGAAGCGATCAGAAAACAGCTCGCGTAACTAGTTACAGTTCGTAGGTGGCGCCGGCGTAGGCGACGGACAGGGGGCCGTCCCACGCGCGGCACGCTTCCGCGAGCACTACGGTACCTTCCGTCCAGGGTTGAATATGTGTCAGAACCATGGTTTTCACCTGCGCCTCACGCGCCAGCTGCCCGGCGCGTTCCCCGGTTAGATGAATCCCCCGCGGCTCATCCGCATCGGTGAACCCCGCTTCGGACAACAGTAGGTCAACGCCGCGCGCCATCTGCGTAATCGTCGCACACGTGTCCGTGTCCCCCGTGTAGGCAAGAGAAACACTATTGCCCGGTTCTTCCTCGGCTGGCCCTTCGATGCGGAACCCGAACGCCGGTACCGTGTGGCGCGCCGAGTACGGTGTTATCCTCAGCGGACCAACCTGAAAAGACCCTTCATTTTCTAAGGTGAACGGCGCGAACTCGCCCTCATACTGCTCTTCGGGCCGGGCCCCATCAATGCCCCGCACGCGATCTAACACCCCATCGGGGGCCGCGAGCATCACCGGGCCAAGTGGCCCATCCGGATGCCACTTGCGGTGCACGTGCATTGAAATGATGTCTCCCATGTGATCGGCGTGCGTGTGCGAAAGCAAGAGCGCATCGATCTTGCGCACGTCCATGTAGCGCCACAACTGCCCGAACGCACCCGGCCCCAAGTCGAGCACCACCGAGAACGTGCGGTCTTTACCCGAAACCTCATCTATCCCGCGTGCCTGCACCAGGTAGCACGATGCGGGGGCGGACGGGCCGGACATCGACCCAGTGCATCCCACAACTGTCAGTTTCATTCACGTACCTCCAAGTGTTTTACGTGAGAGACAACGGGCCCCAAAAAGCGGCGCGCTAGCGGTTCAAAACTTTCACTTTGCCCTGTGGCATAAAATTCGTACGAGGGAGCGTCCAGCTCGGTGCGCAGCATTTCTCGGTTCGTCAGCACGTGATACACCTCGTCGGCACTGGCTTCGGAGGAGGACACGAGGTTCACGCCTTCCCCTAGCACGTAAGACAGCACGCCTGTGAGCAGCGGGTAGTGCGTGCACCCCAAAATCACTGTGTCCACGTGGGCTGCCTGCACGGGCGCTAAATATTCACGTGCTATCTGCAGGATGCGCCCACCGGTCGTTTCCCCTCGTTCCACAAACGGCACGAACTGCGGGCATGCCTGCTGGGTTAGGGACACCCCGGGGAAAGCTGAGAACGCTCGTTTGTACGCCCCGGAACGCACGGTCGCGGCCGTGGCTAATACCCCAACGTGGCCGTTGCGAGTCAACGCCCCAGCGCGCCGCGCAGCCGGTTGCACCACTTCCACAACGGGAATGTCATAGCGATCCCGCGCCTGTGGCAAAGCCGCTGCAGACGCCGTGTTGCAGGCGATGACGAGCATTTTAATTCCGCGGTCCACCAGCTCATCGAGCGCCCTTAAAGTTAGTGAACGCACGTCCTCAAGCGACTTATCCCCATACGGGGTGTGCCGAGTGTCCCCCAGGTAAACAATGGATTCGCGGGGGAGTTTATCAATCACAGAACGCGCCACCGTGAGCCCTCCAAGGCCTGAATCAAAAATCCCTATTGGCGCATTCCCCATGCTCTTAGAGTACTGTTAAGCACCTCATTGGGGCAGTATCTGAATGAGTGAATCCTGCCACCAAGACACCATGACATAGATGACGGCAGTGAACTGCAGCTGCGGCGCATCAGGATCCTGATCCAACCACGTACCCGAATTCTCTGATGCCTCCGGTGGCCCGCCCGCAAAGAGGATCTGCTCCGCCCGGGTAGTTAAAATGCCCATCACCTCGGCGTCATCCACTGGCAGTTGAGCGGACAGCACGAGCCGCAAGTCATTCAGCGCAGCCAACCACTCCCACTCTTGCCCCAGCGGGATCCAGATTTCTTCTGGCGATTCTCGCTCTTGCAGGCACTGTAGGAGCGCGTGGAGCCGTTGGCTCTTGTCGTACCGCAGTGATTCTTCCGTTAGGGCCCGAAGTTTTTGCGCTTCTTGAGGGTCCGAGCTGAGCGGTGGAATCAGCTTTCGCAACGCCGGATCTTGAGGTTCGGGGCGAGTCACTTCTTCTTCCACGGTGGCTGTCAGCACGCTGGTAACCGGATCCACCGGCGCGTCTAATACCTGCAGTGCCTCGCCGAGAAGCTGGGTGAAGATCGCTTCAACATCCGCGTCGAACGCAGCCCGGTAGCCCTGTTCGTCTCGTTCAAACACGCTGATATACACTGCCCGTTTCGCTACCTATCTACTCGTGCCGGATTCGTCAATGCGCGTCCTTCTATGATTCGCTTGAGGTCGCCGGTTCCACCGTTGCTTGCAGACCGTACCCATGCATTGCCAGCGCATCCGCTTCCATGTGTTCGCGTAGGCCCCGCGCCACCACTGCTCTGCCCTCGTTATGAACTAGCAGCATGAGGGATTCGGCACGCTGCGGTGAATACCCGAAGTGGCGTTGGAACACGCGCGTCACGTACGACATCAGGTTCACCGGATCATCCCACACCACGGTGACCCACTGGTCATGCTCAAATGCTGAGGTTGCGGGTTGTTCGCGTTTTTGTTCATCGATAAGGGGACCGACCTGCATAATCTCAGCTTATGCAATAGATCACCAAGTTATGGCACTTTCGGCCTATACTTTACTTATGCCTGCTTCAGTATCAACTGCACTTTTGACCGATATGTACGAGCTGACGATGGTGGATGCCGCGTTGAAATCCGGCCACCACGAACGTCGCAGCGTGTTCGAACTGTTTGGCCGCAGACTGCCTGCTACCCGTCGTTTCGGTGTCGTCGCCGGTACCGCACGCGTGTTAGAGGCCCTGCAGCGGTTCGAGTTCACCCCGCGGATGATCGATTGGCTCGCAGAAAAACACATTGTTTCCGACGATTGTTTGGATTTTTTGAAAGACTTCCACTTCCGCGGCCGCATTGACGGGTATGCGGAAGGGGAGTGTTATTTTGAGGGGTCACCGATCCTCACTGTTGAGGGCACGTTCGCTGAAGCGGTGATGCTCGAAACTCTAGCGCTGTCTGTTTTTAACCACGACTGCGCGGTGGCTTCCGCCGCGTCGCGCATGACGATTGCCGCGCACGGCCGCCCGTGCATGGATATGGGGGCACGGCGCACCCATGAGCGCGCCGCGGTTTCTGCTGCGCGTTCCGCAGTGATCGGTGGGTTTGGGGGCACCTCCGACCTGGAGGCCGGGATCCGCTACGGGATCCCCACGATCGGCACGTCCGCACACGCGTTCACTTTGCTGCACGACACGGAAGATGACGCGTTCAAAGTACAAGTTGATGCGCTCGGCACCTCCACCACTTTGCTGGTAGATACTTACGACGTGTACGAGGGAGTGGAACGGGCGGTGCGCATAGCCCGCGAGGCCGGTGGTGAACTCGGAGCGGTCCGCATTGATTCCGGTGACCTGGTGGCACAAGCCTTCAAAGTGCGGGGCCTGTTGGATTCTCTGGGTGCTGAGTCAACAAAGATCACGGTTACGTGCGACCTGGATGAGTACTCCATTGCCGCACTCGGTGCGGCACCCGTCGATTCCTACGGGGTGGGAACTCGGTTGGTAACCGGTTCCGGCGTGCCCACTGCGGCACTGGTCTACAAGATGGTGGCTCGTGGGGATGAGCACGGTAACTGCGTTAACGTAGCGAAGCACTCCACTTCAAAATCCACTGTCGGAGGCCGTAAATACGCCGGTCGGGTCTACGGGGCAGACGGGTACGCTACCGAGGAACTCCTCGTGATGGGCCCTCGTGATGCAGCCATGGCGGCGCTAAAAGAAGCGGGAGCGCGTCCACTGCAGGTACCGCTCATAATCGACGGTGAGATCCAAACGGAGCACTGTTCGAAAGAATCGTTACAAGCCGCGAAAGAACGCCACGTCAAAGCCCGCAACGAACTGCCGTACCAGGGGTGGCGACTGTCGCAGGGCGAACCCGCCGTCACCACCCGCTACCAACGCGTTTGAGGCCCTACTTTCCGCCTACAAACCACGAGCGCAGCAGGTTTATGCGCGCATCAATCTGCTCCACACTCGCTTGAGGTACTTCTGGCCCACCGCACCGCCGGCGCAGCTCGTTGTGTATTTTCGCGTGAGCCTGCCCGGAGCGGCGGGCCCACGTGGACACAAGACGCGAAAGCTCCTTGCGTTTAGCAGCCCGCTGTCGGTGCAGTGACATCCCTGAGTTCTCTGCGCGCTTTTGGGCGCTGCGGGCTTCACGACGTTTCGTCCGCGCCTGCTCTGCCTGGTGGGCGCGCAGCAGCTGCGTCACCTGATCGGGCTCCAACAACCCCGGTATCCCAAGGTAGTCCTGCTCTTCAACAGACCCCACGTCCGCGGTTTCCCCGAACGAGGCACCGTCGAACAGCACGCGGTCGAACTCCGCTTGCGCCCCCAGCGCCTCAAAGCCGGGCAGCAGCTCTTCACTGGCTCGTTCCTCTTTCTGGGCCTGCTGCAACGCCACTTCGTCGTCGAACATTTCCTGTTTCTCAGGCCGGTCCAACGCGTGGTCGCGCTGCACCTCCATCTGCTCTGCCAGTTCAAGCAGATCCATCACGGACGGGATGAACACAGACGCGGTCTCACCTCGCCGCCTAGCCCGCACAAACCGGCCTACCACCTGCGCGAAAAACAGGGGGGTTGCCGCGTTCGTCGCATACACTCCCACCGACAAGCGGGGCACGTCCACCCCTTCGGACACCATTCGAACCGCAACCATCCACCGGTCCGTAGAGTTAGCGAACGCGTCAATGCGGTCGGAGGCACCCTCGTCGTCAGAAATGACGACGGTGGCGGGGCTACCTGTGATCATCCGCAGATGACGCGCATACGCCCGCGCCGCATTTTGATCAGACGCAATCACTAACCCGCCAGCATCGGGCACGGACTGGCGCACTTGGGATAGGCGCTGATCTGCGGCCGCCAGCACGGACGCCACCCACTCCCCTTTCGGATCCAACGCGGTGCGCCACGCCTGCTTCATCATGTCTTTGGTCAGCGGCTGGCCCAGCCGAGCACTGACCTCGTCACCGTGCCGCGTCCGCCACTGCATCTGCCCCGAATAAGAGTGGAACAGTACGGGGCGCACCACCCCGTCTTTTAGCGCTTGCGTGTACCCGTACTCGTAGTCCGGCTTAGATCGGCGCACCCCCTGCTCGTCACGTTCGTAGCGCACAAACGGAATCGCTGCGGTATCCGATCGAAAAGGCGTGCCCGTGAGGGACAGGCGCCGCACCGCGGGGCCAAATGCTTTCGCGATCCCATCGCCCCAAGACAGCGCATCCCCCGCGTGGTGAACCTCATCCAAAATAACCAGCGTGGGGAACTGGCGGGTGCGTAACTCGTGCAACGGCGGGTTCGCAGCCACCTGGGCGTAGGTCACGGCCACGCCGTCAAAATGAGCTCCTGCTCTGCCCTGCGAGTTCGTGAAAGCGGGGTCAATGTGGATGCCCACACGCGCGGCCGCATCTGCCCACTGACTCTTTAAGTGTTCAGTGGGGCACACCACCGTCACTTTCCTGACGACGCCCCGGCCCATTAGCTCCACCGCTACGCGCAGCGCGAACGTTGTCTTCCCCGCGCCGGGGGTAGCTACCGCCAAGAAATCAGTTGCGCCAGATTCTAAATACTGCGCTAGCGCCTGCGCCTGCCACGCACGAAGATTACCCGCTGTCCCCCATGCGGCTCGCGCAGGGAACGCGGGTGGTAGCTGTTCGGCAGCAGCGCTTGAAGCTTGTTGCGGGTAGGAGCTGTGGGGCTTGTTCTCCCCTTCGTTCACTTATCCCCCGAGTTTCCATCTGAATACGGCCAGTTTTTACCAAACTTCCCCATCTGGTCGCGCAGCGCTTTACAGCGCGGACACACCGGGTACTTACTGGGGTCGCGCATCGGCACCCACACTTTACCGCACAGGGCGATCACGGGTTGGCCAGAAATCATCGACTGCCCAACCCGGTCTTTACGCACAAAATGAGCGAACCGATCGCGGTCACCGGGGTCTTTTTGTTCTTTCGTTTCCGTGCGTTCCAGTACGGATGTACCGCCCTGAGGGGCGCCTTGCGGCGCTACCGGCGGTGCACCGGGGGTGTCGGGCCCACCGGGTGCGGCGGGTGAGTCGAGATTATCTGAGGCATACATACCTCCATCCTAAAGCAGGCTGTCTCAGAGGCAACCCCCGGGGCTACGCATCACTTGTGGGCACACCACCTGCAGGTGCACCACTTGCGGGCGCACCACCTGCAGGCGGCCTCACTGCGCTGGGTCACGCGAACGGGTGGCCCCACTGTGGTGGGTCACGCGAACGGACGGCCTCACTGCGCTGGGCGCGCAAAAACGCCCCGGGGATTACCCCGAGGCGTTCAAGTTCAAACCCGTGTTACTTGTTTGAAACCGCTTTCTTCAACGTGGAGCCAGCGGAGATCTTCACACCGTAGCCAGCGGGAATCTGGATTTTCTCACCGGTCTGCGGGTTACGGCCCGTGCGGGCGGCACGAGAAACGCGCTCCACCGAGAAAAGACCAGTTACCTTTACGGGCTCCCCTTCAGACAGGGATTCAATGAGCGTGTCCTGGAAAGCAGCCAGGGCGGCGTCAGCCTGCACCTTGGTGAGGTTTGCTTTCTCTGCGATCTGAGCTACGAGCTGTGTGCGGTTAACGGACATGAAAAGACCTTTCGATTAGACGATATCTAAATATCGGGAAAGAACGCTTAACGCGTCTCACAACCGTTACATTAGAGCTTTTCGCGCTCGTTGTCAGGTTTAAGGCTCAATCTGTGGCCTTTTTGTTAGAAATTGCAACTTTTTCTCCGCGTTTATTCTGTTGCCGCGCATTTTCTGTTATTATCCCCAACCTTTCCTCATAATCTCGCCATGTCACTCGGTTTTTCCGTGCGTTTCCCGCGATAGAGGTAGGTGGTTAAACTGGCGGTGATAACTTGGTTAATTCTTGAGGTACTTGAGGGGCGCTATGAGTCGTCGTAAACCGTCCGCGTTGGACCAGCTTGCGGATCAGTACGTGGAGCAGCTGCAACAATTAGAACCCGACTTGGCGATCGGGTTAGGCCATCGCCTGCCAGAACGGGCATTCGCGGATTATTCGGCCTTCGGAGCCGAGCAGCGCGCCACCTTAGTCAAACGCACTCTGTCGAAAGTGCAGAACACTTCCACCGCTGACGCGACCGATGAGGTGACGAAGATGGCGTTGGTGCAGTCCCTCAACGGGGAACTGGCGTTGCATGAGGCCGGACTTTCAGTGGGGAACGTGGGTAACATCGCTACCCCGATGCATAGTATCCGCGACGCCTTCGCGCTAATGCCAACTGCTTCAACCCGCGACTGGGAGGACATTTCGCGGCGCTTACGCGCGGTTCCTGAGGCGCTGGATACCTACCGCGCTGGGATTGAAACTGCGATTGACAGTGGCCACGCGCCGACCCGCACGCAGACCGAAGCTCTGCTAGAGGACCTCCGGGCGCAAATAAGTGACTCTAACCCGTACAAAAAAGTGGTTGAAACCCCTAACTTGCCCGCGTCCATGAAGGCGGAGCTGCAGCAGGCAAGCCTTGCTGCTACGGAAGCGACCGCGGAGTTCGCCCAGTGGATTAAAGTGCACGTGCGGCCCGCGAGTGTGAACCCAGATGCGGTGGGACGGCAAAACTACCGGCTGCATTCCATGGAGTTTCTGGGAATGCGCATTGACCCGGAGGAGACTTACGATTGGGCGCTGGAAGAACTGCGCCGCATCCACGCGCAACAGGTAGAGATCGCGCATGAACTGTACGGCGCAAACACAACTGTGGCGCAGGCGCTGGCGAACTTGGACAAGGAGGAACGCTATCAGCTGCGGGGCACCGACGCCCTCAAAAAATGGATGCAGCAGGTCGCGGACCAAGCGGTAGAAGACCTAGCGGGCCAGCACTTCACGGTCACTGAACCGATGCGGCACATTGAATGCATGATTGCGTCGTCTGCGGACGGGGGGATCTACTACACGGCACCGTCGGCGGACTTTTCGCGGCCGGGTCAAATGTGGTGGTCGGTTCCACCTGGGCAAGAAGTGTTCCACACGTGGCAAGAAAAAACCACTGTTTACCACGAGGGCATGCCCGGACACCACATGCAGCTGGGGCGAGCCACGGCGCTGCAAGGCCGGTTGAACACGTGGCGGGCAAACGTGTGCTGGTATCCCGGCCACGGGGAAGGGTGGGCCCTGTACGCAGAAGCGCTCATGGACCAGTTAGGGTACCTAACGGACCCCGGTGAGCGCATGGGCATGCTCGATTCACAGCGTCTGCGTGCGGCGCGGGTGGTGGTCGACATTGGATTGCATTGCGAACTGCGCCGGCCCAATACCTCATACTTGGAAGAAATTGGGATCACTGAACGGGAATATGAGGCGCATATGCAAGACTCCCCGTACCGCAACCTGGGGCAGGTGGACGCGCAGCCGGGTGGGTGGGACCGCAACCACCTGTGGGCGTTCATGGCTAGTAACGTCGCAATGCAACCGGCGTTCTTGCAGTTCGAGACTACGCGTTACCTCGGGTGGCCGGGACAAGCGTCGGCGTACAAGGTGGGGCAACACCAGTGGGAACTGACCCGCGACCACTACTTGGCCCAGCCCGACCCCGTCACGGGTGAACGTCGCAGTTTGCGGCAGTTCCACGATGAGGCCCTCGCTTTGGGTGGCTTACCCCTATCCGTACTAGACCGGGCGTTGAACAGCGATGAGTAACCCATTCAGAGGCCCGGTGGCATTTGATAGTCAGGCAGCGTCTGATGGTCCGCAAGCTCCTGGTAATTCGGTGGCGTCTGATGATCCGCAAGCGCCTGGTAATCCGGTGGAGTCTGATGGCCCGGTCGCGTTTGTTTTAGCGTCGCAGTCGCCCGGGCGGGCTCAGGTGGCGCGCAGCGCGGGTTTGGACCCGATTATCCGCGTGTCCCACGTGGATGAGGAGGCGATTCTAAAACAGTTCGTGAACCCGCATGGGGCACAGCAGGCCGCGCAGAAAGTGTGCGCACTCGCGCAGGCAAAAGCCCGCGCGGTGGTGGCGGAACTAACGAGCATAGATTTTTCACAGACCAAAGCCAGCCGCGGGCTAGTGGTTGGGTGCGATTCCATGCTGGAAACCGATGGAGCGCTGGTAGGAAAACCACATACGCCAGAACTTGCCCTCGAGCGGATCCGGGCGCAGTCTGGTAAATCCACGTGCCTACACACGGGACACGCGGCTTACCTGGTGTCCATTGACCACGCCAGTGGCAGCGTCTCAACAGTTGAACACGTGGTGGCGCAAGCGGAGACTGTGGTGCACTTCGGGGACATCTCCGAGTCGGAAGCCCGCGCATACGTCAACACGGGTGAGCCGCTGGAAGTTGCCGGTGCCTTCACGATCGACGGTTTAGGTGGCCCATTCATCCGCGGGGTGGAAGGTGATCCCCATGCGGTGGTCGGCCTTTCCCTACCACTTTTGAGGTCCATGGCGAAACAACTCGGGGTAGCCTGGCCCTCACTGTGGGCAGCTAGACTCGCAGCGGAGCGTCGATAGTACTCATGTCCGCACAGGCCCAGCGCCCAACAGGCTCGTGACATCAGTTCGCGGGCTAGCACCTCCTAATAGGCACTAGCCCGCGAGCGATTCAATTTACTCCTGGCCGGGGCGGATCGTGCGCTGACGCAACGGCACGTACTCGCGATCCAACTCACCCGTGTACACCTGGCGGGGCCGGCCAATCCGGGTCTCCGGGTCACGCGCCATCTCGTGGTACTGCGCGATCCACCCGGGGAGGCGTCCAAGCGCAAACAGGGGGGTGAACATCTTCATCGGGAAGCCCATCGCAGAGTAGATCAAGCCCGTGTAGAAGTCCACGTTCGGATACAGCTTGCGTTCAATAAAGTAATCGTCGTTAAGCGCAATCTCCTCAAGCTGCATGGCAATCTCAAGTAACTCATCGGAGCGACCCAAACGATCCAACACGTCGTGCGCTACATCCTTCACAATCGCTGCACGCGGATCGTAATTCTTGTACACGCGGTGGCCAAAGCCCATCAGCCGCTCGTTCGTATCCTTGTCTTTAACACGGTTCACGAAGTCTTTAACGTCCTGCTTCGAATCGCGAATCCGCTGAAGCATGCGCAACACGGCCTCATTCGCACCGCCGTGCAACGGGCCAGACAGGGCCCCAATCCCCGCCGCCACAGACGCATACAAGTTCGCGTGCGAGGAACCAACCACCCTCACCGTAGATGTAGAGCAGTTCTGCTCGTGGTCCGCATGCAGGATGAACAGCATATCCAGGGCCCGCACGATAGTGGGATCAATATCGTAGGACTGGTAGGGCAGGCCGAACGTCATCCGAATGAAGTCTTCCGTGTACGAACGACGCGCGTCCGGGTACAGCAGCGGCAAGCCGACGGCACGCTTGTGGATGTAAGAAATCATCGTTGGCATTTTCGCCAACAGCAGCACCGAGGCCAGGTCCAAAGCCTCATCGTCCGCCGGATCCAAAGTCTCTTGGTAGTAAGTAGCTAAACCCGCTACCCCAGCTTGCAAGATAGCCATCGGATGCCCATTGTGTGGGAACGCGGTGAAGAACGCTTTGAAATCTTCGTGCAGCATTCGGTGGCGTTTAATTCTACGCAAGAACGCTTCGAGCGTCGCCGCCTTAGGCAGCTCCTTATAGATCAGTAAGTACGCGGTCTCCAAGAAGCTGGAGTTTTTCGCCAACTGCTCGATGGGGTAACCGCGGTACTGCAACACGCCGGCACCACCGTCAATATAAGTGACGGCTGAGGAACAAGCAGCTGTATTAGTGAACCCGGGGTCGTACACGACATCACCGGTGGTGGACAGTACTTTACCGACACTCAAACCATCCGAGCCGCGCTTCCCACGGACCCGAGTTAAAGGAACTTCTTGTTTCCCATCTATGAGTTTGCCATCCACTGGGGCATCAGATTTCTTTTCTGACACCTTGTCAGCTACCTTCTTGTCAGCCATGACGCCTCTCCCATCTAAATCGTTGCCACAACGATCCGCTGTGGCACTCCTCATAGTGAGAATATCTCGAAATCGAGGTTTTTTCGATAGTTAGAGGCCGCTTCTTTTCTTAATCTTGATTCTGAGGCGGAAGGTTCTCGATCATCTCATCGTCGAAGTCTTGTTTGCCTACCGCCATGGCCCCGCCGGGGGATCCCAAGTCCTTGAAGAAATCCACGTTCGCACGGTAGTAATCAGACCATTCGTCTG
The DNA here is from genome assembly GCF_032085515.1 of Gleimia hominis. Taxonomy (GTDB): domain Bacteria; phylum Actinomycetota; class Actinomycetes; order Actinomycetales; family Actinomycetaceae; genus Gleimia; species Gleimia hominis. Next base: position 57,971 of record NZ_JASXSX010000002.1, read on the forward strand.
GCACATCATCTTCGTAGAAGATCGCTTCAACCGGGCACACTGGTTCGCACGCACCGCAGTCAACGCACTCCTCAGGATGGATATATAAGCTACGGTTACCTTCGTAAATACAGTCCACTGGACATTCGTCTACACACGCGCGGTCTTTAACGTCTACGCACGGTTGGGCGATAATGTAGGTCAAAACTCCACTCCTTAATCAATCGATCCAAGCACTTTGGGTGCCGTAAGCACCGGGAGAAAAAGTACCTCAATCGGCGTCTACTATTATCTCACTTATGAACGAACATAACGCAACTGGACCCCGCCGCGAACGCAGCACAGCCAAGCCCCAGCGCGAGCATGGCACAAGCAGGCCCCAAGCCGAACACGGAGCAAGCACGCCCCAGCTACCGTGGATGGCCTGGCAGGTGGGGGAACGCGTAGTGGTGCGCTACCGGCTCCCAGACGGTCTGCACGACGCACTCGGGCACCTAACGGAAGTGAATGCGCACTCCGTGACCGTTGAAACTAAACGCGGCCCGGTTACAGTACCGGCGCAAACCATGGTGACAGGAAAGCGAGTGCCACCGGCGCCTCCCACGCAAAGGCAGTGAACCCACCGGCTGCGTCTTAGCCGCAGCCAGTATTTAGGCAACTATGGCGTTCAGCGGAAACCGGCGCGGTAGCACACGATCGTACTGCCTGCGTTCCGACCCGCGTTTTGTCTAGCCGCGTGCGCCCCGGCGAATCCGCGCTGCGATCTTGAAACGCTCCTGGGCTGAAAGCACGTTCTTGCGGATGCGGATGTCGTGCGGCGTCACTTCCACGCATTCGTCGTTAGAGGCGAACTCTAGTGACTCCTCCAACGTCAAGCGACGCGGCGGCACCAGGCCCTCGAAGTTATCCGCGGACGCAGCCCTCGTGTTCGTCTGTTTCTTCTCGCGACACACGTTCACGTCCATGTCCTCATTGCGTGGGTTCTCCCCCACCACTTGCCCCTCGTAAACTTCGGAGCCGGCCTCAATGATGAACGTGGCCCGTTCCTGCAAGTTAACCATGGCGTACGGGGTCGCTTGCCCCGCCCGGTCGGCAACTAAAGACCCGGTTTTGCGCGATTCAATTACCCCGTGCCACGGCTCGTAGCCCGCACTGATCGACGCCGCAATCCCGGTGCCGCGCGTGATTGTGAGGAACGCGGTACGGAAACCAATCAGACCGCGCACCGGCACGGTGAACTCCATGCGCACCCACCCGGTTCCGTGATTCGCCATTGTTTCCATCCGGCCTTTGCGGGCTGCAAGCAGCTGAGTCACATCCCCCAGGTAGTCTTCCGGAACGTCAACCGTGAGCGCATCCATTGGTTCGCTCAATACCCCGTCAATCTCGCGGGTAACCACCTGCGGTTTCCCAACCGTGAGTTCAAACCCTTCGCGCCGCATCTGTTCAACTAAGATTGCCAACGCCAGTTCACCCCGGCCCCGCACCTCCCACGCATCCGGACGGTCGGTAGGCAGCACCTGAAGCGACACATTCCCCACTAGTTCGCGCTGCAACCGGTCTTTCACCTGCCGAGCAGTTACCTTCGCTCCCCGCACACGCCCAGCCATGGGGGACGTGTTAATACCGATCGTCATCGAAATGGAAGGATCGTCCACGTGAATTAGCGGAAGTGGCCGCGGATCCTCCGGATCCACCAGGGTCTCCCCGATCATGATGTCGTCAACCCCAGCTACCGCCACAATGTCACCGGCGGTCGCGCTTTGCGCTGGGACCCGCTCCAGACCTTCGGTGCGCAACAGCTCAGTGATGTGCACGTTTTCAATGCTGCCGTCGCGGCGCGCTAACGCCACATTCTGCCCTTTAGTTAGCTTGCCCGCATGAATGCGCAGCAGCGCAATCCTGCCCAAAAATGGAGACGCATCCAAGTTCGTCACGTGCGCCTGCAGCGGCGCATCCGTGTCCACCACCGGCCCCGGAATCGTTTCGAGCAGGGTTTCAAACAAGGGCTCTAAGTCTGAATCGGGCACCTCGCCGGGTTCGGGCTGCGTCAGGGAGGCCCGTCCCAGTTTCGCGGACGCGTATATTACCGGCACGTCCAGCAGCCGATCCAGGTCCAGCTCCACCCCCTCATTCACGAGGTCTTCCGCGAGGGAAAGCAACAAGTCCGTGGTCTCATCAACCACTTCGTTAATGCGCTGATCGGGCCGGTCCACTTTGTTCACTACCACCACGACGGGCATGCGCGCTTCCAACGCTTTGCGCAGCACGAACCGGGTTTGCGGCAGAGGCCCCTCGGACGCATCGACGAGCAGGAGTACGCCGTCAACCATTGACAAGCCTCGCTCCACTTCCCCACCGAAATCCGCGTGGCCCGGAGTGTCGATCACGTTGATGGTCACCCCATCGGTCAGACCACGTTTTTGCGCGGCTTGCCCCCGGTAGTGCACCGACGTGTTTTTCGCCAGAATGGTGATGCCCTTTTCCCGTTCCAGATCCCCAGAGTCCATCACCCGATCTTCTTGTTTCGACTCCTCGTGGGCGGAGAAAGCACCGGCCTGACGCAAAAGCGCGTCCACCAGCGTTGTTTTACCGTGATCCACGTGGGCAACGATAGCGACGTTACGGATATCTTCACGGCTGTGCATACGGATCTCCTCAGGGCTCCTCATTGTCTTAAAAATCAGTTATAACTCTAGTCTTTCGCCAGCGTCATGCCGAAACCACTGCGATGCGACGTTCGACACGTGCCAGGCGCGATAGGTATGCTCTTGGCATGTTCCCCGTCATTGTTTCACGTGCGCGCGCGCCGCGTATAGGTGTGCTGGTGCTAGCTGCTTTTGGTCTGCTCGCCGGCGGGTTTTTCTTGTTTTCCGATGGGTTTCGTCAAGGTTGGCGTTCCATTCCGGTGATCGCCACCGTCTTAGTTGTCGCGTGGTTACTGTGGTGGGTTCCGCTGCTAGTCGTAGATGGGAAGGGCGTGTGGGCCCGTAATGTCTGGACCCGCGTGTTTGTTCCTTGGGATGCGCTTGAGGGAGTAGAGGTGCGGCTTGGCTTAATCCTTGTCGCCAGCGGCCAGCACTACCGTTTGTCTGCCTGCCAGCCTCCCAGTTCGCTGCGCCGCATTGGGGATCGCACTCCGCTGCCACTGCCTCATATTGACGAAGCCCGCCCACAGTTTACGTGCGATTTGGATGCCAACCAGGGGCGAGAATTACTAACCACCCTGCAGTACAGGCGTGAGCACGAGCAGTTGCAGATCCGCTGCACGCAAGAGCATGAGCAACAACGCGCCCGCGTGGAACAAGCGGGTTACTCCCAGCCTGGGTCGCCCGCACCATTCACCGTGAGCCGGCGCTTAAACTATCCCACATTATTTGCCTGCCTTGCTCTGGCGGCTCTTTGGGCTTCCCTGTGGTTCATTTAATCCCACGCTCTCCCTGCTCTTCGTTCAATAAAAGTGCCCCGGTGAGCACTCAACCGGCTGCGGTATCGCAAACCAAGTTGTGCGCCCCGGGGCACCTAAATGAACCTAGGGTTCATTCAACAAACCTGTATAAACAAACCTATCCAACAGGCCTATTTAACAAAGCCGATGTTTTCTGCACGCGGGCTAGCGAGCCCGAATGAACCGAAGTTCGCTAGGTCAGATGGGACAGCGGTGAAGTCCATGCGGCGGTACAGAGGCATAACCATCACTTCATCCCAGATTGCTTTATCAATCTTGTTCACAATTTCTGCACGCTTCTTCTGATCTAGCTCAGTATCTGCTTTCGGCGTGAGTTCTTTAATCGTTTCGTTGCACGCATCCGAGTAGTTCTGAGGTGCCTCGCAGCCATACAGCTGGGTGATGTTATTCATTGGGAACACCGTGGACTCCCACGCGAACGAGACGGATTCAAACTGCCGATTCTGCAGCACGTTCTGCCACTCTTCTTGCGACGTGTTCACCAAGTTGACCTTAACGCCAATCTTCTTCATGTCGTCTTGGAAGAGTTTCCCTTCGTTTTCCGAGGTGGGGATCCCAACCAGCATGGAGTATTTAATCTCCAGTTCCTTACCGTCTTTCATCCGGTAATCTTTGCCGTTCTCTTTCTTCCACCCTGCTTCGTCGAGCTGCTTCTCGGCCGCTTTCGGATCGTACTTGAAGTCCGTGGAGTTATCCGCGTATTCGGAGTCGGTGGGGACGAAGAAGTGGTTGCCCACCATCAGTTTGTCAACGTCAACGGGAAGCCCCGCCAAGTCAGAAGCAGCAATCGCCTTCCGGTTCGTGCCCTTCACGATCGCTTGCCGCACGTTCTTGTCCTTCAGGTTCCCAGCATTGTTATTAAACGTGATATGGCGCCACTGCAAACCACTGGCTGCACGCACCTGCGCCCCACTGCGTTTTTGCACCTTGTCGAACTCATCTTTCGTCACAATCGAGGTCACGACGTCAATCTCGTTGTTCGCAAACGCGTTCCCACGCAGATCCGGGGTCATCGCTTTAAACGTCATCTCGTCCAACAGTGGTTTATCGCCCCACCAGTTCTCGTTCGGCGCCAGCGTGATCATCTTCTGCGCTTGATCCACTTTAGAGATCTTGAACGGGCCGGCAGCCCACTCGGGGTGCGGTTCTTTCTGTCGCGCCGTATTGAACGTCTCCGGGTCCTTCACTGCCTCCGCATTCTCCACAGTGGACCACATCGATTGCCAGTCCGGGTACGTCGACTTGAAGGTCGTGACTACTTCGAACTCGTCTTTACCCTGTTTTACTTCTTTAACCTCGCGGTAACCGTCAGTGCTGGCGATTTCATATCCCTCGTTCTCGCCGTTCAATGCCTTCCAGGTGGCAATGTAATCCTTGGCGGTAATGGGATCACCGTTGCCCCATTTCGCATCCGGATTCAGCGTTAACGTCACCACCTGGGGTGGGCCGTCCTCCACCTTCACATCCTTAATGAAGTTCGGATTCGGGGTCCGCTTATTGTCTGCACTGTTATCAAAGTTCGTCGGCATCGTGAAATTGTGAATAGTGCCGTAATCAGCGGTGTTCCCCGTCGCCTGATGGTAGTTGAAGTTAGCGGGGAATGTGCCAATCTCAAGACGCAGCTTGCCGCCTTCCTTCAACTTACTGCGATCCATTGCGTTAATATCACTAGCTGCCGGGGCGTCACCGGAACCTTTACCGCTGCCAGAACCACCGCCGCTAGCGCAGCCCGTTAGTACCAGCGCACCCGCCGCTGCGGCTGCTGCCAGTACCCGTGTCACTCGTTTCACCGTAGTACCTCCTCCATACCGATGAATCACGTCTGCACCCCACCGGGTTGATGGAACGCGTTAGGTGCAATGTATAGAATGTTCAGCCACCTGTAAGCCGTTGTCTCATTCTTTGATCGAAATTTACCTAAATGTAACCTCATGCGCCGGTGGCCCCCACCACCGGCACTGAAGCTAGAACACGTCCGCGGTCTGCGGATAGTGGCACGCGTTTGCACTATCCGCATTCTCCACAGATTTCAGTTGCGGCATCTGCTCCAAGCAAGGCCGCCGCTGCTCATCCGTCATCGCCGCGAACTTGGGGCACCTCGTGCGGAACCGGCAACCCGACGGCGGGTTCGCTGGTGAAGGCAAATCCCCCTGCAGCAGCACCCGGTCACGACTGCGTTCCTTCTTCGGATCCGGAATCGGAATCGCCGACAGCAACGCCTGCGTATACGGGTGGCGCGGATGGTCAAAGACCTCATCCACATCCCCGATCTCCACAATCTGCCCCAAGTACATAACCGCCACCCGGTTCGCAATGTGCCGCACCACCGAGAGGTCGTGGGCGACGAACAGGTACGACAGGTCCAGTTTCGCCCGCAATTCCTCAAGCAAATTAATGACCCCCGCCTGAATCGACACGTCCAGGGCCGATACGGGCTCATCCAACACCAGCAGCTTAGGACGCAACGCTAACGCACGGGCAATCCCCACGCGTTGCCGCTGCCCACCTGAGAAGTGGCGCGGATACCGATTCAAGTGCGACGGTTCCAAACCAACAGTTTCAATCAGCTTGTGTACCCGCTCGTCAATGTCCTTCTTCTTCCACCCGTTGTACTTCAGTGGCTCCGCAATAATGTCGTAAATCGGCATGCGCGGATCCAACGAAGCCATCGGATCTTGGAACACGACCTGCAGATCCCGGCGCACGCGCTTGCGTTCCGAACGGTCCATCTGCCCCGTATCCTTACCGAGCACTACGATGCGGCCATCCTCCGGGGCCTTCAAATCCAGAATTTCCAGCAGCGTGGTGGTCTTCCCACACCCGGACTCACCCACGAGCCCCAGCGTTTCCCCGGCCTTAATATCCAGCGAAATCCCATCCACGGCATGCACAGTACCCACGCGCCTCTTAAACACCGCGCCCTTCATGAGGGGGAAGTACTTGCGGACATTCTCTAACCTCAGCACTTCCTCACGCTTATTGCGGTCCTCATCGAGCGCAGAGGGAGTGTACGCCTCCGGCACCGGGAAAATCTCGCGGTACTGCCAGTTGTGCTCACTAATTTCCGGGGCACGCACACACGCCAACCGGTGCACGTCCTGCTCCCCCGCCTGCTCCGCTGGCACTTCCGGCGCCGCCTTCAACTCGGGTTCCCCCTTGCGGCACTCGTCATTAGCCAGCGGGCACCGCGGCACAAACGGGCACGCCGTAGGGGGCGTCAACATGGACGGCGGGTTACCTTCAACCGGCACTAACGCCTCATCCCGCGTCATATCCGGTCGCGGCAAAGACCCCAGCAGGCCAATCGTGTACGGCATGGATGAGCGGTAGAAAATGTCATTCACCGTCCCCGACTCCACACACCGGCCCGCGTACATTACCGCCACCCGGTCCGCCAAGCCCGCAACAACCCCCAGGTCGTGGGTGATCAAAATAATCGCCGCACCCGTTTCTTGCTGCGCGGTTTTTAGAACCTCAAGAATCTGCGCTTGAATCGTCACATCCAACGCTGTGGTCGGCTCGTCCGCAATAATTAAATCCGGATCGTTCGCAATCGCCATTGCGATCACTACGCGCTGGCGCATCCCGCCGGAGAACTCGTGTGGGAACGACTTCACCCGCCCCTTCGGATTCGGAATCCCAACCAGGTCAAGTAGCTCTACCGCGCGTTCTTCCGCCTGCGCTTTCGTCATGTTCTGGTGGATCCGCAAGGCCTCCACAATCTGATCGCCAATCGTGTACACGGGCGTGAGGGCCGACAGCGGGTCTTGGAACACCATCGCCACTTTCTTGCCGCGCACATCCGACATCCACCGGTCCGACTTACCTAACAGTTCCGTTCCATGCAGTCGAACACTGCCTTTAACTCGCGCGGACTCCTCCAACAAGCCCATCACCGCCATCGACGTCACGGACTTACCCGAGCCGGATTCCCCAACAATGCCGAGCACTTCCCCGGCGTTCACGTGCAGGTTCACCCCCCGCACCGCGTGCACATTACCGTCTTCTGAAGGGAAAGTTACATTCAAGTTTTCAATCTCGAGGACGGGCACGCCCTCTTGCCGCTGCGGAACCGCTTCCGTCGCGGCCTGCTGCTTAGTTTTGCTGCTCATGCTGCATGACCTCCTGATTTGGATGAGGGATCGAGGGCGTCGCGTAAACCATCCCCAATGAAGTTCACACAAATAAGTGTGCACACCAAGATTGTGGCGGGCGCGAGGAACACCCAGGGTGTCGTTGTGGCGGACGCCTGGCCCTCAGCAATTAACTTGCCCAAAGACGTGTTTGGCGCCTGGACACCAAAACCGAAGTAAGACAGGACGGTCTCACTCATAACAGCGGTTACGAACCCCAGAGCACAGTCGATAATCAAATAGGACGCCACGTTCGGGATGATGTGTTTCGTAATAATCACCCACGAGGGGACGGACATGAACTTCGCTGCCCGCACGTACTCCAGATCCTTCACCGCGAGCGTCATCGACCGCACCACGCGGGCGGTAAGCATCCACCCGAATGCGGCGAGCAGAATAATGAACGTCACGATCGAACCTTTTGAGGCGCCGCCGCGTTGCGAGATCACGGCGATCAGCAGGAACGAGGGGATCACCAACAGCAAGTCCACGACCCAGAGCAGGACTTTGTCAACCACTTTGCCAAAATACGCCGCAGCAGACCCAACGAGGGCTGCGACCACGGTTTGGATCAGACATACGCACACGCCAATTAGGAGGGATTTGCGCAGCCCCTCCAGGGTTAATGCGAGCACGTCACGTCCCCCTTGTGTGGTTCCAAACAGGTGCTCACCCGACGGGGGTTGCAAGAAAGAGACGTTGTCGACATCCGCGAAGTTCCACGGGCTGAGGAACGGGCCGATAATGGCTAGGAGCACAATCAGGAAGAACCCGATTAAGCCCACCACCGCTGTTTTTGACCTGGCGAACCGCCGCATCACCAGTGCCCGCCGGGTCATCTGCTTGCCCTCTTGGGTGGAGGGGTCCACTACCTGAGCGGCCTCGTCTTCCACCGCTGAAGGTGGCTGCGCGTGCGCTGCGCTAGTTACTTGTTCGGACATGTTTAGCTCACTCTCACTCGCGGATCAACGAGCACTACAAGCACGTCGGAAAGGATGGCACCGGTTAACGTACAAACCCCAGAGAAGGCCACGACCGCCGCGGTGCCATTAATGTCTTGTTTCATAATGGACTCAACCGAGTACTGGCCCAGGCCGTGCCAGCCGAAAATCGTTTCCGTAACCGTGGCCCCCAGGAACAGGGTGGCAACCGCGAACGCGAAGTACGTGGCCATCGGCACCATGGAGGTGCGCAGCGCGTGGCGGATAACCGCTTTGGTTTTAAACAGGCCTTTTGCGCGGGCAGTGCGAACGTAGTCGGCCCCCAGCGTGTCGAGCATGAGGTTACGTTGATACCGCGAATAGCTGGCAATACCGGTGAGGGACATGGAGATGGTGGGCAGTAACAGGTGCTGGAGCCGATCTACTATCGCCGCTCCCGGATAACTGCCTATCTGCCCGGTTTCCCCCACGAACTCGAAGAACTGCGTGCCGGTAGCGGCGTTGAACTGCGTTGCCCCCACCTGAAGTAGGGTTGCGAGCACGATCACGGGAGTGGAGATGACCACCAGTGAAAGCAGTGAGATCAACCGGTCCGCAAACGAGTACTGCTTAGTCGCCGTCCACGCACCAACCGCCACGCCACCGACCATGCCGATTAGCGATCCGATTACAATTAGGCGAACCGACACCCAAATGCGGATCGAAATGATCTCGTTAACCGACTCTCCTTTCGGGGTTTTCCCCCAGTCCCAGCTGGTCACAATGGACTGCAGCCAGTGCATGTAGCGGTCTGTCAGTGGGATGCTGTCCGAAAGGTTGTACGAAGTCAAAGTGCGTTCAATCAACGCCCAATCCAGGTTGGGATTGGACAGGTCGTACGCCGCTTTCGGGTCCATTGAAACAGCCGCGATGAGGTATGCGAGCGACACGGCAACGAAAAGCAACACCGCATAGTTCGCTATTCTTCTTAGTAAATAGAAGAACATAAGCCCGTCCTTCAAATATGCCACCCCTGGCAACACCACATTGTATGAGGGAGAGTGCGTGGGCACCAACGGATTTTCATTTCTTGTCTAAGCACATCTAAAGAAGAATCCATCTCTTCTTCAGATGTTTTTTTGCAGACTAGCACACGATTGGACGGCGCGCCTTTTACTCCCATTAATCGGATAGTTCTGCATGTGATTAACACACTATGTTTTCTACAGGCACAGGTGTATAGTTTTGATCCATGCTGAGTAAAAAGGGGGCAACTCCTCTTCCCTTGCTGGTGGTAGGCGCTCTTGGCGTAGTCTTCGGAGACTTGGGCACGAGCCCTCTGTACTCCCTACACGCAGTATTTACGTTACATAATGGGGCTTTAAAACCTACCGAAGAAGATATTCTTGCCGTACTTTCGCTGATTATTTGGTGCTTAATTATTATCGTGTCGGTTGGTTACGCGACCTTTATTATGCGTGCCGATAATAAGGGTGAGGGTGGTATCCTCTCGCTTGTTTCTTTGATTCGACATCGACTTGGGAAAGCCGATCCCCGCGCCGTAGTTGCAACGTTCATAGCGATTATGGGAGCGGGATTATTTTATGGTGATTCCCTGATTACCCCTGCGGTTTCCGTAATGAGTGCGGTGGAGGGGCTCGAGGTGGCGAACCCGGAGTTTTCCCACTGGGTGATCCCCGCGTCGATCGTGATTCTTTCGCTCCTGTTTTTTGTGCAGCGCTGGGGAACGGGACGCATTGGCGTGGCGTTCGGCCCTATCATGTGCTGTTGGTTCCTCACCCTCGGTGGGCTGGGCCTGGGCCCAATCCTTGACAATCCATCGATTTTATGGGCACTGTCCCCCATGCCGGGGCTTCGGCTGGCGGTTGCGCACCCGTTTATCACGTTCTTAGCTCTTGGCGCCGTGGTGCTTACCGTCACCGGTGTGGAAGCCCTTTACGCCGACATGGGGCATTTTGGGCGGCGCCCAATTGTGATCGCGTGGTTCACCCTTGCGTTCCCCATGCTCATTTTGAACTACCTGGGGCAAGGTGCGAACCTTTTGCTACACCCCGAGGCGCTGAATAACCCGTTCTTTGAGCTCGCGCCCCGCTGGGGGCAACTACCCCTCGTCATCCTCGCTACCCTCGCCACAGTCATCGCATCACAAGCCGTAATCTCAGGGGCATTCTCCGTGTCCCGACAGGCGTCCCGGCTGTCGTTCCTACCACGTTTGAAGGTACTGCAGACCAGTAAGAGCATGGGTGGGCAGATTTACTTACCGGCCGTAAACCACATGCTGTGGATCGCTGTAATGGCCCTGGTTTTGATCTTCCAAAGTTCCCAGAACTTGGCGTCCGCATACGGTTTCTCGGTGTCTGGCACACTGATTTTAGAGATGAGCTTGTTCCTGCTGATGGCCCGCACAATCTGGCACTGGCCGGTTTGGCGCATCGCGCTGGTTGCGCTCGCAATTGGGTCTGTTGAGGTTGCGATCTTCCTCGCGAATATCGCAAAACTAGCGACCGGCGGGTGGCTCCCCCTCATGGTGGCGATCATGATGGTGATCATCATGACGACTTGGAAGAAGGGATCCAAGATCGTGTTCAGCCGCCGCGCGGAACTGGAAGGCCCCCTATCGGATTTCATTTCGACCGTTAAGGCCCGGGGTGTGCGACGCGTATCTGGCGTCGCCATTTACCCGCACGGCAACCCCACCACAGCGCCTTTAGCGTTGCGTTCAAGCGTGCTGTTCAACCGCGTGCTACACGACCACATTGTGATTGTGACGATTAAACACATTGGGGTGCCGCATGTGCGCCACACACGCCGAGTGGAAGTGACGACTCGCGGCGACCAGACCTACGGGATAATCCACATGAACTACCGGGTGGGCTTCAACGATTCTCAGAACGTACCTGCCGCGGTGCAGCTGATGTGTAGCGCCCACCCGGAGTTCGGAATCGACCCAACGATTGCCCAGTACGTGCTGTCCACCTATCGGATTGAACCGGGCAAGGACAAGGGCGTGAGGTACGCGCGCAGTGAACTGTTCCGCTGGTTAGAACGCATGGGCGCGAACCGAACCCAAAGTTTCAAACTGCCACTGGACCGCACCATCGTAGTGGGCGCGTCAGTGGAAGTTTAACGCGTGCCCAAGTTGCGCATGAGCCCGTGGAGCCCGAGTTTGCGCATGAGCCCGTGGAGGATTAACGCGCAAGTATGTGCGAACGCATCAAGTTCTAGCAGCGTTAGCCAACTTGTCTGGTTGCGCTGGTAAAGCTAATCGCGTCGCTGACTGCACGGGGAGAGCTACCCGACTGCACGGGAGTGTTAATCAACTAAGCGCGTCGATAAGACGCAGGTGGTTAACCTCGGCTCAGACGTTGAACTTGAACTCGACAACGTCCCCGTCTTGCATCACGTAGTCTTTACCTTCGAGCCGGATCTTCCCAGCCGCACGCGCCTGCGCGGTAGAACCGAGCTCATCCAGATCCTCAAACGAAACCACTTCCGCTTTAATGAAGCCGCGTTCAAAATCTGTGTGAATCACACCAGCTGCCTGAGGTGCCGTCCACCCCTTGTGAATAGTCCACGCCCGTGCTTCTTTGGGCCCAGCAGTCAAGTAGGTTTGCAAACCCAGCGTGTCGAACCCAACGCGCGCCAACTTGTCTAGCCCAGACTCGTCCTGCCCGGATTCACGCAGCATCTCCCGCGCCTCATCCTCGTCGAGCTCCACCAGTTCCGCTTCGAACTGAGCATCCAAGAAAACTGCTTCTGCCGGGGCCACTAGGTCGCGCAACTGCGCCTGCGCAGCCTCATCGTCCATGCCGGCCGCATCCATGTTGAACACGTAAATAAACGGCTTCGCGGTCATCAACTGGAACGTGGCCACAACCTCCGGATCCAAATCCGAACCCGGTAGCGCTCGCGAAATCAACTGTCCGTCCTCAAGGATCTGCAAGGCCTTCTGCGCCGTCGACAGCACCGCCGCATCCGTCTTGTGGCCCCGCACTTCTTTTTCAAGACGCGGAATCTGCCGCTCCAACGTCTGCATATCCGCAAGAATCAGTTCCGTCTCAATCGTTTCAATATCAGACTTCGGATCAATCTTGCCGTCCACGTGGGTCACGTCAGCATCCTGGAACGCGCGTGTCACCATGCAGATTGCCTGTGCCTCACGAATATTAGCAAGGAACTGGTTGCCCATCCCCTCACCTTCGGAAGCGCCCTTCACAATCCCCGCAATGTCCACGAAAGACACGGTGGCTGGCAGGATCCGTTCGGAATCAAAAATCTCCGCTAGCCGGTTCAACCGCGCGTCAGGCAAAGGCACTACCCCCACGTTCGGTTCAATCGTTGCGAACGGATAGTTCGCCGCCAACACGGTTGCGCGGGTGAGCGCATTGAACAACGTCGACTTGCCTACGTTAGGCAATCCTGCAATACCAATCGTTAAAGCCACGCGAACAGTCTACCCTCCGCAAAAGAAAACACGAATAACGCCCTGCATTCCCAACTGGGAACAGCCGTCAAACCAACCCCCTATTTGGCACCACTAGACCAACTTGATTCAATAACCATATGGAAACTGCAACGTGGATAATCGCCCTAATATGCCTGCTAATTGGCAGTGCAGTCGGCTACGCGCTCGGACGCTCCCGCCCGCACACCGACACCACCCCAACCCCACCAGTTGACCTGGGCCCGCTTCACGACTCCATTCGCGCACTCGGCCAACACGTGCAACACATGGAAGTCACCCAGGGGCAAAGCATGGGCACGTTTGGGGAACAACTGCGTCAAACCCAGAACCTAAACCGGATGATCCTAGAGGCAACCAGCGGGCTCGACTCCGCATTGCGACAATCCCCCAAACGGGGCACGTGGGGTGAAGTCAGTTTGCGACGCGTGCTGGAAGCTTCCGGCTTAACCCGCCACATAGATTTCGAACAGCAGGTCTCTGCAGGTGGGAAACGCCCCGACGTGGTGGTGCAACTCCCCGCGAAATCAAGCTTGGTAATCGACGCGAAAGTCCCCCTCGACGCCTACCTGAAAGCCCGTGAAGACGACGAGCAAGCCGGCACCTACATGCGCGAACACGTGCGGGCAGTGCGCCGGCACGTGCAAGAACTCGCGCGCCGCACCTACCCGCAACTAGTGGAAGGCAGCGTGGATTCCACCATCATGTTCCTGCCCTCCGAAGCGCTTGTCGCCGCCTCTTTCGACGAAGACCCCACGCTGTTTGAACAAGCACTGAGCGCAGGCGTGATTATCGCCGGGCCCGCTTCCCTCATGATTTTGCTGCGTTCAGTAGGGAGCCTATGGGCCCGACAAGAAGTTAACGACGACGCGCAGGCTCTACTCGAGCTCGGCAACACACTCGTTGATCGTTTAAATGTGGTGACGAACCACCTGGTGAGCCTAGGCGACAGTATTCGCGCCGTTGCCAAACACTACAACGCCACCATCGGGTCGCTTGAAGGTCGCCTGCTGGTCACCGCCCGCAGCATCCGAGCAGTCTCAGACCGGGTTGCGGATACTCCCCCGAATGTGGACGAACCGTTGCGCCAACCGAAACCGCAAACCGACAACTAGTCAGCTCGCATTCCCAAGCGTGGCTGCTTGTTTAGCAGGTGTGGTCGGGGCCTGGCACGCGTTTCGCACCCGCCCCGGTTTTCCCTGCATTTTGCAGTTTTGTCCGGAGGTTGCGCGGTAACTGGAACGTAATGGTTTCTGTGCGGGTCTTTACCTCTTCCACCTGCGGGTAGCCTAAGCCCTGTAGTTTCTTGATCACGTCGCGCACCAGGATCTCAGGGACAGAAGCCCCGGACGTAACACCCACGCAGTGGGCATCGGCAAGCCAATCTGCATCCAACTCGCTGGCCTTGTCAATCCGATGGGCCGCGGGGGCACCCGCGTCGAGCGCCACCTCCACGAGCCGCACCGAGTTAGACGAGTTCGCAGACCCCACCACAATCATCACATCCACGTTCGGAGCGATTCTCTTAACCACTTCCTGCCGGTTCTGCGTGGCGTAACAAATGTCGTCACTGGGCGGGTCAATCAGGTTCGGGAACCGCTGACGCAACCGCGCCACCGTTTCTTTCGTTTCGTCCACACTCAGCGTAGTTTGCGACAGCCACACCACCCGATCGGGGTCCCGTACCTGCACCTGATCTACTTCCTGAGGGGTACCAACCACCTGTATGTGTTCAGGTGCTTCTCCCTGCGTGCCTTCCACCTCTTCGTGCCCCTGGTGACCGACCAAAATGATGTCGTAATCATTCTTCGCGAAGCGGATCGCTTCCTTGTGTACCTTAGACACGAGAGGACACGTGGCATCGATCGTACTCAAGTTCCGGGCCGTGGCTTCGCTACGCACCGCGGGAGACACCCCGTGGGCTGAGAACACCACGCGCGCGCCCTCAGGCACTTCATCAGTCTTGTCTACAAAAACCGCGCCGCGTTCACTGAGGGTCTCGACCACATAGCGGTTGTGAACGATCTCTTTACGCACGTAAATCGGTGGGCCGTAAAGATCCAACGCTTTCTCTACCGCATCCACCGCTCGGTCCACACCCGCACAGTAGCCACGCGGAGAGGCCAGCAGAATTTTCTTCCCAGTCGTTTCACTCACGCCTCTTAATCTACCTTCCGATACAGTTTTTCTCTGCCCCACATCCGCCTGACCACTCACCTCACAAAAACCGCGTGGCAGCCAGCCGATATCCACAGCACAGGCAACATCCACAGGGGAGGCAACGTAGTTAATGCGCGTGTGAGATAGTGGGAGGCGTGGCAGAAATGAAACCGTTGGCGAAAATGGCGCGCGACACCACGCGGGATAATCCGTGGCCCCTGCGTTTACTGAGCGAGAATATTAAAGCGTATGTGGAGCGCATGTCGGAACTGTGGGTCGAGGGGCAAGTGGTGCAGTTCAACGAACGTCCGCCCACAAAAATGTCGTTTCTAACTATCCGCGACGTGGACGCCGACGTGTCTATGAACATGACCGCTTTTGGCACGGTGATCGCGCAAACCCAAGGAAATTTGACCGCGGGGTCGCGGATTGTGGCGCGCGTAAAACCAGTGTTCTGGACCCGCTCTGGGCGGCTCAACCTGCAGGCAAAAGAGATTCACCCGGTGGGCGTTGGCAACCTGCTGGCGCAAATCGAACAGTTACGCAAAAAACTCGACGCAGAAGGCCTATTCGCAGCCTCCCGCAAGAAACCCCTTCCGTTTCTCCCACGCACCGTGGGGCTAATCTGCGGGCGGAACGCCAAGGCGAAAGACGACGTGATTGTTAACGCTCGGCTGCGTTGGCCCGCAACCAAGTTCGAGATTCGTGAAGTTCTGGTACAGGGCCCGCAATCTGCTGCGCAAGTGAGCCGTGCGATCACGGAACTGGACGGGCTGGAACACGTGGATGTGATTATTGTGGCGCGCGGCGGCGGCTCCGTGGAAGACCTCCTGCCGTTTTCCGAAGAAATCGTGGTGCGCGCCGCGGCGGACGCGCACACCCCGATTGTGTCCGCGATCGGCCACGAAGGTGACGCACCACTACTGGACTTGGCGGCGGACCTGCGCGCCTCCACCCCAACGGATGCGGCGAAAAAAACGGTACCTGACCTGGAAGCGGAAGGTGACGGGTTGGCGCAGGCACGCGCACGACTGCGTCAAGCAGTACTGGGACGCATCGGGGTGGAACGCAACCACCTTGAGCTGCTGACCTCCCGTCCAGTTTTCACTTCCCCAACCGCCTCCCTGCAAGGCCACCGCGCTACCCTTGAGCAAGCGCTAACTGGCCTGCGCAACACCGCGAGCCAACGCTTGTCTGCGGCCCGCACCCAGCTAGCTTCCGCCTTGGCATCACTGCGGGCCATGAGCCCTCAAGCAACTTTGGAACGCGGGTACTCAATTTTGAAAGCCCCCGGAACAGGTGTGCTCACGGACGCGGCGCAAGTGAAAAAGGGGGAGATCCTGCAAGCGACACTCGCCCGCGGATCAATGATTGTCACAGTGTTCGGCACCAACCCTGGCAAAAAATCCGGCACCAATCCTGGCGAAAAACCAGGAACCAACCCCGGTGAAGAAGAACTGACTCAGCCTTAACACACGAGCCCGCAGGCTTTAGTGACAAATAAAAATACAGATACGAAAGAGGACATTCATGACTGACAACAACCAAGCACCCGAAGTGGAACAGCTATCGTACGAAGCTGCGCGCGACGAACTGGTAAGCATTGTTCGCAAACTAGAAGGGGGACAAGCCCCCCTCGAACAAACCTTGGCGCTGTGGGAACGCGGGGAAGCACTAGCGCGCCACTGCGAATCCATCCTTGACAGTGCACAAGCCCGCATGGAAGCGGCAACCAAAGCCGACACCACGCAGCAGACCGCAGACCCCGAGCCCGCACAACAATAGCAGCGACGAACCCAATGCAGTATGCGTGTCCACATCGGGCTAGCAGCTACGATTCTTGCAATACTGACTGCCGTTCCGCGCCACCGCAGCCCCGAACTCGCCCCGCGCTAGTGCACCGACACAGTCCCGCGGGGGATACCTACTTACCCATCCGCCGTTCCCGCTGCGCGTAATCGCGCAGGGCCCTCAAGAAATCGACGCGCCGAAAATCTGGCCAGTACACCTCGCAGAAATAGTATTCCGAATGGACGGACTGCCACAGCAGGAACCCCGACAAACGCTGCTCCCCCGACGTGCGGATCACCAGGTCCGGATCCGGCAAACCCCGCGTGTACAAGTGGTCCGCGATGTCGTCAACCGTGAGCACGTCCGCCACCTGGTCGATCGTCATTCCCTTCGCAGACTGATCACGCAGTAACGACCGGACTGCATCCGTGATCTCGTGCCGGCCACCGTAACCAATGGCCACATTCACCGTCATCCGGTTATCCGGGCCTTCAATCTGATTCGACTCCACCGTTTTGCACAGGGACTGCGCCACCGATTCGGGCAGCAAAGACATGTCCCCCACCACGCGTAAATGCCACCGCCCATCCGCAGCTAAGTTCGCGAACGTGTCAGAAATAATCGCGAGTAACGGTTCCAGCTCTTTATGGTCGCGTTCCAAATTGTCCGTCGAAAGCATCCATAAGGTAACGATTTTCACCCCGGTTTCTTCTGCCCACTGGAGCACTTCCGTTACCTTGTCCGCCCCTTTGCGATGCCCGTACGTTGCCGCGTTACCTGCCTGTTTCGCCCAACGCCGGTTCCCATCCAAAATGATGCCGATGTGTTTAGGGATGCTATCGCTCGCCAGTTGCTTCACCAGCCGGCGTTCGTAAATGCGGTACAGCAGATGATTCTTCACGCTTCCCCCAAACTTGATCGGTTACTCACCCTTATTTTACTGGAGGATCAAAATATATCTGAGGTCTCGAATCTGAGCCTAAGTTACGGTACCGTAAGTTATGGGTCTGTGCGGGATCCAAAAACACGATTCTTGAGGTCAAAACGAACCAGAAAGCAGGTGTTTCATGACAACCTACCGCCATCCGTGGCGACCGCACCTCACAGCGGCACGCGCTCGGGTAACAGCAAAACCATTACTGCGCGGCTGGATCCACCTAGTTGCCACCCCGCTGGCGTTCGCAGCAGCACTCGTTCTGCTGATCCTCGCGCCCACCACTCCCACGCGGTGGGCTTCCGTCGTCTACTTGGCATCTACCCTGCTGCTGTTCGGCGTGTCCGCTCTTTACCACCGCTTGTACTGGGGGCCGAAAGCACAGCAGCTGCTGCGGCGTTTTGACCACTCCAACATTTTCTTACTCATTGCTGGCACCTACACCCCCATCTGTGTTGCGCTACTAGACGTCGGAGCGGCCACACGCGTGCTGAGCATCGTGTGGATCGGCGCTGCTTTGGGCATCGGCACCGCCGTGTTCTGGCCGAGCGCGCCCCGCTGGTTCGTCACCCCCATTTACGTGGTGCTCGGCTGGGTTGCATTGTGGTACCTACCCGCCTTGTGGCACACCGGAGGCGCCGCAATCGTTTGGCTTCTTATTGCCGGAGGGCTTTCCTACACCGTGGGGGCGCTCGTCTACGGGTTCAAGTGGCCCAACCCGTCCCCCCGAGCATTCGGTTTTCACGAGATTTTTCACGCCTTCACGGTCGCCGGCTGGGTGTGCCACTGTGTTGCCGCGTATCTGGCGGTACTCACCGCTGTTTAAAGCACCTCAAGCGGCGGTGGGTGTCAACACCTACCCGGTAAACCTGCTAAGGTATTGACCGTTACTAAACGCGAGGTCCCGTTGGGGCCTCGCTTTTAATCACCAATAAGTCAAATCACCCACTTGGGGAAATGACGCACGGCACGGAGCTGATCTCTGATTGCCCTGTTAGAAGTATTAGGAGGTCTTGATGGCAGACAAGACATGGCTCACTCAAGATGCTTACGAGCATTTGAAAGAGGAACTGGAATACCGCTCCACGACCTTGCGTAACGAGATTACGAAGAAAATTGATAACGCCCGGCAAGAGGGTGACCTGAAAGAAAACGGTGGTTACCACGCGGCTCGGGATGAACAGTCCATGAACGAGACCCGCATCCAGCAGCTGGACACACTTTTGCGGGAAGCTGAGGTTGGGGAAACTCCTGCGGATGATGGCGTCGTGGAACCAGGCATGATGGTCACCGCTGAGATCGCGGGGCAAAAGAACGAGTTCTTACTCGCCACCCGCATGGCTGGCACCGGCTTGGGCGTGGAAACCTACTCGCCGGACGCACCTCTTGGGCAAGCCATCATTGGTGCGAAGAAGGGCGACGAAGTTAGCTACTACGCCCCGAACGGTAAAGAGATCTCAGTGAAGATCATCAACGCGGTACCGTTCAAAGGCTAAAGCAAATATCGGCTTGCGGGCAGCTGAAAGGCCGCTCATTGGCGGCTTAAAGGCGAAATATACAAGTAAATGAGGCGGAGGTTTAACCTCCGCCTCATTTCTATGCTCATTTTAAGAGTGACTCCAATGACAGTTTTGGAACCGGCGAAAACGACCGCACTCTCACCGGCTATTCTTCTTTCGTTGCTTCCTCATAGGCCTCCGGGTTAACCGGTTCCGCATCCGCTTGTTCTGTCTCTGGATCCACCTTCATCATCTTCGGATCGTATGTCCCCCGCACCAGTTCGTCTAGCTCCCCGGGTTTACCCCCGGGCCGGTCCTCTTGGGTAGCGACCTCCGGGAACTTGTCGTAACCATGCAGGTACAGCACGGACGTGTTGACAAACGCCAAGATCGGCACTGCGAACAGAGCCCCGGGAATACCGAACATGAAGCCACCGGCAGCCACCGCCAGCAAAACCGCAATCGGATGTAGAGACACGGCGTTCGACATCAGCAGAGGATGCAGGAAGTTTCCCTCAATCTGCTGGACCAGCAAAATCACCACGAACATGATCACCGCGGTTTGCAAACCCTGGTCCACGAGAGCAACCATAACCGCTATTGCTCCCGTAGAAATCGCACCCACAATCGGGATGAACGCACCGACGAACACGAGCACAGCCAGGGGGATCACCAGCGGTACGTTCAAGAAGTAGGCGCCCAAACCAATCCCGACCGCGTCGATTGCTGCCACCAGAATCTGCGTGCGCGCGTAAGATCCCAGTGTTATCCACCCGCGGATCGCGGATTCGTGCACGGGCACGCGCGCCCCCTCAGGAAGAATGCGGACGAACCACAACCAGATCCGGCGGCCTTCTTTGAGGAAGAAGAACAGGCAGAACAGGGCGATCAACAACCCCGACAGAACGGTCCCAATCGACGCCGTTACGGACAGGGCACCGGATGCGAGTTGAGACGTGTTCGCCTGTACCCACTGCGTAATCTCGTCAGTTGCCTGCGCGACATAACCGTGAATAATGTCCGCATTAAGCCCCAAATTGCTTTGCGCCAGCCAATCCAGGATCTCCCGCACGCCCTGCTGCGCGCGCTGGGCGAGCGTACCCACCTGCAAAATAATCTGCGTTGACGCAACTGAGACGAGGCCCACCACGAACCCGAGACCAAGCAGTAAACTCACGGCTGCCGACAGAGTGCGGGGGAAATGCAGATAATGCTGTAAGAACCGGTTCACCGGGTCCAAAAGCACCGCGAACAGTAGCGCTAACAGAACGGGAATAACGATCTGCGTGAGGTACGAAAGCAGGTACCCCCCGACAGCGACCGCCGCGATAACCACTAGGAAACGCCACGCCCATTCTGCACTCATCCGCAGTGACCGAGGTACTGTCTCTTCCGGTTCCGCGAGTTCCCCCTCGTATATAACTCGCTGCACAACCCGCGGTTCTTGCCTGCGCTCACGCAGGTCCGCATACTTTTTTTTGAAGGGCTGAAGAAACTCCGCAAGAGTCGGTTTGGACTGTGGTTCTTGCACAACGCCTCCGTATTGACTGGTCATTAACTCTAGTCAAGTATAGCGGCGTTACCGTAGCCGCTAAGTACAGATTTACATTTGAGACGGGTTCCGCCCGCAAATTAGATGAACCACACATTCCACTTCCTGCTAGGCCAGCCCCGCTCAAACCGGGCAGTTCCGAATCGGCTAGTACCGTCTGTGCCTGTTGCTAGAACCCGCAGGGTTCCGCCTCGGCCTGTTCCAGGTAACCGGACTTGGGGATTTAGCGGTAGTCTTAAGCCACGTCGTTTAACCATCAATTTTTGGAGGTTCGAAATGGCCACACGCGAGGGATCAATTCCGGGGACTGACCGGCCGGTGAACGCCACGCCCGGTAACCACCCCGTGCTGGGTACCCCTATCGATGGTCCGTGGGCGGACCCGCACGAAATCCTGTACGTCGGGATGGGGTGTTTTTGGGGTGTGGAACGCATCTTTTGGAACGTCGACGGGGTGATTGCCACCGCTGCGGGCTACATGGGTGGGACCACGAAGAATCCAACTTACCGAGAGGTTTGCACGGGCGCTACGGGACATGCGGAAGTTGTGCGCGTGGTGTACGACCCAACCCAGGTCAGTGCCGCCCAGTTGATGAAGGTGTTTTGGGAAAACCACGATCCCACGCAAGCTGATCGGCAGGGTAACGACATTGGCGGTCAGTATCGCTCATGCGTGTTCTGCACAACTGACGGGCAGCTACAGGCCGCGCAAAAGACCCGCGACGCATTCCAGAAAGTTCTGGCGGACGCGGGTCACGGGCAGATCACAACCGAGATTACAACATCCACTGAAGCGGGCCCGTTCTACCTTGCAGAGGGCTCACATCAGGCATATTTGCATCACGTACCCGGTGGGTACTGTAACCACGGACCAAATGGAATGACGTGCCCAATCGGCATCATTTAATCCGCGCAAATTTTGGTTAACCTACCGCTGGTTTACTTTCACCACGTCCGTTACGAACAGGAGCGTGTCCCCTCCTTTAATACCAGCCTGAGGTACCCCGGCGTCACCGTAGCCCATCTCAGATGGGATCGAGAGGACAACTCGGGAGCCTTCCCGCACTCCCAGCAGGCCCTGATCCCAACCGGGGATTACCATTCCGACACCGACCGTGAAATCCAAGGTTTGCCCGCGATCGTAAGAGTTATCAAACACCTCACCGCCAAAAACCTGGCCAAGGTAGTGCGCGGAAATCTGCGAGCCCGCGGTGATCTCTGGGCCCGCACCCTCGCGGATCACATCCACAACCAGCACGTCCGGAGCCTCGTCCACTAGGAACTCGACAGTTGGTTTGCGCATGAAGTTGTCGGATACATTCACAATTTCACTCATGGGAACTCCCCTCGTTAGTCAATAGTTTTCAGTCTATTTATCTCACAGGTGCATAAACCTAGTTATCGCGTAGGTGCATGAACCTTGTTATCGCGCAGGTGCATGAACCTAGTTATCGCGCAGGTGCATGGACCTAGTTATCGCGCAGGTACGAAAGCAGCCGCAAGATCTCTAGGTACAACCACACGAGGGTCACCATAATGCCGAACGCAACTCGCCATGCGTACACTTTCGGAGCCCCCGCCTCAACGCCGCGCTTGGCCACGTCGAAATCACCAATCAGGCAAATCGCCCCGAGCACGACTGCGACTACCCCTACGAACACCCCAATTGGGATGCCAAACACGGTTTGATTCGAGATCGGTTCCGAAATAACGTTCGTGGCCGTCAAGATCAGTGAGAGCACGCGGTAGCCAATCAAGCTAAGCAGACCGATGAGCGCAATCCGGCTGAGCTTCGCACTGTTGCGCACGCGCCCAGACTTGAACAGAACCAGCGTCACCGCGGTAACCACAAACGAAGCCAGTACTGCTTGCACCACAATCCCGGGGTAAGTGGTTTCAAAAATAAATGAAACCCCACCCAAACTCATCCCTTCTGCCGCGGCATAGAGGCAGATAAGAATCGGGGAGATCTTCTGCTTAAAAATGTTCACCATCGCAAGCACAAAACCTGCGATCGCACCCACTGCCAACATGGCCATACCTGCGCCCAGGTTCGCAGCTGCAACCAGCCACGTAACTGCCGCAGCGGCAACCACTATCGCAAGCATAGAACCAGTTTTTACGATCACGTCGTCATACGTCATGACCCCGCGATCCACCGCATCCGCGGACGGCGCGTAGTACGCGCTCTGGACCTGCTCGAAATCTTCCTCAGAGTAGCCCGCCGACGGTTCCGCCTGGGCACGCCGTTCAAAACGTGGCCCACTCGCCGTTTGACCATACTGCCCCGAAGCGTCAGATTCGTATCCTGGCATCGTCGGGTACCCCGCCGGAGTGCGGGACGTAAACGTTTTTTCGAGCGAGTTCATTACCGGGTTCGCCATCACTGCCCTTTCCCTCGAGAACAAAATCTTTCAAGCATCTACGAGAAATATACAAATCCAACCTGGAAAACCGCTAAAGACAGTACCCCCAGCCGGGTTCGAACCGGCACTGGATCGGGTTTAAGCCGATTGCCTCTACCAATTGGGCTATGGGGGCGTGGTTTCTATTGTACAAATTTGAGGCCTATAAGTCTCATTCGTGATTACGCTCTGAGTGGACGGCGCGTCAAAGGGCAAGAACCATTAGTATTAGTGGGTAGATTTTAACGAGCGCAAATAATAACGGAGGGGTTAACACCATGTGGTCCGATGGGAAACGACACTGGAGATTCGAAGCGGACCCCTCAATAATCCGGACCTCCCGGCACAATCAGGGGGTTTTACGCAAAACGCAACGCCCCTACATGTCATCAGCTGCGCGCCGCCACCGGTTCACAACTGACCCGCGCCGCGAACTAAGCTTTGGCGAGCGGATCCGTTCGATCCCTAATGCGTTCACACAGGCCACGAAGGATGAAACGAAAGTTGGGTTACTTTTAGTTGCCGCCGCACTACTGGCTTTGGCGTGGGCAAACTCACCTTTTTCTGGGATATATGAGGCAATCGCCAACTACGAAATCGGACCCGCTTCGTTGCACATGCACTTGCCGCTAAACTCGTGGGCTGCCGATGGGATCCTGACCATCTTCTTCTTCGTAGTAGGGCTCGAGTTGAAAACCGAGTTCGTAACCGGTGCGTTGCGGGATATCCGCGAAGCTGCCCTGCCGATGCTCGCCGCGTTCTTCGGCATGGTGGGGCCCGCATCCGTGTACTTACTAACGCAAGTGCTCACTGGTTCGGAGGCGTACCACGGGTGGGCGATTCCCGCGGCAACAGACATTGCGTTTGCCGTTGCCCTACTGGGCTTATTCGGTAAGGGCCTACCGCCCGCGGCCCGCACATTCCTACTTACCCTCGCGGTGGTGGACGATCTGCTCGCCATCATCGTGATCGCAGTTGCCTACTCGACCGGACTGAACTTCATCGCCCTCGGCTGCGCCCTTCTGGCAATCGTCCTGTTTGGCGTGCTGGTACAAAAACGGTTCATGCACTGGTGGGCGCTCATCCCGATTGCGGTGATCGCGTGGGGGTTCATGCACGTATCCGGTGTGCACGCCACCATTTCCGGGGTTGCGATGGGCCTGCTGGTTCCGGCGGCGCGGCGCAGGCGCGAACCCCAGTGGTCGCATCACCTGGCGGAAAAACTGAACCCGATTTCCGCGGGGATCGTGGTTCCGATCTTCGCGTTCTTCGCCGCTGGGGTAGACATACGTTCCTCCGGTGGGATCCACGAAGCCCTAGTTGATCCGGTCGCACTGGGCGTCTTGTTCGGGCTCCCCATCGGTAAACTACTCGGAATCGCAGGTTCCGTGTTTATCCTCACGAAATTCACTCGCCTACGTTTGGGCGCGGGTGTGGACCAGGGTGACATTAACGCGATTGCACTCCTGGCGGGCATTGGCTTCACAGTCGCTCTGCTGGTGGCCGGACTCGCATTCCCAGAGGGCAGCGCGCACATTCCACACGCCAAGCTGGGAGTCATGCTCGGTACCGCATCCGCCGCAATCTTCGGTGGGTACGCAGTACACCGGCGCGCCAAGCTACACGCCCGTGGCCCAGCCGCATATGCACGGGGCACGGTTCGGTAATCCGAGCTATACAGTTCGGTAACCTGAGCGGCACGGTTCAGCAACCAAAGCGGCCACGGCCCCGGAATATGCAGGTTGATCCCGCAGAAGGGTAAGGCGACCGAGCTTGCCGACGGTAGGACGACCGAGCCCGCTACGGGGATATCGGTCGAGTCTGCCCAGGGCATGCTCGCCAACCCGCGGGTTTACTGCGAAGAATCCGCGTGAACTAGAGAGAGCGCAACGCCGTCGAGAATATCGTTTTCTGAAACGATGATCTTCTGAGTGCCCGCGCGGGTTTCGAGCCGACGCACAATCGCGCGCCAAATCAGTGCGCCACCCCCGATCACGTCGGCGCGGCCTTTCGCCATGTAACCCAGCTGTGCTTTCTGCTCGACTGGCGTGTCGATCATGTACGCGCACGAACGCAGCATCTGCTCAACGCTGTGCACGGAACCGTGTATTTTCTGCGGTTCATACTCACTCAGGTCTAACGCATGCGCCGCAATTGTCGTTACCGTTCCCGCAACCCCAATCACGGTGCGTACCCGCGAGAAATCCAGTTCGTCATCGGCCTCACGCAGTAAATCATCCACAAACTTAATCCCACTGCCAGCTGCAAGACGTTCCGTTACCCGCACAGAACCCATATTCGTTGAAACCGCTTGAACCTGCCCGTGGTCACCAACCACGAACTCGGTCGATCCCCCACCGATATCCACCACCAACGCGGGTTCGGCCGCGTCCCTCAAAGTAGAAAGCGCACCTGCGTAAGACAGCCGTGCCTCCTCCTGGCCTTCTATTACCTCAGGGGTAACGCCCAGTACCTCACGCATTTTGGATTTGAACTCGGCTGCGTTCTTCGCATCCCTACTCGCGGACGTGGCGACACAGCGTATGTGTAGCGGATCCACCCCGTAATGCCGACAGATGTGCGCATACTGGCGTGCGGCAGCAACTGTGCGCTCAATTGCGGCCTCACTCAAATACCCGGTTTGGTCCACACCTTCACCCAACCGCACGATTTGCATCGTACGTTCCAGGTCGTGCCACTTACCTCGCTGTTCGTACCCCACGAGCAGTCGGATCGTATTAGTCCCACAATCCACCGCTGCCACCGGGATTGGCTTACTCAATCTCTACCCCCAAGGTTTTAACGTGCAACGCTACTTGTCCGCGCACTGATTTGGGTTCCACAAGCCCCGCTCTTCCATGCGTTTCAACGCCATGTCCCCAATCGGGTTAACCCCCGGGCCCGCTGCGAGTGCATGGCCCACTAGCGCGTGCAAACACTTGACCCGTGTGGGCATCCCACCTGCGGAAACACCACTTATCTCCGGTACTACCTGCACTGCATCTCGAGCCTGCAAGTACTGCTCGTGCGCCCGGCGGTACTTAGCTTGCAAGTCTTCATCCGCCCGCAACTGTTCGTTTAACTCGTCCATCCAATGCTCGGCTTCGAGCACGGAGCAGGCTTTGACCGCTGCCGGGTGAGTTAGGTAAAACATGGTTGGGAACGGCGTCCCATCGTCTAGACGCGGCGCTGTGGCCACAACCGCCGGGGCGCCACACGCGCACCGGGCAGCCACATTCAGCACTCCCCGAGGTTCGCGCCCCAACTGCTCGCGCACAGCTTCTAAGTCTGCCGCACTGATTTGCCCCGAAGCAGCACCCGCAACTGGCGTTTGCGTTCCAGCTGGAGGCTTGCCCTGGTCCTCATTATTAATAGCATTAACTGGAGGGTGATTACTGCTCATCTGCGGCATCCTTCTTGATTTTTGGCATCACGGTGGGTGGCGGCACGGTCAACTGGTCTGGTTCGGCCGCCATCTTCACGGTGTCACTGACCACCAAGTACCAGGGTTTCGCAGGTCCATCCTTCGCAGCTGGGCGGGTGGCTTCAAACGGCTTGTTCAAATCCTCCCCCGCATCCACCACGGAATACTGCGTTTCCCCCGGCTGCACGTACCCCAGGCGGGCTCGTGCCTGGGCGGCAATGTAGTTCTTGTCTTTCCACCGCTCAAGTTGCGAACGCAGCTGCGCATTATCGTGCGTCGCCTGCTCAATCTGCAGTTGCACATTCTTCTTTTCCCGCAGCTGCTCCCACCGCAGGTGAATGGGGTCCACTACCGCCAACAGCGCAAGAATCACCAGCAGCGCCACCCCCAGATTTTTGAACGGAACCTTCGTCGGATCCGGTTTCGGTTTCTCCCGCTCAACCCGCGGTACCTTGAGGCTGTTGACCGCTTTGACACGCTGTTTCCCTACCGGTGGGCCCGGTTTTTTCCCCGCCTTCACGCGTTTCCACCCGCGCGTGGGGGCACTGGTAGACGCTGGTCGCCCCGTTTGTGCACGAGGTGCACGCGGCCGTGGGGTGCGGGGTCGGCGTGCGGACTGCCTCGAGTACTCAGACATACCGGTAGTGTCTCACCTTCCACTGGGGTCCCTCTAGGCGGCGCGCGCTCGGATCAGAAGTTAGGATTCTGAGATGATCGCCACGCGCAAGCAGGCGCGCCGCCTCACTAGGAGACGGCGCGCCCAGCGTCGCTAGACGACGCTCTTAAACCAAACGCAGGTTTGTGCTTAGAACTTCGCGCGGGGGAACGCGGTGTGTCCCGCGTACTGCGCTGCGTCCCCGAGCTGGCCCTCAATGCGTAGCAGCTGGTTGTATTTAGCTACGCGCTCAGAACGAGCCGGAGCGCCCGTCTTGATCTGACCGGAGTTCGTTGCCACAGCCAGGTCCGCGATCGTCGTGTCCTCAGTTTCACCACTGCGGTGCGACGTCATCGTGTGGTAGCCCGCGCGGTGAGCCATGTCGATGGCGGCGAGGGTTTCAGTTAGCGAACCAATCTGGTTCACCTTTACGAGCAGAGCGTTCGCCGCTCCCATCTCGATGCCCTTCTTCAACCGAGCCGGGTTCGTTACGAACAGGTCGTCACCCACCAGCTGTACCCGGTCGCCGAGCTCCTTGTTCAGCGAAGCCCAGGCGTCCCACTCATCCTCAGAGAGCGGATCTTCAATGGAAACCAGCGGGTACTTAGCGACGAGTTCCTCGTAGTACTTCACCATCTCATCCGTGGTCTTGGCAGCGCCCTCAAACTGGTAGGCACCGTCCTTAAAGAACTCGGTGGACGCCACGTCGAGTGCCAACGCCACGTCCGCACCCGGCTTGTAACCAGCCTTCTCGATCGCTTCAATAATCAAGTCCAACGCAGCGGAGTTCGAATCGAGGTTCGGGGCGAAACCACCCTCATCGCCCAGGCCGGTAGCGAGCCCGCGTTCACCGAGCACCGCTTTGAGCTGGTGGTAAACTTCGGCGCCCCAACGCAGTGCTTCGCGGAAAGTGGGAGCACCCACCGGTGCGATCATGAACTCTTGAATGTCCACGTTCGTGTCTGCGTGCTCACCACCGTTCAGGATGTTCATCATCGGAACGGGAAGCACGTGGCCGTTTGGCCCACCCAGGTAACGGTACAGTGGCAAGCCAGCGGAGTTAGCCGCAGCTTTCGCAACCGCGAGCGAAACCCCGAGGATTGCGTTGGCCCCCAGTTTGCCTTTGTTGTCCGTTCCGTCGAGGTCGATCATGATCTCGTCGATGCGGCGCTGCTCAGCAGCATCCTCATCAATCAGCTCAGGAGCAATCACCTCAATGACAGCGTCCACAGCTTCTTGAACGCCTTTGCCCTGGTAGCGTTCCTTGTCACCGTCGCGGTGTTCAACTGCCTCGAAAGCACCGGTGGATGCGCCCGAAGGCACGTCCGCGCGGGCCGTGGTACCGTCCTCAAGCTCCACTTCAACTTCAACAGTGGGGTTGCCGCGTGAATCTAGGATTTCACGAGCGCCGATTGCTTCAATAAGTGCCACAGTCTATCTCCTTCTTTTGGTTTGCGATATCGTCGCACTACTTATACGTTATTACGTTTCTGGCCGCGGTGAAAGCATAGGCAAGGTTTTCCCCGCGCCACCCCAACCGCGGTTAAAGGTGGGCTGGGTAACTAAAGCCAATGGTCCCAGCTCAACGCGGATTTAACGTGACATTACTAACCGGTAGATCCGTCTCAGATTCCAATAGGGCCACCCACTATCTCGTTCAGGTGCAGTCACCTCACCCTAGTGGGTGTGCCTACAATCGATCCCGCCCACGGCCTGAAAGGCGTGTTTCCTTTTGCTTAGTTATCACCGGACATTTGAGCGGGCGCGTTTTGCGCCAGCACTCCGGGCAGTGTGGAGGCCGTCAGCACGTTCCCGGGGGCTAACTGCCCGTACCGCGGGTTCACGTTGAGGTGCTGCTTCTCCTGCGCTTTCGCTAACTCCGCGTTGAGCTGGTCTGCACCCCCACTCTTCGGGTCTTGCGCCACTTGCTGCACGGCTTGGTTGTTGCTGAAGAAATGCAGTAGGTCAACCGTTGTGGGAGTGAACTTTACCCCCAAGTGTTTCTCTTGCTCAGTGAACTGGTTGCGCACATCCCCCACGGCTACTGCCACGTTGTGATCTTTCGCTACCTGCTCGAACGCATCTTTGTACGACAGGTAGTTCACCACCATTGCGGGCGTTATGTTATTCTGCAGCGCCTGCGACAGTTGCTGCGAAGCTTCACTCACATCTGCCTGCGAGTACTGCGTCCCGTTCACAATCACCGCTGCCCCGGGGTGTGTGCCACAGGCTGATAATCCCAGTGTGGCTGCTAGCAAACCTGCTGCTAAAAACCGCTTTTTCACTAATCCTCCCAAAAGTTTTCTCACCGCTTCTATGCTACCCGCTGCACCCTATGGTACCCATTCAGTGGCTGCGGGCGGGTTTGTAAGCAACGATGGAGTCAATGAACTTGTCGACCCAGTCGATGAGTTCTTGGTCCACCAGCGGGTTCCCGCCTATGCGCGAGGTAGTGGGGGCGGGTACCAGTACTTGTCGAACCGCCGCTTTTTGAATCGCCCCTGGGTACAGGCGCTTGAGGCGCATTGCAGCTGCATCTGACAGTTCTGCCGGGGCGAAGCGAATGTATTTGCCCTGCGCCACGACCTCCTCAATCCCTTCCGCCCGGGCGTGAGCACGCAAGCCAGACAGGGCGAACAGCAGTTGCACCTGCTCTGGGATCGGCCCGTACCGGTCGGTGAGTTCGTCGCGCACGTCCGCCGCGTCTTGCGCCGACGTGAGAGCGGCGATTTTCGCATACGTTTCGAGCCGCAGTTGCTCGCCCTTTATGTACTCAACGGGAATGTGCGCGTCGATTTGTAGTTCGATCCGGCAGTCCTCCCGTTTCTCTTCTTCCCCACCGCGGAAGGCGGTTACCGCGTCGGCCACCATGCGCACGTACAGGTCGAATCCGACGCCCGCGATATGCCCGGACTGTTCTCCGCCAAGCAGGTTACCGGCCCCGCGGATTTCCAAATCTTTTTGCGCTACCGCCAGACCCGCCCCCAAATCCGTGTTCGCCGCGATTGTGCTTAAACGTTCGTGCGCCGTTTCTGTGAGCGCCTTATCCCCCGGGTAGAGGAAGTACGCGTAGGCTCGTTCCCGGCCCCGCCCGACGCGGCCGCGCAGTTGGTGGAGTTGCGACAGGCCCATGGCGTCCGCCCGATCCACAATCAGCGTGTTCGCGTTCGAAATGTCCAACCCGGTTTCGACAATCGTGGTGCACACGAGGACGTCGAATTCCCGATTCCAAAAGTCCACGATCACGGCCTCAAGCTGGGATTCAGACAGCTTCCCATGCGCAACCCGCACGCGTGCTTGCGGCACTAGCTCCTGCAAGTGCGCCGCCACCTTATCGATATCATTCACCCGGTTGTGCACGTAGAACACCTGCCCGTCGCGCAGCAGTTCTCGTTTAATGGCGGCACTGACCTGCTGATCCGTATACGCCCCCACAAACGTCAAAATCGGATGGCGATCCTCCGGTGGGGTTTGCAGCAAAGACATTTCCCTCAGGCCCGTAACCGCCATCTCCAAGGTGCGTGGAATAGGGGTCGCAGACATGGATAGCACGTCCGCGTTCGTGCGTAATTGCTTGAGGGTTTCTTTGTGCTCGACGCCGAAACGCTGTTCCTCATCAATAATTACCAACCCCAGGTCCTTGAACCGGACCGCACCGGTCAGAAGGGAGTGGGTGCCAATCACAATGTCAATTTGCCCGTCGAGGAGACGTTGCTGAACCTCCTGTGATTCCTTGCGGGTTGAAAACCGCGATAGTGACGCCACTTCGATCGGGAACCCGGCATAACGCTGCGTGAACGTTTCCATGTGCTGCTGAACAAGCAGCGTGGTGGGGACGAGGACGGCAACTTGTTTACCGTCCATCACGGCTTTGAACGCCGCGCGCACTGCGATCTCCGTTTTCCCATACCCCACGTCGCCACACAGCAGCCGGTCCATCGGCACGGGTTTTTCCATGTCGGATTTAACTTCGTCGATCGTCACCAGCTGGTCGGGAGTTTCCACGTGTTCAAATGCGTCTTCCAGTTCGCGTTGCCACGGGGTGTCCGGGCTGAATGCGTGCCCTTTAGTGGCTTGCCGAGCCGCGTAGAGACGCACGAGTTCACCCGCGATTTCCCGTACGGCTTTGCGGGCACGGGCTTTAGTCTTCGCCCATTCGGCCCCACCCATTTTTGACAGGGAGGGAGCATCGGAACCAGAGTATTTCGAAACTTGGTCAAGCTGGTCGGTGGGCACGTAGAGGCGATCCCCCGGCTGTCCGCGCCGCGTGGGTGCATATTCAATTAGGAGGTAGTCGCGCGTCACCGCCTGCTTCCCACTACCCATGGTGCGCGACACCATTTCAATAAACTTGCCGATCCCATGATGCTCGTGAACGACGAAGTCACCTTTTTTTAGCGTGAGGGGATCTAGGCCGCGTTTGCGGCGGGACGGCATTTTGCGCATGTCCGCGGTGGATGGGCCCGACCTGCCGGTGAGGTCGGATTCGGTGATGACCGCGAGGCGATGTTGTTCAAGCACGAATCCCACGTGCGCGCTGGCAGCGAGGACGTGCACTACACCGGGTTCCACGCACTGCGGGATCGCGTCTACGAGCCGGGCTGCTACATCTTTGTCGGCCAGCACGTCGCGCAACCGTTTCGCCGGGCCAGGGCCGGCTGTAGTGAGGACCAGGCGCCAACCTTGTTGTTCTAAATCCGCGAGGTCTTTTGTGGCTGCTTCGATGTTGCCGCGGTATGGCACTACGGCACGGGCCCCCACCTGCATTAAATGCTTTGACACGACGATGGAGCCGTGCTGCGCGTCCGTTTCTTGGGTTTCGACTTGGTTTTGAATTGCGCCCGCGAGCGCAGCTGGTGGCAGGGCGGTTAGTTGCACCCACCCGAGTTGTTGATCATCGGCTTGAGTGTGCATTTCTTCTAGTGTCTTGAAGGAGGCCGCGCCGGCTTGTACGGGGATGTTCCCCCCAGCGGCAGCGGCACTCCAGGCGGCAGAGAGGAATTCTTCGGTTGTGGCCACGAGGTCTTCTGAGCGGGCGGCGATACGTTCGGGGTCGGACAGCACCACGGTGGTGTCACTATCCACGAGGTCAAGTAGCGTCACCATCTGGTCGACCAGTACGGGGCTTAACGATTCCATGCCTTGAACCGCGATGCCCTGGGCAATGAGTTCCAGGGTTTGTTCTGACCCGGGCAGTTCCCCCACGAGTTTTGCGGCGCGTTCTTTAACTTTTGGGGTTAAGAGGAGTTCGCGGGCAGCGGGTGCCCACAGGCCATCCGGGGCTTTCCCGACGGCACGTTGGTCGGATACAGAGAAGTAGCGGATGTCGTCGACTTCATCGCCAAATAGTTCCACGCGGATTGGGTGGGGGTCGATGGGAGCGAATACGTCGAGGATTCCGCCGCGCACCGCCATCTGCCCGCGGGAGCGAACCATATCGGTGGTTTCGTACCCCAGGTTTTTCAGCTGCTCAACCAGGTGGTCTAGGTCCACAATGTTGCCTTCGTGGACGCGCAGTGGTTCCAGCTCTCCGAGACCACCGATAATGGGTTGCAAAAATGCGCGCAGGGGTACCACTAGGATCCGGATGGCGCCCGCTCGTCCATGCGGTTCCGGGTGTGCTAAACGGCGCATCACCGCAACCCGCTGGGCCATTGTGTCTGCTTGTGGAGAGAGCCTCTCGTGCGGCAGGGTCTCCCAACTGGGTAGCACCGCCACACCGCCGGTGTAGCATCGCAGGGCAGCCGCGAGTTGTTCGGCTTCACGACCGGTGGCTGTAATGATGATTTGTTTACGAGCGTGCGAGTGTGCGGCAGCTAGCGCAGCAAGGGGCGCGCGTACGCCTGTGGGTGCCACGACCGTGGCGGTGACGCCCTCATTAATACTTTGCGCTGCTTGCACCGCCGCGGGGTCCGTTTTTATTTCTTCAAGTAAACCCGTTAGTTTCATGCTCTCCACCGCCACAGTCTATCGCGCACTCATAGCGTTCCCTACCGTACCCACTTAAGCCCGCGCCGACCGAGTCCGATTCCCCGCCCAAGCTGATTTCCTCGCGCCCTCGCGCCCACCCGAGTCCGCGTCGCTGTCCAAGCTGATTCGCACCCCGCCACCCGAGTGCGCCCCATCCGCCCCGCCCGATTTATACCTGCGTGGCTCAAATGAGCGCGCTCTTACCGGGTGTGCAGGCGCTGCTGCGCGGCCGGAAGGTCTGTGCTCACCACGTCCGTGATTGCATCCGCGGCTTCGCGAACTGTTATTTCCCATTCCACTTGGTCGCGTGGTGGGAAGTCGCTGAGCACGTAGTCCGCGGGGTTCATGCGCCCTGGAGGCCGCCCAATCCCGACGCGTAAACGCGCGTAATCGCGGGTGCCGATGGCTGCGGAAATGGATTTCAACCCGTTGTGGCCCCCTTCCCCACCGTTTTTCTTTAGCCGCAGTACGTGCTCATCTAGGTCCAGTTCGTCGTGTACTACCAGCAGGTGGTCGGTGGGGATTTTAAAGAATTTCATGAGGGCAGCCGTTGGTCCACCTGACACATTCATGTAGCAGTCCAGGTATGCAACTGTAGCGGCGGGGCCTGGGCGGCCTCCCGGGAGCGTCCCGAGCCGCACTTGCGCAGTGCTTGCCCCCGCCTTGTGGTGAGTGAACGTGCCACCGTTACTTTCTGCCAGGTACTGCACAACCTGGTGGCCGATGTTGTGCCGGTTCCGCGCGTATTTTTCACCCGGGTTGCCCAGTCCGACGATTAGCCACGGCCCACTGCTAGCCACGTTCCCTCCTGAGTTTCTATTTCCCTCTAGGTCCTAACCGGAATCTTACCGCGACGCTGGTATTTGCACCTAGAGTGACAACGGGGAACAATAGTTACGTTCTTTTGTTCGTTTCTGTATGAGGGATTTGCATGTATTTGCCGCAACCAGGCCCCGATGAGGAGGTCATTGGTGTGCTGATCCCCGTACCGGAACCGTGGCGGAGTCAGCTAACTAACTGGCGTCTACAGTTCGGTGACCCGCTAGCAAACCAGGTTGTGCCGCACATTACGTTATTGCCACCAACTGTGGTGAAAGTGGCGGAGCGCGTGCGCGTTCGGCAGCACTTACAAAAAGCGGCGGCAGGGAGCGTGCCGTTCCAAATTACGTTGCGTGGAACCGGAACGTTCCAACCCGTGTCCCCCGTTGTTTACATTCAAGTTGTGGGTGGGGTGCATGAGCTGGTGGCGTTAGAAAGTGATATTCGCAGTGGAGTTCTGGATAGGCCCACGCGGTTTCCGTACCACCCTCATGTGACTGTTGCCCAGTCTGTGCCACCGGAACAGTTGGATTTTGCGGCGCAGGAATGCGCGGATTTTGAGGCGTCCTGGGTAGCTCGGTCGCTTCATTTAGATACGGTCAGTGCGGGTGGGGCGTACGAGTCGAGGGCACTTTTTGAACTGAACTCATAGAGAATCCGCCTGTGCAGATTTTTGGGGATGGGCCCAAGAGGTGTTGTTGATCAGCGAGATTGCGCTATCGCTGGGCTGGGTTGGAATCGTGGTTGACACGGCAGAAGCGAGCGAAATCAGGTAGGTTTTCAGTATGCCGAAATCTTCACAGACACCACTGGTTGCGCATTCGAAACCGGCGAATGAGATTGATGTTGAACCGGTTCACCACCTTTACGCTCCCCGTCAGGCGGAGCATCACCATGTGGAGGGCCCGTCCCTGTCCGCAGCTTGGGCTGCAAAAACGTGGGGAGAGAAGGCGAAGCTTGCGCTCTCGTGGTGGAAGCACACCCGCGTGGCACGTGGTTTGGATCGCTACAGTGTTAAACGCGGTAACCTGCTGGCCGGGGGGATTTCTTACGTAGCGATTTTCTCTATAACCGCGGCTTTAACCGTGGGGTGGACGATTTTCATGGCGGTGTTAGGGTCTAACGCGGAGCTTCGCAACGCGGTATTGGACGCGATAGATTCTTCAATGCCCGGTTTGATTCAAACTTCCGGCCATCCGGAGGGTCTGGTCAACCCCGATTCTTTGGTGGCAGATTCCCCGTTTACTCTGACTGGTTTCATTGCTCTAGTGTTATTTTTGTTTTCTGCATCTAGGGTTATGGATGCGTTGAAGAAATCGTTGTGGTCCATGTTTGGGATCGTTAAGATTCCGGAGAACGCGGTATGGATTAAGGCACGCGACCTATTTGGATTCGTGTTAATTGCCGGAGGGGTGCTGCTCACCGCGGTGCTGGGCATTGTTTCATCCACTCTCGGCTCTCAGGTGCTGGAGTGGCTAGGAATTTCTGGGACACTGGGGCAGGTACTACTTCGGATCCTGTCGATCCTGGTGGGATTGCTGGTTGACACGCTGGTGATTGCGGGTCTGATCCGGTTGATTGCGGGAATGAGGGCGCCCGCGAAAGATTTGTGGATCGGCGCGTTGATCGCTGGGGTAGGTTCCTCGGTAGTGCGTTTCTTAGGTACTTCCGCGTTGGGGTCGGCGGATAGTGCTCTTACAGGCGCGTCCGTGGCGATTGTGACGGTGCTCCTGTGGGTTAACTTGTTGGCGCGGATTGTTTTGATGTCGGCTGCTTGGATGGCGAATCCGCCGATTGCACCGACACCGGAATCAGTGCAGCACATGCATGGGTACGAGTCCCCTAACTACGTTACTGACTCGGACCGGCGCACTTTGCAGTGGCCCCATCACACTATGACGGGCGACCTGGAACCCGACCCGTTGATGGACCCGAACACAACGGAGATTGTTTTGGATTCAGCTACGTGGCATTCACCGCAGGCACGCCGGTTACGTCAGCGCATAGACGTGCACACCGGAAAAGCGGACCGCTACCGCCGGCAACTATGGACGCTGGGAAAGATTCAGCATCGCAACAAAAAGTAGGTGCAGATGGGCAAACTTCGTGGGGCTGCGGATTTATTTCCGCAGCCCCACAGTTTTTTCGAGCTATCTTGATCCGGTTTGATCTCTATTGATCAGGTTTCTAGGTCGCTTACTCCTACTATTTGCGTATAGCTCCTATTGTTTGGTCCGATGAATATACCGCCAAACCGCAATAAACAAGGCAACAACAGCAACGGCAATCACTACATAAAGAACAATCGTAAGTACAGAAAAGAAAACTGCGGTGTTCATTATGCGCTCCTTCCATTAACTACTCAACTAGTTTTCCATTAGCTACTCAATGAATGTTTCGGACACGTATGTTTTCCTCTTAAAAACTAATCGCATGTAGTTGTGCCGCAAACATTTCCGTTACTTAACGGCGCCTAGCGAGTCCAACCCCAGCTCCCGTAACCGCGATTGCAGCCAAACCGATAGCACCGGCAGCAATACCAGTTTTAGCGAGCTGCTTATTCCCTTGCATATGGGTGCTCGAAGTGATTGCGCCATTCCCGTGATGCCCAGGGTTATTCAATTCACCATTTCCGGGTTGCTCGCTGGGGTTAATCGGTTGTGCAGGCTCTAAGGTTGCTGCGGGAACGCGGTCTTTAACAGTCACGGGTACCTCAACCACACGAGATGAACCATCCTTAAACGTAACCTTAATCTTCCCCGTGTACTCACCTGGCTTAGCGGTATTTACAGCGCCATCCGCGGTAATATCCTCCGCTTTGGCGCCCTCAGGCAAATTTTTGATATTAGCCGCTCCAAGAGTTAAATCATCACCCTTGTGAATCACCACGGGCACAATCTGATCTTTAGAAATCTGCGGGACCGGCGTAACTACCCCTGCATCCGCGGTCTTACGAACCGTCATTTTCGTCACGCGAGTGACCTCGTGATCCCCATACTTCGTGATCACACTCAGCTCTCGCGTGCCAGCCGGAACCGACTTCGCATCCACCGTCACCGCACCCGTTGCCTCATCGAGCGACGCCCACTTCGGGAAGTTGCTGGCAATAAACTTTAACGAAATCCCCGCATCCTCATGGGTCAACTTTGGCGTTACTGTCTTCTTCCCCTCATCGGATTCACTTAAATCCAAATCCGCATACCAAAGCTTACTGTAGAACAGGGGGCGGATATACGGTGTGCCAATCGTGTTCGCACTAAACTTCAACACCTTCCGGGGTGTTCGAGTGGCCCCATCCCAACCGGTTCGCAGCAGCCCCGCGTAAAAATATCCCGCAGGCACATTAGCCGCAGAACTCGTGTATCCCTTATCTAAACGAATAATCTGCTTTTCGGATTCGAAATCTTTATACGCGCCAACGTTGGCGAAAAGATTGTCGAACGTGTACTCACTCTGCTTATCCTCAGAAGTCAGCGTTAGCGCCACGTCCCTAAACTTCTCATTTAACGCGGTAGTCTGGTCCGCCTTCAAGTTCACGTCATCAACCGTAATGTACTTCATGTACGTCGTAATGATCGTGTACTCCGGCCACACTTTCAGCGCTACCGTGCGTTCAATCGGGGTCCCCGTCTTCAAAGTGAGGTGCAGTTTCAGCTGATACTCACCCGGTACCTGGGCGACAATCTGGCTGGGACTAGAAAACTCAATCTTCCCTTCCAACGCCGGGTCCTTGACGATCTCCACTGCTTTCTTCGCATCACTACCGTCCGCGTATTGCGCAGCTTCTACCAGCCCAATGTTCCAAATGGTTTGCCCAGCATTAACCTGATATGACTCAACGACATCTAACATCGCCTGCTTGGACGCGGAGTCCTCTGCCCTATCCGCAGCTGCGGGGGTACCAGTACTATCTTCGGCGAACGCGGTCGCAGATACACCTGCTCCACCCGCAACCACTAAACCACCCACCGCGAACGCAGACAGCACTGCCCGCCAAGACCGCCGCAGCGCTCTCGGGGAACTAGCCGACCACTTTTCTAACCTCATATTCTCTCCTAAACGATTGTCGGCAATGACAACTTGAAAATATCATTCCCCGCAATCGCTCTCATCTGGAGGAATACGAAAAAGCTCTGCTTAGATAAGTGAGTCGTTAAAATTACAAGCCGTAGGAGATTCGCAGCGGAGCGTGATCTGACACCCTCGCGTCATACGCATCCGCACTATCCACGTGCCATGCCTGCGCCCTCTGCCCCAAGCTTGGGGACGCCAACTGGTAGTCAATCCTCCAGCCCGCATTATTATCAAATGCTTTCCCCCGGTAGGACCACCACGTATACGGGCCCTGTTCCTCCCCCACCAGGTCTCGCACCACGTCACGCCACCCCTGGTTTAACCACGCGTCCACATACGCGATCTCCTCATCCAGCACGCCCGCGGACTTATTGTGGTTCCCTTTCCAGTTCTTAATATCCCGCTCCGTGTGCACAATGTTCAGATCACCGCACACCACCGTCGGCACATCCGCATCCAGCAGCTCTTGCATCCGCTGGGTAACCAACTCTAAGTGCGCGTACTTTTGATCCATTTTCTCGGTACCCACCTGACCGGAATGCAGGTACGCACTCACCACGCGCACAACCTCATCACCTGCACGCATGTCGGCCTCCAGCCACCGGCCCGTGTCAACGGCAACCGCGTCCACACCCTGCGGCTGCGCTCCGAACCGTACGCTCTGGCGGTCAATCTGCACGCGCCCATTCTTTCGCACCGCCAGCGCAACCCCTGCGCGGCCCTTTACCTCACACGGGAAATTAACTACCTCCCACTGCTCCCCCAAGAGCTTATCGACAATCTCGTCAGACGCGCGCACTTCCTGCAACGCAACCACGTCCGGGCCGGTTGCGGCCATGAGCTCGGCAAATCCTTTGCGGGAAGCCGCACGGATACCATTCACATTAAAGGTCGAAATCTCAATACTCATACCACGATTATCCCATGCATCCAGACCGGGCCCGTTTGACTCCGTGCTCCGCACTTTCTCGGCAGGGCCAGTTAGTCTCTGCGTTCCACCGATGGCCAGTTGGGCCGGTTAGACGCAGCAGTTTTCGCCACCGCTCGGCGGGGTCGAGCCAGTTAAGCTGTGCGTTCCGCAGCTTCCACGACGTTGGCCAGCAGCATCGCCCGCGTCATCGGCCCCACCCCACCGGGGTTCGGGGTGATCCACCCGGCCACCGCATCCACGCCATCGGCGACGTCACCCGCGATCCGGGTTTTGCCCTCATGCGTTTCACGCGACACCCCCACGTCCAGCACAATCGCTCCGGGTTTCACCATGTCCGCAGTAACGATCCCCGCTACCCCCGCAGCAGACACAACCACGTCCGCAGCCCGCACGTGTCGGCTCAGATCCCGCGTCCCCGTGTGGCACAGCGTGACCGTCGCATTTACCTCCCGCGTGGTCAACAGCGACCCGATCGTCCTGCCAACCGTGGTCCCACGCCCAATGACGCACACGTGCTTGCCGTTCAGATACAAGTTATTGCGCCGCAGCAGTTCCACCACCGCCCGGGGCGTACATGGCAGCGGATTATCAATCAACCCATCGACCGACAGCAACATCCGCCCCAAGTTCGTTGGGTGGAGCCCGTCCACGTCTTTAGCTGGATCCACCGCCTCAAGCAACAAATTCGTATCCACCTGCGGCGGCAGGGGCAACTGCACAATATAGCCCGTGAGTGCCGGATTGCGATTAAAGGCCTCAATCGAACGTAAAATCTGTTCCTGCGTGGCGGACTGCGGCAAGTCAATGCGGAACGATTCAATCCCCACTTCCTTACAGTCCCGGTGTTTGCCCGCCACGTACGTTTGCGAAGCTGGATCTTGCCCCACCAAAATCGTTCCCAAACCTGGGGTTATACCTTTATTTTTGAGGTCCTGCACCCGGGTCTTCAGCTCGTTCTTAATCTGCGCGGCGCAACGCTTCCCATCTAAAGGCTTCGCCGCTCCTGCCCATGGAAACCTCATTGCTGCAACCCTTCGTACAGTGGGAACGCATCCGTCAACGCTTTCACGCGGCCACTCAGCTGCTCGGTATCCACCTGGCCGGCCGCCGCCTGCACCAAGGTTTGCGCGATAATATCGGCAACTTCTTCGAACTCGGCGGCGCCAAACCCACGGGTCGCAAGCGCTGGCGTGCCAAGACGCAAACCCGAAGTAACGCGGGGTGGGCGCGGGTCAAACGGCACTGCGTTACGGTTCACTGTGATCCCAACCGCGTGCAACGCGTCCTCACCTTCTTGCCCATTCAACTTCGAATCGCGCATGTCCACTAGTACCAAGTGCACGTCCGTCCCCCCGGTAACCAGGGTAATACCTGCGCGTTTCACATCATCTTGCAACAACCGGTCCGCAATGATGCGCGCTCCCTCAACAGTGCGGCGCTGCCGGTCTTTAAACTCCTCGGTTTGAGCCACCTTCATAGACACCGCTTTCGCAGCCACCACGTGCATTAATGGCCCGCCCTGCTGACCGGGAAACACCGCGGAGTTTAGTTTCTTGCCCAGCTCCGGGTCACGCGAAAGGATCATCCCAGACCGCGGCCCACCAATCGTCTTGTGCACCGTGGTGGTCACCACGTCCGCGTACGGCACCGGGTTTGGATGCAGACCCGCAGCCACTAAGCCAGCAAAATGCGCCATATCCACCCACAGGTAAGCTCCCACATCATCGGCAATACCGCGAAAAGCCTGGAAATCCAACACCCGTGGGTAAGCAGACCAGCCGGCAATAATCACCTTCGCCTTATGCTCCACGGCAGCAGCTCGGACCTCATCCATTTCAATACGCATGGACTTCTCGTTCACGTGGTAAAACTGGGCGTCGTACAGTTTGCCCGAAAAGTTCAACCGCATCCCGTGCGACAGGTGCCCCCCGTTATCTAACGCGAGCCCCAAGATCGTGTCCCCAGGTTTAGCCAGCGCAGCTAGCACCGCCGCGTTCGCTTGCGAACCCGAATGGGGTTGCACGTTCGCATACTGCGCGTCGAACACTTCTTTAGCGCGTTCGATCGCCAAGTTCTCCGCGATATCCACCTGCTCACAACCGCCGTAGTAACGGCGCCCAGGGTAGCCTTCCGCGTACTTATTCGTCAGCACCGACCCCTGTGCCTGCAGCACTGCGCGGGGCACGAAGTTCTCTGACGCGATCATTTCCAAAGTTCCGCGTTGACGCTCAAGCTC
Source organism: Gleimia hominis (assembly GCF_032085515.1). Taxonomy (GTDB): domain Bacteria; phylum Actinomycetota; class Actinomycetes; order Actinomycetales; family Actinomycetaceae; genus Gleimia; species Gleimia hominis. Next base: position 99,404 of record NZ_JASXSX010000002.1, read on the forward strand.
ACCATCTAGAACCTGTGCGATTTGAGGGTCAAGTTCCGCCAAGGGCAGATCATTAAGTTTTGTCACGTAAACCTCCTGAAGTCCAGATTTAGTGTAACGCAATCACGCTTTTTCAGAATCCGACTAGTCGAAAACTACGGTGCGGTCTCCGTTAAGCAGTACCCGGTGCTCACTGTGCCACCGCACCGCCTGAGCTAGGACCCGCCGCTCCACATCTTGCCCGCGCGCCACCAGGTCCGACGTCGTATCCCGATGGGTTACCCGCGTGACGTCCTGTTCAATTATCGGCCCCTCATCCAAATCCGCGGTCACGTAATGAGCGGTTGCCCCTATCAGTTTCACGCCCCGATCGTGTGCCTGCGCATACGGCCTCGCGCCTTTAAAAGACGGTAGGAACGAGTGGTGAATATTAATCACGTTGCCCTCTAATTCCCGGCACAGCTGTTCGGAAAGAATCTGCATGTACCGCGCCAAAACCACGAGTTCCACGCGTTCGGAATGCACTAGGTTCAGTAGTTCCCGCTCCGCTTTCGGTTTAGACTCCGGCGTAACTGGAATGCATAGAAAAGGCACGCCGTAGAACTGGGCCAGCGGCGCCAAATCCGGATGGTTCCCCACAACCGCCACCACGTTGATTGGCAGCTGCCCCTCCCGGTGGCGGTACAGCAGGTCGGACAAACAGTGACCCTCCCGTGACACCATAATCAGGGTGCGGAGCTGCTCACCCAACCCATGCAGTTCCCACCGGGCCTCAAAATCCGCAGCGAAATCAGCCATGGCCTGCTCAATCCGGTGGCGGCCCGCTTCAATCGAAAGTTCAACGCGCATGAAGAACAGGTGCGTGTGCGGGTCACCGAACTGCTGGGATTGAATAATGTTCCCACCCGCAGCTGCGATCAGTCCCGTCACCCTAGCTACAATACCGGGCCTGTCGGAACAAGACAGGGTCAGCACGAAAGCGTCCTCGTTAGATTCCATAGCCCTAACCATAGGACACTTCACGCTCCCCACGCCCACGCGTCCGCACTGTCGCGCCGGGTGCTAAGCCGGGGCGCACCAGATTAGCAAGCCGGGTGTTAGGCCCAGGCGCACCCGATTATCGAGTTGAACTGTCCCGCATCGGGGTCGGCCCGGGCACGTGAGACCTCAGGCTATTTTTCGCCTCCGAAGAATTTGGACCACGGCATGTCCAGCGGCGCATCCTCTTCAATGATTGAGTACAGGTAGCGGCACAGGGGGAAATCCTGTGGTTTCACCACGCCGCGTTCCGTCAGTGGTTTCAACGCACCCCCAACCACGCGGATCGCGTTGACACCCTCCAGGGTCACGCCTTTCATGAGGGAATCGCGCACCTCTGAGAACGGACGGCCCTGCCCCACGAACTCACCGGCACGCACGTTGCGCCCGCCCATGGAGGTTACGAACATGTCCCCAACCCCGCCTAGGCCATCGGAGGTTTCTGGCACCCCTCCCAGCAGCTGCATGAACTGGCGTAGTTCCTTCTGCCCCTGCGCAAAAACGGCTGCGTTGTAGTTGTAACGAATGTACCGGTCGTCCTGTTTCCCTTCTTTAATTGTCAGGCCCTGCCCGAGCCCTGCGGCGAACGCGTAAATGTTCTTCATGCACGCCCCGATTTCGTGGCCCAAGAAGTCCGTGGACGTCCACACATGGTAGTAGTCCGTGCGGAACAGGCCTGCTAAGTAATCGAGTGCCGCCTGGTCCTCACCGCAAAAAACTACGCAAGTATCGTGATGCACCGCCAGTTCACCCGCAATGGAAGGCCCCACAATCGCTGACCACGACACGGAATCGCGCAACTCGGGCGTGAAGTAGGTTTTCAGCACGTCCGGCAGCATGTGCAGCGTACCGTCTTCGTCCGCTTCCATCCCCTTGGTGATCGACAGCACGCGCATACCTGGTTTAACCAGTTGCGACAGGTGTTTGCCCGCAAAATGCACCCCGAACGAGTTCACTCCCGACATCGCCACGTCCGCACCTTCAAACGCTTCATCCGCGTCTTCCAGCTGGTAGGCCGTGACCCCGTCGTTCACCTTCAACCCCAGATTCGGGTGGGTCCCATCCTTTTGGATAGATGCGATTATGTCTTGGTCAAGGTGCGTACCCACCAGGTGAACTTCGTGCCCATTTTCAGTCAGTGGAAACGTCAACGCGGTCGCCATGATGCCCGCACCGAGGATCGCTATTTTCGCCATATTCATTCTCCTTTTAATTACTGTTTTTGAAACTGTTTTTGAAACCTATTTTTGCTTGAGGGGGTCGCTACATCTAAATCCCGTGCCCCCTGCGGGGTATTTGCACAGCCATCCAGCACGCGGCGCGCCACCGTGGCGTCAGTGATCACCACGCGGGCGTACCCACCGGCTAAAACGGCGCTGAGTGCCGGTACTTTCTCGACCTCATCGACAATGGCTATCGCGTGGGCTTGCCGCAGCTCCTGCAGTGAAATTGAAATGGTGCGGCTCTCAAGGGATTGCGAAAGGGGCACACCGTTTGCATCCACATAGTGCGACAGCACGTCTGCGACGCCCTGACGGTTTTGAATTGCTTCAATTGCGCTGGCGTCCAAGTAGCCGGATTCAACCAGCACCGAATCCACGGACACGGCCCCGGGTGAGTAGATGATGTGCTCAGCTTTCGCGGCGTTCACCAGGGTGCGGGCAATACTCGGTTCGCCGCGCAGCGCGTCCCCAAGTGTTTTATTTGCCGTAATCGCCGGGGCCGGTAGGGAGTACCCCACCCCGGGGGCGCGTCGGGCCATCACCCCGATTGAACGGGACACCGCTTCGTCCCCCGTTTGCACGGGGCCGCCGTTGGTTTGGTAAATCTTCGCGTTAGGTGCCCAGCTTTGCGGTAGTTCCTCCGCCACCCGTCCGACTGTTCGCCCCCACGACACCGCCACGCGTTTTGGGGTTGGCTCCAGGTCCGCCAGGTAGCGCGCCGCCACTTGCGCCACATTCCCCGCCTCAGGGGAGGCCACCACGATCGCGCGTTCCAGGTGGAAGCACTGCTCCAGCCCTTGTTCCAGCTCCCGGTTGCGGGCCCGCGGGTGATTAATCGTGATCGTCACTAAGCCGCTTGCGCGGGCCTGCTCCAGCAAACGCCCAACAGTCCAGCGGGTGCACCCGAGTTTTTTCCCAATCGCAGACTGGGTTTGTCCCTCGAAGTAATAAAGTTCGGCGGCGGTCACCATGTCGTCTTCGCGCATCGGATTACCCGCCTCCTCCGGCAAAATCGTCGCTTCGCAGCTAAGCTGTGGCGCCCGCCGATTTGTGCATAAAGCCCGCCGCATAAAGCCCGCGTCTCTTGCATATCCTTGCAAGCGCACCTCCAGCATGCCACACGAGTGCGCACATGTGTACGCGAACGCAAATTCTGCTCATAAGTGCAGGCTTTTTAAAAGAAAGTGGTTTTGAGCGCCAGCTTTTTTGTGCGTCGAGAAAGCAGTTATCTATCACCTGCACTTCCAGCGGCATAAGAGTGCGCGCCTGGGTGGGCCAATTGGTCACTCCCCCAGGCGCGCTTAGTGTTAGCAGCTGCTTAAGTGCCGCTGCTGTGAAACTTCCTCTCTCCGCGTCAAACGGAGTTTCCACGCAGAAGCGGTGCTACTGCGTAAGTAGCGTTTCTGCGCAGCGGTGATGCCACCTTTGCGGCGGCACCTTTGCAGCAGCGGCGCTGTAATCTCGTGGTTACTTAACGAACCCGAGTTCACGCACGGCGTCGCGTTCTTCCTCCAGTGCTTTCACGTTCCGTTCAATTCCAGCGCGGGTACGATCGGAGATCTCGAGGTCCTTCACGACCTCCCACTCACCACCGTTGGAACGCACCGGGAACCCGAAGATCAGACCTTCCGGCACACCGTACGATCCGTCGGACGCAATCCCCGCGGTCACCCACGTGTGCTCGGGCGTGCCCTGCACCCAGTCGTGCATGTGGTCAATCGCCGCGCCCGCAGCGGAAGCCGCGGAAGACGCTCCACGCGCCTCAATGATCGCAGCGCCCCGCTTCGCAACCGTGGGGACGAAGTAGTCATCAAGCCAAGCTTCGTCCACCAGGTCCGCCGCCGGCTTGCCATCCACAGTTGCATAAGACACGTCCGGGTACTGGTCTGCGGAGTGGTTGCCCCACACCACCATGTCTTTAATAGTTGAAACCGGTTTACCCGTCTTGTGTGCAAGCTGTGACAACGCCCGGTTGTGATCCAGACGCATCATCGCGGTGAACCGCGAAGCCGGTACATCCGGTGCCGCAGAAGCAGCGATCAACGCGTTCGTATTCGCGGGGTTACCCACAACCAGCACGCGCACGTCATCAGCCGCACCATCGTTGATCGCCTTACCCTGCGGGCCAAAAATACCACCGTTCGCAGCCAGCAGGTCAGCACGCTCCATCCCCTTCGTGCGTGGACGCGCACCCACCAGGAACGCCGCGTTCGTGCCCTCAAAGGCCTTCGCAGCATCGTCGTAAATATCCACCCCAGACAGCAGTGGGAACGCGCAGTCATCCAACTCCATCGCGGTGCCCTCAGCGGCTTTAACTGCCTGCGGGATCTCCAACAAATTCAACTTCACAGGCGTATCCGGGCCAAACACCTGGCCCGAAGCGATGCGGAACAAAAGGGCGTAACCGATATTACCGGCCGCACCCGTTACCGTAACGACGCGAGGTTCAGACATACCAAAAACTCCTTCAACGTTGTTGTCTCTGTCTCATTACTAATATTAGTGCGCTCCCTCAGTTCGAGAGCGCGAAAGTGGTCCTAGTTATCCCGCTTCTCCAAGTAGTAGTGAATCAACCCGGCAGTGGAACTATCCTGCTGGTCAATCACCGACTCATCGCCCCCCACCGCGGGCGTAAGTTCTTTGGCAAGCTGCTTACCCAGCTCAACGCCCCACTGGTCGAACGAATCAATGCCCCACACAACGCCTTGCGTGAACGTGATGTGCTCGTAAAGTGCGATCAACTCTCCCAGCGTCCGCGCATCCAAACGCCGCGCCATAATGGACGTGGTCGGCCGGTTACCCGCAAACACCCGGGCCGGTACAATCGCCTCATCCGTGCCTTCTGCCCGCACCTCGCTCGCGGTCTTCCCGAACGCCAACGCCCGGGTCTGCGCAAAGAAGTTCGACAAGAATAGTTCGTGCATGTCTGCATCCCCATCACGGTACGGCGCCTTCGTGTTCGCAAACGCAATGAAGTCCGCCGGAATCAGCCGCGTCCCCTGGTGAATCAACTGGAAGAACGCGTGCTGACCGTTAGTACCTGGCTCCCCCCAGAACACTTCCCCCGTATCGTACGTAACCGGGCTGCCATCTGCCCGCACGCCCTTACCGTTCGACTCCATGGTGAGCTGCTGCAAATACGCGGGGAACCGATGCAGGTACTGCGAGTACGGCAGCACCGCATGCGAATGCGCACCCAAAAAGTTGGTGTACCAAACATTCAACAGCCCCATGAGCACAGGCACGTTCTGTTCCAGCGGTGCGGATTTGAAATGCTCATCCATCGCGTGGAAGCCCGCCAAGAACTCACGGAACACATCCGGCCCAAACACGATCGCCAAGGACGTGCCCACAGCCGAGTCCACCGAGTAGCGGCCGCCAACCCAATCCCAGAACCCAAACGCGTTCTGCGGGTCAATCCCAAAGGCCTCCACCTTATCCAGCGCCGTGGAAACCGCCGCGAAATGCGACCGCACCGCCTGTGCTTCATCAACTTCCGGATCTACCTTCCGCAACGAATCCAACAGCCAGCCGCGCACCACCCGCGCGTTCGTCAGCGTCTCCAACGTCGTGAACGTCTTCGAAGCTACCAGCACCAACGTGGTTTCCGGATTCAAATCCGCCAGCTTCTCCGCCGCATCCTGGGGATCAATATTAGAAATGTAACGCGCATCCATCCCCTTGCTCGCATAGGGTTTCAACGCCTCATACACCATCACGGGCCCCAGGTCTGAACCACCGATCCCGATGTTCACAACCGTCTTAATTAACTTACCCGTAACACCCTTGCGTTCCCCATTGCGGATCTGGTTAGCAAACGCGTAGATCCGCGCCAATTCCTCATGAACATCCGAAACCACATTCTGACCATCCACCCGCAACTGCGCATCCGCTGGAAGGCGCAACGCCGTGTGTAAAACCGCGCGGTCCTCCGTCACATTAATGTGCTCCCCACGCAGCATCGCTTCCCGATGGCCCTCCAAATCCACTTGGCGCGCCAAATCCGTCAGCAACTCCACCAGCTCGTCATCCACCAGATTCTTCGACAAATCCACATGCAAATCAGCAGCATCAAAACTGAACTTCTGGTACCGCTGCGGGTCCTGCTCGAACCACTCCCGCAAGTTCGGCGTAAACTGCGCTGCCTTCTGCTTCAAGGCCTGCCACGCCTCCAACTTCGTGGGATCCACAATGTTCACGATCAATATCCTCTCTAATATGGCGTTAACGAAACCGGGTCACCAATCGGAATGCGCGCGGGTTTACGTTTAACCCCCGGCATCGACACCACGGGCACAACCGGTGCCAAACCCATCCACCATTGGCTAATGGGTCTCCTCGCCTCTAAATCTATCTCATCTAACATGTGCGTAACCGGGTGGGAACGAATCGTTCCCCCACTTTGCCCAATATAAAGCGCCTGCTTCTCTCCCCGCGCCAGCAGCTGCGCTAGTTCACCAATCGCGTTGAACACCAAGCGGGTCGCTAAAATCCGGTCGAACGCAGACGGGGCCCCACCCTGCTGCATGTGTCCCAACGCGGAATGGCGCACATCGTAAAGCCCCTCCCCTTCAGACAGGAACACGCGCGCTAAAAACTCCCGGTTGTACCGCGGGTGCGCGTCCTCGTTACGCACCGCAAGGAGGAGGCGGCGTCCATTTTGGAAGCTCTCTTTCAGATTCTGCGCGTCCTCACTAATCGACGCTAAATCCTGCGGCTGCTCATTCAAATACACTTTCTCAGCCCCACTGGCCAGGCCTGCCATTAAAGCCAGGTACCCGCAGCGGCGCCCCATCGTGTCCGCCACAAAGCAGCGTTTAGACGCGGCCGCGGATTCTTTAATCCGATCCAGCGCCCACACCGCATTGTTCAACGCCGTGTCCGCCCCGATAGACAGTTCAGAACCCGGCAGGTTGTTATCGATCGTGGCGGGCACCAGCATCATCGGAATGTTGAACGCGGGGTATCGGTCGCGTTCCGACACCATGTTGTACACCGCCAGGTACGCGTTGAAACCACCGATTACCAGCAGGGCGTCAATGCGGTTATTCTCTATCGCCCGCCCCAGCGCGTAGAACTCCTCCAGTTTCGGAATGTGCCGGCGCGTTCCCAGCTGCGCACCCCCTTTGAATGCCCAACCTTCCACATCCGACCACTTAAGGGTCTGCACGTTAGAATCCATGAGGCCCTGGAATGAACCGTGGATTCCCACCATCTCCATTCCGGCTTCCAACCCGGCACGCACCGCCGTCCGAGCCGCCGTGTTCATCCCTGGCGCAAGCCCACCGACGTGCAAAATCCCCACGCGTTTCGCCCCCTCGGGCACGCCCTCAAGATCTTGAGGAGGTGTGGAAAGCACTTCATTAACGCGCACCATTTGGGTGAACGAAACTCCGCGTGCGCGAATGGCCTGGTCGAACTGCTTGTCTTTCACGAGGGCGGAAACGTTACGGGTTGCCTCTACCGCTTCCATGAGGGGAATGCGGGTGAGCCGGTTGTGCCGCACCCCAATTATGTAAGCCGGATCGTTCGGGTTAGCGTCCATGAGTTCTTGCGCCGCCCCGTACCCCATGAGGGTGGGCATCCACCGGTCGTACGCCGATGGGGTACCCCCGCGTTGCACGTGCCCCAAAATGGTGATGCGCGCGTCCAGTTGCAGTTCATCTTTGATTGCCTGCTCCACATCGCGGGACGTGATGCGGTTCCCATCCGCGTCTTGAGCTCCTTCGGCAACGATCACTATGGAATCGCGCCGGCCCGCCGCCCGGCCTTTCCGTAGTTTTTGCGCTAAGTCTGCCGCCCATTCTGAGGAGGGGGGATTCTCTGGGGTGAACACGTAGTCGGCGCCCCCCGCAACCGCGGCCATGAGGGGGAGGTACCCGCAGTGCCGCCCCATCACCTCAATAACGAATGTGCGCTGGTGGGAGGCAGCGGTGGAAGCGATATCGTCCATGGCCTCCAAGATCCGAGTTAACGCCGAGTCGGTTCCGATCGTCATGTCGGATCCAACGAGGTCATTATCAATCGACCCCACCAGCCCCACGATCATCAGCTGCGGGTGGGCCTGCGCGGTCTGCTCTGTGATCTGCCCATCCACCACCAGTTCCTGCACGAGTGATGGCCATTCTTCCCGGAACTCGTTCGTACCCGTGAGGGTCCCGTCCCCACCGATCACCACGAGTCGGTCAATGCCGCGTTCAATCAAATTCTTGCACGCCGCCCGCAGCCCTTCGCGTTGCCGAAACGCAGCGCACCGCGCAGTACCGATCACAGTGCCACCTTCGTTGAGGATCGAGGACACGTCCGACCAGTGCATCTGCCGGATCCCATCGCCCCCATCCACGGCGCCCTGCCACCCTTCGAGGATCGCGTACGGCTGCCCACCAAGTTCGAGGGTAGTGCGAGTAACAGCCCGCACCGCGGCGTTCATGCCTTGCGCATCCCCACCCGAAGTGAGGATCCCAATGCGTTTCTTCCCGTCTGGTTTTGCTGCGCGTGTTTGAACCTTCGACATAGCACCCCTTCGGTTATGCGCCCGGCTACCTTCCAGGCGCCCCACACCATTATGTCGAACCCAGTGCCTCATGCGCGATCCCCAACACAAAATTCTTAAGTTTCAAAATAATCCTGTGGTGTACTCACGCTGGATTTCGGGCTAACGTCCCTCACTATGCGTTGCGGTTACGGATGCGGCGCACCTGCGGGCACGATTCCTTTGAGCCCACGGATCCGCTGTACCTGCTGGCGCGGCCCCGCCACAAAAACCCATTCTTTACAGCGCGTATGCGACACTTTCCCCACCCGCTTACCAGTGGGGCTGTGGATCCCGATTTTCGCCCCCACGTACCGGTTGTAGTCGAATGCGAGCATAGCGACGTCTTCGAACCCAACATTTTTTAGGTGCGTTCGCATTTCATCTGCTTCAATCCAAGATTCGTCGTTGTACGACACCACCAGGGTGCGGGCGCGAGCGCGGCCTAAAAGATCGAAGAACGCGCGTTTCATCCGCGGTTTTGAGTTGAACACAGATTTCGTTGCGTCTTCGCGCGCGTCCACGCGTTTCATGGCAACCCCGTAGGTTTGCGGCGCATCCCAACGCACCAGTGTTTCCCAAATGTGGTAGTTCGTAAAGTACCGGTGCTGGTTGTACGGCGGATCCAGGTACATGAGGTCCACGGGCTCCAGTTCGTCCACGAGCCGCATGGCGTCACCTCGCACGGCTCGGCCGCCACCGGGCAGCAAATGTGGGATCCGCAGATGCATATCGCGGTAAGCCCGCGCCGCCCACTGTTTCAAGTACGCCATCTGCACCCCCGTTGTGGAATCCACCCGGTCCGCAGCTTCCATCAGGGAAGTCAGCAAGATCGGATACAGCTCAGTGCCAGCGTACCGGTGTTCAATCTGGTCGCGAATCGCATCTATTCGTCGCCCGTTCTTGGGTTGAAAATACCGCGCCTTTTTACAAAACGTGTCAGTCACGTACCCGTCTTTGCCCTCGAGGGCATTGAGTTGCTCCACGGCTTTTTCTAACGCACGCATGTCGAGCGAGCGCGCGTCAGTTTGCACGTAAGTTTGCGCCAGCACGTGCGAATAGGTGGCGATGTCACAGGCGGTGGTGTGGATCCCGAGTTTTTTAAACGCTTGCGCAACCCGCGTGGTTCCGGTGAAAAGGTCCACCGCCGTTTCGGCACCCAAGGTCTGCGCAATCTGTGCCAGTGCGGGCACAAGCCGCCGCTTTGACCCTAAGTACTTGAACAAGTCCGCCCTTCCATAAGTTACGAATTTTTCGTTCGCCTGCACCTGCCGTGCCTGCGCTGCCAGCATGGTGCCTACAAAACCGTGCTCGCACACCTGGCGTGTGCCACGCTCGTTTATTCCGGCGGGGCGCCGCACCCCGTTGGCTCACGCGAACGCCACCCGCTCCATCTTAGATGATGGCTCGCGGGTGGCGATGCAACCTCGTTTTGCTGCGCGTTACTTCAACCGTGCCTGCAAGTTCTCGTCTAGCGCCTGCAGGAACTGCTCGGTCGTTAACCACTCCTGGTCCGGCCCGATGAGTCGCGCCAAGTCCTTAGTCATCTGCCCGCCCTCAACGGTCTTAATGATCACGTCCTCCAGGGTTTGGGCGAAACCCGTAACTTCCGGGGTGGAGTCGAGTTTACCTCGGTGCTTCAGCCCCCCGGTCCAAGCGAAAATCGACGCGATGGGGTTGGTGGAAGTCGGTTCCCCTTTTTGGTGACGACGGTAGTGGCGGGTCACCGTGCCGTGCGCGGCCTCCGCTTCCACAGTTTTCCCATCGGGCGTCATCAGCACGGACGTCATCAGCCCCAGCGACCCGAACCCTTGGGCCACCGTGTCAGACTGCACGTCCCCATCGTAGTTCTTACACGCCCACACGTAGCCACCTTCCCACCTGAGGGACGAGGCCACCATGTCGTCAATCAGCCGGTGCTCGTACGTTAACCCCGCTTTTTCAAACTCCTCTTTGAACTCGGAGTCATAAATATCCTGGAAAATATCTTTGAACGCCCCGTCGTAGGCCTTGAGGATCGTATTCTTCGTCGACAGGAACACGGGGTATCCGCGCTGCAGACCGTAGGTGAAGGATGCGCGGGCGAAGTCTTTGATTGACTCATTGAAGTTGTACATGCCCATTGTGACGCCACCGCCCTCAGGCATCTTCACTACCTCATGCTGAATTGGTTCACTGCCATCTTCTGGGGTGAACGTCAAAGTTACGGTACCTGCGCCGGGAACTTTAAAATCAGTGGCCTTGTACTGGTCGCCGTGCGCATGACGGCCAATCACAATGGGTTTCGTCCAGTTCGGCACGAGGCGGGGAACGTTCGAAATGATGATGGGCTCGCGGAACACTACGCCCCCGAGGATGTTGCGGATAGTTCCGTTCGGGCTCTTCCACATCTCTTTGAGGTCGAACTCTTTGACACGTGCCTCGTCTGGCGTGATGGTGGCGCATTTGACGCCCACTCCGTGTTCTTTGATCGCGTTCGCCGCATCGATCGTCACCTGGTCGTTCGTGGCGTCGCGGTTTTCAATCCCGAGGTCGTAGTATTTCAGATCGATATCGAGGTACGGGTGGATCATGCGGTCTTTGATGAACTGCCACATGATGCGCGTCATCTCGTCGCCGTCAAGCTCCACTACTGGGCCTGCTACCTTGATCTTCGACATGGCTCTCCTAACTCCAGCATCCCTAACTAGGCATAGCGTGTTACTGCGGGTAAACCATCAGTGACACATTCGGACACACCTCAAGATTACTCGACATCAAGATACTTTTTGGGGTTTTGAACCACTAGCGGGCGCTGCGCACACTCGGCATACCAATTGCCACCGGGCCGGCCGCGCGCCCCGCTGGAGCGCATCCACACGCAGCTCCACATGCGGGCACCGCTCCAGGTTTAGTCGCAGGCTGCGCTTCCACCGCCGCCTCATCCCACTGCAGCGACCCGTCGGCCATGAGCGCAGTCGAAATCATGAGTTTAATGCGGTTCAGTTGGTTCACTGCGGACGCGCCCGGGTCATAATCTATCCCCACAATGTTTGCTTGCGGATACTTCTTCCGCAGCGGACGGAACATGCCTTTCCCCACCACGTGGTTCGGAAGACACGCGAACGGTTGCGCACAAATAATATTGGGGCACCCGTTTTCGATCATGTCCATCATTTCTCCGACCAGGTACCAGCCCTCCCCCGCCTGCAGGCCTTGAGGCGCGATATCAGCGGCGCGTTTAGCCATCTGGTCGATCGGGGTGGAGGCTTCGAACTTCCCGTTGGTTTTCGCAAACGCTTTGCGCACCGGGCGTTCGTACAGTGACAGGGCTGCGAGCACGAGTTTTTTCAGGCGGCGCCCACCGGTCTCACCCATGTTTTCTGCCCGCCAATCGCCGTCTGACATGGCGGATTGGAAGAACTGCAGCAGTCCGGGGAGGACGGCTTCGCAGCCTTCGTCTTCAATGGTGCCGACCGCGTGGTTGTTCGCGTAGGGGTGGAATTTCACGAGGATCTCGCCCACTAAGCCGACTCTGGGTTTGCGCGGCCCGGCGATCGGAAGGTTGTCGAACTCGCTTACGCACTGGGCGATTAGGCGGCTGTAGCGAATGCGTCCGAACTCACCGGCCCGGCCAGAGGCAAGCCAAGAGCGCATCAGCGTGTTCCACCGCTCGTACAGGGCCATCACGGATCCGGGTTCCACTTCGTACGGGCGGGTGCGCAACACCATGGTCTGCAGCGCATCACCCATGACGATCGATTGGATAACGGAGTGCACAATCCCGGGAGTGAGGGAGAACCCGGAGGCCTTCTCCACTGACTGCAGTGAGACGGGCAGGACGGGCACTTGCCCGTAACCGGCGTCGCGCAACCCTTTGCGTAGCAGTGACGCGTAGTTGGTGGCGCGGCACATACCCCCGGTTTGTGAGATCGCAACCGCAACCCGGTTGGGGTCTACCCGCCCGGACTCCAGCTCGTCGATCAGTTGTCCAATCACCACGATCGCGGGGTAGCAGGCGTCGTTGTTAACGAACTTCAACCCCAGTTCGTTCGACTCCGGGGTGGTTTGCTCTAAAAGCCGCACGTTATAGCCGGCTTTGCGCAACGCCACTTCGGCGAGTCGGAACTGGATGGGCGCCATTTGGGGTACCAAGACTTCCCAGTTTTCATCGCGCATCCGCTTCGAGAACTCAACCGGGTCGTAATCAGTGTGTACCAGTGGGGACGGAACCCCGTCCTCACGTCCTTTCCCAGCTGGATACGTGGCCAGCACCTGGGAGGAGGTGGCGCGTTCGGCCGCGGCAGCGTCTAGGGAACGCAACCGGATCTTTGCCGCCCCCAGGTTGGACACTTCGTCGATCTTCAGCTGGGTGAAGATATCACCGTTTTGCTGCAAGATCTCTTGCACTTGCTCGGCAGTGACCGCGTCTAAGCCGCAGCCGAAACTGGTTAGTTGAACCAGCTGCAGATCCGGGCTCATGGACACGGTGGCGGACGCTTCGTACAACCGCGAGTGGTACGTCCACTGGTCCCGCACCCGAATAGGGCGTGCTAACCGCTGATCCATAACTGAATCCTCGGTGAGCACCGCCATCCCCAAGCCCACGATGACCTCGGGTATCCCGTGGTTAATCTCGGGGTCCAAGTGGTATGGGCGGCCCGCCAGAACGATGCCGCGCGTGTCGTGTTCGCGCATCCACTCGAGCGTTTCCCGCCCCTTCTGCGCGATTTCGCAGCGCACCGCCTCTTGTTCCTCAAACCCCGCTTCGATCGCGGCCAGCGCTTCTTCTAGTTCCACATCCCACGGCGCGAGCGCTTTCACTAGTTGCCGGGCCATGGCCTCACGGTTATCTAGATTCATATACGGACTAATGAAATTCGCCCGTCCGTCCGCGAGCGATTCCATGTTGTGCCGCAGCACTTCCGGGTAGGTGGCGACGATGGGGCAGTTGAAGTTCGCGTCGTGGCTGTCTTTTTTCTGGTTGTAGTTCACGCACGGGTAGAAGATGTTCTTCAGCCCCTTATCGAGCAGACTTTCGATATGCCCGTGCGCAAGTTTAGCGGGGTAGCACACGTTCTCGGACGGAATGGATTCCATCCCGCGTTCGAACAGTTCGTGGTTTGACCGCCCCGAAATCATCACGCGGAACCCGAGTTTAGTGAGCACGGTGAACCACAGTGGGTAGTCTTCGTACATTCCCAGCACGCGCGGCACCCCCATGTCGCCGCGGTACGCGTCTTTTTCACGCAGCCGCCGGTATCCGAACATGCGTTTGTACTTCCATTCGTACAGGTTCGGAAGTTCGGATTTCTTTGGGATCCGCTCCAGGGAGGCACCGCGTTCACACCGGTTCCCAGACACGTGCCGTTCCCCGTTTGAGAACGTTGAGATCGTCATGTTGCAGTGGTTTTGGCACAGTCGGCAGGTTTTGCGGGTGGTTTCCACTTGGAAATTCTTGAGGTCCTCTAACTGCACCAGTGAGGACACGCCCGTGCCGTCGTCGTGGTTTTTGGCCGTGAGGGCCGCCCCGTACGCCCCCATGAGGCCCGCGATGTTGGGCCTAACTACTTGCCGGCCGGTGAGCAGCTCGAAGGCGCGCAGCACGGCGTCGTTGAGGAAGGTGCCGCCTTGAACAACTACTTTTTCGCCCAGATCTTCGGGGGATTTTAGTTTTATAACTTTATACAGTGCGTTGCGCACTACGGAATAGGATAGGCCGGAGGCGATCGCTCCCGTGTCCGCCCCCTCTTTTTGTGCTTGTTTAACCGAGGAGTTCATGAACACGGTGCAGCGCGTCCCCAAATCTACGGGGGCGGGTGATTGCGTGGCGAGGTTAGCGAACTCTTCTACGCTCACCCCCATGGAGGCGGCGAATGTTTGCAGGAACGAGCCGCATCCGGCGGAGCAAGCCTCGTTTACGGAAATGGAATCCACCACGCCGTCTTTAATGCGGATGTACTTCATGTCTTGCCCACCGATGTCGATTACAGAGGAAACGCCGGGCGACATGTAGTTCGCAGCCCTAAAGTGCGCCATGGTTTCCACTTCGCCTTCGTCCATGGTCAAGGCGGTTTTGACGAGTCCTTCGCCGTATCCGGTTGAGCAGCACCGGCCAATCACCACGTCCTCTGGCAGTTGCGTCCGCACTTGTTTAACGATTTCAATGGCGGCGCGCAGTGGATCCCCTTCGTTGGAAGCGTAGTGGGTGAACACGATGCGGTCGCGCTCATCAATAACTACCGCCTTGATGGTTGTGGATCCCGCGTCGATCCCTAACCAGCAGCGCCCGTGAGCTTGGGAAGTGGGGATTTGTTCGATGGTTTCTTGTGCGTGGCGGGTGTCGAACGCCTGGCGTTCTGCCGCGTCTTTGAACAGTGGCCGCATGCGCGTGGATTCGGCTACCACTTCGGCTTGTACCAGGTCTTTGATGAGGTCTTTGAGGGGACGTGGGGTTTGCGGATCTTGCCCCGGTTTGGTGTGCGTTGCCATGAGGGCTGCGCCGAGGGCGACGTACAGTTGTGCATCCGGTGGGGTTATGAAGCTCTCCACTTTAGGGAGCAGCGCGCGGTACGCTTCCCGCAATTCAGGGAGGAAGTGCAGGGGCCCACCCAGGAGCATGACGTTGCCCCGGATCGGCCTCCCACAGGCCAGGCCTGCGATGGTTTGGGTGGCCACAGCGGTGAATACGGAGGCAGCGATGTCAGCATGGGCAGCTCCTTGGTTGAGCAGGGGCTGCACGTCAGATTTAGCGAATACACCGCAGCGGCTGGCGATCGGGTACTGGGTTTTCGCTTGGGCAGCCAGCTCGTTTAGGCCGGACGCGTCGGTGTCCAGCAGAGTGGCCATCTGGTCGATGAACGCGCCCGTTCCCCCGGCGCACGTACCGTTCATGCGCTGTTCCGGCGTGGGGTGCAGGTAGGTTAGCTTGGCGTCCTCACCCCCGAGCTCGATGATCACATCCGTGTCGGGGTGGAACACGCGGGTGGCTTCTGTTTCAGCGATTACCTCTTGCACAAAGGGAACGCCCATCGCTTGGGCAACAGCGAACCCACCCGAGCCGGTAACCGCCATTAGTGCGGGCGTGTTCCCCACGTCCTGCAGGACGTCGCGCAGGAGTTTCACAAGTTCGCGGCGCACGTCTGCGTTGTGACGCCGGTAGTCTGCGAACACGCGTTCACCGGTATTGTTCATCGCCACCGCTTTGACCGTTGTCGACCCCACGTCGATGCCAATATGCAAGGCGTTCGGGATTGTTTTGCTGCTCATGGTCAAGGAATTCGCCATCGTTTTCGCCCCTCTGGTTGCCTACTGTGACACTATGGAGGCACACACCTATTTTCAATCATGATGAAATTAAGGGTTTTATTCCTTACCAGACAGTAGTTGAGCTGCATAGATAGCGAGATTAGAGATGTCGAATGTTGAAACTACCCCTCCTAATTATGAAACGAAGCATGTTTCGAAAAATGAGGGCAGGGAGCGTGAACCTGGGACGACCAGGGCACCTCGGGCTAGGCAAGAACCTCAAACGGCTCGGGCTGGGCAGAGCCCACGTACACCTAGAGCACCTCGAGCTGGACAGAGTCCACGTACGACTAGAGCACCTCGGTCTGGAAGGGGGCCGCGGGCGGCTCGGGGCCAGGTGAGGGACGAAATTGTGCGGGCCGCACACCGCGTGTTTTCTACCCACGATTATCAGCGGGCGTCGATGCGTAAAATTGCCCGGGAGGCCGGTGTGGACCCCGCGATGACTTCCTATTATTTCCCAAGCAAAGCAGCGTTGTTTCGAGAAGCCATGTCCTTGCCGGAAGACCCGGCGCAGCAGGTGAGGGAAATCCTCGAACCGGGAGTGGATGGGTTAGCTTCTCGGCTGATAGCCGCCGCATTAGAGAACTGGGAGCAGGCCTCTACCGCCGGTACTTTAGCGACCCTGTTGCGCATGGTGATGCACGATGCGGATACGCAACGCACGTTCGACCAGTATTTTCGCGAGCAGATCCTGTCGCAAGTAGAAGCGTCCCTAGGGGAAGATTCGGCGCTTCTAGCTGAGCTCGTAGCCGGATCTCTAGTGGGAGTACTGATGATGCGCTACGTCGCACGGATTGAACCGCTCGCCTCCATCCCCGCGGACGAACTCCACGACCGCCTCACCCCGATTGTCCAGTTCCTCTTCACCTGGGGATTCGCCGCAAAAAACTAGGCTTCCCCCAACTGATCACTTTCCCGTGCTTCAGGTTGGTCTTCCTCGGTCTGATCGCTCTCCGGTGCGGCTGCCTGGGTTTCTCCGGTGTTATCACTTTCCCGTGCTTCAGGTTGGTCTTCCTCGGTCTGATCGCTCTCCGGTGCGGCTGCCTGGACTTCCCCCGCCTGGTTGTTTTCTGAGCCCGCCGGTTGGTCCGCTTTTCCCTTCTGTTCGTCCCGCTGCTCACCCAACTCTTCCAGGCCACCCTCTGACCCGAGTTCAAGTTCCCGAGTCTGCTTAGTGGCGGGTTCCCGAGTCTGCTTAGTGGCGGGTTCCCGAGTCTGCTCAAAACGAGCTTCTGGAACCTTCTTCGAGCCCGGTTCCGCTGATGCCGCGTCGCGATCTTGCGGGTCAGGCGAAGGAGGCCCTTCCTGCTCACTAGGCGAATTCGTTTCCTGAGGGGCAGCAGTGGTTTCTGACCGCGGCGCGGACTTGGCGCGCCGAGCCTGCACGCGAGCGCGAACCTCATGCTTCAAATTACTGGACCCAACACTCAAACTTGCTGCAGCAGCCTGCGCTCCCCGGCGGTAAAGCGCTAAACAAACGGGGTGCAGCAATAGCGAAACGGCGGCGCCAACACCCCCCACTTCTAGCGTCACGAATAAGGCTCCGAGCAGGGATCGGGGGCCAAAATCAGCCATCTGCCCGTTCCACAATGCGCCGTTCGATGCATACATCCACGCGAACATCACTGCCGCATACACACCCAGCCCCACTGCCAACCGGGTGGCGTGCGCCCCCAGGGACGATTCGCGGCGCTTCCACACGTGCACCAGCCCCAGAACTAGCCCCAGAACAATCAGTACCGCAACGACCCACGCGGTAACAGTGCCATGAGGTACCGCCCCCAACCAAGGAATCGCCGGAATCGGTGCGGACACCACCTTCGACGGCGCATGCACAGCGCCTACAGACGTCACAAATCCCGGGCCCGCCAGCCACGACAGGGCTGCTGCGATCGCATTCGGCACATACAAGATCTGCGCGAGCCACACGAACACCTGGTCCCAACCCGCTGCCCCCAGCAGGGCAGAAATGTCCTCGATCTGGCTCCACGAGGCAACCGTCGCATACAAAACCAATCCCAAGCCCAGCAGGGTCGTCGCACCTAACGCAATCGCGCTATCTCGCAGTGCCCGCACCAGTAGTTTGCTCCGCGGGCTACGCAGGGACCTCAACGACTTGCGTGCCGTCCACGCCCACGCGATTGTGGCAACCAGGGCCGCGCCCAACGCAACCCGCCACACCTGCGCGTGCTGGGCGGCGAAGAACGCCACCACGGCAGACGTCACGGTGTAGAACGGGATGAACAGCGCGCTCACCCGCGAAGAAATCGCGTTCGAATACCGCACCCCAACCACGCCCATAAGGATGAACAAGAGCGTCAGCCCCAGTGGGTAGAACGAGAGGTTCACGCCCGCGAACCGCAGGGGCGACAAGTAGCCCAGGGCCACGATGTCCGCCCCGGTGCTCATCGCCGTGTTCCAATCCACCGACAGCACCCACGAGTTGTTAGCAGTGAGCAAGAACGCGACCAGCGTCAACCCCGCTCCCAGTGCCCACGTGAACAGCGATGCCTCAATTGCCGCCACCATCACGCGCGCCCACCCTTTAGGTAGCGAGATCACGTATTCGGGCCGCTGCAAATTCACTGTGGTTTCGAACGCCGCGCCCACATTGTCTTCCCGCTTCCCTACCGGCTCAGTTTCTGGCTCTAGCAGTTCAGTTTTTAGCTCGACCGGTTCAGTTCCTGGCTCAACCAGTTCAGTTTCCGTTTGCACCGCCGAACCCTCGTTTTGTTTAGATGCGGTTTCGGTTGATTTTTTGGGATCCTGAGGGCGCCAGACGCGTTGGCGTAACTGGCGCAGCCGAGTGCGGGTGGTTTCAAACATCTCCTCCATTTTTGCCTTTTCACCAAGCTTTTGCACCCAAGGCACTCCGAGGCACTTCGAAACCCACCGTGTGAACTGCGGCCCAGCCTGGCTGGCAAGTCCTCGGACCGGGCGCAAGTAAAATCCCGCGCTGCGGAAAATGGGATCCACCACCGAACAAAAGGGCAAGCGCGGGTATGCGTGTGGGCGCGAGGATCGCTCCCCGCGCCCACTTACCTAACGCGTTCTAGACTATTTCAAAAGTTCACGTGCCAGCTGCGCGGTTTGCGTGGGGGTCTTCCCCACTTTCACGCCCACGGCCTCAAGCGCTTCTTTTTTCGCCTGCGCGGTGCCAGAAGAACCAGAGACAATCGCTCCCGCGTGCCCCATGGTTTTCCCTTCCGGAGCGGTGAATCCCGCGACGTACGCCACCACGGGTTTACTCACGTGCTCCTTAATGAACTCGGCGGCGCGTTCTTCCGCATCCCCACCGATCTCACCGATCATCACAATCGCCTTAGTGTTTGGGTCGTCCTCAAACGCCCGCAACGCATCAATGTGCGTGGTGCCAATAATCGGGTCGCCCCCAATCCCAATGCACGTGGTGAAGCCCAGGTCGGACAGCTCGTACATCAGCTGATACGTCAAAGTGCCAGATTTAGACACGAGTCCGAGCGGGCCAGCAGCCGTAATGTCAGCCGGGGTGATCCCCACGTTTGACTGCTCTGGTGAAATAATGCCCGGGCAGTTCGGACCAATGATCTGCACGCCAGCGTCTGCAGCGCGCTGGCGGAACTCCACCGCGTCCTTCACCGGGATGCCCTCGGTAATCACCACAACTAAGCGCATCTGCGCATCAATCGCCTCGATTACCGCGTCTTTCGCGAACCGCGGGGGCACAAACACCACGGACACCTGCGCGCCCGTCGCAGCCTTCGCCTCGGCAACAGTGCCGAACACCTCAACTTCATGCTCCCCAGCTTCAACCTGGTCCGCCATCAGCCCGTACGGCTCAATATTGAACTTCACGATCTGCCCGGCTTTACGCGGGTTCACCCCACCCACCACTTGGGTGCCTGCGGCGAGCATACGAGTCGTGTGCTTCATGCCTTCCGAACCCGTCATGCCCTGCACGATCACGCGGTCTTCTTTACTCAAAAAAATCGACATCTGCGCCTCTCCTACTTAGCCAGTTCAGCGGCCTTCGCAGCCGCGCCATCCATCGTGTCAATCATCGTCACCAGCGGGTGGTTCGCTTCTTGTAAAATCTTGCGCCCCTCTTCCACGCGGTTACCATCGAGCCGCACCACTATTGGTTTAGTTGCCGACTCTCCCAGCATGTCGAGTGCACCCACGATCCCGTTAGCAACCTGGTCGCAAGCCGTGATCCCACCGAACACGTTCACAAGAACGGACTTAACCTGCTCATCACCCAAGATCACTTCCAGTCCTTTAGCCATCACTTCCGCAGACGCACCCCCGCCAATATCGAGGAAGTTCGCGGGGCGCACACCGAAGCTTTCGCCCGCGTAAGCCACCACGTCGAGCGTGGACATAACCAGGCCAGCACCGTTGCCAATAATCCCGACTTCGCCTTCGAGCCGCACGTAGTTCAACCCCGCTTCTTTCGCCATGAGTTCACGCGGGTCCTGCGCTGAAGTGTCTTTGTACTCACTGTGCTCGGGGTGGCGGAACGCCGCATTGTCATCCAACGACACTTTGGCATCCAGCGCGATCACCTCACCCTGCTCAGTTTTCACCAGCGGGTTCACCTCGACGAGCGTGGCGTCTTCTTCCGCGTACGCTTCCCACAGTTTAATCAGCACGGGCGCTAGTTCGCGGGCCTGCTCATCAGTGAACCCGGCTTCACCAGCAATCTGAAGTGCCTTGGCTTCGTCAATCCCAACCGCGGGATCCAGCGGGACTTTCGCCAGCGCTTCGGGCCGTTCCTTCGCGAGCGTTTCAATATCCATCCCACCTTCTTTAGAGCACATGGCGAGGTGCCGGCGGTTCGCCCGGTCAAGAAGGATTGAGAAGTAATACTCCTGTGCAATATCCGCACCCGCCGCGATCATGACCCGGTGGACGGTGTGGCCTTTAATGTCCATCCCGAGGATCTGCTCGGCGTACTCGCGGGCTTCATCTGCGCTGCGGGCAAGTTTTACCCCGCCGGCTTTACCACGCCCACCCGTTTTCACCTGCGCTTTCACAACCTGCAGGGGGGTGCCTAACGTCGACCACGCCTGCTCGGCCTCAGGGGGCGTTTGCACGACAACGCCATCTAAAACGGGCACTGCGTGCTTTTTGAATAGCTCACGAGCCTGGTATTCGTAGAGATCCACTCCGTTCACCTTTCCGCCCGGGATGGGCTGTTCTGTGTCGCGACCACGATGTTCCTCAGGTCACTTAAAACCTCGACATCGAGACATCTAGTACTAGATTAACGTCCCAACCGAGCTCGCACACGAGAAACGGGAATCATCTGTATCGCCTAGAGCACAATAGTCAGTTTGAGGTTTTGGCCCCGTCAGATCTTCTTAATCGGCGCGTAACGCAACAGTAAGCGCCGAGGTTTGGCGTCACCGAAATCCACTTTCGCCACTTGCGACGCACCCGCCCCCTCCAAGCCAACTACCGTACCTTCACCGTAGGAACCGTGCTTCACCCGATCCCCAACCTTCAATGCGACCTTGGGTTTATCCGCGTCTTTCTTCGACACCCCCAGGCGTTTCAATCCGCCTCCCGCAGTTCCACTCGTCATCCCAGCGCGCGGCCCGCGACTACCGGCGCGTTTGAATCCCCGGGCGGACAAGCCACCTCCGGAACCGATCGCAGGGGCAAAATCATCCTCCCACGGGTCAGTGCTGCTACCGCCGAAGCTGCCGCGCCCCCGGACGGCGTTAGAAAACCCGCCGAAGGACCCACCTGAGCTCCCGGTTCGGTAACTGTCCATCTGCGTGGACCCACGGCGCACCTGCAGAACCTCGGGCGGAACGTCGTCAAGAAAACGCGAGGGAGGTAAATCGGACGCGGTCCCCCACGTGGTTCGCACCGCCGCGCGCGTCAAATAGAGTTTCTCCCGCGCCCGCGTGAACGCCACGTACGCGAGGCGCCGTTCCTCAGACAATTCCCACTCGTCCAACAGGGAACGCTGGTGCGGGAACGTGCCATCTTCCATGCCGGTTACGAACACGACGGGGAACTCGAGCCCCTTCGCAGTGTGCACGGTCATCAAGGTGACCTCCCCACTGTCTTCCGCGCCCGCAACCTGGTCCGAATCCGCCACCAAGGACACGCGTTCCAAAAAGTCCGCGAGCGAACCTTGCGGATTCGTTTTCTTAAAATCTGCCGCCACCGCATGTAGCTCCGCCAAGTTTTCCACCCTAGAAGCGTCCTGAGGGTCTTCGGATTCTCGAAGTTGTACCAGGTACCCGGTGGCTTCCATCGCCTCGTCGAGCAACTCGGCGATAGAGGCACCCGCATCCGCATACGTGCGCAAGGAAACTAGGAGCCCGTAAAAACGCGCAGCCTGTTTTAATGCGCGCGAAGTAAGTGATATTTCCCGTCCGGAAGCACGCGCTTTTTCTTCCGCCACCGCATCCGCCCACGCGGTTTCCTCCAGGTCAATCTCACTGCCTTCACCGCGCGGACACCCGGCCTGTACCCACGCGTCACGCAGCGCATCCCCCAGGTTCGCGTTGAGGGCAGCGGCGTGGGCCACGAGGGTTTGTTCCGTTTTGGCGCCCAGACCGCGGCGGGGTGTGTTGAGGATGCGGCGCAGCGCTACCGTGTCGTCGGGGTTGGATATGGACGCGAGGTAGGCGAGCGCGTCTTTGATTTCTTTGCGTTCATAGAACTTGGTGCCGCCCACCACGCGGTAGGGAATGCCGGACCGCACGAGCATTTCCTCCAGGGCCCGCGACTGCGCGTTAGTACGGTAAAACACGGCGATATCACCGTAGTGGTAGGTTGACTCGGTGAGCTTGTCGATTTCTGCGATCACAAACCGGGCTTCGTCGTGTTCGGAATTAGCCGCGTCATACACTACGGGCGCTCCATCACCCCGGCCGGTCCACAGGTTTTTCGCCCGCCGCCCCTTATTCGCAGCGATCACCGCGTTAGCGGCGCTCAGAATGTTTTGGGTAGACCGGTAGTTCTGTTCTAGCAGCACGGTGTGCGCGCCGGGGAAGTCTTTTTCAAACTCCTCAATATTGCGGATTGTGGCGCCGCGGAACGCGTAGATTGACTGGTCCGAATCCCCCACCACGGTGAGTTCGCCCTGCTGCTGCTCATCTGCACCAATGAGTTCGCGGATCAGCACGTATTGCGCGTGGTTCGTGTCCTGGTATTCGTCAACCAGCACGTGTTGGAAGCGGCGCCGGTAATGCTGCGCCACCGCGGGTTTTGATTGCAGCATCTGCACCGTACGCATTATGAGGTCGTCAAAATCTAATGCGTTCGCGTTCTCTAGTCGACGCTGGTATTCCGGATATACTTCTTCGACGATTCGTGAAATCGGGTCGTTCGGCGCGGTTTTGGCGTACTGCTGGGCTGTGATGAGTTCGTTCTTGAGGTCCGAGATGCGTCCGCGCAGCATTTTTGCGGCGAACCGTTTGGTGTCCACCTGCTTATCTTTTAAGATCACGTTCAACAGCTGCTGCGAGTCTTGCGTGTCGTAGATACTGAACGTAGACCGCAGGCCAGCGGCTTCGTGAGATTCCCGGAGAATCCTCACGCACGCCGCGTGGAAGGTGAACACCCACATGCGTGCCGCGTTGGGACCGACCAGTTGGGTGACGCGTTCGCGCATTTCCGCCGCAGCCTTGTTGGTGAAGGTGATCGCGAGGATCTGCCCGGGCTGGGCCCGCCCGGTGCGCAGCAGGTAGGCGATCCGGTGGGTGAGCACCCGGGTTTTCCCCGACCCCGCGCCCGCCACAACCAGCAGTGGCCCCCCGCTGTACTCCACGGCCTCGCGCTGCTGGGCGTTCAACCCTTCTAACAGTTCCGCTGGGTCCGCCGCTCCCCCGCTTGGCCCACCGAAAGCGGTTGCGATCCCGTTGCCCAGACCATTTGCCTCAGGGGAAAACTGGAGGGCCTCTGGTGAAAACTGGCCCGGTGAACCCGCGGGAACCTGCCCGGCGAGCATCTGGTCGGTCAAGGCCGGTAGACCCGGTAGTTGCGAAGCGAAAGTACGGTCGTTATTCATCACGGCTCTACCTTACGACACCGCGATGCTCACACCACGCCCCGCCGGGCCGCCCACCGGGTTAGTTCGTTGCGGTTGGATAACTGGAGTTTCCGCAGCACCGCCGACACGTGGGTTTCTACTGTTTTGATTGAAATAAACAGTTCACTGGCCACTTCCTTGTATGTGAAACCGCGGGCGATCAGCCGCATCACTTCCTGCTCGCGTTTCGACAGTAGGTCCAGTTCCTCATCTGTTTGCGACACTTGCGCGGTTCCGAATGCGTCTAGCACAAATCCGGCTAGGCGCGGGGAAAAAGCCGCGTCGCCCGAACCAACGCGTTCGATTGCCTGCACCAGGTCTGCGGTAGCGATGGATTTGGTGACATACCCGCGAGCGCCCGCGCGAATCACCGCCACCACATCCTCTGGGGAGTCCGAAACCGAGAGGGCGAGGAACCGGGTGGGCCCGTCTGCGCATCGGCGCGCCACCTCAGCGCCCCCACCTCCGTTACCACCGGGCATGTGCACGTCTAGTAGCGCCACGTCTGGCTCTAAGTCCGCTACGCATCGCACGCCCGAATCGACGTCTTCAGCTTCCCCCACGACCTCCACCTGCTGGGGGTGTTTTTGCAGTTCACTTCGCACTCCGGCTCGGACCAGTGGGTGGTCATCGATGATCACTACGCGCAAGCTCACGCGGCCTCCTTCGGCATTGAAATGTTCACTTCTGTTCCTGGGGTGAGGGTGCGCAGTGAGGCGCGTCCCCCCGCCCGTTGGACCCGTCCAATGATGGATTCGCGTACCCCGTGTCGGTCCGCTGGGACTGTTTCGAGGTCAAAGCCTGCGCCCCGGTCGCGCACGTACACGGCCATGGAGTCAGAAGAAATCTCGCAGTACACCGAGATTGGGGGTTTCCCGTGGCGCACCGCGTTCTTTACCGCTTCCGCAGCTGCGGACACCGCCGCCAGGTACCCTGAGGTGGGTTTGGCGTCGGACACTTGCACCAATTCCACTTCGCAACCGTACGTGGTTTCGATTTTTTCAACTTCGCTGCGCAGCAGTTGCTGGGTTGAATCCCCCGGTTTGGCGCGCCCAGTGTACAGCCAAGATCGCAGGGCCCGTTCCTGTTCTAACGCTAGCCCGCGCACCCGCGCGGGTTCGTCCGCATGCGTTTTTATGAGCGTGAGGGTTTGCAGCACAGAGTCGTGCAGGTGCGCGGCAATGTCTGCGCGCTGTGTTTCTTTTGCCCGGGCCACGGACGTGTCTGTGAGTTCGCGGTTCATTTTTACCCACGGCGGTAAGAATGCCAGCACGAGCGCCAGGATAATCACCACGCCAACGCCCATGCCGAACAGTAGTTCGGAGCGGGACGCGGACACGTTCACGAGCCCCACGGTGCCGCTCAGTAGCAGTAGTAGTCCCAAGCCCACCAGCACAGCCGCTTGCGGGTTTTTCCGCCATGCGCGCACGTGTTCGCTTTGCGTCCAAATGAGCATGAGGCCCGCTAGGATCGCGAGGATCGCGGCATTCCGGCCACTGACCAGCTGGAGTCCAAGCAGTGGCCCAACCCCGGTTATAAACGCTACGAGCAGGAATGCGCCGCCAACCATCAGCGCCAACCGGGAGGTGGAAACGCGTTTTTGTTTGAGTTGTTCTACCGGTGGTTTAGCGATCCGCTGCGACGGGTCGGGGGCGAGACTTCCGGTGCTGGGCAGCCCAAGCCACAGCCAGAGGTAGAGCATAACCCCCGCGCCGGTTATTCCAAGGAGCGTGAAAATCAGCCTCAGGGATTTGACGGAAACACCTAAATGTATGGATAGCCCAGACACTACCCCGGCTATCCACGGCTTGGGCCGGTTCAGGTCGGTGCGCCGCGTTCGCAGTAGGGGTGGTCTGGTTTTGTTCACAGGTCTATCATGCCAAGTTTTCCGGGTGGAGCTGAAGTTGTTAGTGGTTAATCAGGGTTTATTCAGGGGGTTCCCCCATGGTTTCATGACCTGCTTGCGGGCATTATTGAGTGTATGGACAGCAGTAATGAGTTTGAGCAAGATCGGCCTACTCCCGGTGAGGCGTTTTTCAACTCCGTGCGGCGCACGGGTTGGTGTCGGCCGAATGATCGTTGGATTGGTGGGGTTTGCGCCGCCATTTCAGCGCGTTACGGTTGGGACCTTACCCTTGTGCGCGGCGTTTGCGTGGTTCTTGCCTTGTTTTTCGCGCCCGTGCTTTGCACGTTGTACGCGGCGGCGTGGGCCCTTTTACCCGAGGAGGTGGATGGGCGGATTCATGCTCAAGAACTGCTGCGTGGGAATGCGGACGTGGCGCTGTTAGGGATCGTGGCGCTACTGATTTTGCCGCCGCTGAACATTTCTTTTACCGGGTCTGATTCTTTCGCCCCGGTTTTCCAGTTCCGAATTCTAGGGTTCGCGCTGGTGCCGATTGGCGCGATTATCGTATTTATTCTGGTGATGGAGCACCGTTCCAAGAAACGTCGCGGTTCTACTCCTAACTATGGTCGCGACTTTACGCGTGGCCATGCTCAGCCATATGCAGGCAGCCAGTATGGGGATCGTTTTGCCCCTAACCAAACCGGTTTCAACGGCCCAGATTCTGCTTTTTCACCTGAGGGTCAGCAGGCTAGCAATGCCCCTGCGGGGGATGCGGATGCTGCCCCCACGAACGCGGACGGTGACTATATCGCGGGTTTCCACGCGCCCACTGATTCTGCGGCTGGTCACAACACTGTTGCCAACGGGCACGCTGACGCACCTTATTATCCACCGGTTCGCGCGCGGAAAGGCCCTGGTTTAGCCACGTTTTTAGCTATAACGGGTGCGCTCCTGGTTGTGCTTGCAGCACAGTTTTACTTCAGCGTGGATGGGTACGACATTAGTTCTCCATTCAACCTGCCGATCCTGGCTGGTTCCGGTTTCATTTTGGCAGGTTCCACGTTGGGGTACCGCGCATTGAAAGGCCTCCCCGGTACGTGGCTGACGGCCCTCACCGTATTCTGCGCGGTCCTCGTGCCAGTTCCACTATTGATCGCACTCACCGGCGCCTAAGTATTTTATGCCGCAAGTGCACTGCAGCGTTCACCTCGCGCACACTAATAATCTGTACCCCCCAAGACCGTTCTAGGGATTAGACATGACCACTGACAACACGAAGCCTGAAGATGATACGCAGATCCTTCCGCAAGACCAGCAGAGCGAAGAACCGCCGGTTTCCCCAGTCGAGCAGCAAGCCGCGGCCGAGGCCGAGACGCCGACGACTGAGTTTCTTAGCCCGCAAATAGACGCACCCGAGGTAAAGACTCCTAAGGTAGAAACCCCCGAGGGGGAACCCGAGGTAAAGGCTCCTAAGGTAGAAACCTCCGAGGGGGACCCAACAGACTCACCCGAGGAAGCCAAAACAGATTCACCCGAAGGAGCCAAAACAGATTCACCTGATGGAGACATGGCAGATGCCTCGGAGGCAACCACAGCTTTCTCCCCCGAGGCCACGGGCGAGCAAGCCCCGCACGGGGATTATTTTGCGCAAACGCAGCCTACTGCTGCGCAAACGCAGGCAACAGATGCGGGCACGCCTTTGTACAAGGCGGATTCTGGTGAGCGCACCAGTTCGCTACCACCGGACCGGCCGATTCATTTCGGGCTGTTAACCTGGGCGATCTTGTGCATTCTAATCGGGCTTGCGTGCGTGATACTCCCGTTTATCCCGAACCTGCAAATGTATAACCCCGCGTTGTTACCTACCGTATTTTTCGGCACGGCAGGCGTAGTGATGCTAGTTATCGCCGGGTTCACGTTCTTCAGTTCACGCCGACGCAAATAGCGCCGCAGCGTCCGCGTTTTACTTCCCGAAGTTCGCGCGTTATTTCCCGAGGTTCGCGTAACGCTCCAGCTCTTCTTCCACCACGGACGGGTCTAGCTTCACGAACACTGGTTTTGGTTTGGACACGGGCGTGCCCACCGCAACCTCGCGCCGCTCCCACTTGGGTACGTTCGTGTAGTCACCGGTGATTATGGGGTAAGAAAGTTCCGCCCCATCATCTGCTTTCGCATCCAGGTCTGTGACTTCTTCAATCCGCGGCATCGGCGCCACTTGCCCGGCACCGCCCATCACCTGGTCTACCGCGTTCGCCGAATGCGGAAGGAACGGGCTCAACATGAGGTTCAAATCAGCCACCACTTGCGCCAGCGTCCACAAGATTGTGCCCAGCCGCTCGCGCTCATCATCAGCTTTAAGTTTAAACGGCTCCGTTTCCGTCACGTATTTATTAGCCTTCGCCACCAGCTTCATGATCGCCGCCAACGCAGCTTTCTGGTGGTGGCGCTCAATCAAACCACCAACGGTTTCAAAACCGCTCTGCACTTCCGCCAGCAATGCACTATCAATGTCTTGTAGCTGCGCTGGCGCTGGGATCTGCCCGAAACGTTTCGCAATCATCGAAGCGGTGCGATTCACCAGGTTCCCCCACCCCGCTACCAACTCATCGTTAGTGCGGCGCACAAACTCCGCCCACGTGAAGTCCGCGTCAGACGTTTCCGGGCCCGCAGCAGAAATGAAGTACCGCAGCGCATCCGCCTGGTACCGCTCCAGCATGTCCCGCACGTAGATAACAATCCCTCTGGAAGAAGCGAATTTGCGCCCCTCCATCGTGAGGAACTCACTGGAAACCACCTCGGTCGGCAAGTTCAGTTTCCCAAAATCACCGGGTTGCCCACCCTTGTCCCCCTCACCGTTATAACCCAGCAGTTCCGCGGGCCAAATCTGGGAATGGAACACGATGTTATCTTTCCCCATAAAGTAGTACGACAACGCTTCTGGATCATTCCACCATTTCCGCCACGCTTGCGGATCCCCGGTGCGGCGCGCCCACTCAATGCTGGCCGACAGGTAACCCACTACCGCGTCGAACCACACGTACAGGCGTTTACTAGGCTGATCCTCCCAGCCCGGCACGGGGATACCCCAGTCAATATCACGAGTCATTGCGCGCGGGCGGATATCCTCAAGAAAATTTTTTGAAAACCGGATCACGTTCGGACGCCACCTGCCGGATTCCTCCCGGTCATCCAACCACGCGGATAGCGCCCGCGCCAACGCGGGAAGGTCTAAGAAATAATGGTCGGTCTCCACGAACTTCGGTACCTCACCATTAATCTTTGACCGCGGGTCAATCAGGTCGGTTGGGTCCAGCTGGTTCCCGCAGGCATCACACTGGTCCCCACGTGCCCCTTCCGTACCACAAATCGGGCAGGTGCCCTCAATGTACCGGTCCGGCAGCGTCCGCCCCGTTGACGGGGACACGGCGCCACGCGTAGTTTGCACCATCATGTAACCGTTGTCGCGCACAACCTCAAACATGGACTGAACCACCTGGTAGTGGTTACCGGTAGTGGTGCGGGTAAACAGGTCATACGACAGCCCGAGCGCCACCAGGTCTTCAACGATCATCCGGTTGTTTTTGTCCGCCAGTTCCCGCGGCTTCATTCCCTGCTGGTCAGCAGCCACTAAAATTGGGGTGCCGTGTTCATCTGTGCCCGACACCATCAGCACGTCGTGGCCCCGCATGCGCATGTAGCGTGAAAATACGTCGGATGGAACTCCGAAACCCGCTACGTGTCCGATATGACGCGGCCCGTTCGCGTAGGGCCAGGCAACTGCTGAAAGTATACGACTCATGCGCCCAGTCTATTATTTTCCACGCGTAGTTTACTACTTCGCGCCCTACCTATTTCGCTGCCAGCGCGGCGTCGTAAAGCTCGTTTTTACGCAGACCCGTCGCGCGAGCCACTTGCGCGGCCGCGTCTTTTAGCCGCATTCCCTCTTGCGTTAACGCCAGTACCGCCTGCACGTGATCTTGAGGGTCCGCCACCTGCGGCGCCGCGCCCGCCATGACGATCGTGATTTCCCCCAGAACCTCCCCCGCAGTTGCCCGCGCCAACTCTTGTAGTGTGCCGCGCAAGATTTCCTCATGCGTTTTTGTCAGCTCCCGGCACACCACCGCCTGCCGGTCTTTCCCGCACACAGCCGCCAAATCCACCAAAGTTGTGTGCAGACGACGCGGGGATTCAAAAAATATTGTGGTGCGTTCTTCCGTTACCAGTTGCGCAATCGCGTGCTTTCGCTCTTTTCCTTTCCGAGGGAGGAACCCCTCAAAGCAAAACCGGTCGGTGGGCAGACCCGAAACGGCTAGTGCGGTAAGTACCGCTGAGGGACCGGGGAGTGCACTAACCCGCACGCCTGCTGCGATAGCGGTTTGGACCACGCGGTAACCGGGGTCCGAAACGGTGGGCATACCCGCATCGGATACGAGCAGTACCCGCTGACCGGCTGCTGCAGTGTCCACGAGCGCTTGCGCCTTGTGGTCCTCGTTGTGTTCATGCAGTGCCAGCACGCGGCCACCAGGTTCAATCCCAAGGCGGGAGCACAACCCGCGGAGTCTGCGCGTGTCCTCCGCAGCGATCACATTCGCCTGCTCGATAGCGCGCACGAGCCGTGTTGAGGCATCGTCTGTTTGCCCAATCGGGGTTGCGGCCAGCAGGATCGTTCCGGGTGCTTGAACATAGTTATTGTGCTCCACGTGCAATAGCATCGCACACATGCACCCTGCGGGGCATCCCCGTCCAGCCCATATAGCAGCGAGTGCGGCGGCTATCACGCCCGGCCCCTACTAGTGCAGCTGGGCTACTAGTGCGGCTGGGCTACTAGTGCGGCTGGGCAGAGGCCGGGAAAGCGAACGGTACAACAACCTCAGGCGCATTTTAAGTAACATGAAGGCTGTGCACGAACTACCACTAATCCGCTCGGTACGCTCTAAAGCGTGGGGGCTGACGCTTGCGATTATGGCGGTGGCGGCACTGATCCGCCTGCCCGGGTTGAGCGCCATACCGACCATAATTTTTGACGAAACCTACTATGTCAAAGACGGGTGGTCCCTCACGCAATTGGGGTATGAGGGCAAGTGGGAAACGGCGGATGCGAACGCGGTTCCTCAGGGGGATCCGGGGGCGGAACGCGATACGATTAACAAGGCGTTCGCGCGCGGGGACACTTCGGGGCTGAGTAGTAAGGCAGCGTACGTGGTGCATCCGCAGACTGGGAAGTGGCTGATCGGAATGGGGATGCGTCTGTTTGGCCAGTCGGATCCGGTGGGCTGGCGGATTGCCACTGCGGTGGCTGGGGTTTTCTGCGTCATGCTGGTGTGCCGGTTAGCGTGGCACTTGTCTTATTCGCGTATTGCCGTTGGCCTAGCGGGGAGTTTTGTGACGCTTGACGGGGTCAGTATCGTGCTGTCGCGCACCGGGTTACTGGATGTTTTTCTGGCCCTGTTCACTCTTGCTGCTTTTTTGTGCATCGTGTTGGATTACCGCATGTCCAGCGCGGTGCTGCACCGAAAATACATGGAAACTGCAGTCCCTCCGCTTTCACTGGAGCGCCGCATCAGTTTACCCGTACGCGGCAAAGCGTGGCTTGGCCCATCTGCGGGGCGGCGTCCATGGATGCTCGCGGCAGGAGTGTTCGCAGGGCTAGCCATTTCTGTTAAATGGTCTGGTCTTTATGTCCTCGCGGCCCTGGGGATCTTTGTGGTGTTATTTGAGTTCGCTCGGCGCCGCAAGCGTGAGCCGCACCCGTTTTTCACGGCCGTTATCGGCGAAGGTCTTCCCGCTTTTGTCACTTTAGTCCCAACCGCTGCGGTGGTGTACGTACTTTCGTGGTGGTCCTGGTTTGCGCATTCTAACGCGTGGGGGCGTGTGCACAGCGGGGTGTGGGGAACGTTATCTGACTGGTGGCAGTACCACCTCCAAATGTATGAGTTCCACCGCGGCCTAGGTTCGCACCACAGTTACATGTCGTCGGCACCGCAGTGGTTACTGCAGTTGCGTCCGACCTCGTTTGCCTACCAAAAACCAGGGGGTAGCTGTGGTTCCTCTGAATGTGTGCAAGCGGTGCTGGCACTGGGGAATCCGCTGCTGTGGTGGTTGGGCGCAGCCGCCCTCGTGCTGCTCGTGGTCGTATTTGCGCACAGGCTTTGGCGACACCAAAACGTTTTCGTTGAGGGCGTTCTGCTAACTGGTTACGCGGCTACGTATTTACCGTGGTTCCTTTATTTAGATCGCACCACTTTTAACTTTTACACGGTGGTTCTTGCCCCGTTTGTTGCGTTGACCCTAACTTGGGCGGTTCGGGAAGTCGCCGCACTAGCTTTCCCACGTTCCCCAGTATTTGCACTGCTTGTGGTTGCACTCGTTTTCACCCTGGTGGTGGTTACCGCACTGTTCTTTATGCCTATTTGGACGGGGCAGACCATTTCATACGACGCGTGGCATTTACGCATGTGGCTACCCTCGTGGGTGTAGTAGCTAACCGCGCGGGTGAGTAGCTAACCGCGCGGGTGAGTATCTGCCCGCGTCAGTGTAGCAACCTGCTTACTGCATGTTGGGAACAACCGAGGTGGTTGCCTCAATAAAGAAGTCAGTCAGCTGCGCGGGTTGCTGATGCCCCATGCCTTCTACAATCTCAAGCGTGCTTCCTGGAATGAGTTCGTGCAGTAGGCGCGCTTCTTCCACGTCAATCACCCTATCTTCGTCCCCATGCACAATTATTGTCGGTACTTTAATTCCCTTCGTTTCCTCCGCCCACGGATCGGTAGCAGCCATCGCAGCCCCTTGGCGTTCGTTGCCAACAAATGACACGCCGCGTTCCCACATTCGTCGCGCAAGCTTCTCAACGTGACCTTCCGGGTACGGGTACTTACTGCCCGCAAGACGCGGCATACTCTTTTCGCGGTATTGCACATAACTTTCAACGTCTTCAAACGGTGCCTGCGTGTTCACTGGAACTTCGGTAGCTGGCGTGTGTTTTGCGCGCGTGTAGAACAGGCCCAGTCCAAGCACTTCTTCCGGGTATTTTATTGCGAGTAGTTGGGAAATCATTCCACCCATTGACCGGCCCGTAAGTACCGATGGTTTTCCGCAATGCTTTATGAGGGCGTGCGTGTCCTCCACCATGTCGTGAAGCGTGTACCGACTGCTTGCACGCAGCGACCGGCCCACATCCCGGTTATCGAATGACACCACGTCATACCCAGCCTCAGCTAATCCTGTTAAACACTGTTGCGGAATCGCGATGCGTTGAGCACTGTGACCTTCAATATTAATAATGAGGGGACCATCGGGGTTACCGATGCGCTCGTAACAAATGCTTTCGTTAGGCCTGACCTCTAAGAATTGTTCCATACCTCAGTGTATGGGCCTACCGTGTGGTTTACGCAAGTGCTTGGGTGCTGCTTTTGGTCGTAGCTGTGTTCTGGCTTGCGAGTGTTATGTGGCTTGCGCGTTTAGGTCAAGCACGTGCGTGTTGTTTGAGTGTGTTCTGGTTTGCGTGTGTGTTACACGTGGTTTTGGTGGGTGTGTTTTGGGGGCCGGCACTAGTGTGTGCCGGCCCCCAAATTGTTTAATGTGTTTTGTGTGTGGCGGTGTCTTACTCTCCC
>NZ_JASXSX010000003.1:0-75333 GCF_032085515.1 Gleimia hominis
AAAGAAAAAACAAAAACAAAAAGCAAAAAAAGCCAAGAAAACACACTATCAAGTTCACAAACAACCCCACCACACACGCGAAAAGCGAATACTAATCGCTAGTCATTCATGTGAGTGTGATATTGCCGCACGAGCGTTACCGCTTCGTTTGTGCAGTTTCTCAAGCATAACTGAGAAAGAATCGGATGTCAGAATCAAACTTTGTTGTTTCAAACACGTCATTTTCAGTTTGCTTTAGTTGCTGCGGAAGACTCGGTTTCCCGAATCACTCCCTCGCAACGATCATTAACTTTAGACGATCTGCTTTTAGATATGCAAATGGATATGTGGTGACTTACGCGACACCACATATCCACCTGTTTTTCCGCCTTGCTGGTGCGGTCCGGAAATACCTCTCAGCCGCGAAAAGGACTCAAGTATCGTCTCAGTCGCGAAGCGGACTCAAGTATCGTCCGTCAGCCCTGTGGGAACAAGACGGCGAGGTTCTTCCTTCCCCTCCGGATTAGTACTGACCCGTCGGCGAGCTGATCACTAGCCTTAATCACCGTGTCTTCCCCGTCTACCTTTTGGTTATTAATGTAGGCACCACCGGAGCTTACGGTACGCCGAGCAGCTCCCCGCCCCTTCTCCAGGCCAGCTGCGACGAGTGCGTCAACTATCGTGTCCGCACCAATCTTTACCGCGCCATTAGGCAACTGGCTCGTCGCTGCCGTTAGAGTCCCCGCATCTACCTCATGCAAATCGGCACGACCCCACAGCGCATCTGTAGCAGCTATTACTTGCTGAAGATTTTGTGGGCCGTGAACCAATTCCGTCACTTCCGCAGCTAAACGCTTCTGCGCAGCCCGTTTGTGCGGAGCCTGCTCCACCTGCACAGCCAGCTGCTCAATCTCTTCACGAGGCACGAACGTGAACACCTTCAGGAACCGAATCACGTCTGCATCGTCGACGTTCAACCAGAACTGGTAGAACGCGTACGGGGTCAGCATGTCCGCAGAAAGCCACACGGCACCACCCTCGGACTTACCGAACTTAGTGCCATCAGCCTTCGTGATGAGCGGCGTGGTTAAGACGTGAACATCCTTCCCCTCCGTCTTATGGATGAGGTCCATGCCTCCCACCAGGTTGCCCCACTGGTCATCCCCACCGGTTTCCAACACGCACCCGTACCGGCGGTACAGCTGCAAGAAATCATTTGCCTGAAGAATCTGGTAGGCGAACTCAGCGAACGAGATGCCCTCCTTCGACTCGAGCCGCCTGGCAACCGTGTCCTTGCTGAGCATCGTGCCCAACCGGAAGTACTTACCTAAATCGCGCAACAAATCAATCGCGGAAAGCTCGCTCGTCCAATCCAGATTATTAATCATCTGAGCCGCATTGGGCCCCTCAAAATCAAGGAACCTACTGATCTGCGCCCGCAGCTTCTCAACCCAACCCGCGACCGTGTCACGAGACTGCAACTTCCGCTCACCAGACATACGCGGGTCACCAATCAACCCCGTCGCTCCCCCAACGAGGGCAAGCGGCTTATGCCCAGCGCGCTGCAAGTGCCTCATTAAAATCAACTGCACCAAATGACCATGATGCAAAGAAGGTGCGGTCGGATCGAAACCACAATAGAAAGTGACCGGCCCGGAGTTAAGCGTCTTGCGCAACGCATCCAAATCCGTGTGCTGGCGAATCAACCCACGCCATTGCAGCTCTTCAATCAGGTCAGTCACTGAAACTTCCTTCCAAGAAAATGAAATTAGACGAGGCTATTATCCCGCACACAGCCGCCTACGCGTCAAACTTGGCGCGCAAATTGTCCACTTCGCGCTGCGCATCCGCAAGCTGCTCACGCACCCGCTGCGGAGCCGTACCCCCCTTACCGCTGCGCGCAGACACCGAACCGTGAGCAGACAGGACGCTGCGCACCTCAGGTGTTAAAGCCGGGTGGATCTGCGCGAACTCCGCATCCGTCAAATCCCACAGCTCCCGACCCGTCTTATCGGCAAGCGCCACGCAGTGACCCGAAATCTCATGCGCCTGCCGGAACGCGACCCCGCGTTTAACCAACCACTCTGCAATATCAGTCGCGAGAGAGAACCCACGCGGCGCCAAATACTCCATGCGTTCCGTGTGCAACACCATGGTTCCCACCATCCCCGTCATCGCGGGCAGCAGCACGTCCAACGTATCAACCTGGTCGAACACCGGTTCTTTATCTTCTTGAAGGTCGCGATCATACGCCAGGGGAAGCCCCTTCAAAACCGACATCAACCCCGTCAAATCGCCGATCATCCGACCTGCCTTACCGCGCGCCAGCTCCGCAATATCCGGGTTCTTTTTCTGAGGCATTATGGAACTGCCCGTAGAAAATGAATCATCTAACGTGACATACCCAAACTCCACGGTGTTCCAAATAATAATCTCTTCCGCAAGCCGCGAGAGATTAACCCCCAGCATGGTGGCGATAAACGAAAACTCCGCCGCAACATCACGCGCGCACGTGGCATCAATCGAGTTCTCACACGCCGCGTCGAAACCCAGTTCACTAGCGATCCGCTCCGGATGCATTCCCAACGTGTTCCCAGCCAACGCACCCGCCCCATATGGGCTCTTCGCCGCACGCCGACCCCAATCCACCAGCCTTTGCACATCGCGCAACAACGGCCACACGTGCGCCAACAAATGGTGGGCCACGAGCACCGGCTGTGCATGCTGCATGTGCGTCCGCCCCGGCATCACCGCATCTCCCACAGCCTTCGCCTGCCCAATCAAAGCCGACGCCAAATCCAACACATTACCCGCTAGGTGCCCCGCTTCCTCACGCAAATACATCCGGATAAGCGTCGCAATCTGGTCATTACGCGACCGGCCCGCACGCAGCTTGCCACCCAACGCACCCGCCCGTTCCATGAGGCCCCGCTCCAACGCGGTGTGTACGTCCTCATCATCCGGATTAGGCGCAAAAACACCCGAGGTAACGTCCGCATCCAACTGGCTCAACGCCTCAAGCATCTTTTCTAACTCTTCGGACGTCAACAAACCAACCCGCGCCAACTCCCGGGCATGGGCCTTCGAACCCGCAATATCCACGTGTGCCAAGCGCCAATCAAAATGCGTGGACACCGACAACGCTCCCAACGCTTGCGAAGGCGCGCCACTAAACCGGCCACCCCACAAACTCACCTTCTGATCAGCGCCTTGAACCACAACTACCTCCAAAATATCGCGGGTTAACTAGCTAGCTCACTCGTTCGCTAGGTTACCAACCCCGAAGTCGACCCCATTTCCGAACCGCACGTCGCGTGCCGCCGCCAACTTCGCAGCCATCCCATAAATCTCAATGAACCCGCGCGAATGCGACTGATCGAACGTGTCACCAGTCTCGTACGTAGCCAAGTTGAAATCATACAAAGACGAATCTGAACGGCGCCCCGTGACGGTTGCCCGACCCGCATGCAACGTCATCCGAACATCGCCCGTGACGTAACGCTGCGTATCCTCAATAAACGCATCCAAAGAACCCTTCAACGGCGAAAACCACTGCGCGTCATAAACCAACTCCGCCCACCGCTCGTCAACCCGGCTCTTAAAACGGGCTTGCTCACGCTCAATCGTTACGTTCTCCAGCTCCTTGTGTGCCTCAATCAACACCATCGCCCCAGGGGCCTCATAAATCTCGCGGGACTTAATGCCAACTAGGCGGTCCTCAACAATATCAATCCGCCCAATCCCCTGCGCCCCACCGCGACGATTCAGCTCTTGGATAATCTCCAGCATGCTCATCTGCTTACCATCGAGCGCAACGGGCACCCCCTGCTCAAACGAAATCACAACCTCATCAGGCAGCGGCGGGTACGTCGGATCGTCAGTATACGAATACACGTCCTTGGTGGGTGCATTCCACAAGTCCTCTAAGAAACCCGTTTCAATCGCCCGGCCCCACACGTTCTGGTCAATCGAAAACGGGTTATTCTTAGTCGTCTCAATCGGCAAATCATGCTTCGTTGCATAATCAATCGCCACATCCCGCGTCAACGCCAAATCCCGCACCGGCGAAATACAGTTCAAATCCGGAGCCATCGACGTGAACGACACCTCGAAACGCACCTGATCATTACCCTTACCCGTACACCCGTGCGCCATAGTTGTCGCCCCAAACTGGCGGGCCGCCCGCACCAGGTGCTTCGCAATCAACGGCCGCGAAATCGCGGAAACAAGCGGATACTTACCCTGGTACAACCCGTTTGCCTTAAGCGCAGGAATACAGTAATCATCCGCGAATTCCTCGCGCGCATCCGCCACGTAGGCCTCCACAGCCCCGCAGTCCAACGCGCGCTGGCGGATGACCTCCAGGTCTTCACCGCCCTGCCCCACGTCCACGGCCACCGCAATCACTTCACTGCCGGTCTGCTCACCTATCCAACCGATTGCCACTGAGGTATCCAGACCACCGGAGTAGGCCAATACAATACGGTTCTTATCAGTCATTTCAACTCCTAATTGCGCGGTCTCCCGCTCGGTTACTTGCGTTCGGTTTATGCATTAGCTTCGGCTACTTGCGTTCGATTTGTGCTTTGCCTTCAGCTACTTGCCTTCGGTTTGTGCTTTGCCTTCAGCTACTTGCCTTCGGTTTGTGCTTTGCCTTCAGCCCAGTCGAGCAGCTGCTCGCAATATTCCGATGCGGCTTGCGCCGAAGTGCACACCACAATGATCGTGTCGTCCCCCGCCACCAGGCCGAGCACAGGCTCGTGGCGGGCGTAGTCGAGCGCGGACCCCAGTAGATTCGCGGCTCCTGCCGGCGTTCTTAATACAATGAGGTTCCCGGCTGTCGCACCGCCAACAAGCAAGTCTGATGCCCATTTTTGCAACTGGGCGGCGGTTGGAGTGTCGCTACCAGA
The DNA here is from genome assembly GCF_032085515.1 of Gleimia hominis. Classification (GTDB taxonomy): domain Bacteria; phylum Actinomycetota; class Actinomycetes; order Actinomycetales; family Actinomycetaceae; genus Gleimia; species Gleimia hominis. The sequence goes on from NZ_JASXSX010000003.1 coordinate 4,890, forward strand.
AATCTCCTCGTGCTTAGAAATCGCGTACACCTGGCGGCCGTCAGCATCCCTAACCTTGGTAGCACGGATCTCCAACAGGTCGCGCGACAAGGTGGCTTGCGCGGCGCTGATACCCCGCTCCTGCAGGGCGTCGCGCAGCTCGGATTGCGACGTAATTGCCTGGGTAGACAGGATCTGTTCGATAATTGCGTGGCGCCCCGCCTTTGAGTCAGGCGTTCTTCGCATAATTTCTGGCTCGCTCATTTGCATCCACTACCGTTCTTCACTGGTTGCACGAGTATCATCCGCGTCATGTGGGTACCCCCCACTTAACGAATAGTCATTCATGCAAAAGAGTATATATGCAATTATCTTTGCGAGCCAACTGAACCGCGGCGATGCCAAACCCGCATTCAGGCCACTAAACACGACAGGCACCGAGAATGATCTCGATGCCTGAATCGTAAACTTAGCCCACTTAACTGCGAGCGATCCCGCTCACTCGCGAACTTATCCTGTGCGCGCTCCCGTACGCGCCGCCGAGCACACGTGCTCGAGCCCGCAGTCGCGCTCGCGCGCACGTGTGTTTAAAGAGTTTTCGCCATATCAGAAACGGAGCGACTCCAGCGCCGAATCTCGTCCCAATCCCGATAGTCTCCCTCTTGCGCACCGCCCAGCCGGGCTACGGAACGTTCCCTCAAAGATAACTCCCGCGGCTCCAACCGACCGGCAAAAGTAGTTTCGTCAATCGGATTAATCCGTAGCAAAACTGGCCCGACCCGGACCGGATCCACCACGTTTCCACCCGGCACTCCAGACAGGCCCACAGAGAATGCCCACAAGTGTTTTTCGCGCAACTGCTTCGAAAACTTCGAAACGAACCGACGCATCGTGTCAACCCACTGCGTCAAATAAACTGCGGACCCAAGAACTACGCCCTCGTAGTTATCGAGCGTGGTTACCTCGCTAGCTTCTTTTAAAGCAACCTCGTGGCCACCGTTTGATAACTCTTCTCGCACAACGTCGGCGACTTCCTTCGTCGCTCCATGGCGGGAAGCCCAAACAACCAAAATCTTCATATCCTCATTTTGTCATTCAATTGGACTTCTCCCCACTCATAAGGTCCCAGAGTGGGGAGATTTCCGCAACATACTCAGGTAAAAACTGTTTCCATTTGTATGCACAACCGCGCGTCAGTTTGTCAAGCCCGCAGTTTGGCACCCAACTGGTTCGACAGTTTTTCCACTATCTCCCCACGCACCTTCGCAGCCTCTTTTGCTTTCAACGTGCGATCTGTGGCCCGCATGCGAAGCGCGAACGCGAGGGAACGCTTACCCTCCTCAATCTGGTCTCCCACATATTCGTCAAACAGCGAAACGTCTTCTAGCAGCGGACCGCCAGCCGAGCGGATCGTGTCGAGCACCATCGAAACTGGAATCTGCTGGTCCACAACGATCGCAATATCTTCCTTGACAGGCGGGTAACTGGAAATCGCGTGCGGCTCCACCGGCGTGTCTGGGATTAGTTTGAACAACGCCTCCAGGTCAAGTTCCAAAGCGATCGACCTGGCAGGCAGCGCGTACGCGTCGATTACGCGTGGGTGCAGTTCCCCTACGCGTCCAATAGGAACAATCCGCTTCTTTTGTGAAACGAAAAGGATTCCGCTGCGCCCCGGGTGCCAGGGCGCTGCGTACGCGGGGTCTTGCAGTGGTTTCGGTGTCGGACGCCCGTGAGGCAGTTGCCCGCCCGGTTGCCGGTACAGCGCGCTGATCTGGATGGTTACTCCCAGTTCACGGCCCAGTTCTTGCACCAGTTCCGTGGCGTCTTTCCAATCGTAGTCGCGTTCGAGGTCCCCGCCTTGCGCACGACCTCCGGCAACAACCCCCAGGTGCCACGGTTGCTTCGGTGTGCCGCGATGCAAGCCACCTACTTCTTTGGGGTGGGGACGCTGCTGCGCTGAAGGAATATCGTGCGGGACTACACCCTGCGGGCGGGCTACCATTCCCATTTCGAAAATCCGGATTGATTCCGCTCCTCGAGCGCGATTGCGCCGCGCCACGTCCAGCAGCGAATCCAGCACGTTGGTACGCAGTTTCGGCCGCGCCTCTACGAGTGGGTTGCGCAGTTCGATGGTCTGCCGGCGCTCGTCATCATCAGGGATCAGCTGCAAGTCGTGTGCATCACCGATAAACGGGTAGGATCCAACCCCAACGAACCCAAGGTCAGCGAGTAGATGCTGGGTGCGGCGGCGCATCATCATCCGCGGGGGAACACCCTGACCGGCCCGCGCCTGTGGGAGTTCGGAAGGAATGTTGTCGTATCCGTCTAGGCGGGCGATCTCTTCGGCCAGGTCGCACGGTTGTTTCAGGTCTGGCCGCCAAGACGGCACCGTGACCTGCAGTGGATCGTCTCCTTCCACTTGCGCCCCGATTTCTTCCAGAAGTTCCACTACCCGCTCGGGCGGATACGCGACGCCCGTGAGACGTTGTGGCTCCATGACCGGCATGATGATGAGTTCGGGCTCCGGCACAAAATTCAGGTCGAACACGCCGTGATCAACTGAGCCATTTCCGTACTTTGCGAGCAGACGTGCAGCCATGTCCGCCGCCACGGGTGGGAGCAACGGGTCCGTGCCCCGTTCAAACCGCTTTGACGCTTCTGAGTGTAAGAAGTGCCGGCGTGCTGAACGGGCAACCGATACGGCATCAAAATGCGCAGCTTCGATTAAGACGTCGGTTGTGGACTCCTCCACTTCGGAGTACTGCCCGCCCATTACTCCGGCGAGCCCCAGGATGCGGCTCGCCCGCTTACCGTCGGGTGAGTCTGTAATCAGCAGGTCCTCCGGATCCAGGTTCCGCTCCACGTCGTCTAGGGTCCGCAGACTCTCCCCCGGGTGAGCGCGCCGAACCACTAGTGGGCCGGCTAGGGCGGATAGGTCGTAGGCATGCAATGGTTGGCCCAGGTCGAGCATCACGTAGTTGGTGATGTCGACCGCGAGCGAAACCGAACGCATCCCCATTGCTTCGAGCCGCTCAACCATCCACCGGGGCGTTGGGGCTTGTGGGTCAACGCCGCGTACCACGCGGGTGACGAAACGGTTGCAACCAACGTGGTCGCGCAATGGTTCGTCGTCTTCAACTTCGACGGGGAAGCCCTGCTCGTTTGCTTCCGGAGTAGTTGCCAGCCCGGGGTCGGTAAAGTGCGCGCCCGTTGAGTGCGCGTATTCGCGCGCCACCCCGCGCATTGAAAAGCAGTATCCGCGATCGGGGGTGACATTGATTTCAAGTAGTTCTTGCCCTAATCCCAAGAACTCAATCACGTCTTCCCCAATGGGGGGAATGTCCTCTTTTGCGTACTGCTTGTTGAGCACAATAATGCCATCGTGATCTGTGCCCAACCCCAGTTCCCGTTCAGAACAAATCATGCCGTCGGAAATGTGGCCGTATGTTTTGCGGGCACTGATTTTGAACTCGCCCGGCAAGATTGCGCCCGGCAGCGACACCACCACGTAGTCGCCGACACCGAAGTTATGGGCCCCGCAGATGATGCCGCGTGACGGCAGTTCGGACGGTTCCTTGCCCGTTCCGGGCGGGTCATTGTGCGCCCCAACGTCGACGCGACAGTAGTTAATGACCTTACCGTTCGTTTGTTTTTTCGCATCCAGCGTGAGGACTTTCCCCACCACGAGGGGGCCCGTTACCTGCGCGGGGTGGATTTCTTCTTCCTCCAGCCCGACTTTCACGAGGGCTTGCGCGAGTGTCCGCGCGTCCGTGCCCGGCAGGACCTCAACGTGGTCTTTTAACCAAGAGATAGGTACGTTAGGCATTTTTGTTACTTCACCTTCCCGGGGAACTGGAGGGAGAAACGCTGGTCTCCCTCTACGATGTCGTGCATGTCAGCGATGGAGTGGCGCAGCATGAGGGTGCGTTCCAGGCCCATGCCGAATGCGAAACCGGTGTATTCACTTGCGTCCACGCCGCAGGCTTTGAGGACGTTGGGGTTGACCATGCCGCAGCCACCCCATTCGATCCAGCCGGCGCCGCCTTTCTTCTGTGGGAACCATAGGTCCATTTCAGCACTGGGTTCGGTGAATGGGAAGTAGCTTGGTCGCAGCCGGGTTTTCGCTTCCGGGCCGAACATGGCGCGCGCGAAGTGGTCGAGCACCCCTTTGAGGTTTGCCATGGTCAGGCCTTTGTCTACCGCCAGCCCTTCAACTTGGTGGAAAACTGGGGTGTGGGTTGAATCCAGTTCGTCCGAGCGGAATACTTTGCCGGGGCACGCCACGTAGAGCGGTACGGACCGGCTCAGTAGTTCCCGGGCTTGCACGGGCGAAGTGTGGGTGCGGAGCACGAGGTGTGCATCCGTTGGGTCTTGTCCGCCAACTGAACGTCCGTCGATGTAGAACGTGTCTTGCATTTGCCGCGCGGGGTGGTCTGCGTCGAAGTTTAGGGCGTCGAAGTTGAACCACTCGTGTTCCACTTCGGGACCTTCGGCGATATCCCATCCGAGTGATACAAAGAAGTCGGTGATTTCGTCTTGGATTGTCTGCAACGGATGGCACGCGCCGGGGAGGGAACGGTTTGCGGGCGTGGTTATGTCCACGGTTTCCACTTCGAGTTGGTGTGCTTCGTGTTCGCGTTCCAACTGGGTTTTGCGCTCAAAGTAGGCTTCGTTAATAGTTTTGCGGGCAGCTCCGACCGCGCGGCCTGCTGTTGCTTTGTCAGCTCCGGGAAGGTTTTTGATTTCCCGGTTAGCAGCCGTTACCGCAGACCCCTCGCCGATGTGTTCACTCTTGACACGAGCTAGTGCTTCCAGGTCCCCTGCCGCTTCTATGGCGCTGACGGCCTGTTTCACCGCCTGCTCCATTGCTGTTTTGTCTAGAGGATTTAGTTCCATAATTAGATTCAACCACCACGATTAACGTACGTTTACATCTTTTAGACTATCGCGCAAATGGGTAGTTGAGACAATTCCGTCCATCTTTAGACACGCCGTGCCAGCTTTTCTTTTTCTTGAGGCGATAATAGAAGCATGACTACAAACAACTCGGATACTGAGATTTCTTTTAAAGAACCGAAGCGTTGGCGCGTGCAGCACGTGGCTGCGGCGAAGGCTGCTGGGCGGAAGCTGACGATGTTAACGTCGTATGACGCCCTCACCGCCCCCATTATGGAAGCCGCTGGGGTGGACATGATTTTGGTGGGTGATTCGTACGGGAACGTGCAGTTGGGGTATGACACCACTGTGAAAGTGACGTTGGATGACATGGTGCGCGCCACCGGTGCGGTCGCCCGGTCTGTGCACCGCCCCCTGGTGGTTGCGGACATGCCGTTTGGCACTTACGAGGGTGATAAGTACCGCGGGTTTGAGGCCGCTGCGGAACTTATGCGCGCCGGTGCGGACGCGGTGAAGTTAGAAGGTGGAGTGGAACGCGCCGACGTGATCGAGCAGTTGACTACCAGTGGAATCCCGGTGTGCGCGCACTTGGGCTTCACACCACAGTCCGTTAACACGCTGGGTGGCCCGCGGATGCAGGGGCGCGGTTTGGGCGCGGAGAAGCTGATAGCCGACGCGGAAGCAGTGCAGGAGGCGGGGGCATTCGCATTGGTTTTAGAGATGGTGCCTGACCGCGCGGCCGCCCGGATTACCCGCACGCTGAGGATTCCCACGATTGGGATTGGTGCGGGGCCAAACACGGATGGGCAAGTGTTAGTTTGGTCTGACATGGCGGGGATGACGGCGTGGACCCCCAGTTTTGTTAAACGCTTCGCGGAGCTGGGTGAGCAGTTGAAGCAGGCGGCGCAGGCTTACACGCAGGCTGTTAAGGATGGTTCTTTCCCTGCACCCCAGCATTACAAATCGGAGTAGAGTTTGTGGCGGATAGTAACCTAGCTGTAAACATGTAACCGATCTGTAGGATTTCAATAGATTATGTCATTGCTTTCACCGGGAAAGATCTCTGCAAAACGCGCTGTTCCTTCGACGATTGAGCGGCCTGAGTACCTGTTCCACGACGGACCTGAGGTAGTCACCGCTTCCGACGTTAAGGACCCGCAGACGGTGGAGAAGATTCGGCGTGCCGGCGCGATTGCAGCCGGTGCGCTGGAGGCTGCGGGGGCGGCGGCAAAACCCGGGGTGACAACCGATGAGCTCGACCGGATTGCACACGAGTACATTATTGCCCAAGGCGCCTACCCCTCGTGTTTGGACTACATGGGGTTCCCCAAATCGGTTTGCACCTCTATTAACGAGTGCATTTGCCATGGGATTCCCGACGACAGACCACTGCAAGACGGGGACATTTTGAACATTGATGTCACCGCCTATATAGATGGTGTGCACGGTGACACTTGCGCGATGTTTCCCGTAGGGACGATCTCTGAAGAAGACTCGCTGCTGATTGAGCGCACCAAGAACGCCATGATGCGGGGTATAAAAGCCGTGAAACCAGGCCGGGAGATCAATGTGATTGGCCGGGTGATTGAAAAATATGCGCAACGTTTCAACTACGGGGTGGTGCGTGATTTTACCGGCCACGGCGTTGGGGAAGCGTTCCATTCGGGTCTGATTATTCCGCATTACGACTCGCCGTCGTACGACACGGTAATGGAGGAGGGCATGGTGTTCACAATCGAACCAATGCTCACCCTCGGGGGTGTGGATTGGCAGCAGTGGGACGACGGGTGGACGGTAGTGACGGCAGATGGTAGCCGCACCGCCCAGTTTGAACACACGATTGTGGTCACAGAAGATGGTGCAGAAATTTTAACCCTGCCAAACTAGTACATGAAAACCGCCTGGTAGATCACCCTGGTGGATAACAATGTGTATTAGGCAAAAACTTTTCGGCTGGTAGACGTCGTTAGTAACTTACGAGTGGTGAAAGGGCCAGTGATGAGCGCAGCGTTTGGGATAGACATTGGAGGCTCGGGGATCAAAGGCGCCCTCGTGGATACAAGCGAGGGCACGCTGATAACCCCGGTGGTAACCGAACCAACTCCGCAGCCCTCCACTCCGCAGAATGTGACGAAGATGTGCGCTGAACTATTAACGCGCTGCGAGGTGGGGCCGGATGTGCCGGTGGGCGTTACCCTGCCGGCACCGGTGTCGCACAACCGCGTGCTGTTCATAGCGAACCTTCACCAGTCGTGGGCAGGCACCGACGTGCACGCACTGTACCGCGAGTATTTGGGCACAGAAGCAGTGGGTGTGAATGACGCGGACGCCGCGGGCATTGCCGAAGCTCGTTTTGGCGCTGCCGCAGGTGTAAATGGCACCGTGTTGGTGACAACTCTTGGGACGGGGATTGGGAGCGCACTGATATTGGATGGGAAACTGTGGCCGAACTCAGAACTCGGACACTTAGAGCTAGATGGCAAAGACGCGGAATCTGTTGCCTCCTCTGCACAGAAAACGCGCTACAACCTCAGCTACGAAAAATACGCGCAGCGGTTGCAACGCTACTACGCACACGTCGAGATGCTGCTGTGCCCCGACCTCATTGTGGTAGGCGGAGGCATCTCTGCAAATCACGACCAGTTCCTACCGCTTCTGAAACTGCGGGCCCCTATCGTGCCCGCTAAACTACGCAACACCGCAGGCATCATTGGAGCGGCAATCCAGGCTGCAGAAGCAACTGAGAGGCACTAAACACACTCGACTTAGCGGGCCCGCAAAAGCAAAAGCACAAGCAAAAGCAAGAAAGTATAGAAGGTGAGCTGGCTTATAAGCCGGATTCTGTACCGGCCACGATTCCTCGCGACGAGGCGCTTAGAACCGGGTCGGCGATGGCCATCTATCTCGAACTGCCATTGCTGACAGCCTCTAGCAACCTACCCGCGCGCGTCCAGCGGGCCGCTGCGCGCGCTGCTTGGTTTTGCTCCCAATGGGGTTTACCTAGCCACCTCAGTCACCTGAGGTGCTGGTGATCTCTTACATCACCGTTTCACCCTTACCCAACCCACCATTTTGGGCCGGGCGGTTTACTTTCTGTTGCACTAGCCTCGAGTCGCCCCGAGTGGCCGTTAGCCACCATCGTGCCCTGTGGAGTCCGGACGTTCCTCAGCCTGTTTGCAGGCCGCGGCCATCCAGCCAGCTCACCCGCCCTTGATCTTATACCTACCGAACCCTCAGACGCTATTGTGGAACCATGCTAGTGCTCCTACCACCCTCAGAAACTAAACACCGACCGGAGAGCGGACCGCACTTTGACCTCTCGCGCATCCACCCCGTCAGTGAGGATCTGGCGCGCACCCGCGAAGAGATTCTCACCGCCCTGATCGAAACCAGTGCCCGGCCAGACGCGCTAGAGATCCTCAAGGTCGGTAAATCCCTGGAGGAACAAGTAAGGGCTAACCTCAGTATTGAAACTCGCGTCAGCGCTCCCGCCTGGCAGGTCTACACCGGGGTACTGTACGACGCGGCACAGCTATCGGAAGGTGACTACCAGGGGCCAGCGGGAGCACAGCAAAACGACCAAACCGGGTTGCGCGTATGCGTGCAAAGTGCACTGCTTGGGATCGTGGATCTGAATGCGCCCATAACTGATTACCGCCTGTCCATGGACGTGACTCTTCCTGGTGTGGGCAGGCTCGCCACCCGGTGGCGCCCCACTCTCAAACCGGTGATGGATCAGATGGCACACCACGACGTGGTCGTTGACTGCCGATCCGGCGCCTACGCTGCGGCGTGGCCCGGCCTCGATGGGGAGCACGAACTGGTGAAAGTTAAAGCGGTGCGCATAAAAGACGGACGCCGGCGCGTTGTTTCACACTGGGCCAAGCGGTTCCGCGGACTCCTCACGGGTGAAATTATCCGAAACCAACCAGATTCCAACTTGGCGGCACTATTCGACGTGGCCCAAAACCTCGTGGGGAAAGAAGGGATTGAACGGGTCGACCTGGTGGAAGGGACGCGAAACTTCGAACTGGTGATTGAAGCGCAATAGTTCTACGCGCTACTTCCCTACCCGCGCCAGCGTTTAGTCGACACCCATCGCCATGAGCACGAGCAACGCAATGTTCAACCCCACAATCACCACTGCGATCAGAGAGGACACTACCTGCAGGGCACGCCCGTCCGCGTTTTTGCCCATTAGGTCGCGGTTACGGGTGTAAATCGTGAGGGGAATAATCGCCATTGGAATACCGAACGAAAGCACCGCTTGGGACACCACAAGCGCCCACGTTGGTTCAACGCCCGACCACAGGATCGCCAAAGCGGGAATCAAGGTGATCAGCCGGCGCCAAACTAGCGGCACGTCTATGTGGAGGAGGCCCTTCATGATTTCACTCCCCGCGTACGCTCCCACTGAAGTTGAAGCTAAGCCAGAGGCCAGTAGCCCAATGCCGAAGATGGTTGCGATAACGGGCCCTAAGTGCGCGGCGATTGCCCCGTAGGCACCTTCGATCGTGTCGGTGCCCGATACCCCTCCCAGGGCAGATGCGGCCAGCAAAAGCAGGGCAATGTTCACGAACCCAGCCACAACCAGTGCCCACGTCACGTCAAACTTGGAGGCGCGCAGTAACCGTTCGGTGGAGTGCTCACTGCCGTGGTGGCGGTGGATCACTAAGGATGAATGCAGGTAGATCGCGTGGGGCATCACGGTTGCGCCCAGCATTGAGGCAGCCACCAGCACCGTGTCGGTCCCGGCGAAGCGGGGCACCAAACCAGAGAGGATACCGGACGCGGACGGCGGTGCCACAAACAACCCACCCACGAATCCAATGGTGATGATCACGAGCAGCGCAATCACTATGCGTTCAAAAACGTGTTGCCGGCCCTTCCCCTGCGTTACCAACAGCACCATGGAAACGATGCCAACAATCACGCCCCCGGTGAACAAAGGTAGGCCGAACAGTAAGTTAAGGGCGATGGCCCCGCCCACTACCTCCGCTAAATCTGTTGCGGCCGCAACGATTTCTGCTTGCCCCCAAAACCCCAGTCGGACGGGTTTAGGAAGGCGGTCTCCGAGCAGTTGCGGTAAAGATTTGCCCGTAACTAACCCCAGCTTGGCACTTTGGTATTGCACTACAACCGCCATCGCGTTTGCCAGCACAAGAACCCACACGAGGAGGTAGCTGTAGCGGGCGCCCGCGGTAATATTTGCAGCGACGTTCCCAGGATCCACGTAGGCTACGGCCGCGACAAATGCTGGGCCGAGCAAAGTGATGACGCGGCCGCGGGAGTGTTCTTTAGTTTTCATATCATTCCGTTTTTACGACAATGCATTCAAGTTCTTCGCTCAGGAACACTTCGTCTGCGGGGAGCATGTTGATTTCGTGCCATTCCATTTCGGATAGCTGCACCGTCATACCGACAATGCTGCGTCCCTTCGCTTCCATAACGCCGATCCCACCTGTGCGGGAGCGGCAGTACTCGTATTCTTCGCTTAACTCATCGTCGAGTTCACCGGCAAGTTTGGTGCGCAGCTGCGTTTTCTCTTCCAGCTCCGCTTCCACGTCGGACATGGCGGTGCCCAGTTCTTCCCGCGCCTTCGCCTGGTCGGCCCCCACCTGGTTCATTTGATCTTCGAGTTTGGTAACGGCTTCGTGGGCGCGTTCGCGTTTTTCCATTACTTGGATAACCGTGGTTTCCAGTTCGCCCCGCCGTTTCGCCATCTGATTCAGCTCGTGCTGCATGGCCATCAGGTCTTTTGACGTGCCTTTCCCAGCGTCTAGGCGCCCCTGCATGCTGTCTTGACGGGCTTCGAGCCGTTCGAGGTCGTGTTCCACCTGTTTAACATCCCGGTCTACATCTTTTTCTTTTGACCTGGCCCCAATGAGAGCGCGTTCCAGATCATCTCGCCGCGCCCCAAGTTCGTCCAGCGTGGCTACTACAGGGTGTTTCTTGCGGATAGTTTTTAGTTGCGCAATCCGCCGGTCTGCTGCCTGCAGGTCTAAAAGGATTTGTTGTTGCTCCGGTGATGCTTTCATTTTTTGGCCTCCCACCAGTGGTACGTTCGTGCGGTTATGAAGTTTTCCTTGAGGGCACCCTCACCTCAAGTTTAATGGTGACTTATTGCCTATCCCAAAGTTCTCTTGTGTTCTTGCCACGGTTCAGTACAGGTTCGGGATAAGTCCACTTGCACGCCGGGGAGCGCGGCTTGCAGGTCGTCTTGCAGGTTGGGGAGCCACAGCCATTCGGTTGCCCAGTGGGATCCACTGATGAGGGCCGGCTTCCCTTCACTCAGGTGCTCCGATGCCGGGTGGTGGCGCAGATCTGCGGTTACGTACACGTCTGTCCCTAGTTCGCGGACCTTTTGCAAGAACGAGTCGCCCGCCCCACCAGAGACCGCTACGCGCTTGATTGGCATGCTGCCGTCCGCCCCGTAGGGCGCTCCAACGTAGATTCCATGCGGCCCGGCTGGGAGCGCCTGCGCCACCCGCGCTGCGAACTCCCCCAGTGTCGTTTCTTCTTCTAGATCCGCGTAGCGTCCAAGGCCAACGAGCTGGGTTGTTTTTTGGGATTCTTGCGGTTCGAACGGCGTGCCTTCGAAACCAAGCGCATGTGCAAGTGACCACGCGACTCCACGCGCGGCCGCGTCTGCGTTCGTGTGCGCATTCATGAGGGACACGTTCGCACGAATTAGTTCATGCACCATCCGCCCTTTGTAATCGGTACAAGACACGCTGTTAGTGCCGCGCAGGTACAGGGGGTGGTGCGTAATGAGCATGTCATAGTTACCTTCAACCGCTTGTTCAACAGTTTGAGGTACTGGGTCGACCGCCAGCAGAATTGACTCCACTACTTGGTTTGGCTCCCCGACGATCAGTCCGTTTGAATCCCACGACTCCTGGAGGGCTGCGGGATACATCCGTTCCATCTGTGCCATAACATCGCGTACAAGCATTTGCCTCATGTTACAAAGCTAGCAGATCACAGTTTAGAACTCATAAGTTCTTAGTTTGCGACTTTTTGTTTCAGTTTAGTGATATTACCCGTTCAGTAACCACTTGGGCTTGCAAACATCATTTAGAAACCGTTCGGGCTTGCATACATCGTTTAGAAGCCGCTCTGATTTGTATCCATCGTGCAGCAACCACATGGGCTTGCAGACATCGTTTAGAAACCGCTCGGAGCTTTCCCCTCAAGCAAAATAAAGGAAAGAAACATGAACACGTCCAGAAGAAACTCGCACAAGTGGGCGCGCGGAAAACATGAAAGGTAAGAAAAGTGTGCCACACAGCGGAAATGAGCATGCGAGCTGGTGATTGATTTAATAGGTCAATCAGAATGTTTTCATGCGATAATGGGAAGCGTCAGATCCTATAAAAGGAGAGGTTATGAAACGCGAAGACAGCCCAGAACTTGGGCATGCCCACAAAGAGCATGACAAAGAAAACCCAATGCGCGGTGTTTCTGACCCGCAAACCCCATACCCTCCGAAGATGCATCACGAGCATGCGGAAGAGGATGAGCAGAACTAAGTTGCATTAGTTTTTTTGAAGCAAAACCTAACCTTTGTATTAAAGGTTCGCGGTTGCTTCAAAACTGCGAATACCCAGGAGGTCCGCGAGGACCTCCTTACTTTATGCCCGCCAACTCCACTGCACTTCGTGACTCTAACCACTTTCCCCCTGAAACTCATTAATCAATTGGGTTTTTTAAGCCGAGTCAGGGTAAGCTCTATTTCGTTGCGAAGATTGCTGGTTACACCAGCGCACGCAGGGCCTATAGCTCAGTTGGCTAGAGCGCCACGTTTACACCGTGGATGTCGGGGGTTCAAGTCCCTCTGGGCCCACCATTACCACTCACCCAAGACACAATGCTTTGCATGTTTAATGTCCCCTCGACTTCCATATTTTGGCTAGTATTCCAAGGTTTTCTCATGTTTTCTGCGATGCTAGTCAGTTGCCGTTTTGGATGAGATGACGGACACAACCACTTGAATCCCCCAATGCGAGGGATGCCTCGCCCACCGCGACCAAGGAATGAGTAGCGACTCCGTCTACGACTCGCGGGGGCTACTCCTGTTGTGAGTAGACTTACGCGGAATTTAGAGGTGTTCGTTATCTATTGACAAGCTTGTACGGGTGTGTCTGAATTAACATAACAACACTTAAACAGCTTTTATGTTGCGTAAGTGTTGTTGCCCTCACGTCGGATATTCAAACTCGTTGCGGAACAGAAGTTGTAAGCACTCCGCTGACAATGAGACACGTTGGGATTCAAATGAAGACTGTAATCAAGGGCATCGCAGTCTCACTGCTTTGCCTAACGATAGTCGCTATTGGCGCACCATTGTTCAACACGACCCTCGTTGATCTTTTGAGAGAACACAAGGGGTGGGTATTAACCATTTTGGTTGTGTTACCTCTTGTGTACGTAATTAGCACAGCAGCTATAAGGAAGGAGCTGAATGCTCGTCCTCACAGGGATTAACAGCTGGACCGTGAGAAAACTGCTCCGACTAGATACCTTGTTTCTGCTTTAGCGAGACACTCAGGTGTCTAAAGAATCGAACGAATTCTCCTTTTACCGCCTCATACCAATTCTCACAAGGCCTCCTCCCCGGCAAAAGAACTCCGCCTAACTAGATGTCAGTAAACAAAGGGCAAGCCCACCGCGTAGACGAACGCGGCCCTCCAGCCTCGGAGCGTCGCATTAGTGTCGCAACGCTCCGCCAGATGGGCCGCGCACGTTCGGATTTGATTTTTGTGGCGCCGTTTAGCTTGACACCTGTTCAGCTTGATGCCCTATTTAACTTTAGGTTTAGCTTTAATCCCCACTCTCAGAAGGTGCGGATTACGATTTCACTTCGCCGCTGCCGTTAGCCGCATACCAGTCCATTGAGGCGCCACCACCTCAGCGGACGTGGCATGCAAACCTGCGATACGCGCAGCCTCCGCCACATCATTAGGGGACACGTGCTGCGCATCCGTGGGCTTTGGGGTCAACACCCACACGAGCCCCCCGTTGTCTAAATCGGAAATGCAGTCGAGCAGGACGTCCGCCAAGTCTTCCTCCTGAGCGTCATCAGCGCGCCACCAAATGATGACTCCGTCGACAACATTGCCGTACTCACCGTCAACGAGCGCCTCACCCGTAACCTGCTCAATATGACGACGCAAAGGGTCGTCCACGTCCTCATCCCAATAAAACTCTTGAACTACCTGGCCATCTTTAAAACCAAGGCTATCCACAGTGGGAACAATGCCTTCCTGGATTGCGTTTGAACTCACGTCCCATAGTTTACCCATAAAACAGCGAAAACCAACGCATTCTTGCGGTGTGACACAATCGAGACATATCTCGCGTGACTAAAGTCCTTCATCGTAATGAAATTTCGTGCGAAAACGACGATGATAGAAGGTATGAGAGCGCGCACGCATAGCAGCGTGCGGTAACAACAAAGAAAAGAGGACTTGTGGCTACATATCCTGAACGTCCGATTATCAACGGGGTACTCCGGCAGGTACCAGACAACGATCCGGAGGAAACCGCCGAGTGGTTAGAATCCCTCAGCGGCCTGATCGACGAAAAAGGTGGTCCGAGGGCACGTTACATCCTGCTCCACATGCTTCACGAAGCCCAGCGCCGCGACGTGCGCCTCCCGATGGAGCTGACGACACCGTACGTGAACACCATCCCCGTACAAGAAGAACCGTACTTCCCGGGCGATGAAAAGACGGAACGTCAATACCGCCGGTGGATGCGTTGGAACGCTGCGGTTCAAGTAACCCGGGCGCAACGCCCCGGCGTGCAAGTAGGTGGCCACATTTCCTCCTACGCATCAGTCGCCACCCTGTACGAAGTGGGATTCAACCACTTCTTCCGAGGGAAAAACCACCCCGGTGGGGGCGACCACGTGTTCTTCCAAGGCCACTCCTCCCCCGGCGTATACGCCCGTGCCTTCCTCGAAGGTCGGCTCAGTGAAGAAGAAATGGATGGCTTCCGCCAGCAAGTCTCCGCCAAACACGGCCTCCCCTCATACCCGCACCCACGTCAACTCCCAGACTTCTGGGAGTACCCGACGGTATCCATGGGGCTCGGGCCTGCGGAAGCGATCTACCAGGCGTGGTTCGACAAGTACTTAGACTTACGCGGCCTCAAAGACACCTCCCAGCAACACACGTGGGCGTTCCTTGGGGACGGGGAAATGGACGAACCAGAATCCCGCGGCATGCTTCAACTCGCCGCACAGCAGGGCCTGGACAACCTCACTTTCGTCGTCAACTGCAACCTGCAGCGCCTCGACGGCCCCGTACGTGGTAACGGGAAAATCATCCAAGAGCTCGAAGCGTTCTTCCGCGGTGCCGGCTGGAACGTAATCAAGGTCGTGTGGGGCCGCGGTTGGGATCAGCTACTCGCTGCGGATAAAGACCAAGCGCTGGTAAACATCATGAACGAAACCGTGGACGGTGACTACCAGACGTTCAAAGCCAACGATGGCGCATACGTGCGCGAACACTTCTTCGGCCGGGACCCACGTACCAAAGCAATGGTGGAAAACTGGTCTGACGAAGACATCTGGGCGCTCGGTCGCGGTGGCCACGACTACCGCAAGGTCTACGCCGCATACAAGGCAGCGGTTGAACACACCGGCCAACCCACCGTCATTCTGGCGCACACCATTAAGGGCTACATCCTGGGTAAGCACTTCGCGGGCCGTAACGCCACGCACCAGATGAAGAAACTCACGCTCGAAGACCTGAAGGGCCTGCGCGACCGGCTTCGCATTCCTATCACAGACGAGCAGCTTGAAGCAGATCCGTACATGCCGCCGTACTACAAGCCAGCTGACGACGATCCGGCTCTGCAGTACATGCAGGAACGCCGCCGGATCCTAGGGGGCTACCTACCGAGCCGCCACCAGGAAGACCCGGCGCTCCCCATGCCAGCCGACAAACCGTTCCGCGCCCTCGCGAAAGGCTCGGGCCACCAGGAAGTCGCGACCACCATGGCACTGGTGCGGTTGTTCAAGGACCTCATTAAAGACAAGAACATCGGTAAACACATCGTGCCGATCATTCCCGATGAGGCACGCACCTTCGGGCTCGACGCCGTGTTCCCAACCGCGAAAATTTTCAACACGTACGGCATGAACTACACGGCGGTGGATGCCGACATGATGCTGTCGTACAAGGAATCTGAAAAAGGCCAGTTGCTGCACACCGGCATTAACGAAGCCGGTTCCACCGCAGCGATGCAAGTGGTGGGTACGTCTTACGCTACCCACAACCTGCCGATGATTCCGTTCTACATTTTCTACTCCATGTTCGGATTCCAACGCACCGGCGACCAGTTCTGGGCCGCTGGAGACCAACTGTCGCGCGGCTTCATAATTGGCGCCACCGCGGGACGCACCACCCTCACGGGTGAAGGTTTGCAGCACATGGACGGTAACTCCCCGGTTCTTGCGGCAACAAACCACGCGGTTGTCTCGTACGACCCGGCGTACGCATACGAAATCCGCCACATTGTGTACGACGGGATCGAACGCATGTATGGGCCGAACGAGAAGAACCGGGACCGCAACGTCATGTACTACCTCACGGTTTACAACGAGCCCATGCACCAACCCGCGGAGCCGGAAGGCGTGGATGTAGACGGCATTATCCGCGGCCTGTACCGACTGGATGATCCAGAGGGAGATGGACCTACCGTTAAACTCTTAGCGTCCGGCGTGGGAGTGCCATGGATCCGCGAGGCACGGAAACTGCTGCGCGAAGACTGGGGCGTAGCTGCCGCAACGTACTCGGTTACCTCCTGGAACGAGTTACGTCGCGACGGTATGGACGCTGATCAGCACAACTACCTGCACCCCGAGGACGAAGCGAAAGTTCCGTACGTGAGCGAGAAACTCGCTGAACTAGACGGCCCCACCGTGGCTACCTCTGACTTCGACCACCTGGTCCCCGACCAGATTCGCAAGTGGGTACCCGGCGAATACTACACGCTCGGTGCAGATGGTTTCGGTTTCTCTGACACTCGTCCCGCAGCCCGCCGCCACTACTACATCGACGCGGAATCAGTGGTAGTTCGCGCCCTCCAAGGCCTTGCGGATGAAGGCAGCATTGACCGGTCCGTGGTTGCGCAGGCGATCGAGAAATACGACCTCACGAACGTGAACGCCGGTTCCTCCGGCTCAGCCGGTGGTGATGCCTAAGGCGCTACTTGCACTGTTATACCTGACCGTGTCGGGTAGCTGACGGGGCAGTTAGACGGCCGCACAGCGAGAGGGGGGATCCGAACGGATCCCCCCTCTTAATCATTCGCAGCCGAAATTACGCGCGAGGCTCCTAAGCTGCCAGCTAAACGCTTCACATGACAATAGTGGGGTAAGCGATGCGTGCAAGCTCGTTAGCTAAACAGGGCGCACAGCTGGGCGAACGTGCGGGCACTGTCCACATCCGAGTCGGCCACGGAGCGACCCAGATCGTCTTCCACAGCTGCTACCACCGCATATAGACCAATCGTGTCTAAGTCGAAGTCTTCTTTCAGCCGCGCGTTTGGCGTATACGATTCTGCGGGCAATGCGGACTCGTTCAGCAGCGCCCCAGTGATCACCTCTAGCGTGTGGTCATCTACCCCACCGGGATTGTCCGAAATTTGTGCGCTTCCTTGCGCGGACTTCTTTGCTCCCGATTCCTCGCCACGAGGCGTGTTTTTGTCACCGTTCAAAGACGCCAGCTTTCCCTGTTCCTCAGGCAAATCAATCCCCAGCATCTGAGCAATCGAAACACCACTCATCACTCACGCCCCCTATTTGACTCAAACATTACCGCCCGCGAAGCTTTATCCGACCCGGTGCAACCAACGCACAGGCACACCTGCGCCCGCATACCGGAACGGTTCCAACTCATCATCCCACGCCTGTCCCAACGCCAAGTTCAGACGCTCACGCAACGAAGCTAAATCACTGGAGGACTCCATCGCAGCCCGGACCCTGTCTTCGGGAACCATCATGTTCCCTGACGTGTCCATCGGGGCGTGAAAAATCCCCAGGTCCGGCGTATGACACCAACGCGCACCATCGGATCCACGCACCGGTTCCTCCGTGATCTCGTAACGCAAATGCTCCCACCCACGCAGTGCAGATGCCAGCCGGGCCCCCGTTCCAACTGGGCCGACCCAAGAATACTCGGTGCGCACCATACCGGGCGCCGCCGGCTGGTCAGTCCACTCCAGGTTCACAGCCTGGTCGAGCACACCGGAGACATTCCACTCCAAGTGTGGACACAGCGCCGGCGGGGTTGAATGCACAAAAAGTACACCGCGCGTAAAACTCCCGGTCATGTCGTTGCCTCCTTCAAGTTGACCAGATCGTCTTCCCCTACGTCCAGCCCTAAGAGACACCCACACGCCTCAGCGGTGTAACAAACTATCAAGTTATAGAACTACACTTCCTAGCTGGCAGCTAGACTGATCCAACCAGACTCGCCTGGTCTGCCAGCTAAACAACTGTAGCCGTCATCATTATTTTGCCTCACTTTTGCGCGTTACACAAGAGCGCAACATGCCTTATAAAGAACGGTGACACGTCGTACTTGGATGCTGCAGGTACAACGGTGCTCGCGTACCTAAAGACTGCAAGTGCAACGATGCCCGCGTACCTAAAGACTGCAAGTGCAACGATGCCCGCGTACCTAAAGACTGCAAGTGCAGTGGTAACAGTGCGGGATCTTCATGCGCGCGAGGGTAAATCATCCCATAATCTCGCGCACTTGCTTCATCGCCTTGCGTCGCATTGCCCGATCCAAGCGATCTAAGTAGAGCATGCCATCGAGGTGATCGCATTCATGTTGAATACAGCGCCCCATGAGCTCTTCACCCTCAACGACCTTCTTCTTCCCATCCAAGTCGATGCCCTCGGCCCGTGCGTACCAAGCCCGCTTCGTAGGAAACCACAGGTTAGGAACCGACAAGCAGCCCTCGTCGCCATCTTGATACTCATCCTCAGACAACTCCACGATGCGGGGGTTGAGGATGTAATCCACCTCGCCGTCAATATTCCACGAGAATGCGCGCAAACCAACCCCAATCTGGTTCGCCGCCAACCCCGCACGCCCTTCTTCATCGACGTTCTCCAACAGATCGTCCACTAGGTGCTTAACTGCCTCATCAATTTCCGTAATCGGCTCACACGGCGTGCGCAGCACCGGGTCCCCAATAACTCGGATATCACGAACCGTCATTCGTTTGCCTCCAAATTCGCTTCTAACTCCGCCTTAATAACCTGAGCTGCGTCCGCCACAGGGATCTCGCGTGCAGACTTGCCACGCCGATCACGTAGCTCCACCACGCCCTGCTTCAAACCGCGCCCAACCACGAGCACGTAGGGCATCCCCATAAGTTCCGAATCCGCGAACTTTACGCCCGCAGACACCTTTTTCCGGTCGTCATACAACACGTCGAATCCAGCCTTGGACACGGCCGCAGAAATATCCGCTGCAGTCGAGAAGATCTCCTCCCCCTTACCCGCAGCGACTACCTGCAAATGGAACGGTGCCACCACCATGGGCCAAGACAACCCCTTCTCATCGTGGTAAAACTCCGCAAGCGCTGCCAGCACGCGAGACACCCCAATGCCATACGACCCCATGGTCACAACCTGGGATTTTCCGTTCTGATCCAACACCTTCAAATCCAATGCCTGCGCGTACTTGCGGCCAAGCTGGAAAATATGCCCAATTTCGATTCCACGCGCCAACTGCAACGGCCCAGACCCATCCGGTGACGGATCCCCCTGCCGGATTTGCGCGGCCTCTACCGTGCCATCGGCAGTGAAATCCCGGCCCATCACGAGGTTATACACGTGCTTACCGACCGCGTTACCACCTGCAATCCACGCGGTACCATCGACCACCCGCGGGTCGACCAGGAACCGAACCGAACCCGAAGGGTTACCATCCGCATCCACAGTCCGTCCCTCATAGTTTGGACCACACGCCTGCGGGCCCAAGAACCCCGGTACCAACTCCGGATGCTGCGCCAGGTCCTCAGCAGTCGCCATCTCCACTTCCGCCGGTGCGAACGAAGCTTCCACGCGTTTCATATCCACCTCGCGGTCACCGGGAATCCCCAAGTTAACCACTTCCCGCTCCCCACCTGGGTGAACGACGGTGAGCACCACGGACTTCAACGTGTCCTTCGCTTCCCACGGCCGATCTGCACGCGGATAAAGCTCATTCGACACCCGCACCAAATCTTCAATCGTCCCCGCATCCGGCGTATCCCGCACATCCGCTGCCGGCACGTGCGACGCATCCACCGGATCAGGCGCGGGAGTCACCACTGCCTCCGCGTTCGCCGCGTAACCCGACGGGGCACGCACAAACGTGTCCTCACCAATCTCACAGGGATGCAAAAACTCCTCCGAACGCGAACCCCCCATCGCGCCCGACATGGCTGCACAAATCACATACGGCAACCCCAACCGATCAAAGATCCGCTGGTACGCCGCCCGCTGTGAATCGTAAGACGCGTCCAACCCCTCATCGTCAATATCGAAACTGTACGCATCCTTCATGACGAACTCCCGGCCGCGAATAACCCCTGCCCGCGGCCGCGCCTCATCGCGATACTTCGTCTGAATCTGATACAAAACCGTTGGCAAGTCCTTATACGACGAATACAAGTCCTTCACCAGGAGCGTGAACATCTCCTCGTGAGTCGGTGCCAACAAGTAGTCGCCCCCACGCCGGTCCTTAAGTTTAAACAGCGTCGGACCGTATTCGTCCCAACGATCCGTCTTCTGATACGGCTCCGCAGGCAGCAACGCGGGGAACAGCACCTCCTGAGCCCCGGCCGCGTCCATCTCCTCACGCACCACGCGTTCGACATTACGCAACACCTTCAACCCCAGGGGCAACCAGCTGTAAATCCCCGGAGCAGTCCGGCGGATATAACCCGCCCGGACCATCAATTTATGGCTCGCAACTTCCGCGTCAGCCGGGTCCTCCCGAAGGGTTCGGACAAAGTAATCAGACATGTTTTTCAGCACATCTAAAAGACTACGTCAAAGCCGCCTGAGGACGAAACCAAGTCTTAAATACCAGCCCGGCTGAGGGCGTGAGAACCAAACGGGGTGCTAAGCCAAGACGTCTACGTGACCGGAGCCTTCCTCAAGCCCCATTTCTTTTGCCAGCCGGTGAGCATGCTCCAAAAGGGTAGGGACGATCTCTTTCTCCGGCACCGACGCCACCGTCTTGCCCTTAATGAAAATCCGGCCCTTCCCGTTACCAGAAGCCACGCCCAGGTCAGCCTCACGCGCTTCCCCAGGCCCGTTCACCACGCAGCCCATAACCGCCACCCGCAGGGGAACAGTCAGTTCCTTGAGGCCTTCCGTGACTTCGTTTGCCAAGGCATAAACATCTACCTGTGCGCGCCCACACGACGGGCACGACACAATCTCTAACGTGCGCTCACGCAAGCCCATAGACTGGAGGATCTCAATTCCCACCTTCACTTCCTCCACCGGAGGGGCCGACAAAGACACGCGGATCGTGTCGCCAATCCCCTGGCGCAGCAGCGCACCAAACGCCGTGGCAGACTTGATTGTTCCCTGGAACTGCGGGCCCGCTTCCGTCACCCCCAGGTGAAGGGGCCAATCACCATTTTCCGCCAATATCTCATACGCGCGGATCATCACCACTGGATCGTGGTGCTTCACTGAAATCTTGAAGTCGTGAAAGTCGTATTGCTCAAAAAGCGACGCTTCCCACATCGCGGACTCCGCGAGCGCCTCCGGCGTTGCCTTCCCGTACTTTTCCATGATCCGCCTGTCCAGCGACCCGGCATTCACCCCGATGCGCAGCGACGTCCCGTGGTCGCGAGCGCACTTGGTGATGTCTTCAATCTGGTCGTCGAACTTGCGGATGTTCCCCGGGTTCACACGCACCCCCGCGCAGCCACCTTCAATGGCTTTGAACACGTAGCGGGGTTGGAAGTGGATATCCGCAATCACGGGGATCGTGGATTGCTTCGCGATAATCGGCAGCGCTTCCGCATCATCTGCCGATGGGCACGCTACCCGCACAATGTCGCAGCCAGCAGCGGTCAACTCGGCGATCTGCTGCAAGGTTGCCCCGATGTCAGTGGTCTTTGTTGTAGTCATCGACTGGACGGATATCGGGGATCCACCGCCCACCGGCACATCCCCCACGTGGATCAAGCGGGTTTTCTTGCGCGGAAACGGTGGTTCTTTTACCTCGGGCATTCCTAGATTCACTGCAGTCACGCTGTCATTATCCTCTGTTAGTTCGTAAAAATCGACTCATGGTGGGCCATTGCGCATTCCCTACCCCGCCGACGTAGTTAGTAATCTGATTCGATGCCCCAACTAGTCTGCACTAGGCCCGCACGTATGCTTGCGCGAGGGCCGTAGATTACCCAAGTTAACGCAGCAGGTGAATCGGGTTAATAATATCGGCTGCTATCAGCACGAGCGTCATCACCGCGAATACGAGCACCATAGTGTAGGTCAGGGGCATGAGGCGCGCCGTATCTGCCGGCCCCGGATCTGGTTTACGGCGCATCCGGTTGTAGGTGCGCCGCGCACCTTCCCACAGGGCACCCGCCACGTGTCCACCGTCGAGCGGGGGCAGTGGGATCAAGTTGAACACGAACAGCGCCATGTTCAGTGAGCCCCACAAGGACAGCAGCACACCGGCGCGGTCCCACACCGTAACCTGCGGATTCGTATCGGCAGAAACTTCCCCGGCTAAACGCCCCACTCCAACGACGGACAGCACCGAGTTCGGGTCGCGCGGCTGATCTTGGAATAGCCCGACCGTGGTGTCCCACACTGCTTTCGGCAAGCGCAGAACAACCGCTGCGGTAGCCGTGAACGTGTGCCACGACGCGTCCGCCACATCCACCACGCTAGCGCGCCGGCGTTCAAAGCCGGCCACTATCCCAGCTTTCGCCTGCCCGTCCACGGACTTGGGTGCGACCGTGTAACTCTTAGTCTTGCCCTCGCGCTGCACCTGCACCGGGACCGCGCGTGAACCGGACGCCGTGATTTGCTCCACCAGCTGCGGCCACGTATCCACCCGGTGCCCATTCCAAGTCACCACCGTGTCCCCCGCACGCAAACCAGCCTCGTACGCCGGACTTTTCGGCGCACCCTGCTCGCACTGGCCCAAACACTGCGGAACCTGCGCAAGTTTCGTCACCGGCTGCTGCACCCCGATGCCCATCATCACGATCGCGATCAGCACAATCGACATGACGAGATTCACCGTTGGACCACCTAGCATCACCACCAGCTTTTTAGGCACCGACAGGTTATAAAACGCTTGCGGCTCCCGCCCAGCTGGCAGTTCCTCCGCAGAAGCTTCCCGCGCTTCCTGTGCGAGCGTGGGTCTGCCATCGGCTTTGTGTGTGCGCACCCCCTCACGGGCAGGAGCGAACATACCTGCCAACCGAACGTACCCACCCAAAAGAATGGCTTTCACCCCGTATTCCGTGTCCCCACGTTTCTTAGACCACAGGGTGGGGCCAAAACCTACCATGTACTGAGGGACGTATACCCCGAACTTCTTAGCGGGCAGCAGGTGCCCTAGCTCGTGTAGCGCCACCGAAAGAATCAACGCCACAATCGCCAACACAATGCCTAACAGGTAACCCATGACGCTCCTTCGGTGGAATCGAAACAAACCTCCCGACGATTATTCGCCCTCACGGTTCTGTGTTCAAGTTCAACGGTTGCGGCTTTACGTTTAACCGTTACGCGTTCAGGTTCGACAAGTGTCGCGTTCAAGTTCGACAGTGTCGCGTTCAAGTTCACTGATCCGCAATGAGGTTCCGGGCCCGCTCCACAGCCCAGTGTTGCACCTGCACAATCTGCTCGAAGGTTGGCCCATCAACACCGGTATGTTCGTCAAGCACGCGCGCAACCGTGTCCACGATTTCCAGGTACTGTAAGTGTCCAGCTAGAAACGCGTCCACGCACACTTCGTTCGCTGCATTCAGCACCGCCGGGTGCGTGTCAGACGCCGCCACCGCACTGCGCGCCAAGTTCACCGCCGGGAAAGTCTGATTATCCACAGGTTCGAATGTCCACGACGTCGGTTCACCCCACGTGCAGGGGGCTTCCACATCTGCCCACCGCTGTGGCGCCGACAGGGCCAGTGCAATCGGCAACTTCATGTCCGGTGGTGATGCCTGCGCGATCGTCGCCCCATCTTTAAACGTCACCATTGAATGCACAATCGACTGCGGATGCACAACCGCGTCAATCTTTTCCGCCGGGACGTCAAACAACACCGACGCTTCAATCAGTTCCAAGCCTTTATTCATGAGGGTAGAGGAGTTGATCGTCACCACCGGCCCCATGCTCCACGTGGGGTGCGCCAGCGCCTGCTTTGCGGTTACGTCCGTCAGTTCCGCCCGAGTGCGTCCCCGGAATGGCCCTCCGGAGGCAGTAAGCACGAGCCGTGCGACCTCACTGCTGCCCGTAACCACGGGGGAAGTGAGTCCTTTTTCGTGCTTACCGGCCGCTAGGCATTGGGCGATTGCACTGTGTTCCGAGTCCACGGGGGTGACCTGCCCGGGCCTGATCATCGCCGCGCGCACGAGCGGCGCGCCCACCACTAAGGATTCCTTGTTCGCGAGCGCCAGTTGAGCGCCGCTGCGCAATGCCGCGAGCGTGGGTTCAAGACCGATCCCACCGGTAATACCGTTCAGCACCACACCTTCGGGCCCCAGCATTCCCGCGGCCTGCGCCACCGCGGCTTCCCCCACGCCTACGCGCACACGGCTACCTAGTAGGTCTTGCAGTTCCCGCGCATCCCCCTTCGCGACCGCCACGAACTCCGGTTCGTACTGCTTCACCTGCCGCGCAAGCAGCTCGAGGTTGTTTCCACCCGCCGCGAGGGCGCGCACGCGCATGCGACCCGGGTGAGAAGCAAGTACCTCAAGCGCCTGCGTCCCAATCGAACCCGTAGACCCCAAAATGACGACGTCGCGCATCGCTCACTCCACCGCCAGCAAAATCTCAATCACTCGCGAAAGATACGCGTCAACTGGGCCTTCCAGGTACGCTTCCGCACCTTTCGCAGCTTTGAACGTGAGGTGGCGAACCTCCTCGGCGGTAAGCGTGTCTTCGTCGTCAAAGAACCGGCCCAGACGATCCAGAAAATCATCCACCTGCAAACTGTCATACCCCTGCTTACCTTTCGCGGGGTGCGCAAACCTCTCCCCCACGGGACGAACCAAACGCGGGTACAGAGTCGTTGCCCGATCCGCAACGTGGTTCAGCCACGCCTGCTCCCCGTTCACCGCCACGTGATCCGCCCTGTCACGGGTTACGAACGCGCCTTCCATGCGGTCTAGCGCCGCATCCACCGCAGCTGGGTCGTACCCACCGCGACGCATCGGGAACGCGGCATTGCGCACGTGTTCAGACGTAAAATCCGACAGTTGACGGTTCTGCTCATAGGCTTCGCGAGCTTTTTCGAAGAAGCTATTTACCGCATCTTGGTCGTATCCCTTTTGGAAGAACTTCGTTGATGGGAAGAAGTCAGTCATGCGTTTTTTCCTCTTCTTTCGCGACTTTAGTTGCGAGTTGACCACACGCGCCGTCAATATCTGATCCACGTGTATCACGAATTGTTGTGGAAATCCCTGCGCCGCGCAGCACGCTCACGAATTCCTCCTGCGCCGCCCTCGTGGAGGCAGTCCAGATGGATCCCGGCGTTGGGTTCAGCGGAATAGGGTTCACGTGCGCCCACCCGTGTCCGCGGGCGTTGAGTTGATCCGCCAGCAGCTGCGCGCGCCACGGGTGATCGTTCATGTCCCTAATTAGCGCGTATTCAATCGACACGCGCCGGCCCGTTTTCACAAAGTATTCCCGGGCCGCGTCCAGCAGTTCCCCCACTTTCCAACGGGAATTAATTGGGATGAGGGGGTCTCTAAGCTCATCATCCGGTGCGTGCAATGACACGGCGAGCGTCACCGGGTACCCCAGTGCAGCAAGTTTCTTTATGCCGGGGACAAGCCCAACAGTTGAGACCGTGACGTTCCGAGCCGACAGCCCGAAGCCGTTCGGTGGCTCTTCAATCAGCCCTTTCAGCACGTTCTTGAGGGCACCGAAGTTCGCTAACGGCTCACCCATCCCCATGAACACCACGTTCGTTAACCGGGTTGCCCCACCCGCCAGGTCACCGCGTTCACACGCTTTGGCCGCTAACCGCACCTGTTCGAGGATTTCCGCGGCCGACAGGTTACGCGTAAGCCCCATCTGCCCTGTTGCGCAAAACGGGCAGCCCATTCCGCACCCGGCTTGCGAGGAGATACACAGCGTGGTGCGTTTGGGATAACGCATGAGCACCGACTCCACGCGCGCACCGTCAAACAGTGACCACAGGTGTTTCAACGTGTAGCCACCATCCGCTTTTTGCGTTGTCACGTGTTCCACTAACTGCGGCAGAAAACCCTCGCGCAACGGCGCACGCAGCTGCTGGGGAATATCCGACATGAGCTCCGGATTCGCTTCAAAATGCGTGAAGTACTGCCGGGACAGCTGATCGGCCCGGAACCCGGGGATCCCCATTTCTTTGAGAGCCTGCTTGCGTGCCTCCATCGTCAGGTCCACCATGTGCGCCGGTGCTTTACCCCGGCGTTTGGGACGCATCGACACGCGGGCCCGCGCATCTTTAGAGCGCGCCCCCTCAGGCAACTGGTCGGTAGGCATCACTTGCCGCGCGCTTCGCGCGTGCCGGGAACGAACGGGCTGATGCAACGCGGGTCTTTGCGGGCTCATAGCATAACCTCCATCAAAACGTAGAACACGGGGGCCACCATTAATAGGGAATCGAGCCGGTCCATCACCCCACCGTGGCCAGGAAGCAGGTTCGACATGTCCTTCAGCCCCAGGTCACGTTTGAGCAGTGATTCCGTTAAATCCCCAACGGTGGCCGCGATTGTGGTTAACACGGCCGCAACCGGCCCCCACCACCAGCCGACACCGAGCCACGCGAACCCGATTGCCCCCACAATCATGGACAGGCCAATGGAACCGGCGAAACCTTCCCAAGATTTCTTTGGTGACACAGTGGGCGCCATCGGATGTTTGCCCATCAGCACGCCCGCAGCCCATCCACCCAGGTCGTTAGCGACCGTGAGGAGGACGAACACGATCACCGCGCGCGCCCCCAGCGGCATGTCGCGAACCAGAACTGCGCACGCCCCCAGCAGGGGCACGTACGCGAGCACGAAACCGCTGGCAATAATCTCATTGAGCAGTGTGGATCCCTCAACGTGATCGAGCAGCCGCCACACTACACACGCCAGCAGCGTCATGCACAGCGCCGCGAGTGTCGCCCCCAGCCCGAGGTGCCGGGCGCAAACCAGCATGCCGAGCCCGCCAACCCACAGGGGGATGAGGGGAATCCGCACATCCTTGCGGGCGAAAGCACCCGCTAGCTCCCACAGTGCGACCACGACGAGCAGGCACACGAGCGCCATGAACGTGTGCGCGGAAACGAGGATGGCAGCCAGTGCCACCGCCCCCAAAGTTACACCCACTCCGATGGCGGCAGGCAGGTTCCGCCCGGCGCGCCCAGACGCGGGAAGTGGCTGCTTATTCTGCGTTGGAGGCGGATTAATTATCGTTGAAAGATTCAAAGTAATACGTCCGCCTCTAGACGGTCATCAGATCCTTTTCTTTAGCTTCAAGTTCCGCATCGATCTGGTCAACGTACTTCTTCGTGAGCGTTTCCAGATCTTTTTCTGCCCGGTCTACTTCGTCTTCCCCGGCCTCACCGTCTTTTTTGATGCGGTCGAGTTCTTCTTTTGCTTTCCGCCGATCGTTCCGCACCGAAATGCGGCCTTCTTCAGCTCGTGACCGCGCCTGTTTTACGTATTCTTTCCGGCGTTCTTCCGTGAGGGCCGGGAGGTTACAGCGGATCACGTTGCCGTCGTCGGTGGGGTTAACCCCCAGGTCTGCATCCCGGATTGCGGCAATGATTTCTTGTACCGCGTTGCGGTCGTAGGGGGAAATGAGCACCATCCGCGCCTCAGGAATCTGGATAGACGCGAGCTGTTGCAGGGGCGTTGGGGCACCGTAGTAGTCAACCAGGATTGAGTTGAACATGTCTGGGTTTGCCCGCCCGGTTCGAATATTACCAAACTCACGCTTTGTTGCGGACACGGCCTTTTCCATACCGTCTTCCGCACTCAACAAGACATCTTTGATCATTTTGTGTGTCCTTCCGTTACACCGTTTGTTACCAGGGTACCTATCTTCTCACCCAACAGCGCTGCCGTGACATTCCCCGGTTCCGACATGCCAAATACGCGCATGGTTAAGTTGTTGTCTTTACACAGTGCGAATGCGGTTGCGTCCACTACCTTGAGGCCCTGCGCGAGTGCTTGCGAATACGTTAGCGTGTCGAGTTTTTCCGCATCGGGGTTCACTTTCGGATCGGCGGTGTACACGCCGTCCACCCCCTTTTTTCCAACGAGGAGTTCAGTGCACCGCGTTTCTAACGCCCGCTGGGCCGCCACGGTATCTGTGGAGAAGTACGGTAGGCCAGCGCCCGCTCCGAATACGACTACGCGGCCTTTTTCGAGGTGGCGGATAGCCCGCAGTGGAATGTAAGGTTCCGCTACTTGCCGCATCGAGATCGCTGATTGCACGCGCGTGGTCACGCCTGCTTGCTCCAGGAAGTCTTGGAGCGCGAGCGCGTTCATTACCGTGCCGAGCATCCCCATGTAGTCCGCGCGGGAGCGGTCTAAACCGTATTTAGATAATTGCGCGCCTCGGAAGAAGTTTCCGCCCCCAACGACGACCGCTACCTGCACCCCCTGTTTAACTGCGGTGGCTATTTGTGTGGCCACCGAGCGCACGACGTTCGGGTCTAGGCCGATTTTGCCTCCACCAAACACTTCGCCCGATAGTTTCATTAGCACGCGCCGTGGCGCAGTAGCATCGTGTGGCATGCCGTTCCCCTCCTGCAACGGGATAACTTACGTACGAGATTCCTTCACCATGTTACCTGCCCGCTTCCGTTCGCGGACACAACCATGGCCTTGCCTTGAATAATCAGGGCAAGGCCACAGTGGTTTATTTAGTTTCAGGCACTTACGTGCCCCGGTAGGTGCGCTAAGTTACTACCTCAGGCACCCACCTGGCCGCGTTAGGCTCCAAGTTGGAGGCGTTACGTCCCAACCTGGACTCGTTAAGCTCCCACCTGGACGCGGGCGAATCCGGTTACGTCACCGCCGACCTCTTTGAGCACCTGGCCCACAGTCTTCGAAGGATCCTTAGCGAAGTCTTGGTCGACCAAGCAGTTCTCTTTGTAGAACGCGTTCAGGCGGCCCTCAACAATTTTCGGCACGATTTTCTCTGGCTTGCCTTCACCCAGCGTGATTTTCGTGAGGGTCTCCCGCTCGTGCTCCACCACGTCGGCGGGCACCGTGTCCTCAGAAATGTAGTCGGGTGAGAACGCTGCGATGTGCATCGCGATGTCGCGTGCCACGCCCTCTCCGGCCTGGTTGGTGGCAACGAGAACCGCTACTTGCGCCGGCAGGTCCGCTGACGTCTGGTGCAGGTACAGGGACATGGCTTCGCCTTCTAGGCGCACCACGTTCCGCACCTCCACCTTTTCCCCCACTACGGCACCCATGTTTTTCACCAGGTCCGAAACTTTCTCGTCCCCAGCGGGTGCTTCGAGGGCCTCTTCAACGTTAGTTGCGTTCGCAGCAACCGCAGCTTCGAGGACCTTGTTTGCAAAGTCAACGAACTTATCGGTCTTGGCAACGAAGTCCGTCTCGGAGTTAACCTCAACGACAACGCCAACTTTGCCATCAACGATTTTCCCGGCCACGAGCCCGGCGGAAGCGGTGCGGCCTTCGCGTTTGGACAGTGATTTCAGGCCCGACAGGCGGATGATTTCGAGTGCTTTCTCTTTGTCCCCATCAGCCTCAGAGAGGGCATTCTTAACGTCCATCATGCCGGCGCCGGTCTGCTCACGCAGGGCTTTAACGTCGGCAGCTGTAAAGTTTGCCATGTTTCTTCCTTCAGTAAGAGTAGTTGGTTGAACTTACTTTTCTTCTGCTTTTGACTCGTCTTTGGAGTCAGCTTCTTTCACAGTCTCAGCGTCCGCTGCTTCTGCCTTCGGCTGCTCGGCTTTATCTGCCTTAGGTTCGGCAGCTGCTTCGTCTGCCTTGGGTTCACTGTCGGACTTTCCAGCGGACTTGGCTGACGCATCTTTACCAGGGGTCTCGCCCTCCAGCAGTTCGCGTTCCCACTCCGCCATCGGCTCAGCCTGTGCCTCACCATCTTTCTTCTGACGACGCTGTGAGCGTTCCAGCAGGCCCGCTGCAACCGCATCCGCAACCACGCGGGTCAGTACGGAGACGGCACCGATTGCGTCATCGTTACCGGGAATGCCGTATTCAACATCATCCGGATCGCAGTTGGTGTCGAGGATAGCTACCACTGGGATCCCCAGTTTCTTCGCCTCCGCAATCGCCAGGTGCTCTTTGTTCGTGTCCACTACCCACAGTGCGGACGGGAGCTTCGCCATGTCCCGAATCCCACCCAGGGAGCGTTCGAGCTTCTCTTTCTCGCGACGCATCATGAGCAGTTCCTTCTTGGTGCGACCCGAAGAAGCGACGTCGTCAAAGTCGATCTCTTCCAGTTCTTTCATGCGCTGCACGCGCTTAGCTACGGTCTGGAAGTTGGTGAGCATACCGCCGAGCCAACGGTGGTTCACGTACGGCATGCCGACGCGTTGAGCCTGCTCCTCAACGCTTTCTTGCGCCTGCTTCTTGGTACCAATGAAGAGGATGTTGCCGTTGTGCGCAACCGTTTCTTTAACGTATTCGAATGCGCGGTCAATATCCGCGATGGTTTGCTGCAGGTCAATGATGTAGATGCCGTTGCGTTCCGTGAGGATGAAACGCTTCATCTTCGGGTTCCAACGACGGGTCTGGTGACCAAAGTGGACGCCGCTTTCGAGAAGCTGACGCATGGTAACAACTGCCATGGTTGTTCCTTCCGGTGCGAGTGCACCAATCGGCCGCATAATGCGGGTAATTTCAGTTCTTTTATAGCCCTTGAGGGCCCCTAGCGTTCTGACCGGACGCACCCAACCTAACGGTTAGGACTGTGGCGTCCGCGCCCCACTTCACGAGCCGCCTACTTAGCTGACGCACCAGTGTGGTCCGCCCTAGTAGGGGTGTGACAGCGGTGAAGAACGCGCGTTAGTCGCCGCTCATGACCATTTGGACACAAACGGCGCCGCGTTTATTGTACGCCACAGGGCGCAGACGGTAAAGGAACGGGTTGGTACGCCCGCTCACACAAACCGGTGGATGGGATTTATCCACCGCTGTTTTTACACACAACCGCGCGGACACACCGCGTTCACGTGCAGTTTGTACCGTAGATTCAACACCATGCTTCATTTACATCGGCCGCTTCCTCATTCACTGCGTTTCGCCGCGTTCTCCTCACGGGCGTTGATCCGCAGTATTGCCTTAGTTGTAGCGCTAGCCCTGTGTACTGGTGCCAACTTTGTTTCAAGCAGTGCAAACCGCGAAACAGCCGAGTGGGTATCCACCGGTTTATCAAATACCGGTGAAGCTGCAGACGAAGGCCCTGGCGCCACTCGGGCTCACCCCCGCATCAAAGCCAGTGGGCGCTGGATTCCACCGGTTCCCCGTCCATTGAACGTTGGCAGGCGGTTTGATCCACCGGCTAAACGTTGGCTGCCCGGGCACCGCGGCGTAGATTTGTGTCCCCCAGTGGGCACTGCGGTACGTGCCCCACGCGCAGGCCGCGTAGTGTATGCCGCTGACCTAGCCGGAAGGCCCGTCATTTCAATTGAACATGAGGACGGTTTACACTCCACCCTCGAACCCGTGGAAGCAACCGTTTCCAAAGGGCAAACAGTAGAACAAGGCACCGTGGTGGGCACACTAGTTAGCGGACACGACAACGATTGCTTGCATTTTGGTGTGCGCAAGGACAAAGATACCTACTTAGATCCCCTCTTGCTGATAAACCCCAGAGCAGTTTTAAAACCCTGGGACGCCCCGGCTTAAACCGCGAACCGGCAGAAGCAGAAACCAACTCTCTCGCGCACCTAGATTATCTTCGGGGCAGCTGCGTTTACGCACGAGGAGTTTCTTGGAGCCGGCCGCGATTACGCACGAGGAGTTTCTTGGGCCCGTGGCTGGGCTTACGCACGCGGATGAGCTTGACGCATGATGCGAGTAAGACGCGCCGCATCCACATGCGTGTAACGCTGCGTCGTCTGCAACGACGCGTGCCCCAGCAGATCCTGCACCGACCGCAGATCCGCTCCCCCCTCGAGCATGTGTGTAGCAGCGCAGTGACGTAAACCGTGTGGAGAAATGGTTGGCACACCCGCTCCCGCACACGCGCGCTCCAACCGAGCCCGCACTGTCCGCTGGTTAATCCGCCTTCCTCTAACCCCCAAGAAAAACGCCTGCCCCGACTTCTCACTCGCTAACTGACCGCGCCCCACCTCAATCCACTGACGCATCGCTTCGTGAGCCGGTAAACCATACGGAACTACCCGTTCCTTATTTCCCTTCCCCAACACTCTTAACGTATGCGCCGAAGCGTCCAAACTGGTCAAATCAAGCCCAGTAAGTTCCGCCACCCGCATTCCCGTTGAATATAAGACCTCAAAAATCGCCCAGTCCCGCATCTGCTGCGGATCATCCTCCGCTTGCACCTTCACCCACCGCAAAAGCCGATTAGTTTGCTTCACATTCAACGTTGCCGGCAGGTTCTGACTAACCTTAGTCCCCGTGAGTTTCAACGCGGGATCCACCGCGATAAAACCTTCTTTTTTCGCCCAAGCACCAAAGAGCCTAACGGTAGCGATGTAACGAGCCAGGGACGTCCGAGCTGCCCCCTCCCGCACCCGGCCGGCGAGCCAACCCCTCAACGCTCGATAGGTGAAAGCTGCCGCCTGGAAGTTCCCATTGGGGTAAATCCAACTGAGGCAATCCCGCAGATCAGTTTCATACGCTCGGACTGAGTGTTTGCTAAAACCGCGCGTGTACTGCAAGTAGCGGCCGAAATCCTCCAGCAACTTTTCTTGGTCCACGTGATCGCCCTTTCGAAACACTTAATTGTACACCGCAAATAAAACAGGACGGCATGACTATTCGTTGATATTCTGCCTATATGAGTAATGCAAAACTATCCCACTCCGCCGAAGATTACCTGAAGATCATTTGGAAACTAAAAGAGTGGTCTGACCAGCCAGTTAGCACCACACTCCTATCGGAAACCTCAGGAATGCGGGCATCAACCGTGTCAGACGCAGTGAAGAGGCTCACCGCCAGCGGTCTAGTGAAACACGCTCCGTATTCATCTATTGCGCTCACCCCCAAAGGCCGTAAGATCGCGATCGCCATGGTCCGCCGCCACCGGATTATCGAAACGTTCCTGGTATCCCACATGGGCTACCGGTGGGACGAAGTTGACGACGAGGCAGAACATTTAGAGCACGCCGCATCCGACAAGCTCATTGACCGCATGGAAGAGATGCTGGACTACCCCACGCGGGACCCCCACGGTGATCCAATTCCAGATCGGGACGGCAATATTGCGCAGTTGGATGCGAAACCGTTGACCGAAGCCCCGAAAGATGTGGAGCTGAAAGTGGAGCGGATCAGTGACTCAGATCCGAAGTTCCTGCGGTTCCTCAAAGAAAACGACATCCACATTGGATCAACCTTCCAGTCGATTCCAGCAGGTGAGTTCTCAGAAAACGTTCTTATCCGACTACCGAAAACACAGAACCCGATTCCAGTTGGGAAATCGAGCGCACAGCTCATCTGGGTTTCACACAGTTAAACTCGCCCCTCTCCCAGTCGGCGAGTCTAAGAGCGCGCATACACCCCATTACCACCGCGGCACTGCCCAGCCAACACCAAAGCCGCTAGTGCAGGCAGTACTTCTTGCATAGATAAACCAGCTTCACAAGCAACATTATCGGCAGATGCCCAACCGCGGCGGGGAAGCGCATCCCACACTCGCTGCTGGGCATCAGACAAGTTTGTTGGCGCGCACTGCTTACTCTCCCCCGCCGACTTAGCTGGCAAAGTCAACTCCAACTGCGTCCCAATCGGATCCACCAGCTCACAGATCTGCTGAGCACTCACCACCAGGGATGCGCCGTTGCGGATCGCCTCGTGACAGCCCGCAGACTGACTCGAAAACACAGAGCCCGGTACCGCGCCCACAGCCCGGCCCAGTTCTAGAGCCCGGTTCAACGTAGCCAACGCACCCGACCGGTACCCCGCCTCAACAACGATAGTGGCTGAACAGTAGGCAGCAATCAACCTGTTTCTTGCTAAAAACCGCCAGCGAGCCGGACGCGAAAACGGGCTGCCCTCTGAAATGATCGCGCCCGTTTCCATGATTGAAGAAAACAGTTCCTCATTAGAACGCGGGTAAAGATTACACACCCCACCAGCCATAACCGCTACCGTGTGCCCACCTCGCACCGCACCGGCGTGGGCCGCAGTATCAATGCCCAGCGCACCTCCAGAAACCACGGTCTTACCCGCGCGGGCAAGTTCCCACGCGAAATCCCGCGCTAACTCACGCCCGTAATGCGTGCAGGCACGCGCACCCACCAGTGCCACTCGCATCTGCCGCTTCAACTGCCCACGTATCCACAGGGCATGCGGCGCAGCATTACCCAAATCGTTGAACTCCACCGGCCAATTTGGGTGCCCCCGGTAGATTACACTGCCACCAACCCGGTCGATTGCTTCCAAGTCCCGCTCTACGTTCAACTTCTGTAGTCGCGGTAGCCACCGGGCTAGAGCTCGCACCCACGGCCGCTCTTGCCCTGACTCGTCACAGATCAGCGTGCTGGGAAGCGAATCCGCTGCGGGTTTACTCAGTACCCATTCCAGTGCCTCCGCCGCGCCGAGCGCATCTACCAGTATTCCGGCGGACTCATCACCGGGCTCTACGAGTGCGCTCCACGCACACGCCACCTGCTTCGGATCCGCGTAATCAATACTCACGATTCTTCCCCATTTCGATAGTTCAACGCCGCATAAACATCTTCCAAACGCACATCTCTGCCAGCCACGTCCGCGTGAGTGAGCGCTAACCGCAACACCCGATCCGCGCCGCGCAAAGAAATCCGTCCGCGGCTGAGTGCCGTTTCGATTGGATCGATCACCCCAAAGTCTGAACAAACCTGGCGCACCACGCTAGAACTCGCGTGCGCATTCATAGACCACGGATAGGTGCGCCACCTATGAGCACTGCGCTCACGAGCCGCCACCACCATTTCGCGCGCCCGCGCGCTCGACCACTCAGGAGGTTCGGACAAAGCCGCGGCGGACGGGGCAGTCACATTAATCTGAATATCCACTCGGTCCATCAAAGGTCCAGACAGCCGCGCCGCATACCGACGCAACTGTATCGACGAGCAAGTGCAGGCCCGCTGGCGGGAGTTTCGAAATCCACACGGACACGGATTCGTGGCCATCACCAGTTGAAACCGAGCTGGGAAGCGAACAATCTCGCGCGCCCGGTGAATCATCACCACCCCGCTTTCCAGAGGTTGACGTAACGCGTCCAACACTCGCACCGGGAACTCAGCGGCCTCATCTAAAAAAAGGACTCCGCCGTGAGCCAAGGAAACCGCCCCGGGCATGGGCATTCCCGCCCCTCCACCAATTAGTGCCACCATGGTGGCGCTATGGTGCGGACTTTGAATCGGGGGCCTTACAATCAACCCGTTTGCGGCGGAGAACTTACCGGCAATCGAGTGAACAGCCGTGACCTCCACCGAATCCTCAGCGGACAAATCCGGCAAAAACGTTGGGAGCCGCCGGGCAATCATGGTTTTCCCAGCTCCCGGTTCCCCATTCATCACCAGATGATGCCCACCCGATGCCGCCAGGATCATGCCCCGAACCGCATAGTTCTGCCCCCGAACCTCACTTAAATCCAAATTCTCATCTTCGGTATCCGCAGGGCTTTCACTCACTGTTTCTTGAGGCACTACCGGTAGCCCCGCGGGGAGGGTACCCCCAAAATCAGATACTAAATCACGCAAATGCGAATACGCCCGCACTCGGATTCCCGGTACCAGTGAAGCTTCGTCAAGCGACTCACGCGCCACCACGAGCGTGGTGTAACCAGCTTTTCTAGCAGCCAGAGCGGCAATCAAGACGGCACGCGCGGGGCGCAGCGAACCATCTAAACCGAGTTCAGCAACAAACACACAGTTTTCGATGGCTGCTGCCTTCACCCGCCCCCGAGCCGCCAGCATTCCCACCGCGATCGCTAAATCAAACGCGGCTCCCGCCTTAGGCAGTGACGCTGGGGAGAGGTTTACAGTAATCCGCTTCTGCACCCACGCCAGGCCGCACGACTGCACCGCTGCCCGCACCCGATCGCGCGCTTCTTTGATGGAAGTGTCGGGCAGCCCCACCAGGTGAAAGCCAGGCACACCACTCGCCAAATGGGTTTCTACCGTTACGACATGGCCCTGGGTACCGCGGAACGCGCAACCGTGGGTTTTAACTAGAATCGCGGGGGAACTCATACGATCCCCCGGTGCAGTTGCAGGTCCGCGCGGCTGCCACGCACGGACACGGTCAGTAGGTCTACGCGGTAACCGCGGTTCACGCCGCGTTCACACCGCCACTGGTGCGCACCGCGATGGAGCCGATTTAGTTTCGCTTCCGTTACGGATTCCAACGCCGTGCCGCAGGTCGAGCCGCGCCGCGTGCGCACCTCCACCACCACCAGTTGCGTACCATCATCCGCCACGATGTCCAGTTCACAGTGCTTACGTTTGTAGTTGCGCTCTAAAATGCGCCAGCCCAACGTATCACGCAAATAGTTAGCTGCCGCGTCCTCTCCGGCTCGACCTAAAGCATAACAGGTTCGTTTCATACCCCCACTATGTCGCAGAGCCGATGGCTGCGGCCCACAGGACCGAGGTGGTTGTGGACAAGCACTTAGCGGCCAACACTGTGGACACTAATTATCCACCAGGCTAGCTATTCACAGGTATGCAAATGATCCATCAGTGTAGACAGGCAAGCACAGTACAGTGCGCAGTGTAACTGTTACTCGCAGCCGCCTCCGGCCGGTGAGCGGCAAACAAAAGTTAGGGAATATCAAGCTCAGATTTAGCCAGTTCCTCAACGTTAATATCTTTAAACGTCATCACCCGCACAGACTTCACAAACCGGGATGAACGGTAAATATCCCACACCCACGCGTCCTGCATCCGCAACTCAAAAAACACGTCCTGGCCCACCGGGTGGATCTGCACATCCACTTCGTTACACAAGTAAAACCGACGTTCGGTCTCCACCACGTATTTGAACAACTTCACGACGTCGCGGTACTCGCGGAACAGTTCAAGCTCACGCGCGTTTTCGTACGATTCAATATCACCGTTCACTGCAAACTCCTCTACACAATCTACGCATCTGTCTAAACGCCCTGCACATTTTTACGCCAGCCCATCGACAAATTTACGCGCCCTACGCTACCCAAGCTTCCACGACAACCGGTGCAACGGAGACGGCCCAAAACTCGCCACCGCGCCGCGATGCGCAGAAGAACCATACCCTTTATTCGAAGCCCAACTGTACCCCGGATCCGGCAACGCTTCCATCAGGTGATCACGCGCCACCTTCGCCACAATCGACGCTGCAGCCACCACCGTACACTCCTGATCCGCCTTAATCCGCGTAACCACCCGTGGATCACCCACGCGCGCAAACCGACGCGGCAAATCCTCGTCCGCAAACAGGTCCGCACGAGGCGTCAACCAATCAACCGAACCGTCCAACAGCACGGTAGACACCGCGGGCACGCCTCGCACGATAACCTCCAATGCCCGCAAACCAGCTAACTGCAACGCCCCCGAAATCCCCACGGCATCCACCTCAGCTGCCGAAGCAAACCCCACTGCGCAGGGCCGCGACCACTGCGCCGCAGCAGCAAAAACTTCCGCGCGGCGCTGCGGCGACAACAGCTTAGAATCGGCTAAACCGGTCGGTGAAACCCCCGTACCGGCGGTTGCCGCGCCCACCGCAACTGGCCCGGCAATCGACCCGCGCCCAACCTCATCCATCCCCACCACAACCGCACCGGGCTGCATTAAAGAACGTTCAAAGTCCGGGGTTGCAAACCTCATTTCTGCTTCGCATTCGGCACACCAGCGAACACCTCATTGTGGTTCGGATCAGACCAATGCGAAACTGGCCACGCAATAAACTTCGCGCGGCCCACCACGTCATTCACGTTCACAAACGGCATCTTCCCATCCTGAAGGTGGACCCGTGAATCCGCAGAATAGTTGCGGTTATCCCCCATCACCCACAAGTGGTTTTCGGGCACCGTAACGTCAAACGGTAAGAGTCGGTTATCCGCCCCCGGCGCCAAGTACGGTTCGGCAACCGATTTCCCATTGACCTCAAGCTGCCCCTGCGCATTACAGCACTTAACCCGGTCACCGGGCAGACCAATCAATCGCTTCACCAGATGCTGAGTTCCCCCAGCTGGCCGCAACCCCACAAACACTAACGCGTCATTGAGGTACTTCGCCGCCCCCTGCTTCTTCTGAGCCGGTGGCAACCACCCCTGCGTATCCGAAAACACAATCACGTCCCCGCGTTCAAGATCAAACACCGCTGGGGTCAGCCGGGAAGTCACCACGTTATCCCCCACCTGCAGGGTATCTTCCATAGAAGAAGAGGGAATCCAAAACGCCTGCATTATGAACGCGCGGATCAACGCGGAGAGCACCAGAGCCACCACAATCACCATGGTGTACTCCCCCAGGGTCCGCCAGCCACTGCGCTTAGCACGCCCCTTGCGCCTACCCACCCGGGTTTCTTCTTGCGCGTTCCCTGTGGCTACCATACTCTTCCTCTCAAACCACCCACATGTTAGCGCCCCGCGCTTACGCGCTGACACGCCCCAGGCCTCAAACAACTCCAGGCCTCAAACGATTCCGGATACGCTAAAGGCCTCAAGCGCATGCTCTTCCACAAGTGAAGAAACACGATCGCCTGAGGCCATTAGTACACTAAACTAGCGCTTCTCGCGAATACGCGCGGCCTTACCGTGCCGATCCCGCAAGTAGTACAGTTTCGCGCGGCGCACGCGCCCACGACGCGTCACCTCAATCGAATCAACCGTAGGTGTGTGCACGGGGAACGTCCGCTCCACCCCCACGCCGAACGACACTTTCCGCACGGTGAAGGTCTCGCGCACGCCCTCGCCCTGACGGCGAATAACCAGGCCTTCGAACACCTGAATACGGGTGCGGTTACCTTCGGTAACCCGCACGTTAACGCGCACGGAATCCCCCGCTTGGAACTGCGGAATGTTGTCCCGCAAGGAAGCTGCGTCTACAGCATCTAGACGTTGCATTTTACTCCCAGACGATTCATGCCACAGGTCATTAACCGTCGCTCGCACAGTTCAACTGTGTTAAGTACTGTTCTGAGGTTAAGTCATCGGTATTGGTATCCCCCTGTGGCAGGTTGTACCACCGGACCTAACTGCACCATTGTGCCACAAACACCCTTCAGGGGCGAAGACCTAACCGGGTGAGGTAACAAATCTCACGCCAAAGCTCGGGCGTACACCACGTCCTGGTTCTCCACGCCCCCAACTAAGAACACGCGTTTACCTATTTTTCGCCACCCGTGGCGCCTGTAAAACTTCTGCGCCCGCCGGTTCCTCACGTGGGTTCCCAACAGTATTCGAGGTCGGGCTGCGTCCACCGGTGCCTGTTCCAAGGCGGTTTCCAGCAGTGCCCCCATAACCCCGGTACCGCGCATGTCCTGGCGGGCGTAGCACTTCGACAAGTACAGCGAAGCCCCCGCCCATAGTTCCGCCGGAACATCCGGC
This sequence comes from Gleimia hominis, assembly GCF_032085515.1. Taxonomy (GTDB): domain Bacteria; phylum Actinomycetota; class Actinomycetes; order Actinomycetales; family Actinomycetaceae; genus Gleimia; species Gleimia hominis. The sequence continues at coordinate 44,719 of NZ_JASXSX010000003.1, forward strand.
GGGAGCGCCTGTGTCGAGACGATTTCAATCATCGTGTACGCCACTAGCTCACCACGCCACCGGGCCACCATTACCCGGCGCTGCGGATCCTGAATCCACCCACGCACCGCGTCCTCACTCAAATACTCCCGAATATGCCGCTCGCGCGCTTGCGCACTCACTTCGGGCGGACACGCATCCGGGAACGTCTGCGCTGCCAGCTGCGCTAACTGCGGCGCATCATCGAGCTGCGCAGGGGCGAAGGCCACCCGTTCGAACCGCGACCCCGCGTTCCGCATCCACCCGCACGCAGCTAGAACCTCTAGATCATGCACGTTCAGATCCTCTTGCGGAATCTGGTTCAACAAATCCGGCCGCCGAGCCGCAGTTTTCCTCAAAGACTCCTGGCGCCGCCACTGCGCAACCCGCCCGTGGTCTCCACTTTTCAGCACCTCGGGCACCGCGTGGTCGCGCCACTTCTCGGGGCGCGTATACGCGGGGTATTCGAGCAGATTATCTTCGAAAGATTCTTCTTTGAGCGACTCGGGGTTGCCCATGAACCCCTCTCGCAGCCGCGCCACCGCCTCCACCAGCGCCAGCGCCGCCACTTCTCCTCCGTTGAGCACGAAGTCCCCGATAGAGTATTCGAATACCTCCACATCTGTGCAGTTACGATAGTGCTGCGATACGCGCGCGTCTATTCCTTCGTAGCGTCCGCAAGCCACAATAATCTGCCCTGCTCCCGCCAGGTCCCGCACGTGTTCTTGAGTAAGAGGTACCCCAGACGGCGTTGGGATTGCCAACACCCGCCTGGCATCCGTTTCAGTTAGAACCGCATCAATTGCGCGTCCCCACACGTCCGGTTTCATAACCATCCCAGCGCCCCCACCATAGGGGGTGTCATCCACCGTTCGGTGGCGGTCGTGGGTCCACTCCCGCAGGTCGTGCACACGGATTCCAAGCTGGTTTGTGTCCACTGCTTTGCCCATCAGCGACAGCTCCAGCACATTAAAAAAACTGGGGAAGATTGAAATTAAATCAAATTGCATGAGGCCCTAGCTCACTCAAAGTCGTCATCGAACAGGCCGCCCGGCGGTGTGACTCGCACGTACCCCCCGGGCACGTCCACAACCGGCACAATCGCTTCAACAAACGGGACGAGCACGTCACCGCGTTCCGTGCTCACCACTAGGAGGTCTTGAGCCGCGCCAAGTTGCAGATCTTTAACCACCCCCAGTTCTCGCTCCTGACTATCGCACACCGTTAGGCCGCGCAGCTCGTGCGGGTACCAGGCGTTTACTTCCGGCTCCACCTCGTCGGTATCCACCACCAGGTGAACGCCACGTAAAGATTCAGCTGCGTTTCGGTCGCTCACACCCTCAAACCGGACCGCTAAACGGCCTTTGTGAACGCGCACCGTCTGCACAGTCAACGGCCCCGCCGCAGCTGGTTCTGTGCGCAGCTGTGCCCCCGGGTAAATCCGCTTCTCCACCACGTCTGAACGCGTGTCTACCAGCACTTCACCTTTCAATGCGTGTGCTGGACCAACAATCCCAACAGTTACATCCATACTGAAATCCTACTGAAGAATATAAACCGGAGGCGGCGTGGACTCCACGCCGCCTCCGAACGCTGTGCAACTATTAGTCGCGATCCGTGTCAATCACATCGACCCGCACCGGGCCGCGTGTTGACAGTGCGGACATTACTGCGCGCATCGCCCGCGCAGTCCGGCCCGAACGGCCAATAACACGTCCCAGATCATCGGGATTCACCCGAACCTCAAGCAGACGCCCACGACGCATCGAACGCGACGTTACCTCCACATCGTCTGGATGATCCACGATACCGCTAACAATATGTTCCAGAGCATCCGCGAGCATTAGGCTTCCTCAGACTCCTCAGCAAATTCCTCCGCTTCCTCAGCCTTAGCGGCCTCTTCTTCTGCCTTCTTAGCTTCCGCAGCTTCTGCCTCTGCCTTAGCTTTCGCCTCAGCCACAGCAGCCTTGCGTTTAATCGCGTCATCTTCGGCAGCCTGAATAGCTTTTGCCGCAGCTTCCTCATCTGCCGACGCGTACTTGACGTAAGACTTCGGGTTCTCAACCCCCTTGAACGCCGCCCAGTCACCAGTCAACCACAGGAGCTTACGCACCTGGTTTGACGGCTGCGCGCCAACTCCCAGCCAGTACTGCGCCCGATCACCTTTAATGTTGATTGTGGACGGTTGGCGGGTAGGATCGTACGTGCCGATCTCTTCAATTACACGGCCGTCACGCTTCTTGCGTGAATCGACAACAATTACCCGGTAGAACGGAGCATGGACCTTCCCCATGCGCTTCAAACGAATACGAACTGCCACTGGTGTGGTCACTCCTTCGGAATCGAATATTGGATTTACCTAGCTGACGGGGATCACATCGAGCGAGGTGAATCCCAGGACGCGGGGCCCGTCGTCAGAGAGGGGTCCGACGGCTCCGAGTACAACACTTCATTGTGCCAGATTCACCCGCGGTTTCCCAAGTCTTCACACCGATTTCCACCGTCCCCTGGCGTGCGATTCGTCACGTGGGATAATGAACCTATGACTTGTGAAACAATTCCTCTGCAGACCCAACCGCAACTAGACCCCGTCACCGTTGAGCAACAACGTTCCCTCAGCGATAATCAAAACGAAATCGCCCACCAACTTGCTCTAATCGCCCGCGCAACCGCCCGGGCGTGCGGACCGTACCTGCGGTGGGCGCGCCTGCAGGATTTGCGGGTCGATAATAAATCTAGCGAACACGACCCCGTGACGGTACACGACAAGACCGTTGAAACTGCAATCACACAGATTCTTGGCTACTTCCTTCCCGGCTCAAGAGTGCTGGGCGAAGAGCATGGGGAACAACTTCTACCGGGCGGCAAACCCCAGTTACCCGAGCGCATCCAACTGCCCGAACTGGAACCGCACCCGGATGTGCGTTCGCTGGGATCGCGCGTGCGGTGGATTGTGGATCCAATCGATGGGACCGCGAACTTTGCGGCGGGTATGACGTATTTCAACACGTCGATCGCAGCGGAACTCGACGGGCAGGTGGTGGCCGGGGCTATCCACGTGCCCTGCGAGCAAGAAACGTTCTGGGCCAATGCCGAACGCGGTTACTTGGAAAACGAACGCGGTTTCTTTGCCCTGGAATCTTCCGGCCCAACCCGTGAAATTGAGGCGTTGCTACTGACCTACCATCCGATCCTCACGCAGGTGAAAACGCATCCAGAAGTGACGTTTGAGGTTCTTGGCGAGCTCATTGAAACGTGCCGGGCACTGCGCCGCCCCGGTGCGGCCGCTTTGGATTTAGCGAATATTGCGGCCGGCCGCGCGGGCGCGTTCTTCGCCACCTCAGTTAAACCCTGGGACGTTGCCGCCGGATTACACCTGGTTCAGGTCAGTGGGGGCACCAGTTACACCCACCCGATGGGAACGACGACTCCCGCTGGGCTCGGCCCCGGTGTGGTTGCCGCATGTGCAGGTCTTGAAGTTCCGAAACTAAAAAAACTTCTCGACCAGTTGGCGGCGCAGTACTAGTTCGCGCCCCCATTTATTCCCGATCTAGATTAGTGCTCGAGCCAGACTACTTCTCGGTCTGCTCCCACTGCTGCATACCACCCGTGACGTTCACGAAGTGCGCGTTTGGGTGGGTGCCTTTTACCAGCTCGATAGCCCGCGCGGACCGGCCACCCGAGCGGCAGTAAACGTAAGTGGGCCGGCCGGGTTTTAAATCCGGTATGTGCGGCTGCTCCATCAGCTGGCTCAGTGGCACCAGCTGCGCGCCCGGAATGTGCCCCATCTTCCATTCCCATTCTTCACGCACATCCACGAGGTTCATTGGCTCACCCGCGCGGATAAGCTCGCGCAGCTGAACTGCGGACACCTCACCGTCTCGCGGCGCAAAGCCACAGGCATTTCCCACCTCATCTACCACATCTGCTCCCACGCTAGTTACCGGTACTCGGCTGGGATCTGGCCGAACCGGGATTTTTTCGAACTTCACACTCAACGCGTCATACGTCAATAACTGCCCAATCAGCGGCTGGCCAATGTGGGCGAGCACTTTAATCGCTTCCGTTGCCATGAGGGAACCGATCACGCCCGGCAGCACCCCCAGCACTCCCGCTTCCGCGCAAGACGGCACCTCACCGGGCGCTGGTGGGCTCGGGTAAAGATCGCGATACAACGGGCCCTTCCCGGGCCAAAACACACTGAGTTGCCCAAAGAACCGCAAGATCGCCCCCCATACAACGGGGATACCCAAGATCTCCGCAGCGTCCGCAACCACGTACCGGGTGGTGAAGTTATCCGTCCCATCCAAAATCACGTCCGCCCCACCCAGTACCTCAAGCGCATTAGTGCTGGTGAGACGCTCGTTCACGAGGGTTAACGCGATTTCTGGGTTTAGCCCGCGCAGCACCTGGGCCGCGGACTGCGTTTTCGCCATCCCCAAGTTAGCTTCCGAGTGGATCACTTGGCGCTGCAAGTTGGTGCGGTCCACCACGTCGTCATCCACCAGGGTTATCTGCCCAACCCCAGCGGCCGCTAAATACGGCAGCGCGGCCGACCCCAGGCCTCCGGCACCCACCACGGTTACGCGCGCGTTCAACAACTTCTCTTGCGCCGCCGGCCCGAACCCGCGCAACCCCAGGTGTCGTTGCAACCGGTCAACCTGGGCCGCGTTCAACTGCGAAATCTTCAACTCTACTCACCTACCCCTCGTAAACCACGCGGTGGGGACTCGCCAGCACCGACAAGTCCTCGCGCGGATCGCGATCATAAACCACGGCGTGCGCGGCCTCACCGTCAGAAAGGGAAGGGAACCCCAAGAAATCCCGTGCCTGCCAAGTAACCCGATCAAGAATCTGCGCGTTCGTAAGCCCCATGCGGGTGAACGCCATGATTTCCTTGGCGATCGAACCGTGGGGTTGGAACGAACCAGAATCCGTGCCCGGCAACAACGTGAGCCCCGACTCGGCGAAATCGCGCAATGTCTGCGAGTAATCCGAATACAGGCCGAGCATGTCATCGCGGTAGACCGGGTACTTAGTGCCCGCGCTGCTTGCGAACGAGGGAAACAAGTCCACTTGAATAATCGTGGGGGTGACCGCGATCCCAAGCTGGGCGGCCTCCCGCATCTGGCTCAAAGTCATTCCCGTGCCGTGCTCAATGCAATCCACCCGCGCTTCCAGCAAACTCTCAATCGTCGCGCGGGCAAACGTGTGCACCGTAACCCGGGCCCCCGCCTCGTGGGCAGCCTGGACACCATCTTTCAAAGCCTCGGTGGAAAACAAGGGTTGCAGGGTTGAATCCGCCCCATCGGCGCGATCGATCCAATCGCCCACCAGTTTTATCCACCCGTCACTGCGGCGCGCCTGATACGCCATCTGCTGCGGCAAGTCTGCGTCGCGCTCTACCTCTACCGCCAACCCGCGGATATACCGCTTGTACTTCGCAATGTGCTGGCCGCAGTGCAGTAAACGCACGCCGTCTGGCTGCTCATTTACCGCGCGGTTATCGAACGGCAACCCGCAATCGCGCACTAGCAGCACCCCGCTGTTGTGGGCCACGCGCGCCTGCTGGGCAAGCAAATCCGCATCCTGGCGCGGCCCCGACTTGTCAATCCCAATGTGGCAGTGCGCATCCACCAGGCCGGGAAGCATCCACCCTTCCAGGTCCGCACTCGTTTGCGTGCGGGGAACGCGGCGCACAGTTCCCCCTTCTATCCTGAGGTCAATATCTTCGACCCAACGGGCGGGTTCCCCTTTTTCTCGCCACAGGGCGGCGCCGCGAAACAGCAAAGTTAGAACCCTCCCAGCATGCGTTTCAAATCGTCAGGCAGATCATCCATCGTCTGTTTCGGTTCCGGTTCACTAATGCCGAACGAGCTGCCCTTCTTATGTTCTGGAATCATCTTCGACAGCTCCTGCTTACGCCGCTTCGCGGGGTTACCCGACACGCCTGAACGCGACTTCCGCCGCTTCTTCTTCGGCTGGCGGCCCTTCGACTTCTTGCCCGACCCAGGTAGTTTGCCCATGCCAGGCATACCCCCCATCCCGGGCATCCCCGGCATACCGCCGCCGCTGCCCATGGAACGCATCATTTCGCGCGCGCCCTCAAAGCGTTTCACTAGGGAGTTAACTTCCGTAACCGTCGTGCCCGACCCTGCTGCGATCCGCGAGCGGCGCGAACCGTTCAGAATCTTCACATTCGCGCGTTCAGCCGGCGTCATAGACCGCACAATCGCTTCAATGCGGTTAACCTCGCGTTCATCGAAGTTCTCTAACTGTTCGCGGAACTGGCCGGCGCCCGGCATCATGCCCAGCAGCTTCTTCATGGACCCGAGCTTGCGGATCTGCTGCAACTGGTTCAAGAAGTCATCGAGCGTCAGCCCGCCAGACATGGCTTTGCGCGCCATGTCCTCCGCATCCTGCGAATCGATTTTCCGTTCAGCTTGCTCAATTAAAGTGAGCACGTCCCCCATGTCGAGGATCCGACCCGCCATCCGGTCGGGGTGGAACCGTTCGAAATCTTCCAACCCCTCACCGGTGGATGCAAACAGGATCGGCTGGCCCGTGACCCCGCGCACGGACAAAGCTGCACCACCACGCGCGTCACCATCCAGCTTCGACAAGACCACACCGGTAAAGCCCACGCCGTCGCGGAACTCCGTTGCGGTATTCACCGCGTCTTGACCAATCATGGCGTCGAGCACGAATAATACCTCGTGAGGTTCAATCGCCTCACGAATATTCCGCGCCTGCGTCATCAGTTCTTCATCAACCCCCAGGCGCCCGGCAGTATCTACCACCACGAGGTCGTACCCGTTTTCTACAGCGTGGTTAACTCCCGAACGCGCGACCTGCACAGGGTCCCCAACTCCGTTACCAGGTTCGGGTGCCCACACGTCCACGCCGGCGCGCTTACCCACAACTTCCAGCTGGGTGACCGCGTTGGGACGCTGCAAGTCGGCTGCTACCAGGAGGACTCGCTTGCCTTCCTCCCGCATCCAGTGGCCGAGTTTACCCGCTAACGTGGTTTTACCCGCACCCTGCAAACCCGCGAGCATGAACACTGTCGGACCCCGGTTTGCGAAGTGCAGTTCCCGAGTCTGCCCACCCAGAACACGCACCAGTTCGTCGTGAACTATGCGCACCACCTGCTGGCCAGGGTTAAGCCCCTGGGTGACAACGGCGCCCGCCGCTTTCTCGCGAACGTTAGCGATGAACTCGCGCACAACCGGCAGGGCCACGTCTGCATCCAGCAGGGCCCGGCGGATATCAGCCGACACTTCCTGAATGTCAGATTCACTAATGATGCCCTTGCCCCGCAGTTTGCGGAATGAGTTGGAAAGGCGGTCAGACAGATTATTAAACACGTTGCGTACCCTTATTTACCTTCGGAGCTTACTTCGTCTACTTTAACCGATACTTCACGCTACCCGATGATGGCGTCGACAAAGTCTTCGGCATTAAAGGGCGCGAGGTCGTCCGCGCCCTCCCCCAGGCCCACGAGTTTAACCGGCACCCCGAGGGCACGTTGGACCGCGACCACGATACCGCCTTTAGCGGACCCGTCTAGTTTTGTCAGCACCACGCCCGTGACGTCCACTACCTGCGAGAATACTTCCGCCTGGCGCAGCCCATTTTGCCCAGTCGTAGCATCAAGCACCAGCAGGACCTCGGAAACGGGTGCTTGCTTTTCCATTACCCGCTTCACTTTCCCAAGTTCATCCATGAGGGTGGATTTGTTCTGTAAGCGACCCGCCGTGTCTACGAGCACGACATCCACGTCTTCACTGTGCCCCTGTTTGACCGCATCGAAGGCCACGGAAGCCGGGTCTGCGCCCTCAACTTCGGAACGCACGGTGCTGACCCCAACGCGTTCGCCCCACGTGGCGAGCTGTTCGGCGGCAGCCGCCCGGAAGGTATCCGCGGCCCCTAGCAACGCTGTTTTCCCTTCCGCCACAAGCAGTCGCGCCAGTTTACCCACCGTAGTGGTCTTCCCAGTTCCGTTTACTCCCACCATGAGGAGCACAGCTGGGTGCGCGCCCTGCTCATCGCTCGTGCGTTCCAGGTTCAGACTCCGATCCAAAGTGGGATCCACGATTTTAAGCAGTTCCTGCCGCAGCACCTGTTTCGCCACGGCCGCGTCGGCACTACCCCGCACCTTCAATTGCTGACGCACACTGTCGAGCACCTCTTGGGTCGCATCCAACCCCAAATCCGCCATCAGCAGGGTTTCTTCGAACTCTTCCCAGTCCGCCTCAGAAAGGTCAGCGCGAGAAAGGATTGACAGTAGTGACTGCCCCATCTTGCCTGACCCCGCCAAGCGTGAACGCAGCCGCTGCATCCGCCCCGCCACCGGTTCCGGTTCCACAACCTGCGGCTTTGCCGGTTCGTGCGCCTGCGGCGTGCTGGGCTTCGCTTCGGCCTGCGTTTCAGGTTGTTCCGCCGCGGCTTTGCCCGCTTGTTCCTCCGGCTGCCGCGGTTCCAACTGCGACTGGTCCGGTGCGGGTGGAAGGGAATCATGGCGACGTTTAACCCAGTAGAGACCGGCGCCAATTACGACGACAGCGGCAATCCCCAGGATCACATACAGAAGCACTAAACTATTCATGCTTTCCATCTTCGCTTATTTTCAGCGCTGGGAAAAGCCCAGGGGAAAACTTCTTGCTCTGCACGTTACCCGCATTCACCCACGGGTGGGTTAGTCGTCTTCTTCTTCCCCCAGTTGAGGTGCCTGCAACTCGTCCGCCGACAAATACCCAGACCCCGACGTGGAATCGCGTTCCATAACCGTAAAAATGGACTCTGTTTGCGGCTCAACCAAAATGGGTTTTTGAGGCGCCGCGCCCCTCTTCTCATCCGGTTTCTGCTGCGGCTTCAAATACGTGCGCGCGCCCTTCAACTCGTCTTGCCACGACGCCATAGGTCGGCGCGTAGTCATCAATACCGCCAGCACAATCAGGGCGATCACGACGATAGCTAACGTCGTGATGATCACAAAAAACGCGGTAGAAAGCACCCTCTAATAATCAGTATTTCCCCAGCAAATATCAACTAGAACCGCCTCTTGTTGCCAGTTTGTGACCATTCTCTAGACCGGGTGCGCAGCCGCAACCACGTCGCGGTCCGTTCAGTTTTCATCTGCTTGCGCCTGCGGGGTCTGCGCCAACTTCTGCGACACCACCTGAGTCACCCCATCGCGCATAGTCACCCCGTACAGCGCATCCGCAATCCGCATCGTCCGCTTCTGGTGGGTAATAATGATCAGCTGTGAATCCTCCTGCAACTGCTTAAAAATAGTGATCAAACGCGACAGGTTAACGTCATCGAGAGCCGCTTCAACCTCATCCATAACGTAGAACGGGGAAGGCCGGGCCTTAAAAATCGCAACTAGCAGCGCCACCGCCGCAAGCGAACGCTCCCCACCCGACAGCAAGGAGAGGCGGGTAATCTTCTTCCCCGCCGGCCGGGCAGAAATCTCAATCCCAGTTTGCAGCATGTCCTCAGGATCCGTGAGCGCCAAGTGGCCCGCGCCGCCCGGAAATAAGGTGGCGAACACGTGCTCAAACGCTTCCGCCGTGTCGTGGAACGCCAACGCAAACGCCTCCTGCACCTGGGCGTCCACCTCGTCTACAATCCCAAGCAGGTCGTTCTTCGACTCCAACAAGTCGCGCAGCTGGTCGGTTAAAAACTGGTGCCGCTGCTCGAGCGCGCGATGCTCCTCAAGAGCCAACGGATTCACATTCCCCAGGCGTTTCAGCTCTTTTTGCGCCCGCCCCAGCCGCTGCTGCTGTTCCTCACGGTCATATGGATAGGGTTCAGGTGCCTCAACTGGAACAGCCGGCCCGTACTGCGCCAACAGGGCCTGCGGCTCCAGCCCTAATTCGGCTTGGGCACGCTCCACCACCCGTTCATAGTTGAGCACCAGCTCTTGCTTGGCAATCTCGTCGCGATGCGCCTCGTCCGTGAGTGCAATCAGCTCTGCCCGCCGCGCATCCACCTGTTTGCGCAACGCATCCGCCCGATCGCTAAATTCACTCCGCGCGGATTCCGCTTGCTTCAACGCCTCCCCCGCCTGGTTCAACGCCGCATCCGCAGCCTGCAGCGGGCCTTGCAGCCGCTCCACGATACTCACCAGCGCTGTGTGGCGCCGCGTCCGCCGCTGCTCCTGCCGCTCGTACGCATGTACCTGTTCGCGCGCACGAGCCAGCTGCGTGCGTAAAGAGCGCGCCCGATCTCGCGCCCGTTTCGACTGCTCCTCCAACGTACGCGCGTCGAGGCGCACCTGGGTTTCATTAGCGCGTGCCTGCTTAGCCTGCGTTTCACACCGCTGGGCACGCTCTAACGCCTCCGCCGGATCCGCCCCCTCAGGCACATCCTGCGCCTGCCGCTGCCGAACCTGCGCCGCCTCCAGGCGCTGTACCGCATCGCGCGCGCGTTTACGAGCGGTTTCTAACGACTCTCCCAGACGCTGTTGCTCCGCCTGGGCCGCGCGCAATGCCGACAGGACCCGCGCTCTGCGCTCCGACTGCTGCGCCTTCTTCGCATCCGCCGCACGCACCGCCTGCAAACTCTGATGCGCAGCTTTAACCGCCGCATCGTAGTGCTCACGCGCCCCCTGCAGTTCCTCACGCACTTCCGCCAGCTGCGCTTGCGCACTCTCGGTTTGCTTGCGCGCCACCTCGTACTCCGCGCGCCGCTCCAGAACCGACGCGTGCACTCGCCCAGCGGTCCACACCGCGTAACGCGTCAGCACATCCCCCGCGCGCGTCGCCACTGCACGCACCCCCGGGGTTCGCACCGCAGCCACCGCCGCGGGCAGATCCTCCACCAGCAGGCAGTCAGCCAGCACCTCCCGGCTCACACCCGCCACTTCCGCACTGGCTTCCACCGCGCTCAACGCAGCCACAGCGCCCTCGGGCCCGGTCCCCTCAACACCACGCTCCTCGGGCCCGGTCCCCTCTAGACCACGCTCCTCGGGCCCGCTCGCCTCTAAACCATGCTGCGCCGGCCCACTACCCGCCGCCTCCGAGCTGGCTTCTACCGGATCCAACGCGCGCTCGCCCCCGACGCCCGGCCCCACTGGTTCAGCACTGGCGATCACCACGCGGCGGGCCCCTTCCCCACTCAGCGACGTAACCACATCCAAATCATCGACCACAACCGCGTCAGAAAACGGAGTTAGCAGCGCCGCAACCGCGTTCTCCCACCCAGGGGCCACCCGCACGAACTGCGACAGCGTCCCGCGGGCACGCGAATCCTCAAGCAGTAGCGCAGTCTCATCATCTGGCGCTAGTCCGCGCTGCAGCGTGTCGCGCCGCGCCCGCCACGTCGCCGCACTCGCCTGCGCGTCGCGCTCAGTAGCGAGCAGCTCATCCACCACTTCCCGCGCCCGATCCCGCGCTTCGGTGGCTTTCTCATGTTCACGCGCAGGGCCGGATTCCTCCTCGGGAGCCACGGTTCCCAGTTCCTCCACCGCAGCTCTAGCGCGGGTGGTGCGCTCGCGGGCTCCCGCGACCGATTCCTCCATGCGTTCCACATCCGCTTGCGCGCTATGCACCCCCTGCTGGGCGGTCTGCACGTCCCCCACTAGGCGCGCAACTCGTTCTCGGTGCTGCGCGCGTTCGGACTCGAGGCGCCGTGCCAACCGCTGTGCCTGCGCCGCCGCTTCCTCCGCGGCCTCCCGGTCTTTACGGGCCTGGTCTAAACGAGTGGCGCTGGCTTCCAACTGTTTCAGTAGCTCACTGTCCTCAGAGTTCGCGCGCTCACTGCGTTCTTGCAGTTCCACCAGGTCCACCGCGGGCCTAGCCGGCGCGTGCGCGGCCTGCTGAACCCGTTCTTTCGCTACCGAATCCAAGGTTCCCAGCGCCGCGTTAACCGCGTTTAAATCCTGCCAAATAACAGTGAGTTCTTGCGCCCTCGGGGCCCCTTTGCGCGCCTGCTCTTCCGCCTCGGCCAGCTGCTGCTTGAGCGCCCCCATGCGCTCTTCCATTTCAGCGCGGCGCTTAGCCACGCCTTCCCCCTGCGCATTCGCCACTTCGAGGCGCTCCGTGAGGTCTTGCAGTTCATCCGCCAACAGACGGGCTTGCGCATCACGAATCTCGGCCTGCACCTGCGCCGCTTTCCGCGCTGCTTTCGCCTGCCGCGCAAGGGGCCGCAACTGCCGAGCGAGCTCATTCGCCAGGTCCCGAACCCGATGCAGGTTCGCCTCCATTGAATCCAGTTTTTTTAGCGCCCGTTCTTTACGCCGGCGGTGTTTCAGCACCCCCGCGGCTTCCTCAATGAAACCGCGCAACTCCATTGGGCCCGCGGACAAGATCGCATCTAACTGCCCCTGACCAACAATCACGTGCATTTGCCGGCCCATCCCCGTATCCGACAAAAGCTCTTGAATGTCCAGCAGGCGGCACGGATTATTGTTAATGGAATACTCGGAACCGCCACCGCGAAACAGGGTGCGGGAAATCGTCACTTCCGTGTAGTCGATCGGTAAGGCCCCGTCGCTGTTATCAATCGTGAGGGACACTTGCGCTCGCCCCAGTGGCGCGCGGCCCGAAGTTCCCGCGAAAATAACGTCGGCCATCTGCCCACCCCGCAGGGTTTTAGCGCCCTGCTCTCCCATTACCCACGCGAGGGCGTCCACCACGTTTGATTTGCCAGACCCGTTGGGCCCCACCACGCACGTTATGCCGGGTTCGAGGTTCAGGGTGGTAGCGGATGCGAACGATTTAAATCCGCGCAGAGTCAGGGTCTTAAGGTGCACAGTTGCTTATTATACGGGCCCGCTGCCAAGCGGCGGCGGACCCGAGGGGAGAACTATTTCTTCTCGTCTTCAAACACGAGCTCTGGGAACCACAGGGAGATTTCCCGGTCCGCTGATTCAATTGAATCAGAACCGTGTACCACGTTCTCAATCTGCCCGGTTCCCCAGTCGCGCGCCAAGTCACCGCGGATCGTTCCCGGCTGCGCCACCGTGGGGTTCGTGGCGCCCATCATGTGTCGGAACCCTTCAATCACGCGGTCACCTTCCACGACCACGGCAACCAGGGGGCCAGACTGCATGTAGGCCACGAGGTCTTTGAAGAAATGTTTTTCACGGTGCTCGACGTAGTGGCGTTCGAGCAGTTCCGTGGATGCTTTCTTAATTTTCAGCCCTTTGAGCACGTATCCTTTGCGTTCAATCCGGCGCAGTACCTCACCGGTCAAGCCGCGTTTGAACCCATCTGGTTTGATGAGTACCAGCGTGTGTTCTTTCTCTGGGTCCAGCAGGTCTGGAGTAGGCATATTGTTCCTTTCTACGCGATTATTGCGCATCCTTTTGGGTTTCGTTAATCGTGTTGACCACGTTGTCTAACGCTTCTTCCGCTTGTGGTCCGCGGGCCACGACGGTTACCGTGTCGCCATCTTTTAGGCCCAATCCCATTACTGATAGTACCGAATCAGCTTCTACCTCGTTGATTGTCACTACCGCATCGTAGTTCGCCGCAACCCGCGCGATTTTAGCGGCCGGTCGGGCATGCAGACCAGCTGGGTCGTGGATGGTTGCTTGCGCGGTCACGGCCTGTGCGTTTGCGTAGTCTTCTTCCGATTCCGCTTGAGGTTCAGGCTCGCTCGGTGCTCCCCACTGCTGCGCGGCTTGGCGGGCCGCTTGCGCAACGGTGGATGCGTCGCCGCCACCTTGAGCTGCAACGGCTGCGGCTACAGCTCCTTCAACGAAAGGGGCATCCGCAAACACTACGGGTTCGTCCTCTAGGAACTCCAGTACGGATTCGGCGGTGAGGGTAGCTGACCCCAGGTCAGTTAGCACCACCACGGATCCGGCTTCGAGCATTTCGCTGAGGGTGTCGTCGACTTTGTCATAAGACGTTCCCAACCGACCGTCCGCTGTACCGGCAGCGGTTTTTATAGTCACGTTTGGTGCCATTTGCGCCGCGAGCGCAGCGAGACCGTTGGCGAGCTGTTCGCTGTGCGACACCAGCAGCAGCGCCGCCCGGGTCTCACTCATCTACCGCTCCTAGAGCAGCCTGGAAAATCAGTGCGGTAGAAACCGCCCCCGGATCCAGGTGTCCAACGGAGCGTTCCCCCAGGTAGGAAGCCCGGCCTTTGCGGGCCCGCATGGGTTTAGTCGCCTCCGCTCCGGCGTGCGCACCGGCCGCAGCCGCTTCCAGCACTGCGCTTGGCTCAGCACCATCCGCAACGGCTTCGCGGGTGGCCTGCGCGGCCTGCGCTAACGCGTCTACCATTGTTTTTTCGCCGGGCGCTGCTTTGCCCCGCGCCTGCACGCCGTCGAGCATGGCTTCCACGAGCGCGTTCACGTCCGCCGCTTCAAGGGCTGGCGCATTCGCAACCTTAGCGGCCCGCAAAAAAGCGGTGCCGTACAGGGGGCCGGCTGCCCCACCGACGGTAGACATGAGGGTTTTCGCAGTCAGTTTTAGCGCATTCGCAATCGAATCGGGTTCGTTTTCTTCTAGGCGTTTACGCAGTGCCGTGAACCCGCGGTCCATGTTTTCACCGTGGTCGCCATCGCCAATCGCCCGATCCAGATCCACTAGTTCCTCACGGTTTTCACGCATCAACGCAGCGGTGTCATTCAACCACCGCACCGCCCAAGCGGTGTCTAAACTCATTTACATTCCCTTCCGGTACCCCGGTGTTAAAGCGGGCGCATCCACCAGTTCCAACATGCCCTCATCGACACGAAGCATGGTAACGGAACAACCCGGCATCTCCAGGCTCGTAACAAAGTTACCCACCAGCATGCGGACTGGTTCAACCCCATCATCATCCAGTAGCTGCCCGAGCTTGCGGTTCACTATGTACAGTTCCGACAGTGGCGTGCCCCCCATGCCGTTCACCAACGTTACCACCTTGTCGCCCGTCTTAAACGGCAGGTCCTCCCGCACCTTCTCGTACAGCTCCGCGACCAACACGTCTGCTTCCCGCATGGATGTGCGCCGATAACCGGGTTCCCCGTGAATCCCGATCCCGAGCTCCACTTCCCGCTCCCCCAAGTCAAAAGAGGGCTTACCCGCATGCGGAACCGTGCACGGCCCCAGCGCCAACCCCATGGACCGCATGTTGTCACACACGGCCTGCGCAACGGACTGCACCTGATCTAGATCGTCACCGCGTTCCGCAGCCGCCCCCGCGATCTTCTCCACCAAGAAGGTTCCCGCCACGCCGCGCCTGCCCGCGGTGTACAAAGAGTCTTCGACCGCCACGTCGTCCGCAACCACAACCGTGCGCACGTCCACGTCTTCCATTTGCGCCAGTTCCGCCGCGGTTTCAAAGTTCAGCACGTCGCCCGTGTAGTTCTTCACGATATGCAGCACGCCGGCACCGCGATCCACCTGCTGCGTCGCCGCAACAATCGGATCCGGAGTGGGGGACGTGAAAACCGGGCCGGGCACTGCCGCATCCAACATCCCGTATCCAACGTAGCCCGTGTGCAGGGGCTCGTGGCCAGACCCACCCCCGGAAACAAGCGCTACCTTCCCCTCGTCTTTGGCTTGCTTTCGGTACACGTACGCGGGATCGTACTCAACTTGCACCAGATCACCGTGCGCCAGAGCGAATCCTTCCAAGGACTCGCGAACCACCTCATGGACATCATTGACCAGTTTCTTCATTGTTCTCCTCGAACTACGCTCAATAAAGCAGATGGGACAAACGTGAATACAATCACGATTGTCCCATCATTACTTCCGTATTACCAGGGTTTAGTGCGCGTGCGTTTAAAGCCGCTGGTTTTGTTCTTTCATGAGGTCCCGAACGTGGCCCACGAGGACGACGGAGCCGAACACCACCACCCCGTTTGACGCCGCCGGATCGGTCGACGCGTCCGCTTGCTCAACCGCCTGGTCGATCGCATCCAGCAAAGAGTGCTGCACACTCACCCGGTCGGGTCCGAACACGTCCACCGCGACCTCGCCCAGGTCTTGCGCCGGCATCGCGCGGGGCGTGTCCATCCCGGTGATAACGATCGAATCTAGGATCGGTTCCATTTCGGACAGCACGGCCTCCACGTTCTTATCCGCCATCGCAGCGTAAACGCCGACCATGTGGGTGTAGTCAAACGACTCCCCAAGCGCGGTGGCGAGCGCGCGGGCTCCGTGCGGATTGTGCGCGGCGTCCACCACGATCGACGGGGAGGTGCGCACCACCTCCAACCGCCCCGGGGAGGTTGCGGATGCGAACCCTTCTTCCACGAGCGCGCCCTCGAGAGCGCGACCGCCGTTAAACGCTTCCATCGCCGCAAGAGCTAACGCCGCGTTCTGCGCCTGGTGGGCGCCCACGAGCGGGACGAACACGTCGGCATACACGGCTGCGGGAGTGCGCACAGTCAGCATTTGCCCACCGACTGCCAGGCGCCGCTGCGCAACCTCAAAGTCCCGGCCTTCAACCCGAAGTTGAGCATCTACCTCACGGGCACGCTGCTCCAAAATTTCCATAACTTCAGGTTCTTGGTGCGCAACAATGGCCACGCTCCCGGGTTTGACTATTCCCGCTTTCTCCGCCGCAATCTGGCGCAGTGTGGAACCAAGCCATTTCTCGTGGTCGTGTGCGATCGGGGCAATCACCGCCACTTCCGCGTCGAGCACGTTGGTGGCATCCCACGTGCCCCCCATGCCCACTTCCACGACGGCGGCGTCCACGGGGATATCCGCGAATCCCGCGAGCGCTATTACCGTGAGGATTTCAAAGAACGACATACGGGGCTTCCCCACCCGCTCGTTCGCCTCATCAACCATGTCGAGGTAGGGCGCAACGTCGTCGAACAGGGCGTTGAACTGCGCTTCCGTAACAGGTTCGTCGTTAATGCTGATGCGTTCGCACATGCTGTGCAAATGCGGGCTGGTGTAGCGCCCCACCTTCCTTCCCGTAGCCATCAGCAGTGCAGAGAGCATGCGCGCGGTTGAGGTTTTCCCATTTGTGCCCGTAATGTGCACGCTCCGGTACGTGGTTTGCGGATCCCCGAGGATTCCCAGGGCCATGCGCACGCGTTCTAACGACGGCTGTACCTTGTGCTCCGGGGCGCGCGCTAGAATCGCCTGCTCAATCGCCCGGTATCGCTCGTGGATTGCCACGCGCTCCTCGTTCCCGAGTTTGATTGCCTGCGGCGGCGTTTCCTGCTCCCCTTCAGGCAGCATGTGCAGCGACCCCAGCGCGGACCGCAGGTCGGTTGACACGTCACGGTCCATTATTTCGCTGAGCTTACGTTCCGTATCCAGATCCTCAGTCACGATCGTTTCGTCACCTCAATCTTCACTTCGTCCACACCACCGGTGATGTGCGTTTCGAGTGCGAGCACTTCGTGGGCAATCATGTCCGCATGCGTGCGGGCGGCGGCCACATGTTCGTCAGGTACCTGCAGCGTGAGGCTAATGCGGTCTGAAATATCCAAGCCCGCTTGTTTCCGCGCGTCTTGGATGGCGCGCACGAGGTCGCGGGCGTACCCTTCCGCTTTTAGTTCCTCATCCAGTTGCGTATCTAGGACCACGAATGAGCCCGATCCGAGCACTGTGGCCGACTGGCCTTCTTCCGCTTGCACGACGGTGGCGAGTTTAACTTGGTCTCCACTCAGCCGCACCGGTTCCCCTTCTACGAGCACGGTCGGGAAAACAACGCTGCCATCTTCCGCTTGCCACTGCCCTTGTTTTTGCGCTGCGAACAGTTTCGACGTGTAGCGCCGCACCGCGGGGTCGAATGCGCGCGGGTTCAGCGTGAGTTCTTGCCTGGTTTCTAATCCGGAGGTGTCCGGCGCGCTCAAGTACACGTTTTTCACGTTTACTTCTGAGGCAATGAGGTGCTTGTAAGCCTCCAGGTTTTGCGCCAGTGGGGATACTACCGTGAGGGACCGCAGTGGTTGGCGAACCCGGATCTGTTCGGCTTTGCGCAGGGAGTGGCCGCCGGACACGACGTCGCGCACCTCGTCCATGGTTTGCAGTAGTTCGTCGTTTGCCCACGCCTGCCCGATATGCGGGTAGTCCGTGAGGTGCACTGACTCACCGCCGGTGAGGCCCCTCCAGATTTCTTCTGTGACCAGTGGCAGTAGTGGTGCGGACACGCGCATGAGCACTTCCAGTGCCGTATACAGGGTGTCGAACGCGTCGTGGTCCTCATCCCAGAACCGTTGGCGCGACACGCGCACGTACCAGTTGGTCAGCAGGTCCAGGTGGGCGCGCACCAGTTCGCACGCTCCGGGAATATCGAACCGGTTTTGCGCCGCTTCCACCTCTATCGCTAGTTGCCTGGTGCGGGCAAGCAAGTACTGGTCCATGACGGGCAGGGCCTTCACCCGCGCCTCATCATTTGGAGCAATCGCGGTCGCTAGGTAGCCGCTTCCTTTCGCACACGTTTTCGCGTACAGCGCGAAGAAGTAGTAGGCGTTCCACATGGGCAGCACGATCTGGCGTACCGTGTCACGGATCCCCCGTTCTGTTACCACGAGGTTGCCGCCGTTCACCACGTTTGAGGACATGAGGAACCAGCGCATGGCATCGGACCCGTAGTCGTTGAACACACCGTTCACATCCGGGTAGTTGCGCAGTGACTTACTCATTTTCCGACCGTCGTCACCGAGGACGATGCCGTGGCTCAAGCAGTTGTTGAACGCGGGGCGGTCAAACAGTGCGGTAGCGAGCACGTGAAGCGTGTAGAACCACCCGCGGGTTTGCCCAATGTATTCAACAATGAAGTCACCCGGGTAGTGGTGCTCGAACCAGTCTTCGTTCTCAAACGGGTAGTGCACCTGTGCGAACGGCATGGACCCGGAGTCGAACCAGCAGTCCAACACGTCGGGGATCCGCCGCATCGTGGACTGCCCGGTTGGGTCATCCGGGTTCGGGCGAGTCAGGGAGTCAATGAAGGGGCGGTGGAGGTTATCTACCTTCACCCCGAAGTCGCGCTCCAGTTCCTCAAAAGACCCGTATACGTCAATGCGGGGGTAATCGGGATTATCCGACTTCCACACCGGGATTGGGCTTCCCCAGAACCGGTTGCGGGAAATCGACCAGTCCCGCGCTCCCTCAAGCCACTTGCCGAACTGGCCGTGCTTGATGTGCGCCGGAGACCAGTTGATCTGCTCGTTCAACTCCACCATGCGGTCGCGGAAAGCGGTTACTTTCACGAACCAAGAAGACACCGCCCGGTAGATCAGGGGTTTACGGCAGCGCCAGCAGTGCGGGTAGGAGTGGGCGAAAGACTGCTGGCGCACCAGGCGGGCACGCTCGCTGCGGGGAGTGCGGGCCACGGGCCCTTCGTCTTCTTCCCAACCGCGCCGCAGGTCCCGGGTGATTGGCTTGTTCGCGTCGAACACTTGCAGGCCTTCGTAATCGGGAACTTCGGCAGTGAACTTACCGGCCTCGTCAACGGGCACGACGGCGCGGATGTTGTTTTCCACGCACACGTTCATGTCGTCTTCACCGAAAGCGGGGGCGATGTGCACCAGCCCGGTGCCATCCTCCGTGGTGACGAAGTCCGCGGCGATCACGTGCCACGCGTTTTCACCAGGAGCTTCATCTTTGTCGCGGCCGACGAAGTAGTCGAAGATCGGAGTGTATGCGCGGCCCACCAATTCACTGCCCTTATATGTGGCAACTACCTGGGGGGCTTCGCCAAGTTCTGCCGCGTACCGGTCCACTAGTGCCTGGGCTAGCACCACTTTCTCCCCCACCAACTCACCTTCGGTGGGTGCAACTGTCACGTAGTCCGTATTCGGATCCACTGCGATCGCGAGGTTAGATGGGAGCGTCCACGGGGTGGTGGTCCAGATCAGGGCCAGCTCCCCGGTTTCCAAACGCATGCCGACGGTGAGCGTGTTGTCTTGCCGGTCCTGGTAGACGTCGTCATCCATTTTTAGTTCGTGGTTTGACAGCGGGGTTTCGTCGTTCCAACAGTATGGAAGCACCCGGTAGCCCTCATAAACAAGACCTTTATCCCACAGGGTTTTAAACGCCCAGATAACGGACTCCATGTAGGTGGGGTCGAGGGTTTTGTAGTCATTTTCGAAATCGACCCAGCGGGCTTGGCGGGTAACGTATTCTTCCCACTCGTCGGTGTAGCGCAACACGGAAGACCGGCATGCGTCGTTGAACGCGGCGATACCGATACCGCCTTCACCTTCAATCTGGGATTTGTCTTCTATCCCGAGGATCCGTTCGGCCTCCAGTTCCGCAGGGAGGCCGTGCGTGTCCCACCCGAACCGGCGTTCCACGTGCCGGCCCTGCATCGTTTGGTACCGGCCCACGATGTCTTTAACATAACCGGTTAGAAGGTGCCCGTAGTGAGGCAGGCCGTTAGCGAACGGGGGGCCGTCGTAGAAAACGAACTCGTTATCACCGTTCTTACCGGCCGGGCGTTGGGCAATGGACTTCTTGAACGTATCGTCCGATTTCCAGTACGCGAGGACGTCGCGTTCAACGTCTGGGAAAAATGGGGATGCTTCTACGTCACCACTGCGGTGCAAGGGGTAATTCTTCTCGCTCACGTTACCTGTCCTCGAGTCCTAATCGTCTGTTGTCGAGGACGTGGCCGACCACGGGGTCGGTTGCGCGGTACCACCTCGCTTGCCCTTCGCGCACACGTGTTTTCCGCACCACCCTCGTGGGGCGGTTGCCGGGTTCTACCAGTTACCGGGCTACGCCGGCTACTGGGATGCACCAGGAACCGGGCTGCGCCGGCTCCCGGGTTTAACGAGTGCTCGTGGGGCCGCTTGTTACCTGCTGTTTCGGGCTTACCCGCCCGGTTCTACTAGGCGTTAGCACGCGTTTCTTCCGGGTGGCTCGTCGGTGATATCCGCAGGCAGAACCACGTTTTGCAAGAACGCGAAGTTCGCGGGTTCTTCAAGCGGGCCGAGTCTATGCCGTTGCACGCCATTGTAACGAACCGGATTGTTAAACTAAACCCCGAATGCGGCTGCGGACTGTGTTTTTGCTTACGCATTTTCTGCCCCGCGTTTGGTACCCAGGTTAGACAAGACTTTGCACACGAGTGAGGCGATAGCCTACACGTAGGTTAATAGACGAAGGAGGAGCCCGTGGACGCAACGGTGATGGGCGCGTTAGCCCACAAAATGGGGATTGAACTAATCGAACTGTCTGCTGAGGGAGGTTACGCGACTATGCCCGTGGAAGGTAATACCCAGCCAATTGGTTTGCTGCACGGTGGTGCGTCTGCCGTTTTAGCTGAGCAGTTAGGTTCCCTCGTGGCCCGTGCAAATGCGCCTGAGGGAAAAACCGCGGTGGGGATTGAACTGAATGTTACCCACCACTCCTCGGCCCGTAGTGGGCGGGTGCATGCGCGCGCGCAAACGCTGAAGGCGGGCAGGTCCCTCGTGGCAACACAAATTCAGATTCGCGACGACGCAGACCGGCTGTGCGCTAGTGCGCGCCTGACCTGCATGCTGATTGACGCACCCGAGAACTAAGGCTTTTCTGGCCGCTCACCTTAAACGCACGTTTGCACCCCGGGGCTGCCTGGGCGCGAAATGCAACTCCCAAACCCCCGCTACCGGCGGGTGACGCGACCAAACAAAGTGGCGAAGGTTCGCATCAGCACGGGCTTTAACCCCCACGTGGCGAACGCGGTTAATGCCAGTACTACAACCGCCACCACCAGACCCCACAGGCTGTTGTCGTTACGGGCAGCGAACATGTGGTTGAGGTTTTGAATCAGCCCAGTGCTGGCCACCAGCACCAGGTGTACGACCACGAATAGGCCGTACGCGATCATGGTTGGAAAATGGATTGCGCGTGCCCACGGCATGGGGAATGCTTGGTTCCACTTTTTTGGCCACAGGGTGGACATTCGCCAGCCGGTGATTATCGCCAGTGGGGTCAAAATGAACACGACCGCAAAGTACGTCAGCATTTGCAACGCGTTGTACGCGATCCACCCGTTGTCGGCCGGCCAGTGGAACGAAAGGTATTGCAAGGCCACGGACGCGCTGTGGGCGAACACGTCCCAGCTGGTTGGAATCAGCCGGACCCAGCGTCCAGAAATAAACATGAGTACGACGTACACAAGTCCGCTAACCATCCACAGCACGTCCACCAGCACGTGCGTGAACTGCAGGACACTCACCTTTGGGGATTTGCGCGGCCATTTTGGTTTGAGGTACCCGGCGCCTCGGCGCGAAAACCTCACTTGCATACCGGTTTTCACGATGAGGGCCATGAAGAAGATATTCAGTGCGTGCAGCGCGCACACCCAGGCGGCGTTGCCCTCAAACTCGGCACCGGTAGCAACCCCGGGGTATTTAGACACGAAGTGCTGAACCGCGCTCGTGTTCCACGACAGGCACGCGGCAACCACCAATGCTAAAAGCGCGAGCGCAGCCCCTGCCCACGCATAGCGGTGGGACGCTATCGACTCGACCGCGGCCTTAACGATTGGTGACTTCACCGAGTTTTTTCGCACAGAATATCCCTTTTTAACAGTTTTTCGTTCGAGTGCATGCTATCGAAAAAGTAGGGGCAAGTGCATATAAAAAACCGGGGGCGAACCCCCGGTGAGCTGGGTGAGTGACGGGGCTCGAACCCGCGACATCCTGGACCACAACCAGGTGCTCTACCAGCTGAGCTACACCCACCATCACTACTTCTTGAGTGAAGCAGCAAGACCTTACTTTACCAGCACGCTCAGCTAAACCCAAAACCAATGAGCGTTAGGAAAATCACGCTCAGACTTGCAGGCGGCTGGCGTCAGAATCAGTTTTTACCAGTGCACTCGCTGTGCGATCGCGTCCGCGAAGTTGCGTTTGGCATCCGCCGAGGAGTCGAGGTACAGCTGCGCGTCCACCAGCCCGACTTCCATTATGCGGAACGACCCTTCTCCGTCGGGCACCACGTCCACTCGGTTGAATAAGAATTGGGTGTCGTGACCGATCTTGTCGCGCATAACTTCGTGCAGCACGTTGCGGATCTGTTCGCCCCAACGCCACTCTTCCGGCGTGGCTTCGCGCGCCCGGTTGCGGGTTTCATGCATGAGTTCGTCGGTCACGTGCGATGGGTGGAGCATCCCTTTTTTCTCGACCGCGTGTGAGACGAGCCCGTTGAAGAACACGAGAGAAATCTCCCCGTGTTCATCCACTGCGCTGAAGTAGCGCTGCAGCATCACCGAACGCCCCTCTGAGAGGAGTTCCATGGCGTGGAACACAGCGTTTGACCGGTCTTCGTTCACGATCGCGCTGTACCGACCGATGTCGCGTAAACCCGATGATACCGCGGGTTTCAAAACGAAGTCCTGCAGTGCCGGGAAACGCGAGTGGATCCTGTGCTTTGTTAGCTTCTGCTCTGGTTCCAACCACGTTGTTTCAATGATCGGTAGGCCCCGGTCCGCCAGTTCCCGCAGGTAGTGCTTATCCGAGTTCCACGTCAATACTTCGGACCGGTTTAAAATGCGTGGCACACTGCGGGCCCAGCTCAGGAATTCGTCGCGGCGTTTCGCGTAGTCCGACACGGACCGCACTACCACTACCCCCGCTTTTTCCCAGTCCATATCTGGGTCGTCCCAGAACTTGATTTGCGGGTCCATGTTCCGTTCGGCAAGTAGGTCGAGGATACCGGCTTCGTCTGAATACAGGTCCGGCATATCCCGGCTGGTTACAAGTGTTACGCGACGTTTCATAACTTCCACTATAGAGTACTTAGATTCTGTTTTACCGCAGGCCCACGGGACGGGCCCACGCCCGTTTTTACCGCAGGCCCACGGGACGGGTCAGGGCCTGTTCGATGAGCGTGGTGATGAGGTCCGGGTAGGCGATTCCGGTTGCCTGCCACATCTGCGGATACATTGAGATAGGCGTGAAACCGGGCATCGTATTTACTTCGTTGAGGGTGATTGTGTCGGTTTGTTCGTCGTAGAAGAAGTCGACGCGCGCGAGGCCTTCGCAGCCCAGTGCGGTAAATGCTTCCACCGCGATTTGCTGGATCCGGGTCTGCACTTGTTCGGGTACTGCGGCTGGGCACGATAGTTCCGCTTGGTCTGCGGCCACGTACTTTGTGTTGTAGTCGTAGAACTCGCTGTCTTTTACCGCGATTTCTCCGCACACTGAGGCGCGGGGCCCCTCCTCGGTTTCCAGCACGCCGCATTCAATTTCGCGGCCCGCAATAGCTGCTTCTGCCACTACGCGGCGATCGTATTCGCGCGCGTGGGCGATGGCGTCTTCCAGTTCGCCGGTTTCTGTCACGTGGGTTATGCCCAGTGAGGAACCTGCGCGCGCGGGTTTAATGTAGAGGTCGGTGCCTACGGCGCTGACTTGGGCAAGTGCCCGCGAGCGGTCCGTGTGCCACAGTTCGTCGGTGATGAGGGTCCAGCGCCCCACGTTGATGCCGGCGGCGCGCAGCACTGTTTTCGCCAGGTGTTTATTCATCGCCACTGCGGAGGCCGCGACCCCGCACCCCACGTAGGGAACTGCACACATTTCGAACAGCCCTTGGATCGTGCCATCCTCGCCGTAGGGCCCGTGCAGTAGAGGGAAGATCACGTCCACGTCTTGTAGTTTGCCCAAGATTCCAGGGCTTTGTTTGAAGATTGAGCGCGACCCTAACCACAGGGACACGGTTTCGTCGTCGGCTTCCACGGCACCTTCGGGCCTGTGGTCCATGCTGAATGCTTCTACGTCCCCTGTTACGTGCACCCAACGTCCGTCTTTCGTGATCCCAATGGGGAGGATTTCGAACTTCGTTTGGTCGATCGCGTTCATTACGGATGCGGCGGTTGCGCAGGAAACTTCGTGTTCCCCACTGCGTCCACCGAAAACTAATGCTACGCGGGTTTTGTGTGCACGCCTGGTTTGAGTCATGCCAAATACTTTACCGCCCCGGCGCAACCACCCGGTTATCTCCGCGCCGATAGTCGCTGGGTTTTTGCGCTCGGCTGCGTCAAGATGGCGGTGGCCAGCGGGGTTTGGCACACTAGTTACTATTAGGAGGCGGCATGGAAACAACAGGAAAAAGCAGGCACAACGTCGAGCTGCACCCCGCACGTGGGAGCGAGCAGCACCCCATACCTAAAAGCGAGCGGCACCCCACACCTGTGGGCGAGCAACACCTCATACCTAAAAGCGAGCGGCACCCCACACCTGTGGGCGAGCGCAAACCGAAGCGAAAGAACCACCGCCCCTTCACGACCTCGCGTTTAAAGCAGCTGGGGCGGGCCTGCCTGACTATGGGAGCATGTGCGGCACTCACTGCCGCGTGTTCCAACACAACCTCGAACCAGCCCAGCAGCGCCCCTGCCAGCAGTTCGGCGTCGGCTTCCCCTCAGCATTCGAGGAGCGCTATTCCCACGCCGACTGCCTCACCCACCGCGGATTTGGACGAATCAGACAGCGGCCCCACCCCCTCAGGCAAAAATAGTGAGCGCGAGAACCACCAGTGGACGCAAAACCCGATCGAACTCAAAGGCTCAGAATCAGCGGGAGCGCTCGTGCGGGATTTCCGCGTCGGTGAGCACGACGGGTACTACCGCGTGGTAGTCGAATTCGTAGGCGATAAACGCCCGCAGGTTAAAGCCCAGTGGGCAGCGCAGAAAGTTGTCGAAATGGGACGGGGTCTGCCACTGCCGATCCCGCAAGATCACGTGCTGGACATACGCATGATTGGAACGATCGCGCCGATAATGGCGGACCAGCAGAAAGTGGCGTACAACGGGCCGGCAGACAAGCGGTTAAACGCCCACACGATCGCGTGGTTCGACGGTAGTTACGAAGATCAAACCCACCTGGCGATCTCCACGGGGAAGCAAACCGGCGTGTCCGCCGTGTTTTACGACTCGCCCACCCGCCTCGTGATTGACATTCACAAATAACCACTGCCAGTAGGAGCGGCAGAGAAATCGGTGCCGACGTGAGATCCGCATAGCAACCGGTGCCGACGTGAGACCCGCAAAGCAACCGGTGCCGACGGGGGCGAAAAAGACGGAGACGAAAAGACGGGAGCGGAAAACCCGCCGGCTGCGGAAAACTTGCCGGCCACAAGAGGCAGAAAAGCTCCTCCCGCCCCGCGCGAAAGTGGGAACAACGGCGTTAGGAGCTGGTGGTGTCTCCCGCGTCGTCGTCTGCGGTTAAGTACCGGCCCAGTTTCGGATTCCACGGGTAGCGCGGGGGTTCTTCGTTCCGCAACGCAGCCACCATCTGCGTTATCACGCGTTGCATCCGGCGGGTAGCTGCATGCACGGCCGCGCGGTCTTCCTCATCTTGATTCAAATCAGACAGGTCGATCGCCGGCCCGGTATGCACCCACACGTCTTGCCGGCCCTTGAGGAACGGAATCGAATCGCGGAACCGGTGCATAATCTTGTGCCCACCCCACTGCGCCAGTGGAATCACTGGAACATTCATGGCGAACGCCAGGCGGGCCGCTCCAGTTTTGAACGTCATTGGCCACATGTCTGGATCGCGTGTGAGCGTGCCTTCTGGGAAAAACGCGATCGACTCACCTTGGGCAATCGCAATTTTCGCGTTCTTCAGCGCGTCCCCAGCCTCGGAGGAGGAGCGGTGCACCGGCACCATTTTTGCGCGTTTAAGCACCGTTTTCAGCAGGGGAACGCGGAACAAACTATCTTTCGCTAGGGCGCGCACGGCGTGTCCCTCGTCGCCCAGATAGTACATGACCATGAATGGATCGAACTCGGTCACGTGGTTCATGATCAAAATGAACGGACCCTCCTTCGGGAGGTTCTCTTGCCCCGTCCAATGCGTACGCATCATAGGTCGGATCAGTGGGCCCGTGATCCGCAAAACCGCCTTATACATGCCTTCAGGTTTTTTACTCACGACCTACATCATAATCAAAGCCAGTCGCCCCAGCGCATCCGAACCCACTGCTTTCCCCGCTCGGCCCGCAGCGCATCTGAACCCACTCGTCCCTTTGGTCGCCCCGCATCGCTTCCAACTGCCTCAACGTTCACGAACAGGTTCGAGAGCCGACAGGCGCGGTCTTTTTAGCGGGCTACCATTTCCACGTGGGCGTCCAGCTGCCCTAGTTTCTTGAGGAAGTGCTCGTAGCCGCGCGAGATGACGTCAATCCCTGCGACGTTCGACTCACCTTCGGCCGCTAAAGCTGCGATGAGGTGTGAGAACCCGCCGCGCAGGTCCGGCACCGTGATATTGGCGCCGTGCAGTGGGGTTGGTCCAGAAATAACCGCGGAGTGGCGGAAGTTCCGCTGTCCAAACCGGCACTTCAAGTTCCCTAAGCACTCGCGGTAAACCTGAATGTTCGCCCCCATGTCCCGCAATGCCCGGGTGAAACCAAACCGGTTCTCGTACACAGTCTCATGCACAATCGACAGGCCTTTCGCCTGAGTTAGCGCCACAATCAGGGGCTGCTGCCAATCCGTCATGAACCCCGGGTGCACATTCGTTTCCAGCACAATTGACTTCAGATCCCCACCGGGATGCCAAAACCGGATCCCCTCATCTTCCACCGAGAACCGTCCACCCACTTTGCGGAACGTATTCAAAAACGTGATCATGTCCGGCTGGTGAGCGCCCTCAATAAAAATATCTCCACGCGTGGCCAGTGCAGCACACGCCCAAGATGCCGCTTCAATGCGATCCGGTAGCGCCGTGTGCGTAAACCCTTCGAGCTCGTCAACGCCCTCAATATTGATGGTCCGATCCGTATCCACAGAAATGATCGCTCCCATTTTCTGCAGCACGTTAATCAAGTCCATGATCTCCGGTTCAATCGCAGCGCCCGTCAGCTCCGTAATGCCTTCCGCCATCACGGCGGTGAGCAAAGTCTGCTCCGTCGCCCCCACAGACGGGTACGGCAGGTGCACGCGGGTGCCCTTAAGTCTTTCTGGAGCGCTAATGCGGATTCCACTGGAAAGCTTCTCCACCACGGCCCCAAAGGAACGCAACGTATCCAAATGGAAATCAATGGGCCGGCCCCCAATGTTGCACCCACCCAGGTCCGGGATGAACGCTTCCCCAATCCGGTGCAGCAGCGGCCCACAGAACAAAATCGGAATCCGAGACGAACCCGCGAGCGCATCCACTTCACTACTGTGCGCCGTTTCCACACTCGACGGATCGAGCTCCAACACGCCCCCCGCCTGGTCATAGTTCACGTGCACGCCATGCAAAGTGAGCAGTTCCGAGACCACATCGACATCGCGGATAAGCGGTACGTTACGCAGCGTCGACGGCGTATTCCCCAACAGTGATGCGACCATTGCTTTGGGAACGAAGTTTTTTGCTCCCCGCACGCGTATAGAACCATTGAGCGGTTTCCCGCCGTTTACCCGCAAAACATTTCCAGAGGCCATTTCGCCCTTTCGCACTAACCATCTCTAAGAGTGTGTACTCTACTCTACCGACTCGCCGGCTCCAAGGTCGTACGCGGCAGGTGAACGGAGACAACTCACTTAAAGTTGCCATCTCACGCCTTGAGATGCAATGATCGTGTTATGGACGAGAAGACTAACACTTCCGGAGTGGGCGTCTTAGACAAGGCTGCGCTCGTGCTATCGGCACTCGAAGCCGGCCCTGCTACTTTGGCCCAGCTCGTATCCTCAACGGAACTCGCCCGCCCCACAGCCCACCGGCTGGCCGTGGCCCTCGAGTTCCATCGTTTTGTGGCGCGCGACATGCAAGGCCGCTTCATTCTGGGCCCGCGCCTGGCTGAACTGTCTTCCGCAGCCGGGGAAGATCGTTTACTCACATTCGCGAAACCAGTGCTGGTTGCGCTGCGTGATCACACGCACGAATCTTCCCAACTGTACCGCCGTCAAGGTGACCAAAGAGTGTGTGTAGCCGCCGCAGAACGGCAAATGGGGTTGCGCGACTCCATTCCAGTGGGCGCAACCCTTTCAATGAAAGCTGGTTCTGCCGCGCAAGTGCTTTTAGCGTGGGAAGAACCTGACCGCCTGCACCGCGGCCTGTACGGCGCCGCGTTCAACGCCACCATGCTGTCTGCGGTGCGCCGCCGCGGCTGGGCGCAGTCCATCGCGGAACGCGAAACCGGGGTCGCCTCCGTTTCCGCGCCCGTTCGCGGACCAAAAGGTAAAGTCTTAGCCTCCCTGTCAATCTCCGGGCCCGTCGAGCGGATGGGGCGGCAGCCAGGGCGCCAACACGGCCCGTCCGTAGTGGCGGCTGCGAACCGACTCTCTGACTTCTTACGGCGCGCCGAAGAACAAGACCACTCACAAGGCTAGGACGATTGCGGATCGCACTAGTTTCCGACTGCTACCCCCCGCGCATGGGTGGGATTGAGTCGCAAGTCAGTGGTTTAGCGCACGCCCTGCAGCGCATTGGGCACGACGTCACCGTCATCACCGCTACCGCCAGCCCCCGCCCGGACACGGGCGGGCCCAAAGTTGTGCGGCTCGCACTGCGCCTCCCCGGGCAAGTGCCCGTTAACCCATTCGCCGGCCCCACTCTGCGCCGCATGCTGCCACTGTACGACGTAGTGCACATTCACATGGGAGTCGTCTCCCCGTTCGCCCGCATGGCCGCAAAAATCTGTGCCGAGCTAAAACTCCCGACCGTGCTCACGTGGCATTGTTTACTCAC
Organism: Gleimia hominis; assembly: GCF_032085515.1. Taxonomy (GTDB): domain Bacteria; phylum Actinomycetota; class Actinomycetes; order Actinomycetales; family Actinomycetaceae; genus Gleimia; species Gleimia hominis. The sequence goes on from NZ_JASXSX010000003.1 coordinate 74,255, forward strand.
CGACTCGCGCACCTGGTATGGCTGGGTGCATCCCCTCGCGCAATGGGCCGCCACGCCGATGAGTTTAACCGCCGTGTCCCACGCCGCCGCGCAAGCAGTGCAGGCATGCAGCCGCTCCCCCCTCAACGTCAAAGTACTTCCAAACCTAATCGATACCGACCCGTGGGAACGCGCCCGCCAAAACCGCATCCACGCGCGCGCGCAACAAACCAGGCGGAAACTGCGCACACTCGAAAAAACCCCAGAATGCAGTCGCAACTACGCGGGGCCACAGCCACTGCGGCTAGTGACCGCAACCAGGTTAGCGGGGCGTAAACGAGTAGTGCCCTTTGGGAAAACGATTCTGCGGATGCAACGCGCGGGAATCGCTGTGCGCTGGGACGTTTACGGAGTGGGGCCCGACGCCGCAGCCCTGAAGAAACTCGCGCGGCAAGGTGCGCCGATACGCCTGCATGGCCGCGCTAACGCCACCACCCTAGCGCACGCCTACGAACGTGCGGACGCCTTCGTCTCCCCAGTGGTGCACGAAGCGTTCGGCATTGCTGCAATCGAAGCGCGCGCCTGCGGCCTACCCGTGCTAGCTAGAAGTAATAACGGAATCGCCGACTTCATTACCTCCGGGGTAAACGGCGCCCTAGTCGATTCCGATGAGCAGTTAGAAGCAGCGATCGCCCGCCTGGTCCGGGCCCCTCAAACTTTATGTAAACTGCAAGAAGCCGCACTGGAACCCGTGGATTACACGTGGAAGACAGGAATGTGGCGGTACGTGCAGGCCTACGAAAACGCCCGCGTGGATGGTACCCCCAACCGGATTTGAACCGGTGTCGCCGCCGTGAGAGGGCGGTGTCCTAGGCCGCTAGACGATGGGGGCCAAATCGGCGCCTACGCATTCTTCCGCACCAAGAAGGGCTCAACCGAAATGGTTTTCGCGCCAAGAAAGACTCTCGAACCAAAATGGTTTTCGAACTAAACATGGGAACGGTTGAATGCTCAGACGCAGTACCCCCAACCGGATTTGAACCGGTGTCGCCGCCGTGAGAGGGCGGTGTCCTAGGCCGCTAGACGATGGGGGCCAAAAG
>NZ_JASXSX010000003.1:75429-110014 GCF_032085515.1 Gleimia hominis
AACAACCACACTACAGGTGGAACCACTTGCGTGAAACAAGTGGTGGCTGGGGTACCAGGACTCGAACCTAGACTAAATGAACCAGAATCACTCGTGCTGCCAATTACACCATACCCCAAGGCATGAGGCTTGCTGACGGTTGATTTTTCAATCTTTCCGCCGGCGTCGCCGCTAAGAAACTTTACCTGAGTCCCCTTCGCGTTCACAAATCGGCGCGGGGTTAAACAGATCACGCTCTGCTTTAGCGGCGTGAACCTCAGTTGTTTTTTACAGTTGCACTTCGCCCACGAACTTGTTCAGCCGCACCAGGGTTTCTTCGCGCCCAATAATCTCGAGGGATTCGAACAGTGGTGGCGACACCTGTTTGCCAGACACGGCGACCCGCACGGGGTTGAATGCCAAACGCGGTTTGTATCCCATCTTTTCGATCAGTTCACTGCGCAGTGCGTGTTCAATAGACTGCGCGTCGAACTGCGGAAGATCCGTGAGGATGTCGCGCGCGCGTTCCACCACTTCCGTAGCGCCGGGTTTAAGTTTTTTCACGGCTTTCGGATCGTAAGAAATCAGGTCGGAGCCCACGAACAGCGAGTGCAGCATACCGGGTGCTTCCCCTAGCAGCTGGATCCGCGTTTGGATCAGCGGCGCACCCGCAGTGAGGATGGTTTGTTCCCGCCCGGGAAGCTCGTCAAACGTTTCTGCAGACACGAGCCCTTCGCGGTGTAGGAACGGCACTAGGCGGCACTTGAAATCATCTGGTTCGAGCATCCGAATGTGCTCTGCGTTAATGGCGGTGCATTTTTTGAGGTCGAACCGCGCCGGGTTCGGGTTCACGTCGTGAATGTCGAACGCATCCACCATCTCTTGAGCAGAGAAAATATCGTTGTCAGGACTGATTGACCAGCCCAGGAGCGCGAGGTAGTTGATGAGCCCTTCGGGGATCATCCCGTGTTCGCGGTGCAGCAGGAGGTTCGATTCGGGGTCGCGTTTAGACAGTTTCTTGTTGCCCTCCCCCATCACGTACGGGAGGTGGCCGAACTGGGGGATTTGCTTGGCAATGCCCAGCTCCAGCAGCGCGCGGTACAGCACGATCTGCCGCGGCGTGGACGATAATAGGTCTTCACCACGCAGCACGTGAGTAATGTCCATGAGCGCGTCATCAATCGGGTTCACAAGCGTGTAGAGCGGGTGCCCATTGGCCCGCACAATCACGTAGTCGGGTACGGAACCGGGTTTGAACGTGATTTCCCCGCGCACCATGTCCGTGAACGTAATGGGCTCATCGGGCATGCGCATGCGCAGCACGGGTTCGCGCCCAGCCGCGCGGAACTCCTCTTTTTGCTCCTCGGTGAGGTCGCGATCGTAGCCGTCGTAACCGAGTTTCGGATCGCGTCCGGCTGCCCGGTGGCGGGCCTCCACTTCCTCTGCCGTTGAGAAAGATTCGTACGCGTATCCACCTTCCACTAGTTTGCGCGCTATATCCTGGTAGATGTCCATGCGTTCCGACTGGCGGTAGGGCCCGTGTGGGCCACCCTTGTTGATACCCTCGTCCCAATCCAGGCCGAGCCACTGCAGGGACTCGATGATTTGGTCAAATGATTCTTGTGAATCGCGGGCCGCATCGGTGTCTTCGATGCGGAACACAAACGTGCCTCCCACGTGCCGGGCCCAAGCCCAGTTGAACAGGCAGGTGCGAACCATACCGACGTGGGGGGTGCCCGTTGGTGAAGGGCAGAAACGAACGCGGACTTTACCGTTAGAATTAGTAGCCATAGTGCTTTTATTCTATCGCGTGCAGGTATGCGCTGTACAAGATGCGTGGCGTTACCGCGAGACCATCAGGGAGGATGCTGGTTATGGATTTTGATTTTGACGCGTTTGACGAGGCGCAGATGCGTTCGAAGGCGAGTATGAAGTGGTCCACTTCCCCGGTCGCAAACACGCCCGCGCAAGCACTGGAGTCGGCCAGTGGCCATTGGATTGCGGAGATGGATTACGGTACTGCGCCAGTGGTGAAGCGGGCGATCGAGCAGGCGGTGGAGCAGGAGTTTTTTGGTTATCTACCGCCCCACTTGGCGCGCCGCACTGCGGAAGCATTAGAGTTTTTTGAGCGCGAACGCTTTGGGTTTTCGCTAGATCCGACCTGCGTGTCGTTAGCTTCTTCGGTGCTAGATGGGTTTTGCGCTATGCTCCAGGGCCTGTTGAAGCCCGGTTCAACCGTTATTGTGCCCACGCCGGCTTACATGCCTTTTTTGACGTTGCCGCAGCTGCACGGTCACCGGGTCCACCAGGTGCCCGGCCAGATTGTGCGGGGGCGTTGGCAGTTGGATTTTGAGGCACTTGAGGCAGCCGCACATTCGGGGGACCTGCTGGTGCTGTGCAACCCGTGGAATCCCACGGGGCGGGTGTTGGAACGCGAGGAGTTGGAACGCGTTGGGGAAATTGCGCAACGACACGACTTGCTGGTGTTTGCCGACGAGATTCACGCGGGTTTGGTGCCGCAGCCGCGTCGGCACGTGCCCTATTTGAGTGTGGATCCGTCGTTCGCGGACCACGCGGTGATGGCGGTGGCGGCGTCGAAGGCGTTTAACGTGGCGGGTTTGCACTGCGCACAGATGATTGTTGGGCGAGGGAAGTTGGCGGGCCGATGGGAGCAGGCGCGGCAGTATTTGCATCCGGCTGCCCCACTGGGAGCGATAGCAGCGATTGCGGCGTACCGCGAGGGCGGCGAATGGTTGGATGCCGTTAACGCGTATGTTGATGAGAACCTGACGGTTGTCGATGAGTTCCTGGCTGGCCGTGCGATGTCTTGGGCGCGTCCGGAAGGCACGTACATGGGGTTCATTGACGCCTCCGCGCTGGGCAGTGAGTGTCCGGCACAAGATTTTGTGCGCGCCGGCATTTTGGTCAATGATGGGAAAGCATGCGGAGCAGGTTTCGAACAGTTTGTCCGGTTCAACGTTGCAACCGGGCGTTCTGTGTTGCGTCGCAGCTTAGAGCGGTTTCCTCAGCCACGCGCCTGAGGAAATAAGGGGTGCCTACGCGGACCGGCGCACTAGGACAATCGGCGGAGCCTGAGCGAGCGGGCATGCTGGAACAATCAGAGGCCCGCTGAAACAGTAGGCCTGTTTGAACTATCAGGGGCGCCGAAGCGAGTGAATTTTGGTGGAAAGGGATTGCGGTGAGTGTTAAACCACGGATGGCTGATGTTGCGAAACTTGCGGGGGTTTCTGTTGCCACCGTGTCGCTCGTGTTGAACAATACGGGCCGCCGCATTTCGGATCGCACACAGCAGCGGGTGTGGCAGGCAGCTCACGAGTTGGGGTACATTCGCGATGCCACGGCCCGCACCTTACGCATGGGTAAGTCGCATTCAATCGGGTTCATTTCGTCTGAGGTCACATTGACCCGGTTCGCCTCTGACATGCTGCAGGGGATTTTGGAAGCAGCGGACGAACGTGACCACGCGGTGATGATCATGGAAACCGGGGAGTCGGACGCGGCGATTAACGACGCGGTGCGGGCGCTGCGGGGCCGGCAGGTGGATGCGATTTTGATTGGCGTCATGGCTTCGCGTGATCTGCAGCTCGACCCACCGACCGCTGGTTTGCCGTGCGTGGTTTTGAACTCAACTGCTGCGGGGTACCGCGCGTTCCTCCCCCAGGAGTTTGAGGCGGGCCGGGCCGCGGTGCGGGCACTGACGCAGCGTGGGCACCAGCGGATTGGGTTTGTGGGCCGGCAGCGGCTGGACAATCTTTACCGTGGGTCCGTTAATATCGGTGCGCGCATGCAGGGCATTGATGCGCAGTTAGCAGCAGAAAACTTGCACTTCGCCCACGAGGTGGAGTCGCTCGAATGGGAACCGGAAGTTGGCTACGAAGGCACCCTGGAGGTACTGCACGCCGCCCCAGAGACCACTGCGGTGCTGGCGGCGAATGACCGGATCGCATTTGGGGTCTACCAGGCCGCAGCTGAACTGGGGCTAAAAATCCCCACTGATCTTTCCGTCATGTCTTTTGACGATGAGGAACTAGCTGCCCTCATGCGTCCGGGCTTATCTACGTTGCGGTTGCCGTATTACGAAATGGGTCGCCTGGGTGTAGCCGCTGTCTTGGATGAGGTCCCTTCGATGGACGCAGCAGCAACGTCACTTGGCGCGGAATCGGCTCCCCAGACCGCGGGTGCGCAGACCACTGGCGAGCAGACCACCCCGGCGACGCAAACGACAGCGCCAACGCAAACGACAGCGCAGCAGATTCTCCAATTGCCCCTTTCCCCGGTGTGGCGCGAATCCATCGCCTCTCGGGATTCTAAATAACGCTATTCAACCAACATGGTTAAACGATTGACCTACCGTAGGTTAATCGTTACACTAACTTGTGTACACCCCGCTTAGAGGCGCATCGCAGCGCCTAAACGAACAACAAATGAGTGGGATGGCACCTCACGCATAAAGAAAGGTTGAAATCCATGGCGGATTTTAGACGAACACTCGGGAACCCCGCTTACCTGTACGGTTCCACAACTTTTTTGCTCTTCTTCGGATCGTGGGGAATCTGGTGGTCCTTCTTCCAGATCTGGTTAACAAGTGAATCCGGTGGCCTACAACTAACCGGTTCGCAAGTGGGGACGGTCTACGCAATCAACGGGGTCGGCACCCTGGTGTGCATGATCATCTACGGTGCCGGACAAGACCGCCTCGGCCTGCGCCGCCACCTGGTCCGTACCGCCGCCGCTCTCATGTGCCTAGTTGGCCCGTTTGCCCAATGGATCTACCGGCCCCTCCTTGAATCACACTTCTACCTCGGCGCGGTTGCCGGCGCAATCTTCCTCTCCGCCGCCTTCTTGGGATCGTGTGGTCTGTTCGAAGCCTTCGTGGAACGGCTCAGCCGGTACACGAACTTCGAGTTCGGACAAGCACGCATGTGGGGCAGCTTCGGATACGCAATCGTAGCGCTTATAGCCGGATTCCTCTTTACCGTAAACCCGCTACTGAACTTCTGGATTGGCTCCGCACTAGGCCTACTCTTACTTCTGATTCAACTCTTCTGGGTGCCCCGCACCGAAGAGCAAGAGACCGCAGCGAGCGCGGACGCAATTCCGAGCGCTAAAGAAATGCTTTCCCTTTTGGGAGACAAAAAAGTGTGGGCCTTAATTGGTTTCGTGTTCCTCTCGTGGACGTTCTACACGGTTTTCGACCAGCAGATGTTCCCCGATTTTTACACCACTTTGTTCCAAACCCCCGCGCAGGGTCAGCACGCCTACGGCGTGTTGAACTCCATCCAAGTTTTCTTAGAGGCCGCGATGATGGGCATCATTCCGTTCTTAGTGCGCAAAGTCGGTGGCCGCAACACCCTGCTGCTGGGCGTGCTAGTAATGTTCCTGCGGATCTCCGCGTGTGGTTTCTTCACTAACCCCGTGCTGATTTCGATTGCGAAAATGTGCCACTCCCTCGAAGTACCGCTGTTCGTACTGGGCGTGTTTAAGTACTTGGCGTTGCACTTTAACCACGCGCTCTCAGCCACGCTTTACTTGGTGGCATTCAACCTGTCTGCCCAGATCGGTAACGTAATCCTGTCCAGCCCGCTGGGTGCACTGCGCGATTCCATCGGCTACCAGCCAACTTTCCACGTAGTGTCCGCGATCGTAGCGGTGGCTGCGGTTTACGCCTTCTTCGTGCTTCGCCGCGATAAGCAGGCGATTAATCCCGAGGAGATTCCCACCCGTTAACCGCAAAAACAATCAGTTCCAAATGCACATCTCTAAATGCACATCGGCAAATATTGTTAAAGGAAATGAACGTGACTACAACAGCGATTACCGAAGCGATGGACGCAAACCACAACCTCGAAAACCAGCGTGCGGACCGCTGGTACCCGCAGTTCCACATTGCCCCCGCGGCAGGATGGATGAATGACCCCAACGGCGTGTGCTACTTCAAAGGCCGCTACCACGTGTTCTACCAGCACTACCCGTACGCCCCCCAGTGGGGTCCGATGCACTGGGGGCACGTGTCCAGCCCAGACCTGGTTCACTGGCAGCGCCACCCCATTGCCCTGGCCCCCAGTAATATTCCTGAGGGAGGAACCGAGCCAAACAACGGTGAGATTACCCACGACACCGGGGGCGTGTGGTCTGGGTGCGCGGTGGTGGACGATGACGAGCTCGTTGTGTTCTACACCGGTAACCAGTGGGTGAACGGCCGTGACGACGCAAACGGCAAAGTCCAAACTCAATGCATAGCTACCTCCAAAGACGGCGTCGAGTTTGAAAAGCACGGGGCGGTAATCGCACCCCTAGAAGGAGTGGAGGATTTTCGCGATCCCAAAGTGTGGCGTATGGGTAACACCTGGTACCTGGTGGTTGCCGCGAGCGTTAAGAACCGTGGTGAAGTGTGGTTGTATACCTCAAAAAACCTCAAGCACTGGGAGTTTGACCGCATCCTATTTACCGACCCGGATCCGGACGTGTACATGGTCGAATGCCCGGACTTCTTCCCACTTGGCGACCAGTGGGTACTGTTGTACGGCCCGATGACGCACGCGAAACCTCAAGGGTATTCGGGGCGAAACGGACACAACACGGGGTACGTGGTGGGCCGGTGGCAACCCGGTTCGGATTTTGAGGTGACGTCTAAGTACGCGCAATACGATTTAGGGCACAACTTCTACGCGCCCCAAACCATGCAGGCACCGGATGGGCGGCGCATCCTGTTTGCGTGGATGGGTGGTTTCGACCGACCTTTGGCTTCGGTGGAGGACCAGTGGAGCGGACAGCAGTGCACGCCCCGGGAGCTGACTTTAACTGCAAGTGGGGAGCTATGCGCGCGTCCTGTCAAGGAAATCGAGGGGTTGCGCGGCTCGCAACTCGCCCGCATTGACGCGGATACGCTCGGCCCCAACGAAACCCGCGTGCTCTGCGCAGACCTGCAAGCCGGGGAAGTTGACGTGGAGGTTGATTTGAGCGCGACTTCCTCTGAACAAGTTGCCCTGCTGGTGCATGCAACCGAGCAGTCCTGTGCAGTAGTTGGGTACGATTCCCTGTCGGAGCGGATCTACTTGGATCGCGGTTTAGCTGCTCCAAGTGAGCGCGGGTACCGTTCCATGCCTTACAACGGTGGGGACCACCTGCAGCTTCGCGTGCTAGTTGATAAGGGTTCGCTGGAGGTGTTTGCAAACGGGTGCAGCACGTCGCTGACCTCCCTGAACTTCCCCCAAGGAAAAGGCGCGCGACAGGTCGCAGTCGCCTCCGTTGAAGGATCTATTGCAGTAACCAGCGCGAGCGTCCACCGGTTTGACCCTGCCGTACAGTAACGCCCAGCCCGCACCCCGTTGCGGGTGGGATTGCCTGTCGAAGCTAGATTAGCTGCCCAAGAACCCGAGGTGGCGCAAGATTGACTGCAAGAGGCGCGATTACCTGCTTGAGGGGCCGGGTACTGCGAGCTACCCAAGGACCCGAGGTGGCGCTGGGTTACATGCGACGTTTTGTGCGGTTCGTGGCCACCGCCGCCCACGGGTCCTGGGGCCACGGGTGTTTCGGATACCGGCCCCGCATTTGGGAGCGCACCTGCGAGTACACCTCGTTGAAGAAATACTCCAGGTCCCCGGTTATCGCCAGCGGCCTCCCAGCGGGGTCTAACAGTTCAATCGTGAGGGGCCGGCCCAGCACCCGGGGGACATCCCGCCACCCGAAACACTCCTGTAGTTTTGCGCGGATCGTGGGGCCCCGCTCGGGGTCGAACTCCACTGAAGCGAACCGGCCGCTGGGCAACTGCACGCGCTGAGGCACCTGCTGGTCCAGTTGCGCAGCTTTTTCCCAGCCCAACACGTTCCGGATTCCCGTGGTCACCGCTATATTCGAAAGCCGCTCCCCTTCTAGTGCACGGGTGCCGGCAATCAACAGTTCCAAATGGTTTGCGAAAAACTCCGCGGTAGGTGCCGGCCACCGCTTGGCACTAGGGTGAGCGTTCGTTGATTTTGTTTCTGCACCCGGTTCAGCACTCGCGTCGGCCGCCTCACCGGCACTGTGCTTCGCTGCCTCATCAGCTCCAGCTAGAAACGTCATCGCATCCAGTAGCCGCTGAGTTTGCCGACTGGGTTTGAACACCGCGAGTCCGCGTTCGCGCACCAGTTCACGCAACGCCTCAAGCGCTGGGGCATACTCGGCACGCGTGCGCTCCCTGGAAATCTCAATTGCTCCAACCCGGCGTACTCGCTGCCCCACCACGCGGTTTGAAATCACCTCGGCTGTCTGCACTTCACAAAAATCAGATGGGTTCGTTACCGGTAAAAACTCTGGATCCAGCGGTGCTCCCGCCCGCACGTGTGTCACTCCGCGGATCGTCTGCACCGCGCCAACCGCAATCCACGACTCACCGTGCAGCGGCGAATCCTGGTCCACAACGAAGCCCGTGCCAGAAACTGCCGTGAACGTCGCCCGCCCGGCCCTGTCCTCCCCCCGGCGCTTAGCTACCCGCCCCGGAAACGCCAGCGCCGTAACTAACCCGGGTACCTGGACTATAGTCAGCCCGGGCGCTTGTGCTAAGCATTTGCGCGCCCGCGGCAGCAGCGGATAGTCGCGCCGCGCCACTTTGAGCAGCCGCACCACCTCACGTTTGTCCGCACTCGCCAGCGCCGCTTCCAAGTCACTGCCCGGAAGGCGCGCATCCGTATTCAGCAATGTCACTGCCTGGGCGGCGACCCGCACCAAGCTGGCGGAGCCGCGCTTCCTGTTAGCCTCCGCCGTGGCCGCCGCATCACTTTCCCAGGAGGCAACCGTGCACAGTGCGTGCGCCATCCGCGGATCAACTGGGATCCCCACCAGGGTGCGCCCACTATTAGTGCACGCATTCGACCCGTCTACAGCCCCGATGCCGCGCAGGTTCGCTTCGGCCCGCTCCATCGCTGGGGCAGGCATTGCCGTGGGCAGCCGCAACTGCGTTGGCGCAGACCACGCGTGCGCTAACAGCACTGCCTCCGTCAAGTCAGCCGACTCCACTTCAGGGCGTGCAAACCGCTCCAAGCGGGCAAAATCGACCTCGCTAAAACACCGGTACACCACGCCCGGCCCGGTGCGATGCGCCCGCCCCGCCCGCTGCCGCGCAGACGAACGCGATTCCCTAACCGTTACGAGTGCTTGCGCGTCCCGCGCCAGGTCGAACCGCGGGGCCCGGGTAAAACCACTGTCCACCACGCAGTTCACCCCCGGTACTGTCAGGGAGGTTTCCGCAATATCGGTTGCCACCACCACGCGCTTGCCATCGGCCAGCGCGGCGTCTTGCTGCTGAGAAGTCAAAGACCCGTGCAGTGGCAACGCGGGTACCCCAAGGTTTTGTAACTGCCCGCGCACCGCCTCCACTTCGCGCACCCCGGGGACAAACACCAACGTAGAACCGTGACGGTCAAACGCCGCGCGGGCCACATCAGCCACGTGACTTAAGAACCCGCGGGTGAGCCCACCGGCATCCAACGGGTTTCGATGCGGACACCAATACTCCTCCAGCGGAAAAATCTGGCCGCGCGCCTCAATGCGCCCCGCCGGCTCCAGCAAGTGCTCAAACAGTTCGTTCTGCGCGGTTGCAGACATCACGCCCACCAGCAGGTCTTCGCGCAAATCCGCCACATCAAGCACCATCGCTAACGCCAAATCCGCATCCGCGTGCCGCTCGTGAACCTCATCTATTAACACGGCACTAACCCCCGGCAAATCCGGTTCGTTAATCACGCGCCGCAACAGAGCCCCAGTGGTGGTGTACTCCACGCGGGTGCGGTCACTAACCCGCCGGTCCCCACGCATCGACATGCCCACAGTGCGTCCCACCGGCTCGCCAAACAGGGCGGCCACAAACCGGGCGGCACTGCGCACCGCCACTCGCCGCGGCGCCGCCACCAGCACACGGCCCGGCCGAGCACCAGCCAACATGAGGGGCGCCAACGTAGTTTTCCCACTGCCCGGCGTGGCCGACAAAACAAACCGATCGCCCCGCGCAGCCGCCCCTTCGACCTGCCCGCGCACAGACAGAATCGGCAGCGACTGAGCTGCTAGAACCTCATGAATCTTACGCGCCTGCGCATCCACCACACTACTGGAACTGCTTTCCGAACCCGGCAACTACAATCGCACCTACCGACGCACCACAAAGTTACCGAGCGTACCAATCTGACTAATCGTGCATTCCACCCGGTCACCAGCTTGCATCGGCCCCACACCCGCGGGAGTGCCCGTCAAAATCACGTCCCCGGGCAAGAGCGTGAACGCGTGCGTAATGTACTCAATCAACTCCCCCACGCCAACTATCATGTCGCGAGTATTGCCCGACTGCACTATTTTTCCGTTCAGCGTGGTTGAAATATCCAGGTCGTGCGGATCTAAATCTGGATCCACCGTAATCCACGGACCCAACGGGCACGACGTGTCAAACCCCTTCGCCCGCGCCCACTGACTGTCACTTCGCTGCACATCGCGGGCAGACACGTCATTGGCAACCGTGTACCCCAAAATATAGTCTTTCGCCTGGTCTGCAGCCACGTCCTTACACAACGTTTTCACTACCACAGCCAGTTCCGCCTCGTAGTGCACTTCATTAGACCAGGGCGGCAACACAATCGGGTCGTCCGGGCCGATCACAGACGTGTTTGGTTTAAAAAACAAAATTGGGTCCTGAGGCACTTCGTTGCCCAGCTCGTGCGCGTGATCCGCGTAGTTGCGGCCCACCCCCACCACTTTGGAACGCGGAATCACAGGCGAAAGTAACCGCACTTCATCCACCTCGAAGAACTCCCCGGATGGTTCCACCTTCTGAAACAAAGGATCACCTTTGAGCCCAAGAATCCGACTGGAACCTTCTTCCAACACCCCGTAGCGCGGATTGCCCGCTGGTTTGAACCTCACGACCTTCATAGTTTTCTAACCCTCCTTCTGCACGCCATAGTAACGCGGAATCTCACCCCACTGCTGTTCAACGGCCTCACGCGACCACACGGTTGAACCGCGCAGCCCCTGGGGGAAATACTTATTGTCCGTTACGCAGAACACGGGTGGAGCATCAGAGAAACGCCGCTGATCCACCCAGTCCCGCAGCGCCCCCACCGCGTACCGACCCAGCAGGAACAGGGCAACGATGTTCAGCATCGTCATGAACGCCGTCGCAATATCCGCCAGGTTCCACGCCGCCTTGAGCGATATCACGGAACCCAAACCTACGGACACCAGCACAAGGGCCTTCAGGGGCACCGTTGACGCGTTCATGCCCCGCAAGTAGTTCCAGTTAATCTCCGCGTACGTGTAATTACCCAGCACTGAGGAGTAGCCGAACACAAAGATGATGATTGCCATCGGGATCTCCACCCAGGTCCCCAGGTTCGTGCTGATCGCCTCAACCGTCAACGCCGCCCCATCGTTGCTGCTCATCCCCGGGTTATACAAGCCCGAGAAGAGGATGATGCAGGCGGTGGCCGTGCAGACAATCATCGTGTCCACAAACACCCCCAAGGTTTGAATCAAACCCTGCTGCACCGGGTGACGCACCGTCGCAGTCGCCGCCGCGTTCGGCACCGACCCCATCCCGGCCTCGTTCGAAAACAGGCCGCGCTTCACCCCGTTCGTTAGTGCAGCCATGAACCCACCGACGCCACCGCCAACCACTTGGTCCCAACCGAACGCGGAGTGGACGATCTGCACCAGCACCGCAGGCACATCCATCACGTTCAGCCCGATGATCACAACCGCGAACAGAATGTATGCAATCGCCATGGAGGGCGCAAGAACCTCAGCGAAACGGGCAACTGGTTTAATCCCAGCAAAAATGATAGGCGCGCTAATCAGCAGCAGAACCAGCGCTACGCTCCAGGTGGGTACGTTGAACTGGGTGGACACCACGTTTGAAATCGTGTTCGCCTGCACCATGTTGAATGAGAATCCGTACGCGAAAATCAAGAAGATGGCGAACACTGCGCCCACTCGTTTGGACCCGAGTGCGTCGCGAATGTAATAGGCAGGCCCGCCGCGGAACGACCCGTCTTTAGAGCGGATCTTGAACAGCTGCGCCAACACGGCCTCAATGAACGCCGTTGACATCCCTAAAATCGCGACGATCCACATCCAGAACACGGCGCCGGGGCCGCCGAGGACGATCGCGATCGCAACCCCAGCAATATTGCCCGTCCCCACGCGCGAGGCCAGGCCAATCGCGAAAGCTTGGAACGAGGAAATCCCCCCTTCCGCATCCGCCCGGGAGGAGAAAACCGCTTTGAGAGCCGCGGGGAAGAACCGCAGTTGCACGCCGCGTGTCCAGATTGTGAACACGATTCCGGCGGCAGCGAGCGCGTAAATCACGTTCATCTGCAACGGATTATCGTAAAACAATGTAAAAAGATTCGCCAGCGTTGAATCAATGGATTCAAACGTATCAACGATGCTCGCTGAGTACATAGGTACTCCCTTTCCAGGTCAATGGCGGTTTAGCGCTGCGGCCACCCAGAGCGGTCACATGCGGTTATTTACCGTAGCTCACCATTCCACACGCCCTCTTGCGTGAGTTCACGCAATTCGGGGTATCGGTTTGCATTGAACACGAGTGGTTTGCCGCGCCGCTTCAAACTCTCCCAATCCTGCAGCACCAAACGCACCCACCGCACCAACACGACGATGGCCACGAGGTTAATAATAGCGCCCAACCCCAAAAGTAAGTCAGATAATGCCCAAGCAACGGGCAAGTTCACAATTGCGCCGGCGGATGCCGCCAACACTGCGGCCGCCCGATAAACCAACGTGACCGTCGGCCTGCGACTCAAATGATCGAGCGCCACCTGCCCGTGCGAGTATGCGCCGTACGCCGACGTGTAGCCAAACACGAAGATCATCAGGGACATCGGCAGCGCCATCCACGAGCCCAAGGAGGAGGTCACAGCTTGGGCGGTTAAGGAACCCGCAGCTTGCGTCGGCATCGCGGGATGGTAGGCGCCCGAAACGAGGATCAGCAAAGCGGTGGCGGTGCACACCACAATCGTGTCGATGAATACGCCCAGTGATTGCACGAGGCCTTGTTGCACCGGGTGGGCGACGGTGGCTGCCCCCGCGTTGTTCGGGGTGGTGCCCAGCCCGGCTTCGTTAGAGAACAAGCCGCGGCGCGCCCCGTTCACCAGCGCTATGAACAACCCGCCGGTCACGCCGCCCGCCACTTGGGTGGGGCCGAATGCAGCGGTGATTATCCACCCGAAGGCGGCGGCTGCGGCAGCGGGGTTCAGCGCCAGCACTGCGATCGTCACCAAAATGTACACGCCCGCCATGATGGGCGTTAAATACTCGGAGGCACGCGCCACCGAGTACATGCCGCCCAAGATCACGGGTGCGAGGAGAACGAGGAAGATCAGCATCGTCACCCACGTGGGTACGCCGTGGTTCGCCCCGAGTGTGGACGCAACCGTGTTGACCTGCACCATGGGTACGGCCAGGCCGGATGCGACTACGGAAATGCACGCCGAAACCGCGGCCACGCGTTTCCACCCCAGGGCGCGGGAAATGTAGTAGGCGGGTCCGCCTCGGTAAATACCGGGTTCTACTTCTGATTTGAAGATTTGCGCGAGCACGCATTCAACGAATGAGGTCGCCATCCCGACTGCAGCCACGATCCACATCCAGAAGATCGCACCCGGCCCACCCATAATAAGAGCGAGCGCCACGCCCCCGATGTTTCCGATTCCGATGCGCGTGCCCAGGCCAACGGCGAAGGCTTGGAACGAACTGACTTCTTGCCCTTTGATGCTGCGAGCCCCTTTGAGCGCGCGGATCATGTTTGGGAAGTGGCGGATTTGCACGCCCCGCATGTAGATGGTGAGGTATATGCCCATCCCGATCAGGAGGAAGACTAGGACCCATGAATAGAGCATTTGCGCCGCCCATTGCACTGCGCTTGCTACCCCGTTCATTACTGTCGTCATGTCTAGTCTCCGATCGTTGTTACTGCACCTTCCTATCACTACCCTCAGACCACACCCCGTTTTTCAGGATTGGCCTGAGGCGGGGATACTTTGCGGCGTTAAACACGGGTCGCGTACCGGCTTGGGTTTGTTGTTCCCAATCGTTGAGGGCGACGCGTACCCATCGGACGAGGACGACGATTGCCACCAGGTTGATGATGCCACCTAGGCCCAGGAGGAAATCTGACAGTGCCCACACGACCGGTAGTTTAACGACGGCTCCCAACCCGGCTACGGCCACGGCTAGTACGCGAAAGCCCCACGAGGCCGCGCGGTTGGAGGTCAGTGAGTCCAGTGCAACTTGCCCATAAGAGTATGCACCGTAGGCGGAGGTGTATCCAAATATGAAGATGATCAGCGACATTGGTAGTGCCATCCACGAACCCAGGGAGGAGGTGACAGCTTGGGCGGTTAAAGAGCCCGCTGCTGCCGGGTCCATGCCCGGGGTGTAAACGCCAGACACGAGGATCAGTAAGGCGGTGGCGGTGCACACGACGATGGTGTCTACGAACACGCCGAAGGCTTGCAAGAATCCTTGTTGCACGGGGTGGTCTACCGCGGCTGCGCCGGCCGCGTTCGGGGTGGTGCCCAGCCCGGCTTCGTTAGAGAACAAGCCGCGGCGCGCCCCGTTCACGAGGGCGACGAACAACCCGCCGGTTACGCCCCCAGCTACTTGGGTGGGTCCGAATGCGGCGGTGAAAATGCTGGTTAGTGCCGCGAGCGCTTGGCCGGGGTGCAAGACAAGCACCACGAGGGTGATGACCACGTAGGCGCCAGCCATGATGGGCGCTAAGTATTCGGACGCGCGGGCTACGGAGCGGATTCCCCCGAGGATCACGGGTGCGAGCAGCAACAGGAAGAACAGCATGGTGGAGTACGTGGGGACCGCGTGGTTGGCAGCAAACGTGGCGGCCACCGTGTTGACCTGCACCATGGGCACGGCAAATCCGCAGGCGAGTACCGTGATTGCGGCAAACACTACGGCCGCTGGTTTACAGTTCAGACCTTGCCGCAGGTAGTACGCTGGCCCGCCGCGGAACGTGCCGTCTGCGTGGCGAACTTTGAATAGTTGTGCCAGGACTGATTCGACGAATGAGGATGCCATTCCGACCGCAGCAACGATCCACATCCAGAAGATCGCGCCGGGCCCACCCATAATTAGGGCGAGCGCCACCCCACCGATGTTTCCAATGCCGATGCGCGTGCCAATCCCAACTGCGAACGCTTGGAATGAGGAGATCCCATTTCGACTTGCTGTCCGCGAGTTCGCTAGCGAGCGGACCATGTCTTTGAAATGGCGAAATTGCACGCCCTTCAGGTACGCGGTTAGCGCCAGGCCAACGCCGACCAGGAGGAACAATAGGACCCACGAGTACAGCATGTCCACTGCCCACATGAGCGTGTTTTCAAGTGTAGAAAGAATCTTGGTAATCATATTTCCGTTTACTGTGCTACTTCGGCAGGTAGTTTTGCGGGTAGATATTCACATTCTTGAGGGTTGAAGGCAGCGCCTTTGCGCGCTTCGTAGTCTTTGAGTACGCCCACGACCCACTTGTATAGGTACAGCAGTGCGAGTAGGTTCATCACCGTCATGACGGCCATGGCGATGTCCACCATGTTCCACACGAGTTGCAGGCTGGCGACCGCGCCGATCCCAACGGAGGCAACGGAAACGATACGTACTACCCACCGGCCCACGGGGGAAGAGATGATGAAGTCCATGTTCACTTCGGAGTACACGTAGGCGGCGATTATGGAGGAAAATGCGAGCACGAAAATCATGATCGCCATGGGGATCACAGTCCAGTTCCCCAACTCGTTTTGGACCGCCAACATAGTTAAGTTTGAGGGGTTAACCCCGGGCGCCGCCCAGACGCGTTCCCCGGCGATTAGGATCACCATGGCGGTTGCGGTGCACACGATGATGGTGTCTACGAACACGCCTAGGGATTGCACGAACCCCTGTTTAACCGGGTGGTCCACGGTGGCGGTTGCAGCCGCGTTCGGGGCGGTGCCCTGCCCCGCTTCGTTTGAAAACATGCCGCGCTGCGTACCGGTAATGAGGGCGGCGAGGATTCCCCCACCAAGGCCAGAGACTATTGGTTTGGAAGCGAATGCGCTCGCGAAGATGAGTGAGAATAAACCCGGTAGTTTCGACAGGTTCATAACCATGATTACGACCACTACGAGCACGTAGAACGTAGCCATGATGGGCGCCAAATACTCGGTTACCCGCGCCACGCGCCGCACCCCACCGAAAATGACGGGGGCTGCGCACACCACCATTATGATCGCGATTTGCGTTTCACTCAGCGCCGTGGTTTCCACCACCGTTTGAGCGATTGCGTTCGCCTGCACAGAGGTGATTACGAACCCGCACGTGACGATCGTGATGATCGCAAAAACAACTCCCAGTGCGCGCGAATGCATACCCAGCCGCATGTAGTACGCGGGGCCACCGCGGAAAGACCCGTCGGGCCCGCGCACTTTGAATACTTGGGCGAGCGTTGCCTCAAAAAATGCGGTCGCCATCCCCACTAGCGCCACTCCCCACATCCACACGAGGGCCCCGGGGCCACCGAACATGAGGGCCGCAGCCACCCCGAAAACGTTCCCAATGCCCACGCGGGCTGCCAGCGAAATCGTGAACGCTTGGAACGATGAAATCCCGCCGTGCGCGTCCCCTCGGGAATGTAAAACCGTGCGCACCATGCGGGGTAGGTGGCGGACTTGGACGAAGCGGGTGATGACAGTGAAAAATACGCCCGCGCCGAACAGGACCCACATTGTGATGTGCAGGGTAATCCAGTCCGCTACCGCGCCTACAGATTCGGCGGCGCTAAGGGCATAAATAGCACTGTGCATCAGAACCTCGCGTATCTAACCCCACAGAAAGTGGGGTGTATCAGCGTGAATGTACTCGCATGAGTTTACCGAACTGTTTTCTAAACCCCGCATTACCCCGGGAGTTTGTTCAATAACTGGAATGCTCGGTGTTTGGCTGGGCGAAAAATATGGAACCCGGTGTTTGGCTGGGCCCAAGTTTTTGAGACAATCGTCTTATGGCCGCATTGAACTCACTGCTTGACGACTTGGAAGACCGGGAACAGCTAGATGACGAAGAAGCCATCTACACGGCGTTCACCGCGTGGGCGGAAGAATCAGGCCGGCCCCTGTACCCGCACCAAGACGAAGCGTTCTTGGAGCTGCTAGACGGCCAGCATGTGATTGCCGCCACCCCCACGGGTTCGGGTAAGTCGATGATCGCGTTGGCGGCGCATTTTTTGTCGCTCGCACGCGGCGGGCGGTCGTACTACACTGCGCCGCTCAAAGCGTTGGTGTCAGAAAAGTTCTTTGACCTGGTTGCCCTGTTTGGTTCCGCGAACGTGGGGATGGTGACCGGGGACGCGTCCGTGAATGCGAACGCACCGATTATTTGCTGCACCGCAGAGATCCTCGCTAACCAAGCATTGCGTGAGGGCGCGGATTTAGATGCGGACATGGTGATTATGGACGAGTTCCATTTTTACGCGGACCCGGATCGGGGGTGGGCGTGGCAGGTACCGCTGCTGGAGCTACCGCGCGTGCAGTTCGTGCTCATGTCCGCCACTTTGGGGGACGTCACGTTTTTTCAGCAGGACCTGAAGAAACGAACGGGCCGTTCGGTGGCGCTAGTTAATGATGCGCAGCGCCCCGTCCCCTTGGAAATGTCTTTTTCCTACGACCGCCTGGCCACGGTGGTGGCGGATTTGATTGAGGCGGGTAAGTACCCTATTTATATCGTGCACTTTGGGCAAAAAGCCGCGATGAGCACCGCGCATGCACTGGCACGTGAAACCCTGGTGTCCAAGCATCATGCGCAGCGCATCAAGGACGCGATCGGGGGATTCAAGTTTGGCCGCGGTTTCGGCCAGATCCTCCGGCGCCTGCTGGTTGCGGGCGTGGGGGTGCACCACGCGGGGATGCTGCCGCGCTACCGCCGACTCGTTGAAAAACTCACGCAAGCGGGTGTGCTCGCGGTGATTTGTGGTACGGACACGCTCGGAGTGGGGATTAACGTTCCGATCACCACGGTGCTGCTCACGTCCCTCGTGAAATTCGATGGTCGCCGCCAACGGATCCTGTCTGCCCGCGAGTTCCACCAGATTGCCGGGCGGGCCGGGCGCGCTGGGTTCGATGAGGTCGGTTGGGTTGTGGTGCAAGCCCCGGAGCACGTGATTGAGAACCGGATCGAAGAAAAGAAGGCGGGTGATGACCCGAAAAAGCGGCGCAAACTCGTGAAGAAGAAACCCGAACCCGGGCAAGTCAGCTGGTCCGAATCCACTTTTGAACGCCTGCAGCAGGCACAGCCGGAACCGCTGTCGTCCCAGTTCGAGTTCTCCCATTCGATCGTGTTGAACGTGCTGGCGAACCCCCAGTCCCCCACCGAACACCTGCTGTATTTGGCCACCGAGAATCACTCTGAACCCGCGGTTTCGAACCCGCATTTGCGCCGCCTTGGGCAGATTTACACGTCGTTGCGCCAGGCCGGCGTGGTGGACAAGCTATCCACTGCGACCGCTCAGGAGCGGGGGGGAGACAGGCTGCAGCTGGTGCGTTCCCTCCCGGAAGATTTTGCGCTCAACCAGCCCCTGTCCCCGTTTGCGTTGGCGGCGTTAGACCTGCTGGACCCGGACGCCCCGACGTACGCGTTAGATGTCGTGTCAGTAGTCGAAGCGGTTTTGGAAAATCCGCGGCCCCTCTTGTTTGCCCAGTTGCATGAGGCAAAAGGCCAGGCGGTGGAGCAGATGAAAGCCGCGGGGTTGGACTACGCGGATCGGATGGAAGCGTTAGAGGAAGTGACTTGGCCGCAGCCGCTTGCGGAACTGCTGGTGCCTGCTTTTAGGATGTTTGAGGAGTCGAACCCGTGGGTGCTGGGCCATGAGCTTGCCCCCAAGTCAGTGGTGCGCTTCATGGTGGAGAACGCGATGACGTTTTCGGATCTGATTTCGCGTTTCGACATTGCCCGTTCCGAGGGCGTGGTGCTGCGTTACCTCTCCGACGCGTACCGGGCGCTGCGTCAGATTGTGCCCGACCAGTACCGCACGGATGAGGTTGAGCAGATTCTAGACTGGCTGGCAGGGCTGATTAAGGCGGTGGACTCTTCGCTGTTGGACGAGTGGGAGGCACTGTCGAACCCGCAGGCCGCTAAGCCAAGCGACGCGGCGGGGGCGGACACGGCGGTGGAGCGCGCATTCGGCGCCGATGCAGACGGAGTGGTGCGCATGAGCTCGAATCCGCACCTGCTGGCCCGCGCGGTGCGTAACGAAGTGTTCCGCCGCGTGGACCGGTTCGCGTTGGATGACGTAGATGGGCTCGCGGGTTTTGAGGATTCGGACGGGGCAGAGAAGTGGACAGCGGACCGGTGGGATAGTGTGCTGGACCGCTACTACGCGGAGTACGACTGGCTCGGTGCCAGCGCAGAAGCCCGCTCCAGCGCCCGCTTCACGCTGACTGCGGATGCGACGGACGCGGACCTTGTAGACGCGGGCGTACCCGACCGTTTAGTTGAGGCAAATGCGGATCTGACCGACCGCATGCTCGTTACCTACACGTTCGAGGACCCAGATGGGGATGGGGACTGGCGCCTAGTGGCACTAGTGGATTTAGCGTTGACCCGCGAGCGAGACGAGGTGTGCTTGCGCCTATTGAGTGTGGGCCCGCGGTGAGGGTGACGAGGCGGCCGCAGGTTCTTGAGGGCCTCAAATTCTTGCTGGTGGGCGGCATGAACTACGTGGTGGACCTGGGGGTGTTCAATGCGCTGCGGTTCACTGTGCTGAGCCACTATGTGGTTACGGCAAAAGTGATTTCCGCGGTGGCGGCAACGTTGTTTTCGTGGGTGATGAACCGGTCTTGGACGTTCGCGAATCGGCAGCGGCATTCCCTGGGCCGCGAGTTCATTAGTTTTATGGTGATTAATGCACTCGGTTTAGCCCCACCTGTGGTGTGCCTGTGGGTGTCGCACTACCTAATGGGGCTCACGGGCGCGCTTGCGGACAATGTGTCTGCGAACATTATTGGGGTTGGCTTAGGTACCCTGTTGCGTTACGTGGGGTACTCACGGGTGGCGTTCGGCCCGCGGCGGACCAAAGCTGAAAGGGAGCCGCGGTAGGCTCTAGGTGTGAGTGAAAGTATTGATTGTCGAATCGACAGGATCCTAGAACAAATCCACACTTCGGCGCAGCAGGCGGGGCGTGATCAGGCGGACGTGCAGCTGGAGCTGGCGGTCAAGACCCGTACGGTCAACGAGATCGCGCAGGCGGTTCACGCTTTGAATGCGCGGGGGCAGCGCGCCATTTTGGGGCAGAACCGGGTTCAGGAAGCGCAGGTGAGCACCCCGGGGCTGCGCGATCTTGGGATTGCGGATTTTTATCCGACTTTGATTGGGCCGCTTCAGAAAAACAAGATCAACCATGCTTTACGGGTGGTTGAGGAAATTGAGACGCTCGATACCCTCAAGCTGGCGCAAGCTGTGGCCAAACGCGTGGAACCGGGGCGCGTGCTGAACGTGATGATGCAGGTAAATACCGCGCGGGAAGACACGAAGTCGGGGGTGGATCCAGAGCATGCGCTCGAACTGGCTGGGGCAATAAGTGAGCTTCCCGCACTGCACCTGGTTGGCTTCATGACGATTGGGGCGCACACGGATGACGAAACGCTGGTGCGGCGCTCGTTTGCTCAGCTGCGGCAGATTCGCGATGCGGCGGTGCAGCAGGGGCTTGCGGACGCAACGGAACTGTCTATGGGGATGAGCGGTGATTTTCCCCTGGCGATCGCCGAAGGTGCGACCCGCGTGCGAATTGGTTCGATGGCGTTTGGGCCGCGTCGGGTAGCGTAACGGCGTTTAAACGTATAAGTTCTAATTGGTATCTGTAAGTCACCTGACTTACCCACTAACACGTTAGGAGCGGCAAATGTCAGCAGAAGATAAGATTGAGAACAAGGCCGAGAACCTAGGCGGCAAAGTAAAAGAAGGTGTCGGTAAAGTAACCGACGACAAGGGTTTGAAGTCCGAAGGTAAAGCGGACCAGGCGTCATCCAAGATCAAGGATGCGTTCGAGACCGCTAAGGATAAGGTTGAGGAGCTCGGCGAAGACGCCAAAGCGGGCTTCAACAAACTGAAGGATGAAATTACTGGCGACGATAAGTAGCACTAGCCAGTAGCTTTTTACAAGCTCGATTACGCTACAAACACTTTGGGGAGGGCACCGCGCCCTCCCCAAAGTTTTACTCCTACGCGAGGCGGTACATCCACCCGTACGGGTCTTTGCCCCTCCCCTGCTGGATCCCGGTTAGTCGATCGTAAATGCGCTGCGCCACGCTACTACCCGGTAAGGTAACGTCGAACCCGTCGCCGGCGAGCCGGCCGATGGGCACTACCACCGCTGCTGTGCCACAGGCGAACATCTCGGTGATTTCCCCGGAGTCTATTCCCTCCAGCAACCGCGACAGTGCCACAGTTTGTTCGAACACGGGCCGCCCCTCATCGCGGCACATGCGAGCGATCGCGCTGCGCGTACCCCCTTCCAAAATGGTGCCCGTCAACTTCGGGGTAATCAGGGCTCCATCGCGGCGCACTGCGAACACGTTCATGCCGCCCAGTTCCTCAAGATTCTTATTTGTTTGCGCATCCAGGTAGCAAACCTGGTCGAAACCAGCCTTTGACGCGCGGATTTGAGGTAGTAGCGAAGCCGCGTAGTTACCGCCGGTTTTCGCATCTCCCGTGCCGCCTGGGCCGGCGCGGTGGTAGTCTTGCGCAACCCAGATCGACACTGGCGCCAGACCGCTTGCGAAGTAGGATCCCACTGGGCTGGCCATCATCAGGTACGTGATTTCTTGCGCGGGATGCACCCCCAGAAATGCTTGCGACGCGAACATGAGGGGGCGCAAATAAAGCGACGCGCCCCGCTGCTGCGGCACCCAGCGGGCATCGAGCCGCACAGTCTGCACTAGTGAAGCCAGGAAGTCACTGACTGGCAGCGTGGGCATCGCCAGCCGCTGCGCAGAGTAGGCGAAGCGGGCGGCGTTATATCCGGGGCGGAATGCCCAAATGGAACCGTCAGCATGCCGGTAGGCCTTCATCCCTTCGAAAATGGTTTGCGAATAGTGAAGCACTGAGCACGCCGGGGAGATCTCGAGTGGGGCGAAAGCCCGTATTTGTTTGTCGTGCCACCCCTGCTGCGGATTCCAATGCGCGGTCGCCATGTGGTCGGAAAAACTGGTTCCGAACTGCAGTTTTTCCATCGCTTCTTGCCATTGCGTTTGCGTTGCGGGCGCTGGGTGCTGCAGCACCTCAAACTCGTTCGCTAACGTGTCTGCGTTTGGCAGCGGTTGTTCAGCCGCGCGTTCTAATGCTGTGGGGTTGTGTTCCAATCCGTCGTTGGGCATTTCCATCTTTCTTGCTAGTTTCACCACTTCCCCCATCTTACCCCGGGTTTGAATCCAAGGGTTTCGGTGTTTCGCACCTGTTTCTGCGATGATAAGAGCAGCATTTGAATACAGGAGGATCATGGCGGCTTTGTTTAAACCCACTACCGTGCTACTGCCTCAGGATGTTGACTGGTTCCGGTGGGCTGTGATCGCAGCCGACCAGCATTCGGCTTCTTTGCATTATTGGCAGCAGGTGGAGGACATAGTCGGCCAGTCCCCTTCTACTTTGCGCATGATGGTGCCTGAGGTTTTTTTGCCGCTTGAGGATTCCGCGCAGGCGCGGGCGCGGATTGCGCGGGTTCACGAGGCGATGCGGGCGTACGCGGAAGAGGTGCTGGTGCCGCGCGCGAACACCGTGGTGTATGTTGAGCGCGCCTCCGCACAGGCGAGTCGGCGTCGTTCAATGGTTCTAGCGTTGGATCTTGAGCAGTATTCTTATGAGGCGGGGGCGGACACTCAGGTGCGCGCTTCGGAAGCTACGGTGGTCGAGAGGATTCCAGTGCGCGAGCAGGTGCGGGCGGGCGCCACGTTGGAACTGCCGCACGCGCAGGTGTTGTTTGACGATCCAGATGGGGACGTGTTTGGTTTGCTCCCACCCGAGGTGGTTAAGGATTTGGAGCAGCTGTATGACACGGATTTGATGCTCGATGGTGGGCACGTGCGGGGCTGGCGGATTGATGCAAGCAGTGACTTGTGGCAGGCGTTAAATGCTGCGTTGGAACGCGTTTTAACGGATCCGGACCGTGGGTTCGGTGCGATCGTTGGAGATGGGAACCATTCGTTAACGACTGCGAAAATGCATTGGGAACAGTTGAAGTCCGAGGGCGCAAGCGAGGATCACCCGGCGCGTTACGCTTTGGTGGAGGTTTTGAATGTGCACGAGGAGGGGCTGGTGCTGGAACCTATCCACCGGCTACTGCAAGGGGTTGACACGCAGGTACTGCTCGACGCCTTTGAGGTGTGGAACGCGGCGCACCCCCAGGATCCGCGCGCGCAAGTGGCGGTGGTTTCTGCGCAAAACGGGACGAGGCAGATTGAGGTGGCCCAGCCTGGGCCGCTGCTGATAGAGGCGGTGCAGCAGATTCTTGACACCCTACTGGCGGAGCAGGGCCTACCCGCGGCGGCGTTAGAGTACGTGCACGGGAGTGACGCTACCCGCGCACTGGTGGCGCAAACCGATAGTGTTGGCCTGCTGCTGCCAACCCTCTCTAGGTCTGCCCTGTTTGACTACGTGTCGGAAAACGGCACGATGCCGCGCAAATCGTTTTCACTTGGGGAAGCAGAAGAGAAACGATACTACCTCGAGTGCCGCCGCATCGTGAGCTAACCCGCTTCTCGCGCCGGGAACTACTGGCGCAGCTGCCTAGCGCGCTGCATCAGTAGTGCTAGCTAGCGCGCTCCATCAGTTATTGAAGCCAAACGCGGTTTTCAAAGTTTCCTGGGCGCGACGCATCGGGTGGGAGCGCGCCTGCTCACTCAGCGCGCGGAGTTCTTGCCCGCCGCCTGCCTGATCTTCGGTGAACTGCTGCGCGAATGTCCCATCTTGAATCCGCGTCAGCACCTCGCGCATGTGTTCCTTAACTTCAGGTGCCACTACGCGCGGGCCTTCCGCGAGCGCTCCGTACAGCGCAGTGTTCACTTCTTCCAGCCCCATAGCTTCCAGCCCTATAGAGGCCTTTGCTGATTCACTCTCCGAAACGCTAGCCCGTTGATCTGCTTGGGCGTTTGCTGCTTCACTTGCCGAGGCACCCACCGGC
Source organism: Gleimia hominis (assembly GCF_032085515.1). Lineage (GTDB taxonomy): Bacteria > Actinomycetota > Actinomycetes > Actinomycetales > Actinomycetaceae > Gleimia > Gleimia hominis. The sequence continues at coordinate 99,629 of NZ_JASXSX010000003.1, forward strand.
ACGCTTGCCGATGCGTCGGACACCAGCTCCATCAGCGGGCGCAATCCGTGGCACACCTCCAGGTAGGCGACCTCGGGTTCGTATCCTGCGTCCACGAGGGTTTCGAAACCGTACTGCATGAGCATTAGGATTCCACCGCGTTCCACCGCGATTTTTCCAAATAGGCCCGCTTCAACTTCCTCATCAAACGTGGTTTTAACCACTCCAGCACGCGTAGCTCCAAGCGCTTTGGCGTAAGACAGCGCTACCTCCCACGCGCGTCCGGAACCGTCGTCACTGATCGCGACTGTTGCGGGCACGCCTTGCCCCTGTTCGAACAAGCGGCGCAGCTCACTCGGAGCAGATTTCGCGCTGATTAAACACACGTCGTGCCTACCGGGGTCAATGTATCCGTAGCGGACGTTAAACCCGTGTGCAAACACGAGGGTCGCGTCTTGCTTGAGGTTCGGTGCTACCTGTTCGGTGTAGATCCCCACCTGCGCTGAATCGGCGACCAGCAGTGCCACCACGTCTGCGCCATCAACCGCATGCGCGATCGGGGCGACGGGTAGGCCTTCTTCCGCAGCTCGCTGCCCCGTGGGATCCTCCGGCTGAACCCCCACAATCACGTCCACACCCGTGTCACGCAGGTTCAGGGCATGGGCTCTCGCTAACGCGTTATACCCCACGACTGCGACCTTCTTGTTTTGAATAACCCCTAAATCTGCATCGTCGTCGTACAGGATTTGCGCCACGGTAACTCTCCTAACACTGCGTTTTCACCAAGGCCGGCCCTCAGGCCAAACCCGCAAATTCAACCCAATCGCATTCTCTACCTACATCATAAAAGGATACCGGGCTGCGAAGCACGAATACTCGCTCATGAGCGGTTACTTGCATTTGGGTACAGCTGGTTTAGGACTGTTGCAGTGATTTCGCAAGCACGGTCGTTCTACACTGGGAACGTGTTATTTAAGCGATTGAGAAAACTCCTTCGAGGTTCCTCGACCTCTTCCACAGCCCCTGACCACACAGATCCCGACCCCAACTCTAACGACTCGGGAGAAGCTGAAACCAGCAAAACCGGGCAAACCCCAAGCAGTGAAGAGCTGGAACGGCAAGATATTGAGAAGCGCCTCGCCTCCCTTTCTTTAACCGAAGAGCAGACCGCGCAGCGCCAGCACGCGCGCGAACGCCTGGTGCGGCAAACCGGGGTGGTTCTAAAACTGGGCCGCATGCTCATGGGCGCGGGGGCGGGTGCCTACCGCGTAAAAACCTCCATGGCGCGCCTAGCTGCAGCAGTGGGAATAGATGAGTTCCATTCGCAAGTATTTTTTCATGAGGTAACCACCACCGCGTTTGCATCCGGCACGTTCCGCACCGAGTTGGCGGAGCAACGTGCCATCGGTGTGAACGCCGCGCGGATTGACGACTTGCGGGCCTTGGTTCGCAACTTGCACCCGCACATGATCGCCGAGGATATCGACGAGAAGCTCGATGAGATCGCAACCCGCCCCGCCCTCTACTCCCCCATGCAGCTCGCCATTGCCTCTGGCGCGGGCTGTGCATGTTTCGGCTGGCTTAACAAATGTGGGCCCATCGACTGCCTGGCGGTACTGATTGCCGCGTTCCTCGGACAAGCGCTGCGCGTGTGGCTGAACCGCCGCAAAGTTAATCACGCGGCCGTGTGGATGCTGTGCTCAATCCTGTCTTGCTCGATCTATGTGGCACTCGTGCAAGCCCTGTTCGTAACCGGCATGGTTGACGACACGCACCAAGCGGGGATAGTCTCCGCAATCCTGTTCCTCATTCCCGGTTTCCCCCTCACCACAGCCATTCTTGATTTAGTGAGGTTCGACCTGGTCGCCGGTGTAATGCGCGGCCTTTACGTGCTTATCCTCATGGTGTCCGCCGGGGTGGGTGCTTGGTTCGTCACCTCTTTGTTCAGCTGGGAAGTTACCGCCGCAGCCCCCGACCTGGGGTTGTCGACACTGCAACTGTACGGGTTGAACACCGCCGCAACGTTCGTAGCCGCGTTCTGCTTCGCAGTCTTATTCAACTGCAGGCCCCGCGTCGCCGCGTGCGCCGCACTGGTTGGCGCCGCTTTGAACCCAGCGCGGATCCTGCTCAACGCAAACGGTGCGCCCAGCCAACTCATGGCAGGGATCATGGCGCTCCTAGTTGGGCTTGCCGCAACCGCGATCGCGCTGCGCACCTACTACTCGCGCGTCTCCCTATCCGTCCCCGCGGTTGTCATCATGATTCCGGGCGTGCCGTTCTACCGGGCTATCAACGCCCTCAATGACGGCTCCTTCATGCAGGCACTCGGTTCACTCACCAGCATCTCTTTCGTCATCCTCGCTATCGGCGTTGGCCTCGCAGCCGCGCGGATGCTAACCGACCCCGGGTGGACGTTCGAACAACCCCTCACGATCCCCGACCGACTCTTGGGGAACAAGAAAACTTCAATCCACTAAACATCGCCCGCAGAAACGGCAGGCAGCCCTCTCTAGGAGCCCGTTTTAGGGGCCCATTATTGGGACTATTCTTAGAGGAACGCTCGTACCTCGGGCCCATGGGAAGGTGGGTCTTGGAAGATTGAGGGACGCACGTACCTCGGGCCCATGGGAAGGTGGGTCTAGCAAGATTGAGGAACGCACGTACCTCAGGCCGGCAAGAACGCGAGTGCGGCAACCATTAGGATGTGAATGCCTCTAGGCTTCGAGACGGAAGTCCCTCATGCGGATGATGTCAACCCAAAATACGGAAAACCGGAGGCGAAGACCCGCGCTTCTGGGACTGTATGCTTACGAAAACTACAAATGCACTGACATACTAGAGATTGTGGCACGCGACTGCCGCAAGACTGTATAAGCCGCCGTAACCCACGGCGACCTCTTGAGCGTATGTAGGAGCATTTACAACGTGAACGCAGTTTTCACCTTCTTAGCGGAACAACCAGTACTGACGTTGTTCCTTTTACTGGGAATCGGGATGGCCTTCGGGCACATCAAAATCCGAGGCGTGGGGCTGGGAGCGGCGGGTGTACTGTTCGCCGCCATCGGGATCTCCGCGTGGGCACAAGCAGGCAACATTGAGGTGCGAGTCCCTCACGAACTTGGGATCTTGGGGCTAGCCATATTCACGTTCGCCATCGGGATCAACGCCGGAGCCGCATTTTTCCACAACCTAAAAACCGCGGTAGGCCCCATCCTCTGCATGGTGATGCTCTACATTGTTGCTGCTGGCGCCGCATACCTGCTGGGCAGATTCGTGTTCGACCTACCGATATCCATGGTGTCCGGCACGTTCGCCGGTGCCCTCACAAACACGCCTGCGCTAGCTGCCGCCGGCCAAGCTTCCGGCGACATCGGGGCCGCCACCGTGGGGTACGCCGTGGCCTACCTATTTGGGGTTATCGGTATGATGATCGCCGCGGGCATGGCCCTGAGCTACGGCAAACACGACACGGACACCCCCTCGCCACTAGCGAACCGCACCATCCGCGTGGAGCGCACCGACAATCCCCTCGTGGGTGACATCTTCGAAATGATGGGTCGCAAAGTCACGTTCTCGCGCATCCGCCGCGGTGAAACCGGGCCGATTTCGCGCCCTGCCATGTCCGATGCACTGTTCAAAGACGACTTAGTGACCGTTGTGGGGCCGCGCGAACTCGTCACCCGGGTGGCTACTGAACTGGGGCACGGCTCGTCCCACTCGCTGATTCAAGACCGCTCCTACCTAGATTTCCGCCGCATCACCGTGTCCGATCCGAAACTAGCGGGCCACACGGTTGCGGACTTGGATCTGCCCTCCAAATTCTCGGGCACCATCTCCCGGGTACGGCGCGGTGATATCGACATGGTGGGCGAACCAGACCTCGTGCTACAGCAAGGCGACCGGGTGAGGGTGGTGGCCCCCACCTCAAAAATCAAAGAAATCACCAAGTTCTTCGGAGACTCCGCGCGCGGCCTATCCGACATTAACCCAATCGCCCTCGGATTCGGAATGGCCCTAGGAATTCTGCTCGGCGAGCTGCCGATCCTGACGCCATCCGGGGACTACTTCTCAATCGGCTCCGCCGCCGGCACTCTGATCGTCGGCCTGATCTTCGGACGCGTAGGCCGCGTGGGCCGCGTAGTCACCGCGATCCCCTACACGGCTGCCATGGTGCTGTCTGAGTTCGGCCTACTCATCTTCCTGGCGCAAGCGGGCACGAACGCGGGTGGGCAAATTGCGCAAGCCTTCACCGGTGGGCAATGGTGGCAAATCCTCATCCTCGGGGCCCTCATAACCACGATCATGGGGGCGGGCCTGTACGCGTCTATGCGGTGGATGTTCAAGATGGGCGGCACCCAAACCGCGGGGGTGCTTGGCGGTGCACAAACCCAACCCGCTGTGTTGGCGTTCGCGAACTCGCGGACAAACTCAGATCCGCGGGTTGCCATGGGCTACGCGTTGGTCTACCCCGTGGCGATGATCGGGAAAATCCTGGTTGCGCAGATCCTCGGCGGCATGTGAGCTTAATACGCTGCCGCGCACACCGGGTTAACTGCGCGGGGCGTTGCCGAATGGTTCAGTAACGATCGCGACGGTCGCATCACCGGTGGCGACCACGCGTGCACCCGCGCACGCGTACGCAGCACTACCGCGCGAATACTGCTCCCCACCTATGTGCGCGTCGCCGCGCAGCACTATGACCAGGGCGTCGCGCTCTACGTAATAGTCAACGCGCCCGCCAGTGGTGTCGCACGGATCTTGCCCTCCGGTGGTGTTGCACAGGTCCAGTTGGAAATCGGGTACCCCCGGGTCGTATCTCCAAACCACTGGCTCCGCGGCTGCACTCTCCACACCACTTTGCGCAGGTGCTGCTCCCGAAGCTGCACCTGCGAGTGCGGTCTCGGGCCTCGGCAAAGGCATAGGACCTGGCACAGACGCACGCACAGACGTAGGCCCGGTAACAGGCGTAGGCGTGGGAGCAGTCCGTAGCAAAGGCGTCGGCACGGGCACAGTCCCCCGTACAGGCGTAGGCACGATAAACGCGGGCCGGGTGGGCGCAAGATTCGCACAGGCCAGCAGTTCTTGCACATCCACGTGCTTATCGGTAAGCCCAGCGCGGATCACGTTGTCGGACGATGCCATCAGTTCTAGCCCCACGCCTTTAAGGTAGGCATGCACAGTGTTTACCGGCACCATAACCGCCTGCCCAGCTTCGGCCCGCACATGATTCATCGCAGCTGCAATGAGCACGCCCGGCTCGGTTGGGAAATACTCATCGACCTCCAACGCCACTCGCGCCCGGTCCACCTGCGGTTCACTCCCAGTAGCTAGGATCCGCTCACATCCCTCACGAAATTCTTGAAACAACGCTTCTTGAGGCGGGTTCGTCAACGCGTCATGTACGAATGCGTCAATCCCGCCGCGAGTGAGCAAAGCTGCATAACGCCGCCCCAACTCGCCTCCGATAGCAGAGAAAAACCGAGCAACTTCGCTCGGATCAGAGAACCCCACGAGCGCCCGCCACGACGTAAGCGTGTAAAGCATTTCCGGCTTGTGATTGCGGTCTTTAAAGGAACGCTCCCGCGAATGCAAAGGAATCCCCTGAGCATTCTCCCGCTCCCACCCCGCAGCCGCTTGCGCCCTCGAAGGGTGAACTTGCAGCGACAGGGGCCGGGCCACCGCAATGAACTTAGCGAGGTAAGCCAACCCCTCAACCGGCCGGTCGGCTCCAGGCGCGGGCTCATCTAAGATCTGCATCAAGGAACGCCCGTCATCAAGCGTGGCGGGCCCATCCGAATGAGTGCCGAACCAGATTTCCGCCAACGGTTTCCCATCGGGAACTGTGTCACATAGTTCGTGGAGAGCAACGGGATCACCCCAACTGTAATTTTGAGCAAAACCGTGCACGCGCCACACTTGTTTCAACTTCACAACTCCCTCTTGCTTACGCTGAGAAAAGTATAGCTAACCGAACGTTGAAAGTTATAGGCGCGTGCACGGCCACAACACTTATTCCTCCGGGGGAACTACTGATTTGCCCGGGGAAAGCTACTGCTTTGAAGGAATCCCCGCTTCGTCCTCCCCCCATATCTTCCCGGAATACTTTGGGTTAACCAGGTTTTCTACCGCGAGGATTTCGTCTACTTTGGCGCGTGGCAGCAAGCCTTTTTCAACAATCAGGTCCGCGACTTTCTTCCCGGTTTCACGCGCTTCGTTACCGATCTCGTCGCCTTTTGCGTGCCCGAGGATTTCGTTGAAGTAAGTGACGATTCCGATTGATCGGAACACTTCTTCGCGGCAGATCTTTGGGTGCGATTCAATCTCGGCGACGCACCGGTCTTGCAGTGTTTTCACACTGTTTTCTAGTAGGGTGATGGATTCAAACACGGTGTGTGCCATCACGGGTTCCATGACGTTCAGTTCTAGCTGAGCTGCTTCGGCTGCCATCGACACGGTGACGTCGTTGCCGATAACTTTGAAGCACGCCTGGTTCACGACCTCTGGAATAACCGGGTTGATTTTAGCGGGCATTATTGAAGAACCCGCCTGGTATGCGGGCAGCACGATTTCACTCAGACCCGCCCGCGGTCCGGAAGACAGCAGCCGCAGGTCATTACAGATTTTCGAAAGCTTAACTGCGAACCGTTTAATCGCGGCGTGCACACTCGTAATCGCACCCGTGTCCGGCGTGGCGGCCACCAGGTTGGGGGTACTTGTTATGTTCAGCCCGGTGACTTCCGCCAGTTCTTCACACGCCACCTTCGCGTAACCGACAGGTGTATTCAGGCCCGTACCAATCGCGGTTGCCCCCAGGTTCACCCGCAGCAGTTCTTCACTTGCCTTTTCGATAACGCTCATGTCGTCGCTCACCCAGTTGGCATAGCCGGCAAATTCTTGCCCGAGCGTCATCGGCACCGCGTCTTGCAGTTGCGTGCGCCCCATTTTTAGGACGTCTTTAAATTTTTCCGATTTTTGCTTGAGGCCATCGCGCAGCACCGCCATGTGCTCACGCAGTGCACACAACTCGTGGTAGATCCCCAGGCGCATCCCAGTGGGGTACGCGTCGTTTGTGGATTGGGATTTATTCACGTGATCGTTGGGGTGAATAATGTCGTAGCGTCCTTTTTCGTACCCCAGGGTTTCAAGCGCGAGGTTAGCTATGACCTCATTCGTATTCATATTAACGGACGTGCCAGCACCACCTTGGAAGGCATCTACGGGCCACTGGTCCATGCATTTGCCGTCGTTAAGCACCTTGTCACAGGCTTGTTCGATTGCGTTTGCGATGTCGTGAGGCAGTGTGTGCAGCCGTGCGTTAGCCCGCGCACTAGCTTTCTTAACCTGCACCATTCCTTTCACGAAAGAGGGGTAGTGGTCGATTCTCGTGTTCGAAATCTGGAAGTTCTCAACTGCCCGCAAGGTGTGTATGCCCCAGTAGTTTTCGGCTGGTACTTCGCGGGTGCCGAGCAGGTCTTTTTCTTTCCGCGTTCCTGTCAACGCTCTCTCCTCATTGATAGTGTCGTTAAAGTTTGGGATTTACGGTAGGTGAGGCGCGGATTTATTCGCGCAGCTCCCCCACCATGTTTTTACGCATCCAGTGTTCGATCTCGTCTCTGCCACAGCCTTGCGCGAGGAGGAACTGGACTTTAGCGTAGGTCGCTTCCGTGGTCATGGTTGCTGCGCTAACAGCACCAATTTCGCGCAGTGCGTACCCGGTTTCGTAGGAGTCGAATTCCACGGCCGCGTCGATGCATTGGGATGCGACAACTACGGTCATCCCTGCCTGTGAAACTTTGCGTAGCAACGCCATGAATCCCGCGTTGTTTGAGGGCCCGTTCCCAACCCCGAAGGCCCGGAGGATCACGGCGTCCGGGTTTCCATACAGCATGGCTTCAAGCCGTTCTGCTTTCAGGCCGGGCACCAGGTCGATGACGGGAACGTCGAAGTCCCGGAAGGGTTTCGGTTTCCGCCCCCATTCGCATCTGGTACCTGCGCGGGGTGCTTGGGTGAGGTGCCGCCAAGGCACCCCCACTTGAGCCAGCGGAGGTTCCGGGGAGGCGAACCCTTTGAATGACGTGGCAGAGGTTTTGCACACGCGCGCACCTTTTAGTACTTCCCCAGCGAAATACACGTACACCCCGGGGTCACACCAGGTGGCGGCGGTGAGCGCACCCATCACATTCGGTTTCGCATCCGACCCCCACTGGAACATGGGCAGCTGGGAGCCGGTCACAATGATTGGGATCGGCGTTCCAGACAGTGCGAATGCGAGGGCGGAAGACGTGTACGCGAGCGTGTCGGTACCGTGTAGTACAACCACGGAGTCTACGCCCTCAAACTGTTCAATATGGTCCACTATTTTTTGCCACAGGTGCGGCGCCATGTTGGATGAGTCCAGAAGCTTCTGAAACCGGGTGAACACTAGTTCGTGTCCGAACTCGGGGGCTACCGAGTTGAGCCAGTCTTCAATCGCATCTCCGGGCACAAGTCCGCGTTCGGACTGCACCATGCCCAGGGTGCCCCCGGTGTATACAACGCCTATGCGCACGGTTTACTCCTTCGGCTCTTCTTCGAGGATCTCGTCCATCATTTCAGGTTTAATCCGGTCACGGCACGCGTACCAGCCGATCACCATCATGATGCAGACGACCCCAAAGAGGGCGAGGGTTTTCTGCCCGTTCCCCAGCTCGTACCACTTCGTCACGCCAGCACGGTCGAATGCCATGGAAATGATTACGATGGCGAAGAACGCGATTGCGAGCAGGTTCGAGTAGGGAGCGAACGGGAGTTGGAACGAGGGGCGTTCCAGCTTCCCTTCCTTGGCTTTGCGCACGAAAATCCAGTGGGAGATAAGCACGGAGATCCACGTGCCGGCAATGCCGAATGCCGCTAGGTTCATCACGATTTCGAACGCTTCGGTCGGGTACACGTAGTTGATTGCCACCCCAATCAGCCCGAGAGCTGCGGTGAATGCGATGCCAGCTGCTGGCACCTTGTGCTTGTTGAGTTTCGCAGCCATTGCGGGGGCTTCGCCTGCAACGGCGAGGGAACGCAGGGTACGGCCAGTTGCGTATAGGCCTGCGTTGAGGGATGACAGTGCGGCTGTGAGCACCACGACCTGCATGATGTCACCCGCGTGTGGCACTCCGATACCGGTGAAGAAGGTGACGAATGGGGATTCGTCGCCCGAGTAAGCGTTCCAGGGCAGTACGAGGGTCATGAGGATCACGGAACCGACGTAAAAGAACGCGATACGCCAGATCATGGAGTTCACGGCCTTCGGCATGATCTTCCGGGTCTCTTGCGCTTCCCCGGCGGCTACACCCACCATTTCGGTGCCGCCGAATGCATAGATGACCCCCATGGACAGGGTGAACATGGGGACTACGCCCATTGGGAAGAACCCACCGTAGTCGGTCCAGTTGTGGAACCCAGCGGTGTGTTCACCAACTGCTGCGCCGGTTACGATCGCGTAGATTGCTATTCCCATGAACAGAAGAATCGCGGCAACTTTGATTGCTGCGAACCAGAATTCGAATTCCCCAAAGAATTTAACGGAGAATATGTTGAGTGCAAACACGATTGCTAGTGCAGCGGCTGCTAGTACCCATTGTGGGATTACTGTGAGTGCTGCCCAGTAGTGGAGGTAGAGCGCCACCGCAGTGATGTCTGCCATTACGGTAACCGCCCAGTCTAGGAAAAATAACCATCCGGTTATGTACGCGCCTTTCTCCCCTTGGAATTCGCGTGCGTACGATACGAATGCGCCTGAGGACGGCCGGTAGACCGATAGTTCCCCAAGTGCTCGGACCATGATGAACGCGAAGAAACCGCAGAGGGCGTACGATATCGCGAGGGCCGCACCGCCTTGTGCGAGCCTACCGCCAGCGCCTAGGAATAGGCCTGTGCCTATCGAGCCGCCGATTGCGATCATCTGCAGGTGCCTGTTCTTGAGGGACTTAGCGTACCCAGCATCTGCCTTGTCGGATTTGGTTACCCATTTTTTATCTGACATTTGTAGTTTCACTTTCAATTACACATATCAATCTCGTCAAGATTGATATCGCACCATTGCGTGTCAAGAGTTATTGTACGCTTATATTTACGCGTTGGTGCTGTTTTAGCCCACGCACAAATATAACTCTAAAAAGCTGCTGATCTTGAAGCTTTGCTCAACCGGGTTTTGGTTTCCACTACTCATGCGATCTTCAGTGAGTAATTGATGCCTGGAATATTTCTGAGCGTTCCAGTTGTTTGTTTTTGTGGTTGCTGTGTTCTGGCTTGTGTGTGTGTTGGCTTGCGTGTGTTACACGTGGTTTTTGGGTGTGTGTTTGGGGGCCGGCACTAGTGTGTGCCGGCCCCCAAATTGTTTAATGTGTTTTGTGTGTGGCGGTGTCTTACTCTCCC
>NZ_JASXSX010000004.1:0-108120 GCF_032085515.1 Gleimia hominis
AAACAAAAGAAAAAACAAAAACAAAAAGCAAAAAAAGCCAAGAAAACACACTATCAAGTTCACAAACAACCCCACCAGCGAGTCGGTTTGAAACTCTCCGTTTCGCGCCTCGCTCGCGGCGACAGATATAAACTTTACTGATGGCGTCTAACCGCGTCAAGCTCGGGTTGAGTGAGTCGTAACACATCGAGTTTTGCCTATGGCTTGTCAGATGATCTCCATGATGGTTTGCAGATAGTTTTGCGTTGTTTACGCGCTTAACCGACGTGGGATGGGAGCGTAGCTGGAGGAGTTGGTTGTTTACGCGCCTAGCCGACGTGTGGTGGGAGCGTAGCTGGAGGAGTTGCTAGGGCCTCAGGAATCTGGTTGAAAAATGAGAATGAAAGCCATAACTAGGCGTTATAAACTTAAGGCGCGTACGCACTAGACTAGCGGGGCGTAGGCAATGCCGGCGCAGGCAATACGCGGACAGCGGGCAAGCAACACGCGGACGGCGCGCAGGCAATAAACTCGAGGTGCGGATGCGAAACGTCGCTGCCCATACAGGTTGGATATCGCTGTTTAGGCTGGCTATATCTGGAACTGGGCGGACTCGTTAGCAAAGCTTGCGCCATTAGTTCCAAAGCAGTCACGGAGTTCCAGAGCAGTCACGGGAGTTAGGCATGACAGTTAGTCAGACCGGGTTTGACCGCGAGCGTTACATCGCTTTGCAGTCTGAGCATATTGAGCAGCGACGCCACGACCTCGGGGGCAAACTGTATTTGGAAATGGGGGGCAAGCTGTTCGATGACCTCCACGCGTCGCGCGTGCTGCCCGGTTTTACGCCCGACAACAAGATCGTCATGCTGGAACGAATCAAAGATGAAGTGGGAATTCTTGTTGCCGTTAATGCGCACGACCTAGAGCGTGAGAAAGTGCGTGCGGACTTCGGGATTTCTTACGAGGACGACGTGCTCAGGCTCATTGACGCGTTCCGCGAACGCGGGTTCCTCGCAAAAACGGTGGTGATCACCCGGATGAGTGAACGTTCGCAAAAGGCCCAAGAATTCAAACACCGCCTAGAAAACCTGGGGTTAACGGTAAAAATCCATCGGACAATTCCCGGCTACCCGGCGGATACCGACCTGATCGTATCCGAACAAGGGTTTGGGCAAAACGAGTACGTGCAAACAGAACGCAACCTAGTGGTGGTGACCGCCCCGGGGCCTGGGTCAGGTAAGCTCGCGACCTGCCTATCGCAGATTTACCACGACCACATCCGCGGAATCACATCCTCATACGCAAAATTTGAAACTTTCCCCATCTGGAACCTGCCACTGGACCACCCGGTGAACCTGGCGTACGAAACCGCAACTGCCGACCTGAACGACGTCAACTTAATCGACCCCTTCCACTTAAGCGCCTACGGCAAACAGGCAGTTAACTACAACCGGGATGTGGAAGTATTCCCACTGCTCGCCGCCCTGTTGGAACGCTTAAACGGAAAATGCCCCTACGCCTCCCCAACGGACATGGGCGTGAACATGGTCGGCATGTGCATCAGTGACGACGCGGTGTGCCGCGACGCCGCAAAACAAGAGGCGGTACGCCGCTACTACAAAGCACTGGTGGCCGAAAAGGTGAACGGACGCGACCCGGTTGAATCCACGCGCATCCGCACCACCATGGCGAAAATGGGGGTGCAGAAGCAATACCGCAAAGTCGTTGAACCCGCCCTGACTCGCGCACAGCAAACCGGCGGGCCCGCTTCGGCCATTGAGCTGAAAGACGGGGCGATTATTACGGGTAAAACCTCCGCACTGCTGGGCTGCTCGGCGGCGATGCTGCTGAACGCACTGAAATATCTAGCGGGTATTGACGACGAAGTGCGCCTGCTGTCCCCCGAAGCGATCGAACCTATCCAGACTCTTAAAGTTACCCACCTTGGCTCACGCAACCCGCGTTTGCACACCGATGAGGTGCTAATCGCCCTGTCTACCTCTGCCGCGCGGGACCAGAATGCCCGCAAAGCACTCGATCAGATTCACGCGCTGCGGGGCTGCGACGTGCACACCACCACCATTTTAGGCAGTGTGGATGAAGGGATTTTCCGCAACCTCGGGGTGCTGGTGACGTCAGAACCGGATTTTGCTCGCAAGAGCCTGTACCGCAAACGCTGAATCCCCCACCTGTTCCTCCAGGTTCTTTACCACTGCCTGAGGACTGCCCTGCGCGACGACCCGGCCGCGGTCCAACACCACCACCTGATCCACGTGCGCGAGGTGATCGAGCTGGTGAGTGATCTCAACGATCGTGACCCCCGGGTGGCGTTCCCGCAGTTTCCGCCGCACGCGCCCAGCCAACGCGGGGTCAAGGTGAGCGGTGAACTCATCGAGGAACAAGACCTTAGAGTTACGCAACAACGCCTGCGCCAGCGACACGCGTTGCCGCTGCCCACCGGACAGGGCTTGGCCGCGCTCACCCACCGAGGTTTCTAAACCGTTAGGCAGAGCCCGGACCTCATCGGCAATACAGGCATCCGAAAGCGCCTGCCACAACTCCTCGTCAGACGCATGCGGATTCGCTAACCGCAAGTTGTAGGCAATGGAGTGGTTGAAAAGTCGAATATCAGACGTTACTAGGGCGACCGTGCCACGCAGATCATCCACCGGCACATCCCGCACATCGACCCCACCCAAGCGGATCTGCCCCGCTTGCGGATCAAAATACCGCAGCGCGAGGCGCGCCAACGTGGACTTACCCGACCCGGTTGCCCCGATTATCGCGGTCCACTGCCCCGCATTTGCCCGCAAGCTAACCTCACGAATTGTCGCGGCTTCATTTCGCGCCTGAGGGTAGGCGAAAGTGACATCGTCGAAGCGTAGGTCAAGTGGCCCGGTGGGCAGTTCGTCTTCCCCGTCTTCTAGCTCCAAGGTGCGCGAGCGGAGGGCAAACACGCGGCTGGCGCTCGCAAGGGCAGCGTTGAGTTCCACGGACAGTGCGGACACGTCATCGATCACTCCCCAGGCTCGCAGCACCGCGAACGTGAGCACCAGGAGGTTCTCCAGCGGCATCTGCCCGGTGAGTACGTATCCGGAGCCCACCGCTAGTAGCAGCACAGGTGCACCGAACCTCAGGCATAAACTGAGGGCTTTACGGATGCCTTCCCACGCTCCCGCGCGCGTCATGAGTGGCAGCATTCGCGCGGTAATTGCTTGCAGTTCTTGTTCGCGCGCTGCTTCGCGTCCGTAACCGGCCACTTCGCGGGCCCCGTTGATGGAATCCGTGAGGAACGTGGTGGCGTGCGCGCGGGTGCGCAGCATTTTGCCGGTGATCTCGTAGCTTCGTTTGTTACCCAGCATTGGCACCACTAGCGCTGCTACCACCAGGATGGCGACAACGAGAGCGGTTATGACCAGGGGGTTCATTACCGCACTCACGATGACGATCAGCAGTGGAATCAAAACCGCGGTGATTGTGGGCGCAATTGTATGGGCAAAAAACACTTCGATGTGGTCAATGTCGCGCGTGAGTCGGCTCAGCAGCTGCCCGGAATGGGAGGCGTACATGATGGCTGGTGCCTGCGGGTAGAGCCGTTCGAACGCGTCTGCGCGCAGCAGTTCCAACGCTTTGAAAGCCACGTAGTGCCCGAGGAACTGTTCCAAGTACCGCAGCAACGCTTTCGCCACCGAGAGCGCCACCATTATGCCCCCCAGTTTCCACAAGTAGGTGCCGCTACCACCCGGATTTTGCGCGAGGGTGAACACGGCGTGCACCGGGAGTATGAATAGGGCGAGTGCGCAAACTTGGTCGAGGATACGCGCTAGCGTGGACCCCCAAAGGGGTGATAGTACGGGGCGGGTTACCGTCAGAAGCCAGCGTGCGATCTGGCGACGGGAAGCGGGTTGCGTTTGGCTCATTTTCCAGCTCCTCGGCTTGCGGCGACGCGGGTTTTTTCGACCCGCCCGTTTTCAACTTGGTAGACGCAATCCATGATTTCTAGGGTTTGAGGCCGGTGCGTCGCCATGATGATCGTATGCTCACCGGTGAGCGCCTGGATCGCTTCTAAGAGTTTACGTTCCGATTCCAAATCTACTTGGGATGTGGGTTCATCCAGCAGTATCAGCGGGCATTCGGACACGATTGCGCGCGCGAGTGATAGGCGTTGCGCTTGCCCTGAGGACAGCCCGAGCCCACCTTCACCCAGGCGAATATCCAGGACCGTATCCGCCTCCGTGCGCGCCGCGAGTTCGCCCGTGAGGCCCACGGTTTCCAGAGCGTGCAGCATCTGGTTTGTTGTTGCCTGAGGGTTAGCGAGCTTTAGGTTGTAGCCGATGGTGCCAGTGAAAAGCCAGGTGACTTGATCTACGTATGCCGCGCGAATTCCACTGTTAGCACCGCTGGCGGACGCGGTTGCGTGCTGCACTGCCACGCGACCGGATTGTGGCGTGACTTCGTTTGCAATCAAACGCAGCACAGTGGTTTTTCCCCCTCCGGACGGCCCTACGAACGCGACCCGCTGCCCCGTTTCGATAGTGACATTTACATCACTAACTCCGCTGTCTCGACCCGGGTACGTGTAGGAAACGTGGTCGAGCACAACCGCAGGATCCGCCGCATCTGCGCTCGAGTCGCCTGGGTTGTGAAAGCGGCCAGCACCACGCACCATGTTTGCGTCCCGGTCATCTTCCGCATTTTTGTCTGAAGTCGCTTTATCTGCAGCTTGCCGCTCGTGCAGGTTTTGCCGATCGTACAGGTATCGTCCAATCGCTCTTTGCGCTGCCATGCCAGCCATGCCGATGTAAAAGAACGCGCCGACGTGGTCGATGGGTTCCAGCAGCAGCATCGCGAGCCCGAGCATGGTTACGCCTTGCCCCAAACTGATGGTCCCGTGGGTTAGCTGCACCGCCGCCAGCATGGTCGCCATCGTGACGATTGACAGGGAGAAAGCGATATCAACCGCGAAAATCAGAACCTGGTTCCCCCGCAGCAATCGCATGGTTGACCGACGATTGGTTTCCCCCACCCGGTTTAGATACTTTGCTACGCGCTCTGCCGCCCCCAGTAGCCTGAGGGTAACGAGCCCGGCAATGGCATCTAAATACTCGGCTGCTAATGTGCCGCGGGCCCGGCGGGAGCGGTGCGAAGTTTTAGAGAAGAACTTTTCGAACCCAACTACTGCAAGCGGGACGAGGGGTACGAACACGGCCATTACGATTCCCGAGAGTGGGGAAACAGCTACCCCCATGGCGACTAACACGAATACTGGCGCGGTGAAGGAAGCGATGATTTCCGGTAGGAACCCCTGGCGGTATGCCATGAGTTTTTCTGCTGACTGGGTGGCTAAACTAACCACTCGCCCCGCCTGCTGGTCACGTCCACCGTGCGCGTGCGCAAAAGTTGCCGTTTGGATGCGTGCCTGCACCCGCGCCTCCTCAATGGTTTGGCTCCGGTGCAGCACAATCTGTTTGCAAATATTTGCAGCTCCGATGCAGGCAACCGACAGGCTCGCGAGCCCCCATGTGAGGCCCGTGACCGCAGTGCCGCCGTGCAGCGCATCCACGCCTTTCCCCACGCAGACCAGAACCACGCAGGTGGCGGCGGTACTGACCCAAGTTAGCGCGATTACCAACCTGTTAGCCCGGCGCGCCCTCTGGGTTATGAGGAGCTTTTTACTCTGTTTGGCAGCTCGGTTCTGAGCTTTAACCATGGATATTACGCCCATGATCCCCTTACCTGTGTACTACAAACGGCACGGCAACTAAGGGTAGCCTAACTCGAGCTCGAGTTAGGTGTCAATGTGTCAGCAAGCCGCCGCTGGTCCGGCAACCAACCTCTCCCCGACACGCCGGTGTACCACTACGCAGATACCAGTGCCCGACCGGTCAGCCGTCGGCCGAACCATAACCGAGTGGCCCGCGATTTAACCTTTCACAGAGCCGCTCATTAGCCCACCGACGAAGTATTTGCCGAGCGCGATGTAGACAATCAGCGTGGGGAGCGACACGATTAACGCCCCCGCCATTGACGCCCCGTACTCCGTCATTATCGCACCGTTGGCGAGGTTGTTGAGCGCAAGTGTCACCGGCCCGCGTTGCGTTCCTCCACCGAAGAACAAGGCGAACAGGAAGTCGTTCCACGCGGCGGTGAACTGCCAGATCAACACCACCACAAACGAAGGCAGAGAAATAGGCAATACAACCGACCAGTAGGTACGCAGCATGCCCGCACCGTCTACCCGCGCAGCCTCAATCAGTTCGCTGGGCACGGACTCGTAGTAGTTACGGAAAATCAGCGTGGTGATTGGAATGCCGTAGACCACGTGGCACAGAATCAGGGCGGGAATTCCCTGCGGCACCTCCATCGCCAAAAGCATTTTCAGCAGAGGAATCATGAGCGCCTGGTAGGGCACGAACATGCCGAACAGGATCAGGGTAAACACCACGTTTGCGCCCGGAAATCGCCAGCGCGAAAGCACGAATCCGTTCATGGATCCCAGCATTGCGGAAATAATTGATGAGGGAATCACCAGTGCGAATGTGCGCGCAAGCGCGGGCGCTAGAGCGTGCCAGGCTTTCGCCCAGTTACCAAAATTCCACTGTTGCGGCAGCATCCACGTGCGCGATGGGTCCGCATCCCCTGCACCTTTGAACGAGGTGACGAACAGGACATACACGGGGATCAGCACGAGTGCTAAAGACACGATGAGGGCCAGGTAGCGAAAGGCCTTCCCCACGTTTACCCGGTGGTTCTCACCGGCTGCTTTTACCGTGGGGCCGGATTTTAGAGTTACAGTGCTCACCGGTCACTCCTTGCATCGTGAATCAGGTAGGGAATAATCGCGAGCGCCACCAGGATCAGCAGCACCGCACCAACGGCGGCGGACATGGAGTAGTCACCGTCCGTCATGTAGTTAAACATGTCAATTGCCGGCACTTTGGTTGAGAACGTACGCTGGTCGGTTATGGACATGATCAGGTCGAATGATTTTAGCGACATGTGTCCGATAATGATCACTGCCGAAAGCGCCACGGGCGCCAGTTGCGGGAAAATGATCTGCTTGTAAATCTGCCACTCGGACGCACCGTCCACGCGCGCGGCCTCACGCAAATCATCTGGAATCCCCCTAAATCCAGCTAGGAATAAGGCCATTACGTAACCCGATAGCTGCCAGATCGCGGGGATTGCGATCGCTAGAATCCCAAAGGAAATGTTCGCGGTCCACTGGTTTTGCAAGAAATCAAGCCCCAAGATTTGGAACAGGCGGTTAAGCCCTGAGGCCTGCTCGCCCTGCCCGGAGTTCAGCAACCACTTCCACACCACACCAGAAGCGATGAAGGACACAGCCATGGGGAACAAGAAGATCGAGCGGAAAATGCCCTCGCCTTTAATCGGTTTTTCTAAAATCCACGCCCACAAGAAACCGAGAATCAGCGTGCCCGCCAGGAACGCGACGGTTAACAGCACGAGGTTCTTCAGGGAGTGGCGGAAGTCCGCATCTGCGAACAACTCTTTGTAGTTTTCAAACCCGATGAAAGAACTGGCTTTCGCTCCCGTGGACTGCGCTACGGTGTGCGCATCGATCATGGACATGTAGAAGTTGTGTCCAATCAACCCATAGACGAAGAAACCCACCAGCAGTATCGACGGGAGGATCAGCAGGATGGGTGGGCCAAACTTGCGGATCCACTGCGAAAATGTGATGCGGTGGCGAGCGCGCGGGCGCGTCTTGGTTGCCTTGGTCTTAGCTGTATGTGTCATACGTTTTTCCTTGAGTTACCCGTTCTTTCGGGCCAATAAGTGGGCCTAGTTTGCAGACCCGCTCGTGAATACTGAGTTCGGGCGGTGCCATCCGTTGGGGTGGGGTGAGTGCCGCACCTGGCCCCACCCCACCTCAACTTGATTCCGGTTCGTTATTTACCTACGGAATCTGTGGCTTTCATCAGCGCCTGCTGGAACGCATCCAAATCCGAACCGCCTTCGACGAACTTGGAAACCGCGTCGTTAATGTCGTTAGAGACCTTAACGGGCAGGGCGGCGCCGTGCGCGATCGACGACACAATCGTGTCTTTACCAAACGATTCCATCGCGTTTTGCTGGTATTCAGAGAACTTCCCTTTCTCCTCATCCGTCAGGTCTGCGCGCGCCGGGATGGAACCTTTAACGGTGCTGAACGCGATCTGCCCGTCCTTTGAGGAAATCGTGGTTAACCAAGCTTTAGTCCCACCGGGGTGTTTTGCACCCTTGGGAAGCGTGAAGGAGTCCGCGAGGAAGTCGAACACTCCATCGGTGCCGGGCACGGGGAAGTAAACGTAGTCTTCACCAGCTTTCTTCTTCTGCGTGTCGAACGAGGCCACCGCCCAGTCACCCATCACGTGGTACGCCGCTTTACCGTCTACCACCGGTTGCATGGCCGGCTCCCAATCCTCAGAAATCAAAGATTTGTCGGTAAAAGAAATGATCTTCTCAAAGTGCTCAAGGGCCTTCTTTACCCCGTCTGAATCCCACTTGGTTTTACCATCAAACAAGCCGTTGTATTCTTCCGCCCCGAGGTCTGCGATGAGGATTGTTTCTAGCAGCTCGGTTTGCGTCCATGCCATCCCCACGGTGATTGGGGTTTTGCCAGCGGCTTTGATTTTCTCCATGTCGGCAATCCACGCGTCAATGTCCTTCGGTGGAGTCTTCGCGTCCACGCCGGCTTCTTCCAAGACCTTCGGGTTTGCCCACACCACGTTTGCGCGGTGCACGTTAGATGGAACTGAGTACAGCTTCCCATCAACTTTGAGCTGGTCAATAAGGGTTTCTGGGAAAGCGTCTTTGAGGCCCAGCTCGTCGTAAAGCCCCGTTAGGTCCTCAATCTGATCCGCATCAATGTAGTCCGACAGTTCCGCACCCGCGTGGGCTTGGAACGTGTCCGGGGGGCTACCTGCCGCGAGGTCCGCCGCGAGCTTTTGTTTCGCTTGGCTCCCACCGCCACCGGCGATGGCTGCGTTCACGAACTTGGTTTTAGGGTTCTGATCTTCGAACACCTTCGTCAGGGCCTCAAGCCCTAACTTTTCGGAACCAGCTTCCCACCAGGTAGCTACTGCAACCTCGGAAGCGTCTCCTTCCCAAGGTTTCTTGTTGTCGGATGCTCCGGAGTCAGAGCCGCCACCTGAGCCGGATCCACAAGCGGCTAGGAGCAGTGATGATGCTCCCAGTATGGCCAGTAGTCGCGTTTTACGCATTCTGTTTACCTCTTTGTAACTGACATTATTTGGGTTGTACGAACCGCCTGGGGTTACCCACGCACAAGGTTCTGCGCGTGGATGCGTTCAAAAACGGTTCCGGAACGTTGCTTAGCAAGGCGCTTTCTTCGCAGCCGTCGTCGCCCGGTCCGGCGCTTGCCAAGCATTAACCTGAGTTGATTATGTCATCTTTCGACGCGTTTTTTGATGGTCTCGAGGTCCTAATTGCGTCAATGTTAAAGTGATCAGGTGAGTACTTTTGAATGCAACGCTGCAGATCAACGGTTTGACGACGCCCTCTTCGTTCCGCAGGGTGGGCGGGTGTGCCCACCGCGGTCGTATCCGCCCGCACACGCAAACCAATCCCTCAACGGGGTGTGGAACTTTAAGCTACATAAAACGGATCCCACGCCAACTAGCTTCGCGGCGGATTCAAAAGTGAGCGTGCCCGCGCCTGAGCAAGCCGCGGACGCCCGCCCCATGCCGGTGCCGGGGCACTGGGTGCTGCCGCCCGGCACTTTTGGCACGCCGCAGTACACGAACGTGAACTTCCCGTTCCCCGTGCTGCCGCCCCTACCGCCCGACGAGAATCCAACGGCAGATTACTGGACGACGTTCACTCCCACAGGTTCTGTACCGGGTGACGCCGCGCAAGCAGACGAAGAACACCGCGTCGTACCAGAAGAACAGGGTGGGGCGCGGCAGGTGCGGTTGCGTTTTGATGGGGTTGAATCCATGCTGCACGCGTGGTTGAACGGTACTTACTTAGGGTTTTCCACCGGTTCGCGGCTCGCGGTTGAGTTCGACATTTCCGACCTGATCAAGCCCGGTACTAATCTTCTGCAGGTCCGTGTCCCCCAGTTTTCCCGCGGTTCTTACCTGGAGGATCAAGACCAGTGGTGGCTGCCGGGAATCTTCCGGGACGTGTCGGTGCAGTACGTGGATGCCATTGAGGACGTGTGGGTAAACACCGATTACACCGACGGTCAGGGGCGTATCCGCCTGCGCGTGCGCACGGACGCGAACGACGCTGCCGCGCGCGTGAACGACACGGCGCTCGCGGTGTCGTGGCGGCGCGACGGCAAGTGGTTGGATTCCAACTGGGTCAGCGTGGGTGCTGTGCAGCCGTGGGAAGCGGACCGGCCGGTGCTCTACCCTTGCTCCGTTACGGTCGGTACGCAAACCCGCGAGCTACCGGTCGGGTTCCGCCGCGTGAACATCGACCACGGGGTGTTGAAAGCAAACGGTCACCCGTTGAAACTCGTGGGGGTCAACCGCCACGAAGTGCGTTCCACCGCCGGGCGCGTATTTGACGAATCTTTTGCCCGCCGCGACCTGCAAGCCATGAAAGCCTTGGGGATTAACGCAATCCGCACCTCCCACTACCCGCCGCACCCACGGTTTTTAGACCTGTGTGACGAACTGGGTTTTTGGGTGATGCTCGAATGCGACGTGGAGACCCACGGGTTTGAAGGCTCCGACGGGTCGTGGCCGCAAAATCCCTCAGACGACCCGCAGTGGCGCGCCGCATTCCTAAATCGAATCGAACGCACATTTGAGCGCGATAAAAACCACGCTTCCATATTCTGCTGGTCCCTAGGCAACGAATCCGGTACCGGCCAGAACCTGCAGGCGATGAGCCAGTGGTTACGCCACCGAGACCCGCACTGCCTCATACATTATGAAGGTGACTACGGGCTGCGGTACTCGGACTTTTATTCGCGCATGTACGCAACTGTGGAAGAGGTGGAGGCGGCTTTGGACACCTCCCACGGCGCCCCCATTGCGGTGCCGAACCACCCGGCGGCACGCATAACGGATACGGATGTGCAGCGCGTGCACGCCAGCCCCGTGCTTTTGTGCGAATACTTGCATGCCATGGGCACCGGTCCCGGTGGGGCAATTGACTACCGCAAGTTCTTTGCCCATCCTCGGTTCGCCGGTGGGTTCGTGTGGGAGTGGCGCGATCACACACTCATTGCCAACGGCCAGTGGTGCTACGGCGGGGATTTTGACGAACCGGTTCACGACGGCAACTTTGTGTGCGATGGCCTGGTTGATTTAGAGACTATTCCCGATTCTGGGGCGTTGAACTGGGCGAACCTGTATGCCCCACTCACCCTGGAAGAAACTGATGGGCGCTGGCAGGTGCGTAACAACTGGTACCGCCATCCCCTTTCCGAACTGTATATTCGTTGGAATACGCTGCCGGGAACGCCGCCGCAAACAGGGCAGGTTCCTTTGCCGGAGGTTGCGGTAGGTGAAACCGTCCCCTTAGATTTCGTGCAGGAACTAGATTTGCCTGAGGGCGCTCGGTTGCGCGTTGCCATAATGGATACCCTTTTGCCGGGGCTCGGCACCTACCCGGGGCCGCAGGTGGAGCCCGTGGCCGGTTACCGGCCCGCGCCAGTGGGGTATTGCGACAACGACGGGGCCCGCACGGTCACGTTCACGCAATCCTCAAGCCGGCCCTCCCCCGTCGATACCGAGCAGACTGCGGCCTCGCCGGGCGGGTTTACCGTGGATGAACGCGGCCTCCTCAAGCGGGTAGGAAATGTGGAACTACCCGGGTTGAGCCTGGCTGTCTGGCGGGCTCCAACGGATAACGACCGCGGGCATGGGCCCAGTGACTACTGGGGATTGCGCGAACCGGGCCAGTTGGGCGGCGGGTTGAACCAGGCGGGGCCGTCTAACGCGGACCGCTGGCAGGCCGCGCGGCTGCACCAGATGACCCGCAAGTTCCTGGCGCTAACAGAGGAAGACGATGCAGTGGTGGTGCGCGAATACTGGGCTCCCCCAGCAACCGACTTCGGGGCCTACACCACGGTGCGCTACGAGCCGGCGCAAAACGGCGTGCGCGTCACCTACCGGTTCAACCCCGTTGGCCCGTGGCCCGCAGCGATCAGCCGGCTGGGCGTTTGCACCTGGCTGCCGGACACAGCTTGGCAGGTGCGGTGGCAGGGCGCCGGGCCGGGCGTTAACTACCCCGACCTTGCGCACGCAAACTGGCAGGGCGTATTCACCGCGCCGGTGAGCCAGATGGTGGAGCGGCACGTCAGACCTCAAGAAGCGGGAAATCGGGGGCCATTTACGTGGCTGGAACTAACCCGCCTAACAGCGGCAGACGAGCCAAGAACAGGTGTAGCCGACACGTCGAAACCCGCGGGGGCAAGCGGAAGCACGCATTCGAGCGCGCACACTAGTAAGGATGGGCTGGCGGTTAGGGCGCAAGACATGTCGTTTTCCGTGTCGCCGCACTCTGCGCGCACGCTCGATGAGTGTACGCATTGGGATCAGCTCCCCCAGTCGGAGCGGACATACTTGTGGATTGATGCGGCCCAACATGGGATTGGAACGCGTTCGTGCGGCCCGGATACGCGCCCGCAGTACGCCCTGCGGCCCGTCGCAACGGAGTTCAGTTTCACGCTCAGTACGCTCAACGCGCTCAGCGCAGTCGAATAAGCTCCGGCCGGGCGGGCTTAGGCTACGAAATGAATGGGTTCCAGAACCGCCCGTGGTTCACGAACCACAGGGCGATCGTGCCGGCCAGCAGCAGCGCGGAGAAGCCGATTAGCAGCCAATCAGGGAGCCGCAGTTGCCGCCGGGCATACCAGGTGCGGCGCTTTTCGCGGCCGAATCCGCGCAGTTCCATCGCGGACGCAACGGATTCAATGCGGTCTAAGGAACTGAGTAGTAATGGCATGAGGATGGACACGAGGTTGCGCACGCGCTCCCTCAAAGGCGCATCAGAAGACGTGTCCATCCCCCGGGCCTGCTGTGCTTTAGAAATGGTGTTGAAATCTCTTTGCACGTCGGGAATGTAGCGCATCGATAAGGACACGGCGTATGCAAACCGGTACGGCACGCCAACGGAGTTCAAGGACGACGCGAACTCGGGTGGGCGGGTAGTGGTGATGAACAGCAGCACGCTGGGCAGCACCGCGAAATACTTCAGGGCGACCGCTGCTTCGTAAAAGATCTGTTCCCACGTGAGTGACCACCGTCCCGGCCCATCCCAAATCGCGTGGCGAGTGCCGAACAGTTCCACCCCGTACTCGGGGGCGAACACGTAGATCAGCACGATGTTCAGCAGCATGAACCCAGTGATAATACCAAGCACCAGCTTCAGGTCCGCTAGTTTTATGCGCGACAGCGCCCACGCCACCAGGTTGATAGCGGCGAGGAACCCGAGCAGGCGAACGTCGAACGTGATCATCGCAGCCACCACCAGGGCCGCAACGAAAATTAGTTTGGAGGTCCCGGCCAACCGGTGCAGCAGCCCCGGCCGGTTCACGTATCCCAGGATTGGTGTGCTCACGCGCGGATCCCCCGTTTCTGCCGGTCCACTTCTATGAAACGCCGCACCAGTTGCGATGGGTCCGCAACCGCGCAGGTTTTCGCTAGTTCGTAAAGGCCCGTAGTCACCAGGTCCGCTCGCTTAGTAATGGTTTCGTCGGTTAATACTTTTGAGGGGTGGTCGTCAGCAATGATCGCACCGTCACTCACCACGAGTACCCGGTCGGTGTACTCCACTGCAAGGTGCATGTCGTGAGTAATGAGGATAACCGTGGTTCCCTGCTGGTTCACGCGAGCGAGGAAATCCATGAACTCGGTGTAGTGCGCGAAGTCTTGCCCAGCGGTGGGTTCGTCAAGGATCAGTACGGAGGGTTCCATCGCGAGGATCGCGGCGATGGTGACGCGTTTTTTCTGCCCGTGGCTCAGCGCCGAGATTGGCCAGGACCGGTACGGCCACAAACCACAGGTTTTGAGGGCGTTTTCAACTCGCCGGTGCGCGTCACTACCGGTGATCCCTCGGGCTTTTAATCCCAGTTGCACTTCGTCGCGAATCATGGGGCAAGACAGCATCTGTCCGGGTTCTTGCAAGACGAAGCCCACGTGTTGCCCGCGTTTTGTAAGCGACCAGTTGGACGCGTCCTCACCATTAATCGAAACGGTGCCCCCGGCAAGGGGAATGAACCCGCACACGACTCGGGCGAGCGTGGACTTGCCCGCCCCGTTTGAACCCACGATCCCCACCATCGCCCCGTGGGGAATGTCGACGGAAACGTCTTCCAAAGCTACTACGTCAGCCTGTTCCCCACTGCGTTCGTAGGTGGCGTGCACGTGTTGTAAGCGCAGCGCCGGCGTTTGTGCAGCAACAGTTTCGCCGCGGGTCTCGTTGCCGTCACTCACCCATTCGCGCACCGCTTGTTTTTGCGTTTCAGTGAGGTTCATGCGGCGCACGTTCGCGGGGTGGGCAGCGGCGTCCACGTCCACCCCCGCGTACCGCAGCGCAGTCACGTGCAAGGGCGGGCGAATCCCATGTTCTTCGAGCAACCCCGATGCCACCAGTTGGTCGGGCGTAGTGTCCGCCACGATCTGCCCGTTGTCCATGAGGATCAGCCGGTCCACATCGCGGTGCAGCACGTCTTCAATGCGGTGCTCCACAATAACTATGGTGCGCCCACCTTGGTTGTGCAGGCGGTCGATCAGTTCAATGGTTTGCCGCCCAGACGCTGGGTCTAGCATCGCGAGTGGTTCGTCGAACAGGAGGATGTCCACGTCATCCACAAGCACACCGGCCATGGCGACGCGTTGTTTTTGCCCACCAGATAGGTCCTGAGGGGACGCGTCCAGGTAGGGTTCCATGTCCACTGTCCGCGCGGCGTGCTGTACGCGCGGGAGCATGTCCGCGTGGGCTACCGCTTGGTTCTCCAGTGAGAACGCGATATATTCCGCTACTGTCAGGGACACGAACTGGTTTGAGCTGTCTTGCAGTACGGTCCCCACGTGGGTTGCTACCTGCACCAGACTTGCCCGGTTCGGGTCCATGCCCGCCACTTGGATCTGGCCAGTGTGTTTACCTTTGTAGTGGTGTGGGATTAGCCCGTTGAGGGCGTGTAGCAGTGTGGATTTACCGCATCCAGATGGCCCGACGATCGCGATTTTTTCGCCCGCGTTAACCCGTAGGTTTATGTCCTTGAGGGTAGGTTTTGACTGTTCGCGGTAGGTGAATGAGTAGTTTTCGAGCTCGATTATTGGTTCGTGTGCTCGCTTGGTCGCCATTTATTCCTCTAGCTCGTTAACTTTCGCGCAGCCCCGTGGTTAATCCTCTAGTTTGAGCGATCCGCTCTTGGTGCGGGTGCGGGCGTACACGATGAGGATTAGTGAACCTATCACGCAGGTGGTGATGGAGTTTGACACGAACGCGAGCGCGCCTTGGGTGAATACTTTGCTGGCTGGTTCTGAGTAGATGAGGATGTCCCCCAGTGGGGCAACCAGTATCCACGCGAGGGCGTGTGCGATCACTACCGCCACGTTGAACCGCACCAGGGTTTTCTTCCCGAGCTCTCCCTCCCGCACTTTGTTGTGCAGCATCGCGGCACCTACGATCAGGCCGAATACTACGGACGCGATCTCCCACGACGCCCAGATTCCGTAGCCGGTGGCGTCTATTAGCACGTGTCCGATAGCGCCGATTGCGAGGCCAGAAACGGGGCCGTAGAGCGTGGCGAACAGTGCCAGCACTGCGTATTGAATGTTGATGGACGTGTTGGGGATTGGGGCGGGGATTATGAGGAACCGGCCGAGTACGAAGAAGATGGCCGCTCCAATCCCGATTGCAACCACCTGGGTGATGGGCGATACCTTATTCATCGGTTTCCTTTCGAGGTTTCATCTGGGGTGTCTTATCTGGGAAATAACTCGCTGTTATTTAACGTGTGTGAGGGAAACGTGCCAGGCGCTACCGGTGTCGATATTGAATGCCCGGGCGTACGAACCGCGGTTGATAGCGGCGGCCATGCGGTCTAGGGAGTTGACGTAGATTAGTGACTCCCCTACTTCTACGGCTGCGAAGCTGGGGGCGTAGATCATTTGGTTCGAGTGCACAACCCGGCCTTGGTGCATTACGCGCAGTTGGAACCGTTCGCCGAACTCGGGGTTGATTTCGTTGAACAGGGTGCGGGGAATCGACGTCCACAAAGACCCGTAGCGCACGTCGAGCGCGTCGATGTTACCGTAAACCGTGTCGCCGTCGCGGTAGGGTTTGTCCCACGGTAACCGCACCATGTCTGCGACGTTCAACTCCCGCCCCACCTGCTCGTAGTTGATGATGCCGGCAGCTAGGCGGGCTCCGGTGTAAGCGTAGATGTCGCGCCCGTGGAACGTGTATGAGGCTTCGGAGCCTTTGCGGCGGTTGCTGTGCTCATCGATTTCGCGTAGTTGCTCTACCCCAAAGATGGCGTCCACGTGCGTGAGGGTGCCGTTGTCTGGGGTCACTACGTAGTGACCTGTTTTGGTGCGCGCCACAACGGAGAGGCGATCCGACCCCACTCCCGGGTCAACCACAGACACGAATACGCTTCCTTCGGGCCAATAATCTATTGCTTGAGCGAGCCGGTATGACCCTTCCCAAATGTCGTACGGGGGGATGTTATGCGTGAGGTCAAAGATCCGTAAATCTGGTTTAGTGTCTATAGCAACGCCGTACATCGCTGCCACAGCTCCGTCGTCTAATCCGAAATCTGATTGTAAAACTAATGAGTGCACGCCTCTAGTATTGCAACTCCAATCTGAATTTAGATTTTGCGTCATCTATTGAGACAGGCGCTGTACCTCACCCTCCGTGGTAGAGGTTAGCCCGCACCCGCACCATCGCCCCCTCCGGAATGGAATGCTCACCGCTGTAGGGCAGAGAGAATACGTGGGCGGGATGGTTGATTTCACTCACTGCGTTCCCCTCGGCATCTTGCAGGCCTGAGGACGGCACGCGCATAACCACCGGAGCTGTGCCCGGGAAAAGGATTTCAATCTCTTTACCCGGAACTAGTTTGTTCTTGGCATGCAGGTAAAGGCGTTGGGCCTGCGCGTCAAACTTGGTGACGATTCCCGCGAGCAACCACGTATTAATGTAACCTCCGCGTTTCACGTTTTCACTCGCCGGGTTGTCCGGATAGTAAAACCCCGTCGAATAGGTCCGGTGCGTCACTTTGTTGGGTTCCTGGGCGAGCCATGGGGAGAACTTAACCGGGGTCACTGGGCGCGCTCCCGTTTGTGGTTTGTGCACTTGGTCGTGAAATGGTTGCAGTTGCTCCCCACTGTCGGTTTCAAAACCGCGTTGCCGCATGTATTCGTTCACTGCGGTTTTGTATGCGTTCGTCATTGCTGCAACGTAGTAGGCGCTTTTCGCACGGCCTTCAATCTTGAGGGACGTGACCCCAGCATCCAAAATGTCATCCACGTGCTTAATGGTGTTCATGTCATTGGAGTTAAACAGGAACGTCCCCTGGTCCGTGATCTCCACGGGAATGAACTCCCCGGGTTTGCGTTCTTCCACCACGTGGTACTTGTATCGGCAAGACTGGGCGCAGTCCCCGTGGTTGGCGTCCCGCCCCGTGGTGTGCTGGGAGATCAAGCAGCGGCCAGAAAACGCCATGCACATGGAGCCGTGCACGAATGCTTCCACTTCTAAATCCGGTGGGGTGTTTGCCCGCAGTTCCCGGATCGCGTCCAAGCTCAGTTCCCGCGCCAGAACCACGCGGCTGGCACCTAGTTGCGCCAGAGCGTTCGCCGCCTGGTAGTTAGTGACTCCCGCCTGGGTGGAGATGTGAATCTGCGTGTTCGGAGCGACTTCCCGGGCCGCCATGAGCACCCCAATGTCCGTTACTATTAACGCATCCACCCCGATGTCTCCCAGCTGCCCCATGTACTCATTCATGGACGCGACTTCTGCGGAACTGGGCAGAATATTGCAGGTTACGAATACGCGCCCACCCC
Source organism: Gleimia hominis (assembly GCF_032085515.1). Classification (GTDB taxonomy): domain Bacteria; phylum Actinomycetota; class Actinomycetes; order Actinomycetales; family Actinomycetaceae; genus Gleimia; species Gleimia hominis. The sequence continues at coordinate 17,985 of NZ_JASXSX010000004.1, forward strand.
GCGCGTGAGCGTATTGCACGGCTTCAGCCACGTCCTCCAGCGTGAAATTCTTAGGGGCACTGCGCATGCCGAACTGCTGGCCACCGAAGTAAACGGCGTCCGCTCCGAAGTCGAACGCGGTTTTTAAAGTCGCTAAATTACCGGCCGGGGCCAGCACTTCTGGGCGGGTACGGCGGTGGATACCGGGGAATCTTTCAGTCACGAACCATAGTGTAGCGAACCGCTACGTGGACGCTCCTTTTTTTGGTAGCCGCTGCTTTTTTGGTAAGAACACGAGTTCACCGCCCGGTAGTTGCTCCACGCGGATCGGCCAACCGTATGCTTCTTCTAGTGCGCGCGCGGTAAGAACGTCTTTTGGCTCCCCGAATGCGGCAATCCGCCCGTCCTTCATGAGGGCTATTTTGGTGCAGTATGCTGCGGCGAGCTGGATGTCGTGCATCACCGCGATCACTGTGCGCCCTTCTTCTACTAGTTCGCAGCAGTTCGCCATTAGCCGCTCCTGATGCGCCACGTCCAGCGCAGCGGTGGGTTCGTCCAAAAAGATCAGGTTGGCTCGCTGCGCGAGCACGCGGGCGAACGTGACGCGTGCGGTTTCCCCACCCGACAGTTGCGTCACTTCCCGGTCTTTGAGGTGTTCCACGCCCGCCGTTCTAAGCGCGTCTTGCACTACCACCCGCACCTCTTCTTTGGTTACACCCCACGGCGTGCACCCCATCTGCACGATGTCCTGCACTAGAAACGCGAATGGGAACGCGCTGGTTTGCGGCATCACAGCCCGGGTGCGCGCCAGTTCTTTCGGAGCATAGTCACTCACTTCCCGGCCCCGTAGCAGCACCCGCCCACGTTGCAGCGGCAAGTCCCCGCACAGGGTTTTCAGCAGCGTCGTTTTTCCCGTCCCGTTGGGGCCGAGCAACCCGATGAGTTCACCCTCATGCGCATAAAAATCCACGCTATCTAATACTTGGTTAGATCCGTACGAAAACGACACGTTGTTCGCTTCCACGATTTTTTTGTTACCAACCATTTCCATTTCTACCGGACTTCCCACGTTGCCAACCGTTTCCACTTCTACAGGCCTTCCCACGTTGCCAACCGTTTTCATTGCTACAGGCCTTTCACCTTGAGGTTCGTGCGCAGGAGGATGAAGAACGTGGGGCCACCTACGAGGGCGGTGAAAACCCCGATGGGAAGGTCCGCGAATGAGATGAGGTTGCGGGCCGCCAGGTCGGACAGGGAAATGAGGAGCGCCCCACCGAGGATCGATGCGGGCAGGAGCACGCGGTTTATTGGCCCCAGCACTAACCGCAGTACGTGCGGCACAACGAGCCCAACGAAACTAACTACCCCCACGTATGCAACTGCCGCTGCGGTGAGCAATGCGGTAACGATAATTGCTTGCAGACGCAAGGACCTCACGTTGGTGCCCACGTGGCCGGCAGCTGCTTCTCCGAGCGCGAGTGAGTCCAGTGGGTGCGCTAAAAACACGGCCCAAATAATCCCAATGGTACCGGCAACTGCTACGGTTCCCACCTGAGTCCACGACGCCCCGTTGAGGGACCCCATTTGCCAGAACACGATTTGGTCGCGCGTAGTAGTGGGAGCGATGAAAGTGGCGATCGCGGTTAGGGCACCGCACACGGCGGTGACGGCGATACCCGTTAGGACCAGGGTGATCACGCGCGTGCCCCCACTACCGCGGGAAAGCGTGTAGACGAAGAAGGAGGCCAGTAGGCCGGTGAGGAACGCGGCGATCGGAACTGAATACCCGCCCACCGCGGTGGGGGCAAATACGATCGCCACGGCGGCCCCCACTGACGCACCGGAGGACACGCCCACCACACCCGGTTCAGCCAGGGGGTTTGAGAACAGCGCTTGCATCACGGTGCCTGCTACCGCGAGTGCCGCTCCGACGATTACTCCTAGAGCAACGCGGGGGAACCGGATGCTCCACAGAGTGGATTCCACCACCGGGTCCAGGGGAACTTGGGTGATTCCGAACGCGTTCGTGATGGCATGGAGCACTTCTTTAATTGGCACTGGATACTGCCCTATCGCCACGTTCAGCAACGTGGTTACCAGCAGGGCAGCGACCAGCACGATGAAGGTGATTAAGCGTCGTCTAGTTCGGCGCGCAACTTGGTCCATGCGGCTTATTTGACCCCGTAGATTGCTTTCGCGATGTTCAGCAGCACTTCCCCAGATTGGGGTCCGTACGAAAGGGCGATGCCATCTGGGATGGCAACAACGCGCTGGTTTTTACCCGCAGTCGTTTGGGCAACGCCGGGGCGGGCCATGAAGCTGTCCATCCCTCCGGCTGATTCGATGCCGCCAGTCATCGCGAAGATCACTTCTGGGTTGAGTTTAGCGAGCGATTCCGCGTTGGCTGGCACCAGGTCGCGGATATCGTTTTCCCCAGCTAGATCCCGCACCCCAAGGGACTTGAGAAGGCTGGAGGACATGGATCCGAGTATGAAGAAGATACCTTGTTTGCCCCGCACGTACAGGAACGCGCCCCCTAGGGGCTTTTCTGGTGCCCAGGTTTTGATTTTCTCTTCTGCCGCTTTGATCTCCTCGTCCGTGCGTTTAGCGAGGGCGTCACCGGCTTCATCTACGCCAAGTGCTTGCGCCACGTGTTTGGTGAGTTCACCGGTTTTTTCAAAACTGCGTTCACCGTCCATGAGCACCACGGATACCCCGTTTGTGGCACGCAACTGTTCGATCGCTTCGGGCGGACCTATGGAGTGGTCCACGAGAATGAGAGTGGGTTTGAGCGCGAGGATTGCTTCGACGTTTAGTTGGTGTCCGTTTTCGGTTACCGTAGGCAAGTCTTTAAGTTGTTCTTCGGTGGAACTAACGGTTTTCCCAACGATGTTCTTGCCGTACCCGAGGGCGATGACTGTGCGCGACAGGGTGCCGTAAAGATCTAGCGCGAGGATGCGGCTAGTGTCGTTGACAGTCACTTCTTTACCTTCGAAGTCCGTGATTGTCGCCGGTAGTTTTTGTTCGTATTTGCCATCTATGACCTCGGGGTCTTTCAGTTCCGGTACGGTCGTGAGGCCTTTGATGGCACGAGGGTCCGGGAGGTCCGGTGTTTTTTGAGAGGCGCTTGCCGACTGCGTGGGGGCGGTTTTTTCTGGCTTAGTTTCCGCGCTCCCGCACGCGGTGAGGATGAGGAGTGCGAATGCGAGCACGGCGGCGATCAGGCTGATGGTGCGAATCTGACTCTTCGTTTTTAGCATGAGGTGTCCAATCTGCGGGGCGGAGGTTTCCCTCCGCCCCCTTCGGTGTCGCCAGCCAGTTCCAAGTGGTCGGTGGTTAGTGCGGAATCTGGCTGGCGTTCCGGTTCTTGTGGTACCTAGCCGTCACCTGCAGTTTTGGTGAGCAGGTTCGTCTAGGCGATCTGGTTAGGCGCGGCGGTGGCGTAGCACTAGTGCACCGGCGCCTACTACCGCTAGGAGGACACTCGCGTACACGAGGCTGATGTTGTCCGCACCGGTTGAAGCCAATCCACCTGCCTGCTGGCCATCAGCCACCTTGTTGCCATACGCGTCGTATTGAATGAGCTCCCCAGTATTTGGGTCACACGCCGAAGCGGGGGTGGTCGATACGCTCAGTGAGAAGTTATCCATCTTCTCTCCCACTTCGTAGAACCCAGCGAATCCAGCTGCTCCCTTGGCCGTCAGATTCACTGAGGAAGCCGACACGCTCAGCTGATTCCCACTAGCGGTAACGTTCGACAGCGCTACGTTCGCGAAGTGGATCCGCCCGTAGTTCACAACTTTGCCATCAATTCCCGCTGAACTGATGTTGAGGTAGATAGCGCCGCTGTTGCCGTTAATCTGTACCGATGGGTTAGAAATCTTGGTGTTCAAGATACCTTTGTGGCCCGTAAAATGAACGGTACCTTTGAAGTGGAGCGTACCTTGCTTTTTGGCTTTGTCGTACAGGCCGCCGCCCGTTTGGAATCCGAATGCGGAACCCGACCAGGTGGCCCCATTGCTTAGGTCCCAACCACCTTTAGCGATTGATCCGCGGATGTAAGACGTGAACGAGGAACGGAGCGGCCAGCTCATTGATCCGGCCGTGACCCGCACGCGATTCCCATCAACCTTGCATTCTTTCTTTGTAGATGCTTTGGACTTGTTTTGTTTTGCCGGTTTCTTATTCGGCGTGGCAGGAGCCGGCTTGTGCTGCTTAGGCTTCTCAGTAGTATTGTTTCCAGGCTTCTCAGTGGTATTGTTTCCGGGTTTCTCTTCGGAGTTGTTGTTTGCCCCTGGTTCCTCAGTTGGTTTTGATTCCTCTGGATCGTCATTCTCGGGATCGTTTGCACCCGGATTCTCGGGTTCCGGCTTTTCTTCAGCTGCTTTGCTTTGCTGCAGGGTTACTTCGATTCCCGACATGTCTTTACCTGCGTCGTAGAACCCACCGAAAGCTGCCACCCCGGATTCTAGGAGCGTTCCGCTTTTGGCTTTGAATGTAATTTGGTCGCCTTCAGTTTCAACGTTAATTTGAGGGATGCTTGCGATGTCTACGCGTTTGTAATCGACCAGTTCCCCTTTGGTGGTCGTATCTACGTACTTGCGGGATTTAACCTCGGCGGAAATCACGCCGCTTTGCGTGCCACCAGCTGCTTTATCGCCGCCAGTTAGTTTAATGGTGGGGTTCGCGATGGTCATTTCTAGGATCCCACCGTGCCCCGTCATCTGGACTGTGCCGTGGAATCTAATTTCTCCGCCTGGTTTGTTGGGATCTAGTTGCTGACCCGTTTCAGTTTTGAAGTTAAAGCTTTGGACTTTGCCGTTACCATCTTTGATTGTGGAGGCGCCATCAGAAACCTCAATTTTACCGTGGGCAATGGGGCCCTGAATGTAGCCCAGAAAACTGTCGCGCACAGCCCAGTTAAGATCCCCCGTTACCATCTTTTTGTCTGAGGCCGCACGCTCGTTTTGCGCACTGCTTGTCGCTACAACTGCTCCACCATTAGATGCAGCTGTGTCCACCGCATATGCGGGCAACACTCCCATGCTGGTCACAAGGGCTGCTAACGCGATAATGGAAGAGCTTTTCCGCGTTAAACTCCGTCTGGTTGACACGTTTACTGTTTCCTTTCAGTTATTCAAATGCCTAAGTGCACGAAAGTCCGTTCAAGACGTGCCTACATAAGCGAGTTACCTGAATAAATGCATGGATTCTACGAATAAAACCCATTCCACATATTCAGGTAAGCCTTGCCTAATTTAACATAAGAATAGCTGTTGTGTAACCCCCGACGTACCGTACATGTATTGGCCGCAAAGATCCGGTGGTGCCTGACATATTCTGACCGCATGCCGCGCGCTTAGAGGTATTAACGACGATGTGGTGTTGATTTAGCACGAGTTAAGGTTGCAAAGAAATTAATGGCGGCTTACCAGTTAGCATCGAAGGTTGACAAGAGAGTGCTTCTCGATTCTGCTGCGACCTATGTCAACCCGCTCCCGTTGGTGTGCCTCCACGTTTTCTTTAAGTTGGTGTGCCCCCTGTCTTCTTTAATTTGATGAAAATGGGAGGTTTTGAGCCCGCTGAGAAAGGTTCGACCAAAAGCCAAGGATCTTGTGGTCCGCCTTGCCAAAGACCGGATTATTCCTGAGGGTGGGCGGTGCAGACTGAGTGCTAAGTCGACAGCACCGAAGCTGGGGCGTGGCATACGGGTCGCCAGTGGATCCAGGCGCTCAACCAAGCTACTTAACTTTAAACCAGGGTGAATAAGATCTTGCACTCACGATTAATGCTCTTCTTCTCGCACAGAAAAAGTGCAGGATACGCAGGCAATCAAACCAACTGAAGATTCCTGTTGTATTACCTGGTGTGCGGAGTTGCGGCGTTTAGGTGACTAAGAAGAATAATCATTTATACGCAGCAGTAAGTAGGGTACTACGACACTGATCTCACGTTAGCTGGATTTAGTTCGGTGGGATCGTCTGCTTCTGAACGCCCACACCTAAGAAATATGGTTGTGGAGCTAGGGGGATTCGAACCCCCGACCTTCTCATTGCGAACGAGACGCGCTACCAACTGCGCCATAGCCCCTTAGAGCATAAATAATCTTACACTCTCACCACGTCAAAAGCACATTCGCTCAGTGTGTTCTCCCGCACGCTCAAGAATGCTTCTGACGTGGCGCAAGATCACTGGGCACGACGCTGCTGCAAAACCTCTTCAAGGTCAAACGCAACTGGAGCGTTCTGCGCAGCCTCATCAGACGACACCGCATCCGTACCCATCGGTGTTGCCGCAACCGGCCGGGCAGGCACCTTCGCTACAACCTGGTCGCCCTCAGACACGACATCAATCTCCCACTGCCTACGCGGCGCCTTCGGAGCCTTCTGGTACAGCGGTGCCGGCACCGGACGGGGAATCCACCCGCCGGGAAGCGTCCCCTTAGATTCAGCACCCTCCTCAGGGGAATCATCAAGATTCGTATGCTCACCATCAGTATCACCATTGGAGCCCACAGGAGTTTGCGAATCGCCCGCAGCATCCGAATCAGCTGACGAACCATCGGCTTCCGGCACGTCGCTAGAACGCTCATAAGATTTAGAGGCATGTTTGTCAATCCGCGTGCGCAAGGATTCCCACCGACCTTGCTCGCGTTCAATGTTAGACCGCAAACGCTCCAACACAGCATCCTCGTCAGCAGCGGCAGATGCGGACCGTCGGTATGCCAAACGCCCCTCAACAACCACGCCAATCAACGCCACGGTTGGAACAACCACCCACGCGGGTGAAAACGATCCGAACACCGCAGCTACCACAAACGCAACCAGGAGCATCAAAGAAAAGCCCGCCGCGAAAAGACGCCGCTGCCCAGCCGCGTTCTCACGTGCAATCCGCGCCGCACGCGCGGACCGCAACCGCGCCAACTGCCGCGACGTGGCAGGAACCTCACGAGACGTATCACTCAGCCTGCTCATAACACCGACTTCCCTACTCTGCACCCCGAAACCATCACGCTCCCGACCAGCCCGAGGCCACTGGCCGCCCGGGGATGACGCCAACAACCGTGGTTGCTCACGGCGCACCTCCCCGCACACTTGCATTCGGCGAACATTCCAGTCCAACACCGTTAACCCCGAAGAGAAACGCGATTCAACCGGTAGATTCACCTTGTATTCACGAGCACGAATCAAGTTAGGCATTGCGTAACCGCCCAGCAGTAGTGCAAACACCACCACCAGCCACCCAACAAAACTCACTCCCCTATAATTACATGCTTGTGATTCGTTTTTTAGTGCCCCCTCGGCGTGTCCTCTAGACGCTCGGGCGCGAGCCATACAGCGCCGCCACCAAACCACCCTCAGGCAAGGTCTGCTCATCAATCGCAAAAGAAGCATGATCACGCCACCGGCCAGCAATACACATGTAGCGCTCACGCACCCCCTCATACCGCAAACCCAAACGACGCACAAGACCAATTGAAGGTCCGTTCTCGGGGCGAATATTAATCTCCACCCGGTGAACCCCAAGCTCACCAATCAGCAAATCAATACACGCGGCCACAACAAACGTGCCAATCCCCTGCCCCGCGTACTTCTCTGCCAACCAATACCCCAGCGAAGTGGAGCACAACGCGCCCCGCACCATGTCGGACGCCGTTACTAAACCCGCAACTTCCCCATCTACCTCCACCATCATCGGCAGCGTAGTGCCCTCACGGACCTCCCGATCACACCGCTCCTGATACTGCGCAAGCGTGGGCAACTGCTCAGTAGATTTTGGTGGCAAACTCGCCTCCCACGGCGACAAAAAACGCCGGTTTTGGGCACGCACATCCTCCAACCGCCGATGATCATCACCCAGCGCAGGACGCAAAACTATCGTTCCCACCCCCACCGGGCCCTTAACGTACCCGCGGCCCACCGGGTCCTCAAACACCAACAGGCACTGGTTGTACGGCACTCCCCACACGCGTGCCGACCCGTGCGAAAACCAGTGCAATAAACCGCGCATACTCAATCCAAAATCATGCACGCCAACGTGTCGCCCGGCTGCACATCAGTCACATCCTCCGGCACAACCGCGAGCGCATTAGAATTCGCCAACGCCGACAGCAGCAGGGCCGTCGGCGTGCCCTGCACCGTTGCCCTGTACCCGCCGCGGGGTTCGCCCGACAGGCGGACCCGCACAAACTCGCGCCGCCCTTTAGGGGAATACCAGCCACTATCCACCCGCGCGTGCACAGTGGGGCGATTCAGCTGACTCCACCCCTGCATCGCCCGAACCGCGGGGCGGACATACACCTCAAACCCCACCTGTGCCGAAACCGGGTCGCCCGGCAAGCAGAAAATCGGGGTGCCATCCCCCACCTTGCCCACGCCGAGTACGTGACCGGGCCACGCCGCCACGGAATCGAACCGGACGGTGCCGAGCAACCCCAGTACCTCCCGGACCGTGTCCCCGGACCCGTACGAAATCCCCCCGGTCGTCACAATCAGGTCCGCACGCACCAACTGGTCTTCGATTGTTTGCCGCAGCGTAGCGCGCTCATCGGGTACCGCTGCCACCCGGAACGTTTGCGCGCCCGCGTCCGCAACCGCTGTGGCGAGCGCGTGTCCGTTCGCGTCAAACACAGAACCGGGGCGCGCCGGCTGGCCGGGTTCCACGATTTCGTCGCCAATAGAAATGATCACTACGCGCGGCCTGGGGTGCACCAGCACCCGGTTGCGCCCAACCCCTGCGATCAGCGCGATTTGCCGCGATGACACGCGCGTGCCCCGTTTGATCACCACGTCCCCGGCCCGCACATCTTGCGCGCGGGGGCGGATATTCTCCGCTTCCACTACTTCGCGCGTCACCTGTACCTTCGCTTCCCCAAGGTCCGTGTGTTCCAAGGCCACAACCGCGTTCGCTCCAGTTGGAATCGGGGCGCCTGAGGCGATGCGCACCGCCCCGTTTTTAATGGTCGCCATCGGGTCCACATCACCTGCGTGCAGTTCCGCGGTGACGTTCAGTTCGATGGGGTTGTCTGCACTTGCTCCTTCGAGGTCCCCGGTGCGCACCGCGTAACCGTCACACCCCGCCAGGTCCGCTACGGGGAGGTCGAAGGGCGCTTGCACGTCTTCTGCGAGGACGCATCCGATCGCGTCCGCTAAAAGCACTTCCAGAGGTGGTTGCGGCCCCACCGCTTCTTGACAATCGCGGTAAAACCCGGCAACGGTGCGCATCTATAGCTCCAGTTCCTCTTCTGTTCCCTACCTATGGTGCAACTTTGCTGGGTAACCGCGTGTAGCTGCCCTGCAAATCTAGTTGCTGTGGTTTCACCTGTGGGCAGCGTGGATTCTTTAGTGCTGCGCGCAGTGAAACTAACGCTTCAAGTACGTTAGTTTACCATTGTGTGCGCGCCGGTTCGCAGTTCATCCACATGGGATAATGAGGTCATGGAACCCACTAAGCGCGCGTGGCGAAACCAGATGCGGGGCCTGCACGCAGCGCACCTAGGCGAGCAGCGCGACGTGTCGAAGATGCTGCTCGACTGCCTGGATCACTGCGCTGAGCGTCTTCGCCAGTTAGTTATTTTTCGCCCCCTAAAGCACGAAGCCACTTTTTTTAGTGCGCTTGAGGCCTGGCACACCGCACACGTGAGCCTTTACGAACCCGTGGTTTGGCAGGCGGAAGGGCGGAAAATTGCGGAACTTCCGGTGGGTTTTAAACCCGTTGGTGCCTCACTTGAACACGCGGGTACCGAGTTGCACGTTAAGCCGAACGCGTCGGCCGAAGGTCTGGGCGGTGCCCCGCGAGTGGACGCCGTGTTGCTGCCCGCTCTGGCGGTTGACCGGACCGGCACCCGCTTGGGGCAAGGCGGTGGCTGGTACGACCGCGCCCTGCCAGGGCTGATCAGTCAAAACCCCGAGGTACCTTTAATTGGGTGCGTCCCCTCTTACGCGCTCCTGCCCGCACACACGCTTCCACGGGAGGCTCATGATATTGCCCTCACGCACTTCGTGACCCCATTCGAGTGGGGTGCAGTAAAAGACAACTAGCGGGGTTTAGATACAGCCCCGCAGGCACATGGCCGCCCAGCCGCGCCGCCCCGCAGGCACATGGCCGCCCAGCCGCGCAGCCCCGCGGGAGCTCATGGCGGCAGGTAAACTGGCACACGGACGAATGTTAGTTCCGAGAATGATGGATGCGCTGGAGGTTAAGTTGTTTAAAGGTTTCAAAGAGTTCATTTCCCGTGGGAACGCAATCGACCTGGCGGTCGGCGTGGTTATCGGCGCAGCGTTCTCCGCGATTGTGAACGCATTGGTGGAGAAGTTCATTAACCCTCTCATCGGTGGATTAATTGGTAAACCGAACTTCGATAACTTCTTGGAGTTCCACATCGGTGACGCCGTCGTCCTGCCGGGCGCGATTTTGACAGCGCTCGTGAACTTCCTGATAATCGCGTTTGCCCTCTACATGTTCATTGTGCTGCCTATGAACAAGTGGAACGAGCACGCGAAAGCCCGCAAAGATGCGCAAGAAGATGCTGCGGAAGAAACCCCGGATGCGGACATTGCTTTGCTAACCGAAATCCGGGACCTGCTGAAAGAAAACGCGGTCCACGCAAACCAGACGCACCCGCGGGCCCGAGGAAAACACAGCGCCGAACCGGTGGTTGACGCGCGCACCCGCGACTAGTGCACCTGCCAGTGGGGTGGGACGTCCGCGAGAATCTGCTTATCTCGCGGCGTTAACCTCGCCTCGCGCTGCACCTCATGGGATACGCGGGTGGGCCGAATCTGTTCCCAAGATGGGGCGCGCCCCTGCGCAAGTGCCTGCTCATCTACTTTAGATAGCTGCACGGCGCGGCGGCGTTTCTTACCGCTTTTAGTCATCTGAATCCCCTGCAGAATCTGCGCTCGGGTCCGTTCCCTGCAGCTCGTCGTTATCCACGGCCTCATCCAACGCGTCTTCTGACTGCGCGCTGAGCCACTCTGAATCCGAAAGCGCCTCAAACTCCAACATGGGTTCCTCCGGCGGTTCCACAGGTGTTTGCGCTTCAGAAGAACCTTCCGAAGTTTCGGCTGCTTCCTCAGCCCGCGTGTCTTCGGGCGCCGGCGAGGTCGACTCGGATGCTGGCACCTGAGAATTCGCTTCGAATGCTGGCACCTGGGGGGTCGACTCGGATGCTGGCACCTGCGGGCTCAGTTCAGATTCAACTGACTGCGCGTTGTCCACTGGTTCGCTCGCGTGCCCCTGTTCCAAATCACCTTTATTACCACCGGGGTTCGTGCGCATAACCACGTTCGTGAGCACCGCAGTGATTGGCGCGCCCCGCCGCGTAAGGCCAATTGCGGAGGTGAGTTCCTCCACCATTTGCGCGGTTGTGCGCCGCTTACCATCGGAACGCACCCAACGGGCCACGTCATCTAACTGATCGTCACTGTAAGCCGCTAACGGTAATCCGCGCGCCACTTTCAGTTCTTGCTCCCGACCCCGGTTCGGTGCTTCCCACACGTGTTCCCCACCGTGGATCTGCGCATCCGCCTTCATGCGCACGCGCCGCATGGCAGCCGTTTCCATGCCCGGTTCCACCAGTTCCTCATCGTCATCATCAACCACAATGGGTTCCGGCACCTGCGAATACGCGTCTGACTCGGCGTTCGAACCCGGCGCGTCCGCCGCCGCATCCGCATCAGTGCCCACGCGGCGTTCCAGCGCGTCCATCACCATGTTCAAAATCGTGTCCGCTTCTTTTTGAGGGTCAATGAACACCACCATCGCTAACTCGGTGCGCACAGACCAGCCGTACTCCTCAAGCAGTGCGGGCCAGAACCGGTCGCGGCGGCGCAGCGAAGGCTCGTTCACATAATGCGCGTCGTCGGTCAGTACCGCCACCAGCAACTCACCGGGTAACTTCGGGTGGCCAAGAGCAAGTGGAATCCGGAAGCTCCCCTCCACCCCAAGGTTAGGGATCACTGTGACCCCCACGTTGTACAACCGGTCAGCCAAATCAATCAGCAACTGATCGGGCGCCGCCTGCGTGGTTGGCCAATCCGTGTTCTGCACCTGACTGCCCTGCGCCATGCTTAACAGGTCCAGCAGCATGCGCGGCCCGTCACTGCCGAACCGGTCGCGGTCAAAGTCCTCCGGATGTACCGCGGACACGATGTGCAGTTTCTCCCCCGCAGCCATCAGAACGCGGGCGAGCAACTCCAGGCCCTCAGAAGAAGAAATCTGCCCAAAATTGTGCAGTACGCGCCCGTGAGGGGTTTTGGCGAACCCAACCGACAAAATCACGCGGTCGCGCCGCACTCCCGTGGCGTCTTCCGGGGTGATCACGCAAAATGGTTCCGGATTCGACTGGTCAAAGAAGTTCGCTAACGCCGGGGAAGTCTGTACGGTGTCCATAACCGCTGCACGCACCCGGTCGGCGTGCACACTAGAAAGTGTGGCGACGGCCAAAGACTCCTCTGGGTGCATTAATGCGTGCTCCACCACCAGGTCAACCACCGCATCCACTTCCTCTTTCGAAGACTCCACGGCGGTTGCGCCGGGTGCGGGCATTCCCCGCCCGTCCACGAACGTGATCGACAGGGCCGACCCGGCGCGCGGTACCGGCACCATAGCTCCCGCATTGGGCACGCTGTAGGCCCCCAGTAGTTTCGCCACATGCTCGTTCACGTGTTGCGGACGCGGATGCACTTGCGTGCGCGCCAACAGTGGTTGCAGCGCCTCAACGGATTCAGACTGCGCCCCGCCAGCCACCACAACCACCAGCTGTTTAGCCCGCGCCACAATCGGCACCAGTTCCGCTACCGGGAGTTTCTCTACCGCATCGATCACCACCAGGTCCAACGGCTCGTCCAAATCAGTGACGAGCGGCACCAGCACCGGTGTGGTAATCAAAATTGGGAACAGGTCACGCACCAGCTCTAGCTCGCGGAACTGGTCCACCGCTGGCATAGTCAGCGTTCCCGCCGCCAAGGCCTCACGCAACCGCGCATCCTGGTTCGACCAGCGCGCCATCGCCCGGCCCCGCTGCTTTTGAATGGCATCCGATGTCTCTACCGCGAGCGACTTCACCTGCGCTTCATCCAATGCTCGGAACTGCTCAATCCACTGCGTGAGTTTAGACGGGTCGAAACCGCCGAGCGAAGATTCCGCGGCGAGCATCACCCCGAGCGCAGACGCCCACCACGCCAAATCCAGTTCTTTTTCCACCATCGAGTCCGGGGCTTTGCGGGCCCTCAGGTCTTTCACGAGCGCGTCCAACCCCAAGTTGTGCAAGGTCTTGAGGGTGCGGATCCGCTCCGGCAGCGCACTCGCGCCCGCGCGGTCGCGGTTCAGGCTGTCGAGCAGCAGGGAGAGTTCGTTAATGTCCATCTGCGTTAAGTCACCGTACGCGCTGCCGAGGTAAGGGCTGAGTTTCTCCAGTTGCCCCCGCACCGTTTGCGCGTGTTCATTCATTTGGGTCAGACCCGTGGGCAGTTTTGGCCATCCCCCAGCTTCGCAGTATCGGCGCCACACGTCACGCTGTTTTTGCACTTTGCGTAGTTCTTCGTGCAGGTCTTCGACGTAGCGGCCGGGGCGCAGCAAGTCTTTGGCTTGTTTTGTGAGGCGTTTACGCAGTGAGCGTTTCATCTCTACCCCGTTTTCGCGCCGCCAGTTTCTTGAGGCCGTTGCGATCACCATGTCTGCAACTGAGGATTCGAAGATCGCGGGTTGGAACACGTCGAGGCAATCGCGGACCCCGTCTAGCATGTCCAGTTGCTCTTCCCACTGCGCAACCGTGGTGGCGGGCAGCAGACCGGTTTGCCCCGCGGCTGCGGACATGTTGACCCGCAGGTCCGGGAGGAGTTCGCGCGACAGGTACGCCACGCTATCGACTACGGGCCCCACCTGTTCTGGCGAAGAGATGATGATCCCAAACCACGGGTCCGAATCACCGTTGGTGAAGATGCGTTGGCGCGTGGCGTCAATCAACGCTTCTTTAGCGGTTTCCGCGCCCCCTTGAGCGAGTTTAGTTAGCACCTGGGCGTTGAACCGAACTTTTGTGCGTGGCCCGGGGCGGGCGCCCGTAAGGTCGGTCAGCACCTGCAGGGCGTCGTAGGCACTGATTCCCCATTGTGGAAATGGTTTATGCAGGTGGTAGGTGTGTGACGAAAGCCGGTCCCGCACCTGTTTAAGCTGCTCACGGGTGGATTCGATCGCGTTCGCATCCGCGAGCGCCACGTTGCCCGACATGATTTTCCCCAGCACAGAGGTCATGTGTTCGTCCGCTTCCGAGGTGGCGGCTAGGCGCGCGTACGCGTGGTCGAGCCCCGCTTGGTCTAGTTCGTGCATCAGCGCGGTGGAACGAGGTTGGTCGCCACTTACGTACATCACGCGTTTACCTGCCTTAGCACCCGCGGCAAGCATCGAGGCAACGACTGGGCTCGCCCCGGTTGTGGACGCGGTTTCTAGCATGAGGTTCACGCCCGCGGCAGCAGCTTCAACTTGGTCTAAGGTTTCTGGCAGCTGGTCACCCACCCCGAGTTCGTGCCAGGGGTCACGGTCGTTCGGGTTCGGTTCAGGCAGGGTGCTGGGGATCTGCGCCCGCGCGTGCGCGTCACCCGCCAGTGCCTGCACCAGCGGGGAAGCGCTGATTTGCTCCCCTTTAGTTGCTAGTTCTTGTTCGAGCGCGTAGGTGGCGGACAGGAACATGCCAACCACAAGTTCCTCGCGCATTTCAAATCCCGGGAGGCACGCGCCGAGTTGGTTGCGTAGCTGCGCCAGAGCTGGCGTGGGAGTGAAGCCGTGTTCTTGCAGCGTTAGGGCCCGGACCTGGTCGGTGTCGATGTTGCGGCCCACCGCATGCACTGCGCGCAGCACTGCTGGCGCCACTTCAATCTCCCCGTGCAACGTTAAGAGCGGATCGCCCGCCTCGTCTGCGCTCAGCAGCACGGGGTGGAGAAGCAGGGGGCTCGTTTGGGTATCTTCCGCCCCGTTCCACCGCACGGATCCGATTCCCATGTGTAGGGTCGCGCCGCCGTGAATCCGCATTGATTGGGCGATGTCCGCCCGTTGCGCGTGCACGATTCTGACTGCGTTTTCGTACGCTTCTTTTTCTCGCACGAGGGAGGACAGGCGGGTGGGGCGCAAACTGTATAGTTGCGCCATCCCTCCCGGGTGTGCGCCCGTGAGGTTCAAGTAGCTCGCGCTGTTCCTTTTTACCTGTGACTGCTGTTCTAGGCTGCGTCGCCACTGCTCTAGGTGATGGCGCATGTCAGCGTGCTTTGCCGCGCCCTCAGGCGGATTGTCCTCGACTTCCTGAGGGGGGTTCGAAACAGGTTTTGAACGCGACGAAAAGAAAGATACCACATGGTTACACTATCGAAACGCGCCCGGGTTTCGCGTGAGGCGCGGCGACGTTCGCCACGGGCGTGCAAACGGGTAATATATGACAGACAGGGAGGGCGGATGTTTTCACGACGGGTTTTTTCTACTGCACTGGCGCTGGCATTATCGTCTACGGTCGCGGTTACTGCGTGTTCGAACGCGGCGTCACCTAAACCCGTTCCGAGTGATTCAAATACGCCCACCAGTGAGCCGTCTCAGCCGGCAACGCAGTCGCATTACGCCACTACTTTGCGGGCCAAGGCCGCGCACGTGGGGCAGGCGGACATGAGTGTGGATGCCACGCCGGGCCTACAGTTCGGCGCGGGAGTGAACGGCCGCTCGGTGCGGCTTTTCAGTGTTATCGACGAGCCGGTGTTCAATACCGGTGACGTGATGACTGCGCGGTTCGCACTCTACGACGCCGAGGGGCAGGAGCTGTCGCGGGCGGTGCAGACCCAGCGGTTCTGGGATCAAGCGACGGTCATTATGTCCGTGTTGATGAAACTCCCGGAGGACATTGACGCCACTAGCGCGGACGTGCAGTTCACGGTTGAGCCCGACGATAAGCCAGCACCGTCGATGGATACTGGTGCGCGTCTAGACACCGAAGATACCGACGAGGTTCAGACCACCGGTAGGTTCAAGGTGCGGAACGCGGGCGCATTGGACGCCACCAAAACTCTGGCGAACGTAATCTGTTACAACGAAAAGGACCTGATCGTAGGTGGGGACGTCACGCATCCGGGGGTAATTGCAGCCGGACAGAGCCGCGCCGTGAAAGCTGAGTTGGTTACCACGGGCACACCGGCCCGCTGCGAGGTGTTCCCCACCGTGTTCCAAACCCTCAGCCGAGAGGATTCGCAAATACGCAAAAATAATTAGCGTAATTAAAGCACTACCCCGCCTGCCGCGCGAGCGTTACAGGCGGGGTAGTTTTACCCGTATTTGCTGGTGAAAACGGGTTGTCGGGGGCCTTAAGTCACCCCTTGACACTGTGTCATAAAGTACTCTTGAGGTATCAGGCAACGGCCCGTTACCTGCATGTATCTGGTTACGCACCCGCCTTCACTGGCGGCCGCAATGAAGAGGAGGTCCGGGACTCATGGGTGAGCCCAATCGCTTCAAGCGTTTACTAACACCTTCATTCATCGTGCAATTTTTAGCTGTATTTGTGATCGGCTCCCTCATCGGCGTTGGTCTGTTCACGTTTGTTTACGCCAAAGGCTACTCGTATTTAACGAACGACCCCAACGCGTGCAACAACTGTCACGCTATGAATCACGAATACGACGGGTGGATTGCTGGTAGTCACGCGAACGTCGCCACGTGCGGTGATTGCCACACGCCTCACGACAATCTAGTTCACAAATACTATGTAAAAGCCGAAAACGGGTTCTGGCACGCACTGAAGTTCACCACAGGCTGGTACCCCGAGCACATTCAGGCGCGGGAAGTTAGCCGGCGCATAACTAACGACGCGTGCCTGCACTGCCACGCAGACCTAACGGACGAAATGCATCTGACGGCCGGGAAAGAACAAATCCAATGCACCCACTGCCACGCCGAAGTGGGCCATAAGAGATGAGGAATGCCATGAGCAACACCAACAAGCTACCGCGCAGACGGATACTTGTATTATCCGTGGCGATCGTAGTGACCGCACTCATAACTATGAGCATCACCGCGCTCCTCATCAATATTTTGGAGCGCAAGAACGAAGGGTCAGACAAGTTCACTAAAGTAGTGGAGTTAACGGAAGACACCGTGGACCCCGCCGTGTGGGGCCAGAACTTCCCCATCCAGTACGAACAGACTTTGAAAACCAAAGAAATGACGCCCACCGTGTACGGTGGTTCCACAAAAGTTGCACACAAACCCACTGACAAGGACCCCCGCACGTTCGTGTCATCCTCCCGGGTCGAAGAAGATCCGCGGCTCAAAGTGATGTGGGATGGCTACCCGTTCGCAGTTGACTACCGGCACGCCCGCGGCCACGAGTACATGCTGGAAGATCAGCGTCTGACTCGCCGCGTCACGGAGTTTGAACAGCCCGGTGCGTGCTTGAACTGCCACGCCTCTACCCCAACGATTATGCGCAAGCTTGGTGACGGGGACGTGAATAAGGGCTTCGCGAAAATGAACAAGATGCCCTACAACGAAGTGACGAAACTAGCTGAACACCCCGTGAGCTGCTTGGACTGCCACGATCCTAAGACCATGAACCTGCGGGTCACCCGCCCGGCGTTCATTAACGGAATCAAGGCCCTCAAGGCTGGTGAAGGCGTTAAGGACTACGATCCGAACCGGGACGCGACCCGCCAGGAGATGCGCTCGTTCGTGTGCGGCCAGTGCCACGTGGAGTACTACTTTAAAGGGAAAGAAGAAAAGACCCTCACCTTCCCGTGGAATAACGGTTTGAACATTGACGACATTTGGCAGTACTACAAGGAGAACCCACACGTTGACTTCGTTCACGCTGGGACGGGCGCGAAGATCCTCAAGGCCCAACACCCCGAGTTCGACATTTGGTCCAACTCAATCCACGCGGACAACGGGGTGAGCTGTTCGGACTGCCACATGCCGTACGAACGCAATGGGGCGAAGAAGACTTCTAACCACCAGTTGCAAAGCCCGCTGCTGAACATCAATGCCTCGTGCATGACTTGCCATAAGTCCACGGAAGAAGAGATGAAGAACCGCGTGGTGAACATTCAAGACCGGTTCATCCACTCGCGCGACCAGGCGTTCGACTCCCTCACCCAGTTTGTTCACAAGCTGGAGGCCGCCATCAAGGATGGCACCGCTACGCAGGAGCAGATTGAGCAGGCCCGCGAATACCAGAACAAAGCGAGCTTCTACCTCGACTACGTGTACTCAGAAAACTCCTACGGGTTCCACGCCCCCGCCTACATCCACCGGATCATTCAAGATTCCCTGGATGCATCCCGCAAGGGCATGCTGGTGCTAGACGGTGCGAAACCAGACCAGTTGGGCCCGTCCGACATTACGAACAACAACACGAAAGAAATCAAACAGCGTGGGCACTAAGCACTATGCACAGCGCGGAGCCGGGGAAGGTAACCACAACCCCGGCTCCGGCCATCCGAACTACGCGCACGAACTCGTCGACTTTTTAAACACCGCCCCCGAGCATTTACAGCCTTGGGTGGACGCGCACCTCGACGCCATCAAATCCGGAACCGACCCCGCACTGCAAACGCTGCAGGCCGCAACCGAACCGGGGCAACAGACCGAACCGGCGCAGGCAAACGCAACCGTAACCCGGCCGGCGGAAGAGTCCGAACCGGCGCAGGCGACCGGGGCGAGCGCAGGCAAAGACGAGGATGCAGCGCAAACGCTGCCACAGCCTCAGGACCCAAAGGACCACAAAGCGGACCCGAACCACAAGGATGGTTCGCACCGGCAAGAGGCCGCGTACGTCGTTACGGGCACTAACGCGGATCAGGAGGCGGCGCTCGCGGAATTGGGTGAGGACGAGGAAGATGCGCAGCCGCAGATTTCTACGCCTCATTCGCGGCCCGCAAGGCGGATGCCAAAGCGGTCTCCCCTGTCGAAAGGTGCGCGTTTAGCGGTGGGAACCCTACTGATTGTTGCGGTCGTGGGGGGAGTTTACTGGCTGGGCACCACGCATGGGAAGCAGTCGTTCGAAGCTGCCCACGGGAACATGACGAGCCAAATGGAACAAGATTCCGCGCAGTTGTTTGAAAACATCCAGGAGTTGGAACGCAAGAAAGCCGCTGACCCAGACAACGTCGAGATCTTGAACCAGTTAGGCATCAGCTACCTGGATGCGAAAGATGTGTCATCCGCACAAGACAACTTAGAACGCGCCTTGCAGCTGGACCCGAAGAACACGACCGTGCTGTACAACCTCGGGTTCCTCTACATGTCTTCCACTCCGCAGCAGCTCGATCGGGCCCGCGAAGTGTGGCAAAAAGTAGTTGAACTAGACCCCAAGTCTGATAAGGCAAAGACGATTCAAAACCACTTGCCTATGCTTGAAAAAGCGCAGCAAGAAGCACAGAAGAAACAAGAAAAGGAACCATCTGCCCCAGCAGAAACGAAAGACCAATGACCTCTCCCGTCACCCTCCCCATCGCCCTGCTCGCCGGATTACTGGCGTTCGCATCCCCGTGCTTCCTTCCAGTCGTACCTGTTTTTGCAGCCTACGTGGCGGGCACTGAGCAGCAGCGAACCCGCACGGCCCTGAAGCAGGCGGTGGTGTTCACACTCGCGTTCTCCGCAGTGTTTATTGGGTTTTGGCTCGTTGTGGGAGCAGCCGGCAGTTTAATCGCCCAGTACAAAGACCTGATCCGGATCCTCGCCGGCATCCTCGTCGTCATTATGGGCACCATAATCGGCGGTTTTATCCGCATTCCTGCGCTGTCACAAACCCGCCGCGCCACCGTTAACCTCAACCCCGACGAAGCTCCCACACTGCGCCGCTCCACCCTCTTGGGGCTCGCGTTCGGCGCGGGGTGGACGCCGTGCATCTCCCCGGTGCTGGGGTCGATCATCATGCTCGCATCCTCAAGCGAGTCCATGTGGAAGGGCACGCTTTTGATGGTGGTTTTCTGCCTGGGCCTTGGAATCCCCTTCATCCTCGTCGCCACCGGTGTGGGGTGGATGAGTGATCAACTCGCGTTCATGCGCCGGCACCAACGGGGAATCCAACTAACCTCAGCGGTATTACTGATCGTCACCGGAATCCTCATTATCCTCGACTTTTTCACTAAACTATCCGCATTCATTCCAACCCTGGGGTAGGTGCAAACTGAACCAAACCAACACGCAAGCAAACCGAACCCGCAAGGAAACCAGCCAGATCCTACCGACGAGGCACTCGGGCTAACCGGCGGGGGCAGCAAAACAGGATCCCCCGAAAATACGAGCCACGTGCAAGACAAAAACGCAAGACAGAAAACGTAAAACAGAAAACGTAAAACAGAAACCGGAAGACAAATAACCGTAAGAGAAGGAAGGGAAGAAGCTGTGGAGCAACCTTCACGCACCGAACCAACCGTGAGCGTGCGCAACGTGTTCAAGAGCGTGTACCGCATGCTTTATTCCAAGGTCCTTGGGATCGTCGTGATCCTCGCGATGGCGGCATTGGCGCTGGTGGGCACCATGTTGATGCAAGCCCCGATGTCGAAGCGGCACGACCCAGAGGGATACGCGCAGTGGCTACAGACGGCAGATCAGAAGTACGGGATCTGGTCGAAACTGTTCGACTTTTTGGGGTTTTACAACCTGTGGACCTCCCCCTTATTCCTTGCGGTCACGTTCCTGCTGGGCCTGTCAATCGTCGCCTGCACGCTCCACCGCATGCCCGTGATCTGGCGTAAATCCATGCGTCCGCGCACAAAAGTGTCGGACCGGTTTTTTGAACACGCGCAGTACCGCGCGCAGATTCCCGTCAGTGTAGACCCGGCGACCGCGGAAGAAATTATGCGTTCGGCCATGCGTAAATGCCACTTCCGGGTGCTGCCCGCAAAGGAGCATAGCGTGTACGCGGACAAGAACCGCTTCGGCCCGTTCGGCACCGCGATTGCGCACGCCAGTTTCGTAATCATCCTCCTCGCGTTCGCCGTTTCGGGGAACACGGGTTTTGAGGAAACCATCGAAGCCCCCGTCAACACCCCCAAGCCGGTGGGTGGGAACACTGGGCTCACCCTCACCGCCACCTCCTTCAAAGACAGTTACGACAAGGACGGGCACCCCCTCGACTACGTCAGCCACCTGGTGGTGTCCGAAGGCGACCGGGTGCGGGGCCAGCAGGACGTGCGGGTTAACTCCCCCCTCGTGGTGGACGGCGTGCGTTTCCACCAGTCTTCTTTCGGTATCGCCGCGGTAGTTAACGTGAAAAAAGATGGGCATGAGGTCTTTGCTGGCGCCATTCCCCTCAAATACTCTGACGACGAGCAGACAAAGGCGATTGGCCGGGTCGACCTCGAAAAAGAGGACCTGCAGATCATTCCCGTGACCGCGGCGTCGGGCCGGCCCTCACCGGAAATCGCGCCCGGCACTGCTCTGGTGGAACTGTACCGGCTATCCACCGGCGAACCGCTCGCACACGAAGTAATCACCCAGGGGAAAACCGCGAAACTAGAAGGGTACGACGTGACGTTTGACCGCGAACAGACGTACACGGGAATCCTGGTGCGCGAAGACCCGGGGACCACGTGGATGTGGGTGGGGTCCGCACTCCTCATTATTGGGATGCTCATGACATTCGGGATGCGCCACCGCCGCCTGTGGGGCCGCGTGAGTGCCCGCTCCGACGGAGCAGTCATCCACCTCGCATCCGTTGACACTTTGGACACGGTTTACGAACGCCAGTTCCGCCAACTCGTCCACGACATTGACCAAGCTGCCGCAAGAAAGGCTGAAAACCAATGATTTCAATGCTCATCGCACAATACGCGCTGGTAGTGGCCATTATCTTCACGGTCCTCGCCCTGGGGGCGCAAATCCTGGTGGTTACTACCCGCCAGCAGCAAACCGCCGCGCAAACTTCCCGTGCCACCGTGAGCGTGGGAGACGGCCCCGCCGAATACGTCAGCAACGAAGCCCCCGGCAGTGCGAAAGAACGCAAGTACTACTTCTACGCCGTCGCGTTCACCGCGGTCGCATTCGTGCTCCTCACCGCGTACCTAGTGCTGCGGATGATCCACACTGGGCACGGCCCGTTCGCGAACCAGCATGAGTTCTCCGTCGCGTTCGGCTGGGGTATCCTGCTGGCCCTCCTGTTCTTCATGTGGCGCTACAAGGTCCGCACGATCGCCCTGTTCGTCCTTCCCGTAGTAGCCCTCATGCTGATTTACGCCACGCAGCTGGACACGGAAATCCGCCCGCTAGTACCCGCGTTGAAAAACAACCTGCTGCTAACTTTCCACGTGGGGTTCGCGGTAGTGGCCTACGGGGCGGCATGCGTGTCGTTTGGTGCAGCCGTAGTCTATTTGGCGCTTCCCTACCTACCGTTCAAACGCCTTCCCCGCCCCGAAGTGCTTGACGAAGTCGGTTACCGCGCCGCAGCCTTCACGTTCCCCCTGTTGACAATCATGATCATCCTGGGGTCCATTTGGGCGAACGTCGCGTGGGGC
Organism: Gleimia hominis; assembly: GCF_032085515.1. Classification (GTDB taxonomy): domain Bacteria; phylum Actinomycetota; class Actinomycetes; order Actinomycetales; family Actinomycetaceae; genus Gleimia; species Gleimia hominis. Next base: position 40,451 of record NZ_JASXSX010000004.1, read on the forward strand.
CGCTACTGGGGGTGGGATCCGAAAGAAACCGCTTCGTTCGTCACCTGGCTCATTTACGGCGCGTACCTACATGCCCGCGTCACTCTCAAATGGAAAGGCACGCGTTCGGCAGTGCTCCTAATTTTGGGTTTCGTGGCAGTATTGTTTACATACTTCGGGAACCACTTCTTCGATTCCCTACATTCATACGCGTGAGGAGGGCACATGGCACACAACCCTGCGGAGAATCCCACCCCTAAAAGTGGGAAACCGACCACGGCCGTGAACTTCGGTGTCCTCGCGATCATTATTGTCGCGGTTGTGGCAGCGGTGATTTTTACGCAAACCGGCCGCAATAAGGACACGCAAGTGACGCCTCAGGCGCAAGAAGAAACACAAGTTACGCACCTACCGCAGTTCACTGCGAAAGACTTGGATGGGCAAACGTTCGACTCGAAATCTCTGGCGGGCAAACGCACGTGGATCGTATTTAACGCCACCTGGTGTTCGTCTTGCCGCGCGGAAATCCCGGAGGTGCAGCGCCTGGCGGAACGCAACGACGTGGAAATGCTTGCGATCTATTTGAACGAAGACCAGTCAATCGTGGCGCCGTACGCGCAGCGGTTAGGGCTGACGTACCGGCAGATTCCCGACCCGGATGGAAAGATCACTGCGTCTTTTGGCATAGTGTCTGTTCCCAGCCACGTGCTCATCGGAAAAGACGGGTCCGTGCAGATGCAGCACCTGGGTGGGATCAGCGAAAAAGAGATTGAGGACGCGCTCGAAAACTAGCGGCAACAGGGTAGGAATACACATGCAGATTTTGAACATTGAGGACCTCCACGGGCGGCTGCGGACCCTGGAGGCAGCGACGTCGGAACGCGTGCTCGTGGGTATTACGGGGGAACCGGGCGTGGGGAAAACAACGCTCGCTGAGTCCCTGCTGGGGCCCGCGGTGGGGTGGGTTCCGATGGATGGGTTCCACCTTTCCAACAATGTTTTAGAACAGCTGGGGCTGCGGGCGCGCAAGGGAGCACCTGAAACATTTGACGCCCACGGGTACGCGGCGCTACTGCGGCGCCTGCGGCATGAAACCCAGTTCCCGGTCTACGCCCCGGTTTACGACCGCGCGGCAAGCGCCGCCATCGCCGCCGGCACCGCGATTACCCCCGAGCACCGCGTGGTCCTATCCGAAGGGAACTACCTGCTGCTCGACACGGACCCGTGGGCGGAACTGCGCGATATCTTCGACGAAATCTGGTACCTGCAACTCGACGACGACGTCCGCCGCGAACGTCTACTCGCGCGCCACATCGCTTCGGGGAAAACCAGTGCCGCAGCCCACGACTGGGTAGAACACGTAGATCAGGTGAACGCCGCGCGTGTGCGCGAAACAATTGGGCGCGCAGACCTGATTGTCCGCGGCCGCTAGAACGCCCGCGGTTCCTGGGGCGATTTGCCTGGTTCTGGCCGGTTTTCGCAGCTGCCAGTTTCACCCGACCCGGTTCTGGCTGGCTTCAGCCGGTGTCGCTTTCGGCTGATGACTCCGGCCTTGGCTCGCGGCATTGGTCCGGTTCCGGCTATTGCGAGCCGATTTGCGGAAAGTATTGCGCAAAATAAGCTGAGAAACGGTAGCTTAAATCACTAAACCTAGGACTTTCTTCCTTTCCATCCGTTAACCTTGCATTAACACACCGGCTCTATAGTTTCACAGTGGAACTTAATAGGGCCTCTTGTTACAGCAAGTAGAACTATGGAAAAGACTTCATCAACACCAACATGCACTTCCACGCAGTCACCTGCGGGCACGCCAACAGCATCGGCGTCTTCGGAAACTAAAACTCGTAAACCCCCACGATCAGACCGGCCAGACCGATCCGAAATGTGGCTCGCGATCATACTTTTAGCACCCAACTTGGTGCTGCTCGCGATCTTCACTTACCGGCCTTTGATCGACAACTTTAGGCTGTCGTTCACTAACTGGAACATCTCTTCAGATTCGTTCGACTGGATCGGTTTCAACAACTACGTGGAGTGGTTCCGCTCCCCCACCACGTGGCAAATCGTTTCTAACACTGTTATCTTCACGCTCGCCGCCGTGCTCGGATCGCTCGCACTCGGCCTCTTCCTCGCACTCATCCTCGACCAGAAACTGCGTGGCCGCGGGTTCGTCCGCTCCGTCGTGTTCGCCCCCTACATCATCTCTGGGGCAGCAATCGGCATTGCTTTCCAGTTCGTGTTCGACCCGGCAGTCGGCCTGATATCCGACATCATGGTGCGCCTGGGCTACACCGCCCCCGACTTCTACCAGCGGCCCGGCTGGGCCCTGCTGATGATTACCACCACGTACATTTGGAAAAACCTCGGGTACACATTCGTCATCTACCTCGCCGCCCTGCAAGGCCGGCGCACAGACCTCGACGAAGCCGCGGAAATCGACGGCACCCCCGGTTGGCGCCGCTTCACCAAAGTACTACTGCCCCAACTGCGGCCCACCACTTTCTTCCTATCCATCACCGTGCTTCTGAACTCAATGCAGGTGTTCGACATTATTAACGTGATGACCCGCGGCGGACCTCAAGGGACAGGCACAACCACGATGGTGTACCAGGTGTACCAAGAAACCTTCGTGAACGCCCGCGCCGGTTACGGCGCAACTGTAGCGTCAATCCTGTTCCTCATCCTGCTGGTGATCACCCTCATCCAGGTACGTTTCATGCAGAAAGGTGAACGGCCGTGAAATGGTTCCGCCGCGAAACCGGCACCCAACCCGATGAACAAACACACTTCCAAAGCCAATCCACAGCCTTCAAAGTTATCGGCTACATAGCCATGGCCGTGGCTCTGCTTGGAATTCTCGTGCCGATCTACTGGATTCTCGCTGCATCATTCAAAACCCAGCCAGACATTTACACGGTGCCCGCCAACTATTGGCCCAACCCGTTCACCACCGAGAACTACCACACGGTCCGCACCCAAATCCCCTTCACCTCATACCTGCGGAACTCAGTGATCATCACCGTGGTGCTCTCTACCGTAAAAATCGTGCTCGGCGTCCTGTCCGCATACGCGCTGAGCCTACTGCGATTCCGCGGCCGCAACCTCGTGTTCATCATCGTCATCGCGTCCCTCATGGTGCCCAACCAGATCACCGTGATCTCAAACTACGCGATCGTCGCGGACCTCGGGCTAAAAAACACGTTCGCGGGCATCATCCTGCCACTTGCCGGCACCGCATTCGGCACGTTCCTAATGCGCAACCACTTCCTGTCCCTGCCCAGCGAGATTATTGAGGCAGCCCGCATGGACGGCGCGGGCCCACTCAAACTCCTCACGCGCGTGGTACTGCCCATGTCCTGGCCCACCCTGTCCGCATTCGCACTCATCACGATTGTGAACGACTGGAACGAATACTTGTGGCCATTCCTCATGAGTGACGACGAACGCACCGCCCCACTGCAAATCGGCCTCACGTTCTTGCAAAACAACGAAGGCCTCACCAACTGGGGGCCTGTGATGGCAGGGACCGTGCTCGCCGTCATCCCCGTACTCGTCGTGTTCTTACTCCTGCAAAAGAACATGATTAAAGGCCTCACCTCCGGGGCCGTGAAAGGTTAAAGACTTGTCCGCACTCTCCCAGGTTTGTGCAAGATAAAGAAAAGGAAATCATGAAACTAAGAAAGATGCTCGTCGCTACCGTCGCAGCTGGCGCACTTGTCCTCAGCGGCTGCGCCGGCGGAAGCGGTTCCGGAACTAAACAAAACGACGCTTCCGGCGATGTCACAATCGATTTTTGGTCAAACCACCCCGCTAACTCCCGCGAAACCGAAACGGAGCTGATTAAGGCGTTCGAAAAAGAGAACCCGAACATCAAAGTCAAACTCACCGACGCGGGTAAAGACTACGAAGAAGTCGCGCAGAAACTAAACGCGGCCCTGTCTGGCTCCCAGGTGCCGGACGTGGCGATCGCATCGGACGTGACATGGTTCAACTTCGCGTTCCAAGGTCAAGCCGCACCACTGGATGACCTCCTGAAGAAGGTCGATGCGGACACCGCTGATTACGTCCCAAGCTTGTACGACGAATACAAGTTTGAGGGCTCGCACTACGCCGTGCCGTTCTCTCGCTCCACGCCGCTGTTCTACTACAACAAAGAACTGTGGAAGAAAGCTGGGCTACCCGACCGCGGCCCCAAGACGTGGGAAGAATGGGATAGCGACTTCGCACCGAAACTGAAAGAACTCTCCGGGGTGACCCCGCTGTCAATTCCCGACGGCGCGTCCTATATGGACTGGTACTTCCAAGGCATGCTGTGGTCGATGGGTGGTTCCTACTCCAAAGATTGGGACATGAACCTCTCCTCCCCCGAATCTGTTAAAGCTGGCGAGTTCTTGCAAAAACAGTTCAAAGACGGATACTTCGCAGCAGCGAAAGACGCGACCGTGACGTTCACTTCCGGTAAAGCGGCCGCCATGCTGGAATCCACGGGGTCACTGCAGAACGCAGCCAAAGATGGGCGCGTAGACATCGGCACCGCGTTCCTCCCCGCACCAGAAGGTGTGCCCGGTGCCTCCACCGGTGGGGCGGGCCTGTTGATTCCGAAGAAGTCGAAGAACCAAGAGGCAGCGGCGAAGTTCATTGCGTTCATCACGAACGCGCAGAACACCGTGAAGTTCTCGCAGGCCACCGGGTACATGCCGGTGCGCACCTCCGCGGTTGAACTACCGGAAACGAAGGACTACGTGAAGGAACACCCGAACTTCAACACGGCTTTGCAGCAGCTACCTGAAACGCAGAAGCAAGATGCGGGACGCGCATTCGTCCCCGGTGGCGGCGCACGGATCGGGGCTGCGCTAGATAAGATCGCGCAGGGCGCAGACGTGGCAGACACGTTCAAAGCCCTCGACGAGGAACAGCAGACGATTATCGACCGCGATATCAAACCGAAACTGAAGAAATAACTCCAGGCGGGGCTGCTGCGCCGCGCGTGGCAGCCCCTAAAACTGGTTTCAAACAGTTACTGCAACTAATCAAAATAGTTAAAAGATGTAAAGGACTTCCCTCGTGGCAAGTGTTACGTTCGACAAAGCGACCAGGCAGTTCTCTGGCGCCCCAAAACCCGCTGTTGACCAGCTGGACCTAACCATTGAGGACGGTGAATGCGTGGTTTTCGTTGGGCCCTCAGGCTGCGGAAAATCCACGTCCCTACGCATGGTCGCGGGCCTAGAACCCGTAACTTCCGGACGGGTACTGATAGACGGTAAAGACATGAGCGGGCGGCGCCCCCGGGAACGGGACGTGGCCATGGTGTTCCAGTCTTACGCCCTGTACCCGAACATGACAGTCGCGCAGAACATGGCGTTTGCCCTCGAGAATAAGAAGGTACCGAAATCTCAGATTGACGAACGCATCAGCTGGGCGGCAAAACTGCTGCAGTTAGACGACCTGCTTGGCCGCAAACCCGCGGCCCTGTCTGGTGGACAGCGTCAACGCGTCGCCATGGGCCGAGCCATCGTGCGCAAACCCGCGGTGTTCTGCATGGACGAGCCGCTATCAAACCTCGATGCGAAACTGCGGGTCACGATGCGCGGTGAGATCGCGGCGCTGCAACGCGAACTCGGGGTAACGACCGTGTACGTGACCCACGACCAGACGGAAGCCATGACGATGGGGGACCGCGTGGCCGTGATCCGCGATGGGCAGCTGCAACAAGTGGCCCCACCGATGGAACTGTACTCCAACCCAGTGAACACGTTCGTCGCTGGTTTTATTGGCTCACCAGCAATCACCATTTTCGACTGCCCCCTGGAATCGGACGGGTCAATCCAGATCGCGGGTATGCGCCTGCAGGTACCGCGCGACGTGGTACAGAAGGCGCGGCAACACGTGTTGGTGGGGATTCGTCCGGAGGCGTGGCGGCCAGCTTCAGAATCAGAGCAGGCCCTGACGATTACTGTGGACCTGGTAGAACTACTGGGGTCGCAAGCGTTCGTGTATGGCACCCCCGCCCCCGTTGAGGGCGCTGCTGGCCACGTTCCTACTTTCACGCCGGAGCGGATTGCGATGGCGCTGCCGAAGAAGCACTCTGCGACTGCTGGGGGCGTGTACCGCGCGAGCGTAGACCCGGCAGACGTGTACTACTTCGATAAAGAAACCGGGCAGACCCTGCGCTGACCGCCGCCAGGCAGACCCTGCGCTGACCGCCGCCAGGCATAGTCTCGGTCCAAAGTCGATTCTAAACCCAAAGGGCCCCTCCTGCCGTCTTCCGGTAGGAGGGGCCCTTTATTGCTTGTGGTGTGTTGTTGTAGTGCCCCCGAGACGATTCGAACGTCCGACACCCGCTTTAGGAGAGCGGTGCTCTATCCCCTGAGCTACGAGGGCCACTTCCCCACTCGATAACCCCGGTGGTCCTGATGACCCCGATGGCCTCAACCGTTTCAATCGACACGATGGCCTCAATGGTATTGATAGTGGGGAACTAACTGGTCTAGTTTAACAGTGTTACCCGCGGTAAACCGAACTGGTGTTGTCGGTTCGGTTGGATTTTATGGGCCGACCTGGTTTATTTGCGTTCCCACGAGGGCACGTCGTCCTCGTCGGGTTCGTTACTGGAGGGCACGACCATCACCGGGCACGTGGAGTGTGCCAGCACGGTTTGCGAAGTGGAGCCAAGTAGGAGACCTTGGAAGCCACCTTTGCCACGGTTACCCACGACCACCAGGTCCACAGCTGTAGAGAACTCCGTCAGCAGCGCGGCTGGGGAGCCGTCGAGCACGTGCTGGTACACCGCCACTTTGCGCCCGTCCAGGGCCTCGTCAATCGCACTGTCCAACCCTTCCGTGATCGACTCGGTCAGGGCCTCCCGGTCTACAGTGGCAGGTAACCACGCGAACATACCCGTGCCAGAAGCCATCGGGATGGCAGCCACGGCGGTGAGTTCGCAGTCCCACGTCTGCGCTTGATCCACGGCTGCCCGCAACGCGTTCGACGCCGTTTCGGACCCATCGACGCCCACGACAATCCGTTTAACCGGGGTGAATGGGGATCCGGATGTGTGGCGCGGCACGACCACCACGGGGCAGCGCGCGTGCGCAGGCAAGGCGGAAGAAACGGTGCCGAGCAACCGGTCGGCGAGCCCACCGTTTCCTTTTGACCCAACGACAATCATGTCGACTTCCCGACTCGTTTCTACGAGCACGCCAGCGGGGTCTCCCGGTTCGATGGATCCGGTAATGTCAACGCCTTGCTCGCGGCCGATTTGCACGGCTTCGTCAACGGCCTGCTGCGCGTTCTTCTTCAACGCTTCATCATCAGTGGGGGTGAAGCCACCGTCGAGCGCTGCGGAACTGTATGACGCCAGCGCGTACGTGCAGATCACGTGCACCATTGCACCGTTTTGCAACGCTAGCGACACGGCCCACTCAACCGCCCGCTTGGACTGGTTTGAACCGTCGACGCCAACCAAGATTACTTGTTGCCTGGTCATTACTGCCTCCTAAAAGAGTCTTAACTCTATTTTGCCCTGAAAATCCTCGTCGCGAGCAAAGATGAAGTTGAACCGGCGGATTAGATCGCGCAAACATCCGGCTTCCGTGCGTGGTATAGACCTCACCGTGCGTGGTATAGGCCTCACCGTGCGTAGTACGGGCCACCGGGAGCGCGGCCACGTGTTGCGCTGACAATGTTTTGAGGGTCCGGCTACTACCGGACCCTCAACGATTCAATTATCCCAACTGCCGCGGTTAAGAAAGATCTCTCGCTACGATTGGGTGCTTACAGGCGGACGAACTCGTGGTAGGCGCCCATCACGGGGCCGTATTGCACGCCCATACCAGGATTGAGCGCTTCCACGACCATGCCGTTACCCGCGTAGATCGCTACGTGGCCGTAGGGGTAGTAAACGATGTCACCGGGTTTCGCTTCCGCTGCCGAAACCTTGGTGCCCATCTGTCCGATTCCACCGGATGAGTGAGGCAGGTTGTAACCCAGTTGTGCGAACACGTACTTCACCAGGCCGGAGCAGTCGAAACCAGCGGGGGATTCCCCTGCCCACACGTAGGGCGAACCCACGTATTGCATGGCGATACCAACCGCGCCACCCGCGGTGCTGGCAGGAGCTGCCGTGTGCTCCGCACCGGCTACGTCTGCGTCTGCGTCGGCGTCCGTGCGCTGCGCGCGATCTGCGGCCGTGGTGCGGCCAGCGAGCGCGTCTTCAGCTGCTTCGGTGGTTACCTGCGGGGTTTGAACTTCAACGGCGAGTTCATCTGAAACTGTCCACGAAACATCTTTGGGGGCAACCACAGCGGGGTTAACGGACGGCGCAACAGCGCGGTCTATCGTCACGTTCGCAAGTGGTTTTTTGCCTAGATCTAGGTTCGTGTCAGGGGTTGCGTAAGCGACACCGGTTCCTACAGCTGTGATGGCCATACCGGTTGCGGATACGACCGCTGCGGAACGCTGTCCAAGTTTTGCATTCGTCAAAGGCGTTACCGGTCGGCATGCGCGCCGATGGCGGGCCTTATACACGTTTTTTGCCACTATGTCTTAGTCTCCTCGAAACGAGCCTGCGAGGTAAGCTGTCGGGTTAGAGATCGAGATTCTCCGCCAGAGACTGGCTTCACCCCAAGGGATGCTTCCCACGTTTGGGTCCCCCGCGCTCCATCTTCCTGCGGGTTCCTACTCGAAGCAGATGGAGCCTCGGCTTCAACGAGTAGGAGTTGGGACCTGATTAACCCAACAGGAATAACAATATACGAGAAATAACGGAATTGTCACATCTTGATAACGGATGTGAATAGATCCACTTGAAACGCGCACACAAAACCGGTTGCGATCCCGTTTTCCCGGTCAAAACACACTCTTGTTTCCCGGTCAAGAATGCTCTTGTTTCCCGGTCAAAGCACTCTTGCGGCCAGCGCTCGCGTTGCTAGTTGCGTTCCACAAACACGTGAGGTTCTAGGACCTCGGGGACTGCGATGTACTCATCTTTTTGCTGCCCATCCACGTTGGGGTGAAGTTGCACCTGCCCGCGAGCAAACTCCGCGCACATCACCCACCCGGGTTTTACCCCGAGTTTCGCGTATTCTTCGAGCACCTGCGCGTCTGCTTGGGCAGGTTCACCGAGGCGCGACAAGGTTAGGCCGCATACGCTCGCCCCTTCGCCCACAGCTTCGCGAATGGATGCGAGGGAAACTTCTTTTTCGTTCAGCTTTCCCGCGCCGGGCACGGGGTTTCCGTACGGGTCGTATTCCGCATTCGGCAGCAGGTCGGTGAGGCGTTCTTCCACCACTTTCGACATGACATGTTCCCACCGGCACGCTTCTTCGTGCACGAGGTCTACGCGCAGTCCGATTACGTCGAGTAGGAGGCGTTCGGCCAGTCGGTGTTTGCGCACCACTTCGCGCGCGAGGTCGTGCCCTTCGGAGGTGAATTCCAGGACCCGCCCCTCCCCGACTGTTACGAGTCCGTCGCGTTCCATGCGGGCGATCGTTTGCGACACGGTGGGGCCGGAGTGTTCTAATCGTTCGACGATACGGGCCCGCATTGGGGTCACGCCGTCCTCAATCATTTCGTAGATTGTTTTTAAGTACATTTCGGTCGTGTCGATTAGATCGCGCATTCGAAGCCCCTTCTTGCTGGTACTGTTCCAGTTTGCCAGATGCTTGCAGTATTATCACGAGGTTTTACTTCGCGCAGCGCAAAATTGCGCGTCGGCCGTGATACGTGCAACATTGGGACCTTTGTCGCCCCGATGATTGGACTGCGTTTCAGCTTCCACATTTACCGGATTTAGGTAACGCCTGCGGCGTTTAATACGAGGCAGCGGGCAGCGTGGGTTGTGTACACGCGCGCAGATTCTGGTTTTCCCCTGCGCTGGCTTAGGTTGGAAGGTATGGAGCACACAGTTTCTTCCCCTGTTATTCCCCCGCATCTTCTGCCGGCTGATGGCCGGTTTGGGGCGGGGCCGTCGAAGGTCCGCGCGGAGTCGATTGCGCAGATTGGGGCGTGCGGCCTGATGGGCACGTCGCATCGGCAGGCTCCGGTGCGTTCGCTGGTTGCGCAGATTCGCGAGATGGTGCGTGACTTGTTTGCGCTTCCCGCTGACTATGAGGTGGTGCTTGGGAACGGGGGTGCCACGGCTTTTTGGGCGGTTGCGTGCACGAGTTTGATTCGCCGCCGCAGCGTGTTTGCGACGTTTGGGGAGTTTGGGTTCAAGTTTTACGATGAGGCGCGGCGCACCCCGTTCTTGGACGTTCCGGCACGTTTTGACGCGCCTGCGGGGCAGTTAGCGACGGTGGAGCCGGTTGAGGGTGCGGACGTGTATGCGTGGCCGCACCATGAGACATCCACGGGTGTGTTGGCACCGGTTCGGCGGCCGGTGGGTGCTGAGGGTGCGTTGGTGCTGGTTGATGCCACGTCGGTGGCGGGCGCGGTAGTAGTGGATGTGGGGCAAACTGATGCGTATTATTTTTCGCCGCAGAAGGCATTTGGGTCCGATGGTGGGTTGTGGGTGGCGGCGCTGTCGCCCGCGGCGATTGAACGGGCCGCACAGTTGGAGCGGCTGACTGACCGGTGGATGCCGCAGTTCCTCAACTTGAATCTTGCGGTCCGTAATGCGCGCAAAGATCAGACGGTGAACACCCCTGCGTTAGCGACGTTAGTGATGCTGCACGCGCAGCTGGAATGGATGCTAGACGCCGGTGGGCTTCAGGCGTGTTTTCAGCGGGTTAAAACCAGCACCGATGCGATTTATGAGTGGGCGCAGAACCGACCGTTCACCACCCCTTTTGTAGCAGATGAGGCGCTGCGCAGCCCGGTTGTGGCGACCATTGATTTTGAGGGGGTAGACGCCGCTCAAGTGGCCCGCGTGTTGCGGGCAAACGGGGTGGTGGATGTGGAGCCGTACCGGAAGTTGGGTCGCAACCAGTTGCGCATCAGCACGTTCCCCGCGGTAGATCCCGCGGATGTCACGGCGCTACTAAAGTGCATCGACTGGGTAGTAGACAACGTGTCCTCTACGCGTGCGGGTCAATAGGGTCATCCACGGGAGCGTCAAGAGCGTCGTTACGGTCATCCAAGGGCGTCACTAGACTCATCCACGGGAGCGTCAAGGGTGTCGTTACGGTCATCCAAGGGCGTCACTAGACTCATATATGGGTATCGTTAGGGTTCGTCCACGCGATCGGATTCCGCGTCTAGCTGTTCTTCAGTTTCTTCGCTTTGTGGCTGTCTGTTTTCTTCGCTTCGCCGTTGCCCGTTTTCTTCGCTTCGCCGTTGCCCGGCATCTTCGCTTTGTGGCTGCCCATTTTCCTCAGCTTGCTGCTGCGATTCCGCCTGCTGCTCCTGCGCTTCCTTCTGCTTCCGAGCTTTTTCTTCCTCTAGGCGACGGCGCCGGTCTTCAGCGCGTTCACGCGGGCCGTACATGATGATGGGGTGGCGACTGAACCGGGCTTTCACCCGCACATCCCAAGAATGTACCGCCCACAACCCACAGATAACCGCAACAACTATGGAAATCAGCCCGCCGGCAATGAGCGCCCACCGGCCACCCGCCACGTCCGCGATCCACCCGATTATGGGTGCGCCAATCGGGTTGGCTCCCAGGTAGACCATCAGATACAGGCTCATCACGCGGCCACGCATCTGCGGATCCGTGGACACTTGAATCGCCGCGTTCGCAGCCGTGACCATGGTGAGCATCGCAAGCCCGGTTGGGACCGCCAAGATCGCGAAAGTCGCGTACGTGGGGGCAACGCCCAGCAAAATGTTGAACATGCCGAACAGGACGGCAGCAATCACGACGAGCCGGACCCGCGGGTATTTACGCCGGGCCGCCAGTAGCGCCCCGATGAGCGCACCCACTGCCATGAACGAGCCCAAAATCCCGTATTCACCCGCGCCTTTACCGAACACGTCCGTGGCCATGACTGCGGAGGTCATCTGGAAGTTCATCCCAAACGCCGACACAATGCCGGCAACAATCATGATCACCACGATGTCCGTGCGTTTGCGGACGTAGCGAAATCCTTTGCGGATCTGGTGTTTCTCGTGGGGCACGTGTTCGATTTCGTGAAGTTCGCCCAGCCTCATGAGCAAAATTCCGATAACGGGCCCAAAGAACAGCAGGAAGTTAACTACGAATACCCAACCGGGGCCAACCCATTCGATCACAAGGCCCGAGATGGCGGGGCCAATTAGCCGCGCCACGTTGAACGCCGCCGAGTTAAGCCCAACAGCATTGGGCAGGAATTTGAGTGGCACCAGTTCGGATACGAATGTTTGGCGGGCGGGTGAATCGATAGTCCCGATAATCCCCGAAATGAACGCCAGTGCGTACACGTGCCAAAGCTGTGCTGTGTTAGTAAGAATCAGTATCCCAAGTATTAGGGACATTATGCCGTTGAGGGATTGGCACAGCTGCACTACGCGGCGCAGGTTCATGCGGTCGGCAATCAGGCCGGCCCACGGGCTAAACAGGAGGGTGGGGATGAACTGGAGTGCGGTCACGATGCCAAGTGCGGTCCCGGACCCGTTTGTGAGTACGGTTAGCACAACCCAGTCTTGGGCTACGCGCTGCATCCACATTGCCGACGAAGCCACAATGTTCGCACCAAACCACAACCGGTAGTTAAAGAACTTTAATGATGCGAAAGTGGACGACACCCGGGCTCCTTCAATATTTAGCTTCAACGGTTACCGCTTGTGCGCATGTGTTCACTATGCGTACGCTCTTGGGGCGGTAGTGCATGTGTCACTGTTATTTGGCGGCTCTGTAGTTGCCAGGTTATCAACATTGCGTTTGATGTTTCTAGGGCAGTTGGATCGTCTTAGCTCAGAGCAAACTCGTGGCCCAGCGTTTGCTGGGCCACGAAATATTTTATTCTTCTTTTTTAAGGGTACTATACGCTTTTCTTAAGATTATGAGACGCCAAGCAAACTTTGGATGGGTCCGAGCATGAAGTAGATGGCGAACAGGATGCCGATCACCCACATGAGCGGGTGGATGCGGTTCTTTTTGTTGTCCAGGTTCGCAACGATGTAGGCGATGAAGCCAGCGCCGATCCCCACCGAGATGGAGTAGGCGAACGGCATGAACGCGATGGTCATGAACGCGGGGATTGCGATGCGCGGGTCCGACCATTTAATGGACGCAACCTGGGACATCATGAGGAACCCGACGAACACGAGGGCGGTGGAAGCTGCTTCCGTGGGCACCAGCTGTACGAGCGGTGCGAAGAATATGGACAGGAGGAACAACCCACCGGTCACGACGTTCGCGAACCCGGTGCGGGCGCCCTCCCCGACCCCGGCGGACGATTCTACGAAAGACGTGTTTGAGGAAACGCCACCGAGCCCACCGGCAATTGCAGACAGGGAGTCGATCAGGAGGATTTGGCGGGTGCGCGGCGGGGTCCCGGTTTTGTCCAGTAGGCCCGCTTCGGAACCGATCGCCACCATTGTGCCCATCGTGTCGAAGAAGTCCGCGAGCATTAGGGAGAACACGAGCAGCACCACGGCCAGGGGCCCGAGTTTGTGGAATGCGCCGAAGAAGTCCACTTGCCCGAGGGAGGAGAAGTCGGGTAGGGACACGATGTTGCCTTTAATTTCGGGTACGGACACGCCCCAGCCGGTGGGGTTATCTTCTGATTTGGGGCCGAGTTTGGCCACCAGTTGGATTAGTACCGCCAGGGTTGTGGACGTGACGATACCGATTAGGATCGCGCCTTTAACTTTGCGCACGTACAGGATGATGGTGAGGAACAGGCCGACTACGAATACGAGTGCGGGCCAGCCCGCGAGCGAGCCGTGGACACCGAGTTCTACGGGCACGCCGGAACCAGGGCGGATCACGCCGGCGTTCAGCAGGCCAACGAACGCGATGAACAGGCCGATCCCTACTGAGATGGAGGTTTTCAACTGGTTGGGGACGGCAGAAAAAATGGCCTCGCGGAAACCCGTGAGGACCAGGATTGTGATTAGTACACCTTCCCAGAAGATCAGCCCCATGGCTTCTTGGAAGGTGAGGTGTGAACCGACTACGAGCGTGAACGACACCATGGCGTTCAGCCCCATCCCCGCGGCGAGTGCGAGTGGGTAGTTGGCCACTACGCCCATGAGGATCGTGGTTAGACCGGCGATTAGGGAGGTGCCGGCCGCGATCGCGGTGATGGAGATGGAACCGTCGCTGGGCAGTGCCGTGGAGAGAACGATCGGGTTGATGACCAGGATGTAGGCCATCGCGAAGAAGGTTACGAATCCGCCGCGGATTTCGCGGCTGAAAGTGGATCCGCGTTCAGTTATTTGGAAGAAGGAATCTATCTTGCCCACTTTAGGGGGTGTCACTGTGTCTTTAGTTTCCACCTCTCCTAGTGTGCCAAACGCGCGGGTTGTTCTCGAAATGGGTGGGCACATTATGGACAGTTCGCCGCGCTGGCAGATGGAAGCGTTAACCTGAGTTAAAGAGTGTACCTACCGCGAGTTAAGACAGTACTTCAATGTTGTTTTCGTCTAGGTGCGTGGGAGTAATGGGCCACTGTGACGGCTGATTTTTGATTCCCGTTTCCGAGTGCGCGCCGCACGCGTGTTTGAGCGCTACGACCCGCCCGTCGTCCGCGGACCATTCATTTGAGCACACCCCGTATTTATCCCCTAGTTTCCCCTCGATTGAAAGCAGGAACCCGCAGGAGTCACAGGTGGCGTCGAACTGAGGCTTGTTATTGTGTTCAAAGCGTTTGCGGTTTCGCCGTCCCACCGAGCGGCCCGCCCGTTCTTTCGCGTCCCGGCGGGCACGGCGGCGACGTCTAGTTTCCCACCGTTCCACCGTTTCTTCTTCCCCTTGTTGCGACAGTTCACGCGGCCGTTTCAGCGGCGCGGCGTCTTCGGTTTCTCGCGCTTCTAAGCGTTCGTCGTTTTTCTGGTAGGGCAGGATGTCGGATGGGGTAACGTCGGATGGTTCCAGACGGTCTTCCCACGGGACCCAGTCTGGCGCCAGGAGCGCACCTTTGCCGGGCAGTAGGTTCACTTCACACATGGTGACTTGGCGTTGCCGGGGGGCGCGCGCCACGGTCACTGCCCAGTGCCACCCCACGTACCCTTCTTTGAGGCATTCATAGTAGTGCGTGTGAAGCCTCTCCCCTTCGGCGACGTCACCGATGTGCTGCCCAATGTCGTCGGGGTGCACACTTTGGCACGCGAGTTCACGCGCTTGCTTTGACGCACTTTGGAGCACTTTATCTACCCGCACGCCACCTGCACGTTTGGTTGCACGCGTGGTTTCGCGTTTAGTTTCGCTTTCGCGCTTAGGTTCGGTAGGTACCGCCGCTTTCTTCGTCTCTGGGTGCGGCGTGTTGTGCTCATTTTCCACTACTTGGTTTGAGTTGTTCTGCTTATTGTTTTTAGGCATCAAAATCATCTGCTACAGCACGTAAAAGTTCAGCGATTTTACGTGAATTGTCTGGGTATTTTCCGCGCCGCAGTTGGTGGGAAGACCCGTCTAATAGTTTGATTAGATCCTCTACCAGCCCAACCATTGCTTGTGGTCGCCGGCGCCTTAGTTTTCGAATAGAAGGTGCTTCAGGTAGTACCTCAGCAGTAATCGCTTGAGGTCCTTTCCGCCCATCCACAATCGAGTACTCTATGCGACTACCAGCTTTGGGGCGCGGCGAACCACCGTTCAATGCGGATGCGTGTAAGAACACGGATTCTCCATTGTCACCTTCGATAAAGCCAAACCCTTTGTCTTCATCGAAAAACTTCACCTTACCGGTGGGCACAGTGCCTCCTTAGTTTTGCGCGGTCCCTCATACGGGATTACTGGATTACCCTCTATGATAGTGGTTGCAGGCAAGGGTTGCTTAAACTGTTGAAACAGCGCGGTGAATACCAGGATGCAAAAGGGGGCTGTGTGGGCACGGTGGCGATTGTAGGCGCGGCACTAGGGGTGGCGGTAGTGGCCGGCGTAGTGTATGCCGTGAAGACGCGCACATCCTCCGCCTCAGACGCCGACTCGACACGGTCGCACGCGCACGAAGATACAGAGGCGGAGACAATTAGTTCTGCCGGTACTGCCGGTTCTGCTGGTGCTGCTGGTCCTGCAAGTAGTTCTACGGAGTCTATGGGCTCCACTAATTCTGACGACACTAGTGAGTCTGCCGCGAATGCGGATTCTATTGTTTCTGCGGAGTCTGCCGGTTCCGTTGAGGCTGCGCCCCGCGAGGCCGCGAACGAGGATGACCCCTTAGGTGCTGCGCGCACAGATTCCGGCAACGAACACAAAAGCGAAACTGGGACTGGGGAATCAGCTGAAGCGGCGGTGATTGCGCCGGCGCGCGCGCAACCAACCGTGGAAGAGTTTGAATCAGTGCTGCGTGATGCCTGGCAAGAACTGTGGTTGTCACGCTGGGTGTTGGGCCGGCGGGCGTGCGCGGATTTAGAGAACGCGATTAAGAATGCTCGCGCGTTATTGGCCACTCTATCTTTGGACACTGCCCATTCCCCGCTCTTGTCGTCCACGGTTGAAGCGTTAGAGCACGCGGAAGAACCGTTGCGGAACCTGCGGTTAGCGCAGTGGCAACGCGGCCTAGCTCCCACGCAGTGGCGGCGAACCAACCCGCACAGGGTGGCGATCACAACAGGACGCTACGTGAGCCCGGACCCCAGTGATGGGCTAGCCCGCCTGGCTTCCGAAACATACTACGGGTTAGAACAAGCACGGTTCGACATTGCGCGAATCACTCCCATCGCCGGGTCGCAAACGGCCGCGATACTGCGTTCGTTGCTCACGCGAGCCCGCGAGCAACTGGAGAAAGCACAGCACGAGCAACTGGAACGAGTGCAGCAAGAGCAAGTGGGACAAACTCAGGTGGGGCAAGCACAGGAGCAGCGGGCCCCACGCACTGAACAAGAGCCTGCGTCCGCGCAAGAACCAGCGGCGGCGCAAGAACCGGCGGGGAACACTACCGGCACGCCACAATCCCTGGGGATGCAAGACCTGCTTGCGGCAGAGAAGCACTTGGTGAATGCCGCGTGGGCGCGCCGCGCTATCCGGTTGAGCGCTAACTACGTGCGCGCACGCGCGGATGTGAACACGTGGGCGGATCCGAACCACGCAAACGTAGAACCAGAGCAGTGGTTCAAATACGCCCGCATCGGCATC
Source organism: Gleimia hominis (assembly GCF_032085515.1). Classification (GTDB taxonomy): domain Bacteria; phylum Actinomycetota; class Actinomycetes; order Actinomycetales; family Actinomycetaceae; genus Gleimia; species Gleimia hominis. The sequence goes on from NZ_JASXSX010000004.1 coordinate 57,585, forward strand.
CGCATGGTCAACGTCCTGTGCGACTGCGCGTATATTTACACCCCGTTTCACGCAAGCGCGAGCACACGCAAGAACCTGGGCCGGGCCCAGATACTCTTCACTGACCAGGTGAAACACGTGCAGGCCGGGGCAGAACCTCAAGCGCATACGTGCGAAACCATTACCGAACTCGTGGCGAATACGCTGGAGGCAATCATGCCGGCATTCGAACCGCAAGAATAGTCGCGTCCAGGGTCAAGACACGCCTCGCGCTTGGAGGCCGGATGCCTGTGCCGCACGCAAGCCACGTGCCTGTGTCGCACGCAAACTGTGTCTGACCGCGCGCAAGCCACGTGCCTGTGTTGCACGCAAACCGTGCCTGTGCCGCACGCACGCCATGCCTGACCGCGCGGAAACTACGCAGGCACGCCGAATAGTCGGCCAGGAGACGCTGACAAAACCGGAAGATATGCGGAAGAATAGGACACATGAAGTTAGTACACGTCACGCGCCGCCCCGGCCTGTGGATCTGGGTGGCTGTAACTGCAGTGATCACACTCTTAACCGCAGGGCTAACGGCCGGGTTAAACGCGGGAACGGCCCGGGCGGAACCACCGCAATCACTGGATGGAATCGTTACGGACCCCGCGGGCTTTTTAGACCAGAAATCAGCTGATAGTGCCCGTGAAAGCCTAAGTGCGGTGCGCGACAATGGGACAAACGCGTCCCTGGTGGTAATCAAAGATTTTGGTGGCGCAGACCCATACGGTTGGTGCACGGACGCTGCGCAGCAGTCGAACCTCGGGGGCGCGGACGTCGTGTACGTAATCGCCTACGAGCAGCGGCAATACTCCGTGTGTTTCGGATCCGCGCTCAACGGAGACGCAAAACGAATCAACCAGGCGGCAAAACAGGCGGCGGGCAAACTGCGGTCCACCCCTCTTACCGGCTCTAATGTGGCGGATGCGACCGAGGTTTTCGCCCACAAAATCGAAGGAATCACGCCCGGTGACACCAGCGGATCGGGCAGCAGTAGTGGGGATGATTCCGAAGATTCAATCTGGGGTGTGGCCGCCACAATCGCGATCGTTGCCCTGTTCGGCGGCGCGTGCGCGTGGTTCATATCCAGTCGCAACAAGAATCTGAAAGGCACTGCCACCATGCGTGCCCGCGGAGTGCGGGGCCGGCAGGTGGATCCGCAGAAAGCCGTGCAAGACGCCAGCCGCGCCCTCATGGAAGCAGACAACTCGGTGCAGGCTGCGGCGGACGACTTGGCGTTTGCCCGCGCCCAGTTCGGACAGCTCGACACGCAAAAGTTCGCACAAGCTGTGGACCATGCGAACGCGCTTTTGGACCGCGGGTTCAAGCTGCAACGCGAACTCGACCAGGGTGGCACCGATCCATCGGCTGGTTCGCATGCCGACCGCTCCCCGTCGGGCGCAACCACGGGCCCCACCCAGCAGTCCGCCCAGGAGCGGCTGCAACTCGCTGAGCAGATCCAGACGCTCGCACAGCAAGTACAAACCACGCTCGAAAAACACGTGGACGAGTTCCAGCGGTTACGCGACGTCGAAACCAACGCGGAGGACACCCTCAAGCAACTACGCACCTCCGTAACAGAAGCGGCGGCGAAAACCAAGCAGGCGGACGCGGAACTAGCGGGCCTGCGCCGCACCTACCCGCAGCAAGCTCTGCGTTCCATTTCGGATAATCCCACCCAGGCACGCAACTTGCTTGAGGCAGCCAACCAGGCTCTGGATGATGCGCAGGAACAGTTGGAATCGGACCGGTCTGCAGCAGTGCAGCAGATCAATATTGCGCAGCGGGCCCTCACGCAGGCTTTGAAAGAAATCCATGAGGTCATGGGTGCGTCCCAGGATCTGGATAGAGCCCAAGAGCGGCTAACCCAGGCGATCGCGTCGATCAGTTCCGATATTGCGGACACGCACCGGTTGGCGCCAAACGACACGGCGTTCGAACCACTCGTAGCTGCGGCGCAAAAAGCCGTTAAGCAAGGGCAAGAAGCGCAGGCTGGAAATGCGGACCCACTGGCTGCGCTCGCGAACCTGCGGCGCGCTGAAGACACGCTCGATGCCGCGCTCGCCAGTTTGCGGGGCGAAGAACAGCAGCGCGAACGCGCGGCCCAGCGGTTAGAAGACCGAAAACTGCACGTGGATCAGCTGATTGACCGGGCAGACCGGTACACGCGGACCCACCGCGCGAGCGCATCCATGTCGGCCCGCAGCGCCCTGAAACGCGCGCAAGAACTGCGCGGTCAAGCGCAAGCGGTGGAACAAGACGATCCAGAGCGAGCCCTCCACCTGCTCGGCCAAGCCCAAGAATCCGCGCAAGCAAGCATTGACGAAACGTTATATGCACGCCAGCAAGATAACCTGTCGACTTCGAACTCGGGTGGAATCGACTTGGGTACCCTCATGCTCGGGGGACTCCTGTTTGGAGGTGGACACAGCTCCGGGTGGGGTGGTTCCAACAGCTCGTGGGGTTCAGATTCGAACTCGTGGGGCTCCGGCGGTTCATTCGGCGGATTCTCCGGCGGGTTCGGTGGTTTTTCCGGCGGTGGCGGCTCGTCCGGCGGCTTCTAAACACTCGCCCGCAGCCTCTAAGCACTCGCCTGGCAGTTTCTAAACAGAGCGGATCTCAGGTGATCCACAGGTTATTTTCAGCAGTAACCAACGCCTCATTTTATATACTTAAAGCAACAGTTTGCGCGGCTCTCATCTTGCTGCAGCAGACATGAACATGACGGTTATCAAATCGCATTACGAAAGGTTCACAATGGCTCAGAAACAAACGATTTTAGGGCGTATTACCCAGTTGGCAAAAGCGAATATTAACGCTTTGCTCGACCGGGCCGAAGACCCGCAAAAAATGCTGGACCAACTGGTGCGCGACTACACAAATTCGATCGCACAGGCAGAAGAGGCTGTTGCTCAGACTGTAGGGAACTTGCGGTTAGCAGAAAAAGATCTAGAGGCTGACCATGCGAACGCGAAAGAATGGGGGGCTAAAGCAGCGGCGGCATCAAAGAAAGCAGAGCAGGCTCGCGCAGATGGTGACACAGCGGGCGGCGAAAAGTGGGATAACCTCGCGAAAGTAGCTTTAGGTAAGCAGATTGACGCCGAACGCAGCGCGAAAGAAGCCGAACCGCTCATTGAGTCGCAGCGCGAAGTGGTAGAGAAACTGAAAGCGGGGCTCAGTGCCTCACGCGATAAGTTAGAAACCCTAAAAACTAAACGCGACCAGCTGGTCGCCCGCCAGAAGACGGCGGCTGCGCAGGCGAAACTGCAAGAAACCGTGGGGTCAATCGACGTGCTCGACCCGTCTACGGAGCTGTCGCGGTTTGAAGAAAAAGTGCGGCGCGAAGAAGCCCTCGCCCAGGGCCGGGCGGAAGTGGCCGCGGATTCACTGGACGCGCAGTTCGATGAGTTGGAAGCCGCGGGCGATCAAGCGGAAATCGAAGCGCGCCTAGCTGCCCTCAAGAACAATGGGCAAGAACAGTAGTAACTGAAGTACCTACCTGGTGGCGACGCGTTCCAGAACTCGCCGTGCAGTGTGGTCGTCGACCACCAGGTCGGTCACTACCCCCGCTTTTAGTGCCCCAATTAGAGGAATCGCCTTCGCCTCCCCCGCTACTACGCACAAGCGCCGGGGAATGCGCCGCAAAGTTTGCGGGGATGGGCCAGAGGCACGCCGGTTAATATCCATATCCGCATACGTGCCGTCCTCGCGGATCAGCACGGTACACACGTCCCCCACCACACCGGCACGGCGCGCGGCCTGCAGCTCCGCCTCATCCAAATAACCTGCGGAATACACGTGCGATGGCACTTCCCCACCGAAGGCCCCCACCCCGAACATGGCGACATCCGTTTTCTCAATCCGATCCAGCACCGCCATGACGGACCGTTCGCGCCACAGAGCCCGCTTAGTGTCCTCATAATCAAAAAACGCGGGTACCGGAAAGTGGATCATGTCCGCCCCAATCGCTTCTGCGGCGTGGGAAATCGTGGAATCAATGTAGCGCACGCCCGTCCCCATCGCCGACGCTGCCCCATTTAACTGCACGACCGTGGTGCCGGGAATGTCTTTATTGGGCAGGTGCCGCGTCACTTCCGCCGTCGTGTTCCCCCACGCGATCCCAAGCGTGCAGCCGGGTTTCAAAATATCCATGAGGCGTTCGGCCGCCACGCGCGCCACATTATCTAAGCGGTTCACCCCCGTGTCGTGCGTACGGACCCGCACCACGGTGGAGCGAATGTTGAACAGGTTATTGAGTTCACCCGCGAGCGTGCCGCGTTCCCCGGGGGATGCCGCAACTGTTATTTGCACGAGGCCGGATTCGCGGGCGTACGCTAACAGTCTAGAAACGGACGAACGCGACATCTGCAGGTACCTGGCAATGTTTTCCATCGTCTGCCCCTGCAGGTAGTACATTGAGGCCGCCTCGTGGGCCTGCGTATCACGAATACTCACGCTTACAGTGTGCCACGAGTCCTACTGTTCGGCGTCATTCCGGGGTTTACACCCAGTTTTGGTGTGATTGATACCGCATTTTACGAGTTTTGCGATAGACTCGAACTAGTTTTGTGGCTTAGCTCCACGACTATTCGACTTGTCCGCTACACATGGAAGTGAGCACGTAGATGCATACTCAGGAGAAATACGTTCTGGCCATCGATCAGGGTACGACATCGTCAAGGGCTATTGTTTTCAACCATTCGGGCGAGATTGTCTCGGTGGGGCAACTGGAGCATGAGCAGATTTTCCCTAAGGCCGGTTGGGTGGAACACAACCCGGTAGAGATCTGGTCGAATGTGCGTGAGGCCGTTGCGCAAGCCCTGTCGAAGGCACAGATTAACCGCCACCAGCTGGCGGCAGTGGGGATCACGAACCAGCGTGAAACCGCGGTGGTTTGGGATAAGAACACGGGTGAGCCGGTTTACAACGCAATCGTGTGGCAGGATGCCCGGACTTCTGAGATTATCCGGGAACTCGCTGGTGATGAGGGTCCAGATAAGTACCGTGAACGCTGCGGTTTGAACCTGACCACGTACTTCTCGGGCCCCAAGATCAAGTGGATTCTTGACAACGTTGAGGGCGCGCGTGAACGCGCGGAAGCAGGCGACCTATACTTCGGGAACACGGACTCGTGGGTGCTGTGGAACATGACGGGCGGTGTGAACGGGGGCGTGCACATCACGGACGTGACGAACGCGTCGCGTACCATGCTGATGGACATTAACACCCTCAAGTGGCGTGAAGATATTTGTGAGGACATGGGGATCCCAATGTCGATGCTGCCGGAGATCCGGTCTTCATCTGAGATCTACGGTTACGGCCGTAAGAACGGGTTGCTGATTGACACGCCGATTGCGGGTATTTTGGGTGACCAGCAGGCCGCCACGTTCGGGCAGGCTTGTTTCGAAAAAGGCATGGCGAAGAACACGTATGGCACCGGCTGCTTCATGCTGATCAACACCGGTGAGGAACCCGTGCAGTCCGAGAATGGTTTGCTCACCACCGTGTGTTACAAGCTGGGCGATAAGCCTGCGAAGTACGCGCTTGAGGGGTCGATCGCGGTAACCGGTTCGTTGGTGCAGTGGCTGCGCGACAACCTCAAGATGATTAGTTCTGCCCCAGAAATTGAGGGGTTGGCTAACTCCGTGAAGGACAATGGGGGCGTGTACTTTGTGCCCGCTTTCTCCGGCCTGTTCGCGCCCTACTGGAAGGATGATGCGCGCGGCGCGATCGTGGGGCTCACCCGGTTCAACAATGCGGGCCACTTGGCACGTGCAGTACTGGAAGCTACCGCATTCCAAACGCGTGAGGTACTGGATGCAATGAACGCGGATTCTGGTGTGGATCTAACGGAGCTGCGTGTGGACGGCGGTATGATCGCGAACGAAACCCTCATGCAGTTCCAGGCGGACATTCTGGGTACGGACGTGGTGGCTCCAGAAGTTGCAGAAACCACGGCGCTGGGCGCGGCGTACGCAGCTGGGATTGCCGTTGGGTTCTGGGATGGGGAACAGGACGTGATCGACAACTGGAATGAGGGCAAACGCTGGACCCCGGATATGGACGAGGAGCCGCGTGAGCGCACCTACCGGTTGTGGAAGAAAGCTGTGACCCGCACGTTCGACTGGGTTGATGACGACGTGCGTGACTCAGAGAAGTAACTCAGAAAAGTAACTCAGAGAAGTAAAAAGCACCGACAATCAGTCAGCCAGCCGTAGCTGCTGATAAACCGGTAGCTACGCGCAATCAAGTGGTGGCACGGACCGTTTCGGGTCCGCGCCACCACTTTGTGTTTGCGTTTGTATAGGCGCGGACGCGCACATGCGTTTACATAACCGCCGCGTTGCCTAAATAAAGCATTTGAGTAGATTTTTCACTCAAAGTGTGAGAAACCAAAATGCCCTCCCTCGCCCCAACCCACCGCGCACCTAACGCCCATGACCTGCACAAACAAGGGGATGCCCCCTCAGGAAACTGCACGTACGTGCACGCCAACCACTAGCCTGCGGGAATCTGTTACCCCTGGCTTCTAAAGAAAAACCCAACTAATAGGGTGGAAATGTAAGTGAACATTCGTGCAGACGATGTTGTCATTCAGTATCGTCCTATGCGCTCTCCCACATAGATGCACTGCTTCTGAACTACAAGGAGTCGTAATGAAGAAGCTTGAAACCGATGTCGTGGTCATCGGAGGTGGCGCCACCGGTGCGGGCGTACTCCGCGACCTCGCGATGCGTGGCTACCGCGCGATACTGCTTGAACGCGCCGACATGGCTCAGGGCACCACTGGGCGCTACCACGGCCTGTTGCACTCCGGTGGCCGCTACGTGGTTTCCGACCCGCGGTCAGCCACGGAATGTGCAGAAGAAAACGAGATCATCACCCGCATCCACCCGGACGCAGTGGAAGACACCGGGGGCCTGTTCGTAGTCACTCAGTACGACGACCCGGCGTTTGGCGACAAGTTCCTCAAGGGAGCAAAAGAAACCGGGGTGTGGGCCGAAGAGATTTCGATTGACGAGGCGCTGCGGCGCGAACCGCGGTTGGATCCGAAAACGAAACGGGCGTTCGCTGTACACGACAAGACCGTGGACGGTTGGGCAATGGTGTGGGGCGCGGTGCGGTCCGCACAAAAATACGGTGGCCAGGTGATGACCTACCACCGGGTAGAAGACATTATTGTAGAAAACGGCCAGGTAGTTGCCGTGCAGGCACACGGCACGAAAACTGGTAAGGACGTGCGGATCGACTGCCGGTTCGTAATCAACGCCGGCGGCCCGTGGTCGGGGCAGATCGCCGCGATGGCGGGGGCGCACGACGTGAACGTGGTTCCGGGCCGCGGCATTATGATTGCGATGAACCACCGGTTGGTGAACTCCGTGGTTAACCGCTGCATTTACCCAGCGGACGGGGACATCATTGTTCCGGTGCACACCGTGTGCATTATCGGCACCACGGACGTGGCGGTTGACGACCCGGATCACCTGGAAATCCCCCGCACGGAAGTGCAGCAAATGCTTGACGCGGGCGAAGCGATGATCCCCGGGTTCCGCAGCGCGCGGGCGGTACACGCCTGGGCGGGCGCGCGGCCTTTGGTGAAGGACACGCGCGTGGCTGCGGACGACACGCGCCACATGTCGCGCGGCATGTCGATTATCGACCACAAGCACCGCGACGACATCGCGGGTCTACTGACGATCGCGGGCGGTAAACTCACCACCTACCGGTTGATGGCGAAGAACATTGTGGACGTGATGGTTGACCAGTTGGGTGACGACAAGGTCTGCACAACTGATAAAGAAGCGATGCCGGGCACCGAGGTGGGTGACACCTACCAGGTGACGCACCGGTTGGAAGAGCGGGAGCACGACCGGTTTGATTCGCAGATCATTTGCGAATGCGAAATGATGAACCGCCGCATGTTCGAAGAACTGTTGGAACGCCAGCCAGACGCGACGTTCGACGATCTGCGCCGGCAACTGCGGTTAGGGATGGGGCCGTGTCAAGGTGGTTTCTGCTCCACCCGCGCTGCGGGCATTACCCAAGAGGCCGGCCATGGCAGTGCGGAGGATGTTACGAGTTTGCTGCGCCTGTTCCTCAAGAATAGGTGGATCGGGTTGTGGCCAATACTGTATGGGCGCCAAGTGCGCCAGACCGCGTTGGACGACTGGACTTACCAGGGCATTTTAGACATTGAGAACGTGCCCGAGGTGGATCCGAAAACTGTGAAAGCGCAGGATGTGCGATGAGTCGAGTAGTTGTTGTTGGTGCTGGGATTGCCGGTTTGACGGCCGCTTTGCGTCTTCGCGAAGCTGGGCATGAGGTAGTGCTCGCATCTAAAGGTATTGGTGGCCTGCAGTTGTCCCAAGGCACGGTGGATGTGCTGGGGTACCTGGAGGGAAACCGGGTGGATGATCCGCTGGGCGCGATCGACACGTACGGTTGGAAACCGGGTTTGCACGGGCCGCATCCGTACCAGGTGATTGGTTCGGGCGCCACGAAAGCAGGTGTGGAGTACTTGGCGCGCCTGTTGGGTGAGGATTACCTGGTTGGTGACCCGCATGTGAACAAGTGCTATCCCACGGCGATCGGTGGGGTTCGTCCCACGAACCTGGTGCCACCATCGATGGCAGCTGGTGAGTGTAAGGACGGCGCTCGGTTCATGATTGTGGGCTTGCGGCAGTTGAAGGATTTCTACCCGCAGTTGTGTGCGGGGAATTTGAACCGGACGGATCTGCCTGGGGGTGGCCGAGTTCAGGCCCGTCCCGTGTGGGTAGATTACGAGGTGCGGGAGAATGAGATTGACACTTCCGCCCTGAATTATGCGCGTGCCCTGGAAGATCCGCAGGTCCTGCAGGGTCTGGCGGATAAGGTTAAGGCCTTTTTGCATGAGGGTGAGTCCGTGGGGATGCCCGCCGTGTTGGGGGTGCACGGCACTGGGGTTTGGCAGCAGTTTGAACAGCTGGTGGGTGCCCCCGTGTTTGAGATCCCGCTGCCACCACCATCGGTGCCGGGAATGCGGCTGAATCAGCAGCTGACACAGCTGGTGAAAGATAAGCGCGTGTTCTTGATGCTGTCGGCTGAGGTGACGGGCGTGTCTGCGGAAGGTAACCGGGTTACGCACGTGACCGTTCAGGTTGCAGGGGCTGCGAAAGAGGTTGCCGCGGACGCGGTTGTGCTAGCTGCGGGTGGTTTTGAGTCCGGTGGTTTGATGATGGATTCGTATGGAACGATTTCGGAACGCGCCCTGGGGTTGCCGGTGACGGCGCGGGAGATCCCGGATTTGATTCACGGTGATTACTGGGGAGATCAGCAAGCTCTGTTCTCTGCGGGCGTGGCTGTGGATGAGGCGATGCACCCGCTAGATGAGGATGGCAACGTAGTTTATTCGAACGTGCATGTTGTGGGTGGCATGATTGCCGGGGCGATGCGTTGGCAGGAGAAGTCTGGTGAGGGCATTGCCTTAGGCTCCATGATCCGCGCGACAGATGCGATTGGTACGGCCGCTACTGAGGAGGAGAAGTAGTTATGAATCCGATTGAGATGGCCCGCGAGTCCGTGGCACGCGCCTCGCTGGATAACTGCGTGAAGTGCACGATTTGTGAGACTCAGTGCCCGGTTGCGCGGGTAACTCCCCTGTTCCCTGGGCCCAAATATGTGGGTCCGCAGGCGGAACGTTTGCGCGAAGGTAAGTCTGTGGACGTGTCTTTGGATTTGTGTTCAGGCTGTGGGATTTGCACCACCGTGTGCCCTCAGGGTGTGAAGATCGCGGAGATTAACGCACAGGCCCGGGCGGTGATGAAAGCCCAGCACGGGGCGCCGCTGCGAGACCGTTTGATTACGCAGACGACACTGATGGGGCAGGCGATGGCACCGGTGGCGCCGATTGCGAACGCGGCGCTGGGAATTAAGCCGCTGCGTAAGGTGATTGACAAGGTGATGGGGATTGATGAGAACGCCCCCATGCCGACGGCCCACGGGCAGACTTTGCGTTCGTGGTTGAAGAAACGCAAGCGCACGAGTAAGCCAGCTACGCGCGGTACCCTCGTGTTCTTCCACGGTTGTGCCGGTGGGTATTTTGAGGTGGAAACGTCGAAGCATTCCATTGAGGTTTTGGAGCACCTTGGGTACGAGGTGCTGGTACCAAAGCAGGGGTGCTGTGGGCTGGCGGAGCAGTCGAATGGTTTGTTTGACGGCGCGCAGAAGAAAGTGTTGAAGCTGTGTGATGACCTGATTAGTTCCGGTAAGGACCTGACGATCATTTCTTCTTCCGGTTCGTGCACGGGCATGTTGAAGCATGAGGCGCGCGAGATCATGGGGGTGGATGACCCACGGTTGGATGATGTGAGTACCCGCATCATGGAGACCAGCGAGTTCTTGTGGGACCTGTATTTGAAAGGTGAGTTACCCACGAACTTCCGTGAGTTGAATATGAAAGTTCCGTACCACCAGCCGTGTCAGGTGAAGAGCCAGGGCATGGGGATGCCTGCGGTGCCACTGATGGAGTTGATTCCCGGGGTTGAGGTGGTGGAGTCTGGTGAGCCGTGCTGCGGGATGGCTGGGACTTACGCCCTCAAGTCAGATAAATACGAGATTGCAGCGAAAGTGGGCGCTCCCCTGTTCGATCTGATTCGCCGCACGAACCCGAAGATTGCGGCGTGTGAGACGGAGACGTGCCGGTGGCATATTGCGAAGGGATCGGGTGCGAACCTGGTGCACCCGGTGAGTTTGATTCACTGGGCGTACGGTCTGCACGATGACCTGTTTGAGGGCGCGGTGCGGCCACCGAAGAAATAAGTGAGCGAACGTCCGCACAGGCGGACACGCGAGCGAACATGCGGCGGGCGAGCACGCGGACGCACAGGCGGACACGCGAACGTCCGCGCCAACGGACACGCGGCGGGCGTGCAAAAGGACGCACAATCGGACATGCGAGCGAACACGCAGCGGGCGTGCAAAAGGACGCACAAGCGGGCTTTGAGCTACTTTAATCGGTAGCCAGAGCCCGCTTTCGTGTTCACCGGTTTCGTGTCTGCCCAGCTTCCGCGTCAACCGCTTTCGCCTCCGCTACTTTCAAACGCGCGCCCGCATGCGCGTATCCCCTCCCCCGCTTTTGCGTGGGTTTGTGCAGTTTCTTCATGAGGTCCCGCGCGAGCGTAACCACGAGGTACACGATGCCCGCGAGGCACGCGATGGTGCCACCGGCGGACAGGTTCCAGTGCACGGCGACCGCCAGGCCCACCAGGCCGATACCGATCCCGAGCAACGGGGTTGTCCACAGGAGAGTACGCATGGACCTCACCTGGGGGTACAGGCATGCGGCGGGCGCGGCGATCAGCGCGATCGGGAGGATTGTTCCAACCGCGGGGATTACAGTTACGGTCGTCAAGCAGATGGCCGCTAGGATCACTGCTTCAGCTAGTGCCTCATGAAAACCGGCGGCACGGTAGGCAACGGGGTCGAAACTGTAGAACGTCAGGTAACGGCCCCCAAACCCCACGACCACCAGCAGAAGCAGCAGGTTCACGGCCAACGCACCCACGTCCACCGTGTTCACGTGCAGCAGGGAACCGGTTAGGAACGAGTCTATTTTCAGAGGCAAGGGGGCGAACCACTTGTTCAGAAAATAGCCGAGCGCGAACCCGAACGTGAGAATAATGCCGGCACTGGCCTGAGAAGACTGGCCGGGTACGCGCGCCAGGTAGCGCATTAACCAGATTGTGGGAATACAGATGAGGATTGCACCGACGAACAACATGATCGACAGCGTGCCGTAACTGGCGCGGGTTGCGAACACGGACTGGGCGATCCAAGCTGCTACCACCACCCCGATAATCGCGCCGGGGAAGGTGGCGTGAGTGAGGGATTCGGAGAAGAAAATCCGCGAGTGCGCCACCGCAAGCGCACCCACGATACCGGTGGCGGCGCCCATGAGGATCACTTCAACTACGGGTAGAAAGAGGATGTCCCAGATCATTAGTGTGCCTCCACGAATTCTGTGCGAGCGGAAGCGGTTTGTTTGCGTCCGGTTCGCAGCGCAGTGCGGTCGGTTCGCAGCGCAGTGCGGGCTGCGAGGGCAACGAAGTACAGGGCGATTACGGACAGGGCGACGGATGCTTGTGGAGAGACGGGGCGGGGCGCGGGGATGAGCATCATGAGCATGCCCAGGTACCCGCCGCCGATCCCCACCGCAATGGATATCGCCAGCATGGATCGCACGCGGCCGGCCAGTAGGCGCGCGGCCGCGCCGGGCACCACCAGGTAACCGATGACGAGCAGGCTACCCACTGCGGACGACGCGGCCGCCACGACCGCTGCGATCGCAACGTTTAGTACTAGGTCCGCGCGCAGCAGTGAAATCCCGCTGGCTGCGGTCCCAACCCTGTCGAATGCGCAGTAAATCTGGCCGCGCCACGCCAACACCACGAGCACGCCCGCGGCCAGGCACACGACGAGCGCCTGGGTTAGGCGATAGTCCGTCACTTCCAACAGCCGGCCGAACATGAGTGCTTCCAGCTGGCCAGACATGTCCCCTTTCTTGAGGGACAAGACAATTCCGAATGAGAAGAATGAGGTGAGCACTACTGCGGTTCCGGCTTCAGAGGTGCGCCCCACGTTTTGTCGGCTGAAGTAGGTTAACGCAAGGGCGGCGAGAACCGCGACAGCGGACGCTACGGGGATGATGGAGTCGATGCCGCCGTACACGGCGCCGGCAACGATGCCGGGGAACACGGAGTGGACCATGGCTTCGGCGTTGAACTCCGCGCACCGCAGGTTGATTACGACCCCGATGATGCCGCCCACGGTTCCGAGTACCACCAGCATCAGCAGGGGGCGGAACAAGAATGGTTCACTAGCCAGCAGATCCAGGCCGGGAATGTAGGTGCAGAGGATTCGCAGTTGTTCAAAAAGATTGGACATGGTCTCCATTACTGCACCTCCTGGTGGGCGTAGTATTCGTCGTGTCCGCCGTAGGCTTGGGCGAGTAGCTGGGAGCCGAAGATGTCGTCGCGGCTACCGAATGCAACTTGGTGCCCGTTGCCGAGCAGGCAGATTAGCTCACACACTTCGCGCGCCAGAACCAGGTCGTGGGTGGAAACTGCAACCGCCACCCCACTGGCTTTGACGCTGTTAATTATGCGCAGGAGGGCGTCGCGGTTGGGTTGGTCGAGTCCGTTAAAAGGTTCGTCTAATAGTAGTAGTTGTGGGCTTGAGGCTAGGCAGCGCGCGACGAGCACGCGTTGTTGTTGGCCGCCCGATAGGTTGCCGAACTTGTCGTCGGCGCGGTGCAGTAGGTCTACTTCTTTTAGGGCGGTTTGTACGCGTTCGCGCCCGCGTTGGTTTACCCGTTGCCAGAAGCTCATTTTTGGGTACAGGCCCATTTGCACTACGTCGCGTACGGTTACGGGGAAGGTTTGGTCGAGGTCACTGACTTGGGGGACGTATCCGATGGAACCGCGGGGCGCGTGGCCGGGTTGGTGCCCCAGGACCTGCACTTGACCTTCCGCTACGCGCACCATCCCTAGGACGGCACGTAGCCAAGTGGTTTTCCCCGATCCGTTTGGGCCAATCAACGCCATCGCTTGCCCGGGTTGCAACTGCGTGTTAACCCCCGTGACCACAGGGTCTCGGGTGTAGGCAAAGGCCGCATCCGTTATTTCGATGGCGGTGTTGGTGTGCTGTACGTCGTGCAAGTGTTCGCTCTCCCTCGTTCGCATCTGTGTTCTTCTGGTGGTCCGCATTTTGCCTCCCCTCATGAGCTGCATACTCATGAGGCAGCCCCGTCGGGCTAATCCCTCATGCAAGTTGGAGGACCTCATACAAATCGGAGGCCCTGAAATGCGGTAGGCGACAACGCAATGCGCAGTACCAGTGCACATTTGGACTGTGGAGAGGTTTAAGGCGGTTCCACTTTCAGTAGCAGTACTGTTCGGTGGTTCAGCTACAAGTTCCAAATGCACGCGTTACGAACGCATTGCGTTGCCAAGTCAATATTTAGTTATTCTTGAGGCGCTTTTTACTGCCTGTTTCATGAGCGGCTCTTAAGCCGCTTTTGGCGGCCCGTTTCAACGACAGTTTCAAGGCCCGTTTCAAGGGCCGTTTTAAGCCGCTTTAGGCGACTTCATTATTTTTTCGGTGCCCATTGGGAGAGACGGTCGGGCACCTGCGCTACTTTGCCATCCCACGCGGTAACCAGGTTGGTCACGTTGTGGAGGATGGACCCGATGTAGGTTTCCCCATCGGATCCGGGTTCCCCCAGGGAGTCGCCGTAGAGGGCTTCGTCTCCGATCACAGCTTTTACGCCGGCTACTTCCGCAACTTTTTGCACGGATTTGGGGTTGTTGGAGTTTTCCGCGAAAATCGCTACCGCTCCCGCATCTTTAACCTGCTTTGCAGTTTCTTTAATCTTATCTGCGGTGGCGTCTTGCTGGGAGTTGAAGTCCGACAGGGCGGCCCCTTCAAACTTCACGTTGAACTCGTTTGAGAAGTACCCGAACGCGTCGTGCGAAGTAAATAGCACCCGCTGTTTTTCCGGTACGCTGTCGAGTGATTCTTTCGCCCACTCGTCGAGTTCTTGTAGCCGCTCTAGGTACTTGTCCACGTGTTTCTTGAACAGGTCTTTATTCTTTGGTGACGCGACCTCTAGTGCGTGCCCAATGTTCTTCACTTGCACCATCGCGTTGTGCGGGGAAGTCCACACGTGCGGGTCGAACCGGAATTCTGGTTCGCTCTCCCCTTCTTCGGGCGGGAACGGCCACTTCGCCACGTCGACTTTGTCGATTCCTCGGTCTACTTTGTAGGGCAGTTTAGATTCTTTTTCTTGCTGCCCTTTGAGGTCATCAACGTCCGCCGCGCCCGCTACCCCAGCGGTGATGACCATCGTGCCTTTAAAGCCGGTGGACTGCACGGCTTGGTCGAGGAAGTGTTCTAGGTCCACGCCGGAGACGAAGAACAGGTCTGCATCCGCGAGCGCTTTCGATTGTTCGGGCGTCATTTCGTGTTCGTGGGCAGATGCGTTAGGAGCAAGTAGACACGTGAGGTCCAGCGTGCTCTTAGCGTTATCCCCTTCCGCTCCGAAGTGCTCTTTTTTGCCGTCAGATCCCATTCGGTTGAACGATAGTTGCGCGTCTTTGGAGTTATCGGTTGCTAACTGCGTGATGTAGTCGCACACCTGGGTGGTGGATGCAACGGCTTTCACGGTTTGCGTATCCGCGTTTGCCGATTCGTTTTCTTTTGCTGCTCCGGTTGTTTTATCTTGGCATCCCGCCAAGCCTGCGACTAGCAGCATGGTCGCAAGAGCGCCTGCGATGCGCTTTGTACTCTTATTGATAATCACGTTCATTAGCCTAACTTAGGTTACCCAAAGTTTCAATCCCTCGATATATTTCTACCTTACCTATCTATATATATTTATCGCCTTCACTGATCTTCTTGTAGGCATTCTCACACGGCCGCGTCTAACACAGGGTCCGCAGCTCAGAAATACCAGGCGCAAGAGGTTAAAAGAGGGTGCCAAAAAGGGCGGGTGCGTCGAAGCACACCCGCCCTATGGGGATCTAATGAATCCTCACCGATGCGGCAGTCGAGCCGTCGGTGGGGTTCGGATTATTCTACGGCCGAGGGATGTTCCTCATGTTGGAAGTAGCCATCGAAATGGCCTCCCCCATACCGCCGGACATCACCATTTTTGACATGGCGGTGGCGAAGCCGATCAGCTGCTCACCGGTGATTTTGGGGGGCAGCGAAAGCGCGTTCGGATCCGTGAGGACTTCCACCAGTGCCGGCCCGTTGTGCGAAAGGGCTTCTTGCAAGGTGGAACGCACATCTTTTGGATCAACCACGCGTTTCGACCAGAACCCAGCAGCCTTGGCGATACCGGCGTAGTTGACGTCATGCACGTCGGTGCCAAAGTCCGGCAGGCCGTCTACCAGCATCTCTAGTTTCACCATGCCCAGCGTCGCGTTGTTGAACACGACCACGGTGATAGGCAGGTCGTGGCAGCGGGCCGTCATGAGCTCACCGAGCAGCATGGACAGACCCCCGTCACCGGACACGGAGATCACTTGCCGCCCCGGGTACGCGGTCGCAGCCCCCACGGCTTGCGGGAGTGCGTTCGCCATAGACCCGTGTAGGAACGAGCCGATTAGCCGCCGCGTGCCCAGCGGGTCGATGTAACGGGCGGTCCACACGTTGCACATGCCGGTGTCCGCGGTGAATACCGCGTCTTTGTCCGCGAGTTCGTTCAACACGTGCGCAACAAACTCTGGGTGGATCGGTTTCATGTTCTCCACGTTCTTCGTGTACGCGTTCACCGTGGAGGTCATGAGCTTGCGGTGGCGCTTCAGGGTGGACTTTAGGAACCGGTCGTTCTTTTGTTCCACGAGGGGCAGCACGGCTCGGCATAGTTCGGCCACGTCCGCTTGGATCGGCAGGGTTATTTGGGTGCGCCGGCCAATCGCGTGTCCGCGCACGTCCACCTGCACGGTGGGAACGTCGGGGAGGAACTGGTCGTAGGGGAAGTCGGTGCCAAGCATGAGCAGCAGGTCGGCGTCTTTCATCCCTTCGGCGGCCGCGCCGTAGCCCAGTAGACCGGTCATGCCCACGTCGAACGGGTTGTCGTATTGGATCGCGTCTTTACCGCGCAGAGAGTGCCCAACCGGGGCGTTTAGACGCGCCGCCAGTTCCAGTACTTCACTGTGCGCGCCGGTAACACCGATACCTGCGAAGATCGCAACTTTCTTCGCTTTGTTAAGCATTTTAGCTAGCTGCGCCACGTCTTCGTCGGCCGGCACCATTCGGGGGCGGCGCGCTGGGATGTAGCGTGGCGTGGGTGCGGTCGTCTCCTCATGGGAAACGTCGCCGGGCAGGGTGACTACGGAAACGGATTTGAGGGACTGGGCCGTGCGGATCGCATCTGCGAACACGCGGGGGGCCTGGTCTGGGGTTGACACCATTTCGCAGTAGTCGGAGCATTCGGCGAAGAGTCGGTCCGGATGCGTTTCTTGGAAGTAGTGGCTGCCGATTTGCACGCTCGGAATGTGTGAGGCGATTGCGAGCACGGGGGCGCTTGAACGCCACGCGTCGAACAGGCCGTTAATTAAGTGTAGGTTCCCGGGTCCGCATGAACCAGCGCAGACGGCTAGTTCGCCCGTTAGCTGCGCGTCCGCGCTTGCGGCGAACGCAGCGGCTTCTTCGTGACGCACGTGGATCCAGTCGATTCCACCTTTTTTGGAACCACCAGTTTTACGTACGGCGTCCACTACCGGGTTGAGGGAGTCTCCGACGATTCCGTAGATCCTCTTCACACCCGCGTCCACTAGCTGAGCAACTAACTGCTCTGCAACGTTCATTGAATCCTCCTTAGCGAACCGCGCCTTGCGGACATTTCGCTATCGTCCCCATCATATTAAGGAAAACGGGGGTTCGTGTTGTGAGGTTCCTTGCAGGCCCCACACACCGGCTTTTAGTTACATTAAGTGTCACGAAAACCACTTCCGCGGATGTGGCGCGTAGCGATGGAAAGTGGTGCAGTTACTTCGGTGGCGATTGGCTTTGGAACGTACCGTGAAAATCAGTTAAGCGGTTGCAGTGCGAACTGTTTTGCGCAGCTATTCGTGCGCAACTTCACCCTTGAGAAACTTGTGGTGAACATGGTGGGAGCAATAAGCTAGTGGCAATTTGAGCCAAAATCGGGTGGCTCTAGAAGAGAGAGGGGAACGGTTCATGGCTTCTGCGCCAACAGTTACAAAGCAATCGACGCATTCGTCGCCTCCAACACCGGATGTGCCAGTGCGAAAAACAGATGAGGATTTCTCTTTTTCCGCTGTTCCTATTTCTAGCCGACGTTCCTTTTGGGCCGTCGGTTTTGTTATGCTCGGGTTCACGTTTTTCTCTGCGTCCATGTCGGTGGGTGCGAAGCTGGGTAACGGCTTAGATCTGGGTGGTTTCGCTGCCGCAGTTATTGTGGGCGGCCTGATCCTCGCGGTCTTCACAGGTTCGTTGGCTTACGTGGGTGCGAAAACGGGGATGGGAGTGGACGAGTTGGCGCGCCACTCGTTTGGCCGCTACGGCTCTTTCGTTCCTTCATTTTTGATTGCGTTTACGCAAATGGGTTGGTTCGGAGTGGGGGTGGCGATGTTCGCGATTCCCACGGGTGAGCTGCTGGGGATTTCCCCGTGGCCCATCGTGTTGATCGCGGGTGCGTTCATGACGGCTTCTGCCTTTTATGGGATTAAAGCCATTGAGATTGTGTCTTTCGTTTCCGTACCCCTCATAGCGATTTTGGGGACTTATTCGATGGTGACGGCCACGAATGCGGGTGGCGGCCTTGCGAATATTTTTGCCCATTCCACGGGGATGCCGGTTATCACGGGTGTGGGCATGGTTGTGGGTTCATTTATTTCCGGAGGGAGCGCGACCCCGAACTTCACCCGCTTCGCGGCTACGGCAAAGTCGGCGGTGGTGACCACGGTGGTGGCGTTCTTGCTAGGTAACACTTTGATGTTCTCGTTCGGCGCTGTGGGCGGGGCGTTCACGGGTAAGGACGACATTTTCTATGTGATGATCGCGCAGGGCTTAGCGATTCCAGCGTTGTTTGTGCTGGGTGCCAATATTTGGACGACCAATAATAACGCGCTTTACACCACGGGTTTGGGGTATGCGAATATCACGAAGCGTCCAACCCGTCCGATGGTGCTGATTGCTGGCGCCTTGGGCACACTCAGCGCCCTGTGGTTGTATGACAACTTTGTGGGTTGGCTAAGTTTTTTGAACGCAACACTGCCCCCGATTGGGGCGATACTGGTTGCAGATTTTGTAGCGAACCATAAGCGGTACATGCAGGTAGTGCGCCGGGTTGAAGAGGCGGATCGGCGCGGTTTCGTGGCGGACACGCACTCGGCGGGGTCGGCGCGTCCAGTGGCTTGGTTCTGTGTTGCTGGCGTGGTTGTTGGCGCAGTTGTTGGGTGGACGGTCCCGGTTGGGATTGCGTCTATTAACGCGGTGGTTGCTGCGGTGTTGGTGTACGCGGTTGGTCAAGTAGTGGAGAAGTTGAGGAAGGGTCGTAATGTCCACACTGCTTAAGAACGTTCGGATTGAAAACGATGCGCACCTGTCGAATATTCTTGTGCGCGACGGCAAGATTGCGCGCATTACCGCGGCGGACGACTCCCCTGCTAGCTCCGCGGCCAATGCACCCCAAGATGGAACTGCCACCAAAAACTCCCCCAGCGGCAACACTACCGTCGAGTCCCCCAGCGGCAACGCTTCCGTCGAGTCCCCCAGCGGCAACGCTTCCGTTGATGAAGGTGCGACCGTTGCTGAAGGCGTGGAGGTTCGTGATTGTGGGGGCCGTTTGGTACTGCCCCCGATTGTGGAGTCGCACGTGCATTTGGATGCGACGATGACGGAGGGCGATCCCCATCCGAACGAGTCGGGAACGCTGTTTGAGGGCATTGAGATTTGGTCCAAGCGTAAGCAGCGTTTGACGGCTGAGGATGTGAAGGAGCGGGCGCTGCGGGCGATCCGTCAGCAGGTGCGGTTCGGGGTTCAGTTTGTGCGTTCGCACGTGGATGTAACGGATCCGAATTTGACGGCGTTGCGGGCGTTGTTGGAGTTGCGTGAACAGTTGCGTGACCAGGTGACGTTGCAGTTGGTGGCGTTCCCTCAGGAGGGAATTGATTCGTTCCCGAATGGGCGTGCTTTGATGCGTGAGGCGGCTCAAATGGGGGTGGATGCGATTGGGGCGATTCCGCATTTTGAGTTTACGCGGGAGTATTCAGTTTCGTCGTTGAACTTTGCGTTTGAGTTGGCGCAGGAGTTCGGTTTGTTGATGGATGTGCATTGCGATGAAATTGACGATGAGGCGTCGCGCGGTTTGGAAACGTTGGCTACCCGGGCGTATGAGGCGGGTGTGGGCGCGCGGGTGACGGCGTCGCACACGACGGCGATGCATTCGTACAATAATGCGTATTTTGTGAAGTTGTTGCGGTTGTTGCAGCTCAGTGGGATTAATTTTGTGTCTAATCCGATGGTGAATACGCATTTGCAGGGCCGATTGGATACGTATCCGAAGCGGCGTGGGGTGACGCGCGTGCCGGAGCTCACGGAGGCGGGTTTGAACGTGTCGTTTGGGCAAGATGACATTGTGGATCCGTGGAATCCGCTGGGGACGGGCTCGTTGCGGGACGTGACGTTGTTTGGTTTGTATGTGACGCAGATGATGGGTGCGGCGCAGATTGATGGTTCGTACCGGTTCATTACGCATAATGGGGCGCGTACTTTGAACCTTGAGGGGTATGGCATCGCGGAAGGCAATGATGCGAACTTCATTGTGTTGGGCGCGAGGTCGTGGCGGGAGGCATTGGCGTTCCATGCGCCGGTGGTGGCGTCGTATCGGCGAGGCCGGTTGTTGTTTGAGTCCACAGAACCAGATCGGCAGTGGCATATGTAACATTTTCACGGCTGCTGCATGCCGCCGCGCACACTAAACCAGGCAACTAAACAGGACACTCCTGTTTAACAGCTAAACAAAAAGGGGGCTGAGTACACAACGTACTCAGCCCCCTCTTATTCGCTACTTGCAACTACAAAGAGTCGGTCTAACTACATTTTAAGACTGCCCTAGCTGCACGCTTACGCCATCAAAGAAGTAGTTTCTCCCCGACTTACGCATGCACACAGCTGTCTAACTGCGGGCTTACAACTCCCCCAGTTCCACGGCTACGTCTTGGATGTCGTGGAATATGTCCTGCAGGGCCGGGAAGATCTTGCGGTGCACACCCATCCATTTGCGGTACCGGTCGTGGGTTTTCGCATCCGGTGTCGTCCGCTCCCCCAAATGCGCCATCGCTGAGGCCGCATGCGCCGCATCGTCGTAATAACCAATCCCCACGAACGCGAGCGCCGCCGCCCCCTGCGCCGATGCTTCCTCAACTTCTGAACGCACAATCTCCACGCCGGTAACATCACAAATAATCTGCCGCCACAACGCAGACCTGGAGCCACCACCTACCGCGCGCAGCTCACGCACCGGCGCCGCCCCACCACGGGCTAGACCCTCAAGATTTAAAGCCAACTCAAACGCCATGCCCTCCAACAAAGAACGGTACGCATGCGCCCGCGTGTGCCCAGACCCATAACCAACAACCGCGCCCCGCGCAAACGGATCCCAATACGGCGCCTGCACCGCATTCCAATACGGCAGTGACAACAACCCCTCGCAACCCGCTGGCACCTGGGCGGCAGCGGCTTCCAACTTGGGGTCCGGTGCGCCCTCCAACGCCGGATCGTTGAACTCCCGGCGGAACCAGTTACCAAGCACCGAACCGGAGTTCTGCACCGACTCCAACACGAACCAACCCGGAATCCCCGCCACTAACGCGCGATACTGCTTAGAGAACCGGTACTCATCCGCATGCACACCCGCCACAATCGACGTCCCAATATTCACATACGCCACCCCCGGCTCCGTCGCCGCAGTCCCCAAACCAGCCGCCTGCCCATCACCCAAGCCCGCGACCACAACCACGTCCTCAAGCCCCCACTGGGCAGCAAGCTCTGGTAACAGTGGCCCCACGACCTCACCGGGCTTAGCCAATTCCGGCATCTGCTCCGCCCGCACACCAGCCATATCCAACAGGGTCGGCGACCACGTCTGCGCCGCAATATCAAACAAATTCAACGTATCCGCACTACCCGTCGACGACACCCACCGGCCCGTCAACCCATGCGCCACATACGCATGCACATCCACCACCAGGTGTGCGCGCTCAAACACCTGCGGTTCATGCTCCTTCAACCACGCCATCTTATACAACGCCGACGTCGTATCCGCCGGCTTCCCCGACAGCTCATGCACCGCATCCGAACCCAACCGGTTGATCTGCTCACCAGCACGCGAATCCAACCACAAAATCGCCGGACGAATCGCCTCCCCACGCTCATCCAACGCCACAAACGTCTCCCGCTGATGCGTAATCCCCATCGCCTTCACCCGCGCCCGATCCTGCGCCGACAACTGCGCCACCGCCTGCGCAACCGCCTCCTGCGTAGAAGACCACCACTGACGCGGATCATGCTCATACTGATGCATATGAGGCGTGAAAAACTCAATGCGCGACCGACCCGTAGCCAACACGTGGCCACCCGCATCAATCACCACAGCCTTTGTGGCGGACGTAGACGAATCAATCCCAATAACTAACGGCTCCAACGCAATATCCTTCCACGCACACAGCGAACTAGCCTTACAAAAACTGCTATACCCCTATCGTATCGAACAGTCGGCTACACTCGCCCCGCAGGCACGCAGGCGCGTTCCCGCAGTTCCCTAAAGTACAGGCGTGCTTCCACCATCCACGCGCAAGCCAGTGCCCGTAATGTACGCAGCTTCTTTAGACGAATAAAACACCACGGCCGCGGCTAGTTCCTCAGGCTTCCCCAAACGCTTCACAGGAATACTATTTTCAAAACGTTCCCGCACGTCCTGAGGGGAAACGCCCTCGCGCTGCGCCGCGTCTGCATCCAACTGATCTATCCGCGGCGTCAAAATCCGCCCCGGATGCACTACGTTCACGGTCACGCCACTTGCCCCAACCTCAAGGGAAAGTGCTTTCAAATACCCTGCCAGCGCCATCCGCCCCATCGAAGACAACACCAGCTGCTCAGAAGGTGTTTGCACCGCCACTGAACCAACCGCAATAATCCGCCCCCAACCCTGCTTCTGCATATGCGGTAAACAGCGATTAACCAGCGCTATATGCGGCTTCACCAGGCGATTCATCGCCTCGTCCACATCTTTAGGTTCCACCGTCGTGGGTTTCCCCGGCCGCGGCCCCGGACCATTGAGCACCAGCACATCAATCGGCCCGAACACGGCCTCACACGTAGCTGCCGCATGCTCCACAGACGCTAAATCCTCAACGTCCATAACCGCGCCATCAGCTTCCCCGCCAGCCTCGAGCACCTGCTCCACCACTGTTTGCACGCGCGCTTGAGTACGCCCCGTTACGAACACGCGCGCGCCCTCAGCCGCTAACTCAACAGCGCTAGCACGCCCCAAACCCGACGTGGACGCGGCTACGAACGCCACTTTGTTGGTTAACCCCAGATCCATCAGAGCCCCTCCTCTGGTTACGCGTCACATTTCTACAAGACTAACGCGTAACCAGTTCCAGCGGCTCCATTACGACAGTTTCTTCACCAGTGGGAACGTGATGGTCTCGCGAATCCCCTGGCCGGTGAACGCCATCAGCAGGCGATCCAGGCCCATGCCCATCCCACCCGTGGGCGGCATGCCCTGCTCCATGGCTTCCAAGAAGTCCTCGTCCAAACTCATGGCTTCCTCATCACCCTGCGCCGCCGCGAGCGACTGCTCCACCAATCGTTCGCGCTGCACCACCGGGTCCACCAGTTCCGAATACGCGGTCGCCAACTCGAACCCACGAATATACAGGTCCCACTTCTCCACGACACCCGGTTTCGAACGATGCTGACGCACCAGCGGCGACGAATCCACCGGGTAATCACGCACAAACGTGGGTTCATACAAGTCATCACCCAACGCGGCCTCAAAAATCTCTTCCGCAATCTTGCCATTCACATAGTGATCCGGAATATCCAACCCGAACTCACCGGCAATGGCCAGCAGCTCCTCACGCGGCGTATCCACCGAGAATTCCCGCCCCAAAGCGTCCGCAGTTGCCTCAAACATAGAAATCTCACGCCAAGAACCCGACAGGTCGTACACGGAACCGTCCGGCAACGTCACCTGCTCCGAACCCATCGCATCCCGAGCCGCCTTCTGAATAAACTCCCGCGTCCGCCGCGCCATCGAATCGTACGTGCCATACGCCTCGTAGGCCTCCAGCATCGTGAACTCCGGGGAATGCGAAGAATCCGCCCCCTCGTTACGGAAGTTACGATTAATCTCAAAAACCTTGTCAACCCCGCCCACAACGGCGCGTTTCAAAAACAACTCCGGGGCAATACGCAAAAACAAGTCCGTGTCATACGCGTTCATGTGCGTCGTGAACGGCCGAGCCGCCGCACCCCCATGAATCGTCTGCAACATCGGAGTTTCAATCTCAATGAACCCCGCGTCATGGAAGTACTCCCGCAGCGAATACACCACGTTCGCACGCACCCGCACCATGTCCCGCGCTGCAGGGCGCACAATCATATCCAAATAACGCCGGCGCACCCGCTGGTCCTCCGACAGGGTCATCGCAGTACCATCATCAGTTACAAACGCCTTCGGCAGTGGCCGCAACGCCTTCGACGCAATCCGCCACGCAGCTTCATCTTCCGTGGCCTCCGCGAACACCGACAGTTCCCCGCGTTTAGAACGAATCGGACGGCCCCGCACAAACAGGTGATCACCCAAATCCACCAGCGATTTGAAAGACTTCAAAGAATCCGCGCCCACAGCCTTCGCCGAAAGCATTGCCTGCAACTGGTTCCCCGCCCCATCCTGGAGCACCACGAACTGCAACTTACCGGAACCACGCACCGCCATCACGCGGCCAACCAAACCCACAACATCCTGGGATTCCTCTTCTTCCCCCAAAGATTCGTAGGCCTCACGCACCTGCGCGATCGTGGTGGTTATGGGAAGTTCAACCGGATACGGATCCACCCCCGCATCCAACATTTCCTGCCTTTTGTTTGCCCGCACCCGCACCTGTTCAGGCGCGTTTTCTAGAAAGTCTTTCATTTTACTCACGCTCTAATGTTACCTAATGCAATACTCGTGTCCGCCTGCTCTACCGCAACGGACTACGTAACGGACCTTCGCCTCCGGTGGCGTTTTCTAACCCGGCGGGGACCGAGGCTGGGTCGTCCCCCACATGTATCTGCCGGTTGCGTTCGTCTACAAGTACGACGCGGCCACGCCACCCTTCCAGCTGAGATTGTGGGACTTGCGCATACGCAATTATTATAACGACTTCCCCTTTATTTATGAGGTGAGCGGCCGCCCCATTCACCTGGATTCCACCGCTGCCGGGCTGGCCTGCAATGGCGTACGTAGACAAGCGCGCTCCCGAGGTGACGGACACAACGTCCACCTTCTCCCCCTCAACGATGCCGGCCGCCTCCAGCAGGTCCGAGTCAATCGTTATCGACCCCACGTAGTGCAGGTCCGCGCTCGTAACTGTGGCCCGGTGGATTTTGCCACTCATCAGAGTCCGATAAACCTCTGCCATTCATTTCACCTCAAGAATCAAATTGTCAATCAGCCGCGTAGCCCCCACTTTTGCTGCCACCGCTAGCACCCCCGTGCCATGCGTGATGGGTTGGAACGTGGTGGGGTCAACGAGCGCCACATAATCCACCTCAATGCCCGGCTGCGTCAGTGCTTCTAGGGTTTTGTGCACAATCATTTTTGCGTCCGCACCGGTTTGCGCTGCCTGTGCGCCCGTTTGCAGTGCTTTTGATAGCCCGAGGGCCTTTGCGCGCTCGGATTCCGACAGGTACGCGTTGCGCGAAGACAGCGCTAGGCCGTCGCTGCTACGCACAATCGGAGCCCCAACAATCTCAATCCCCATGTCTAGGTCGCGCACCATTTGCCGCACAATCGCCAGCTGCTGGGCGTCTTTTTGCCCAAACACGGCCACATCCGGGCGCACCAAATTGAACACTGTGTTAACTACCAGGCACACACCCGCAAAATGCGTGGGCCGCGTTTTCCCTTCCAGCACCTTGGCTGTGGGCCCCGGGTCGATCCGCACCTGCGCTTCGCCATGCGGATACATTTCTTCTGCCGATGGGGCAAACACAAGGTCCGCTCCCACCTGCGCTAGGGCGTTCAAGTCTTTTTGGAGGTCCCGTGGGTAGGCCTCAAAATCCTCGCCGGGCGCAAACTGTGTGGGGTTCACAAAAATGCTCACCACCACATGGCCGGCGCGCTGCGCCGCTGCCTTCACCAATGACAAGTGCCCCTCATGCAGAGCCCCCATTGTCATAACTAACCCCCGCTGCCCAGACATGCTTGTCAACGCACGTTTGAGTTCCTCACGGGTTTTAACAACCTTCGGTTCGTTTACCACGACCCCTCCTTCGCGGTAAATCTTACCGCGCCCGCGTGCTAACAACGAAAACCATCAAACAGGTGGGGCACTTTCTTAACAAGAGAGGATATAGCCGCGGAAACCGCTGCACTCTAATGACCGCGCGGGCCCAGTTGCAGCCTGGTAAGCCCGCAGGCCCAGCCGCAGTCTAATAAGCCCGCAGGCCCAGCTGCACTCCAACAAGTGGAGGCTAAGCCGGGCCTGCGGGACCGCACCCGCCGCAATGGCACTCGAAATGGTGCCACCGCGTTTAGTTGCGCCTAGGCGAGTGGGCGGCGTGGCACAATCTCTGGGTTAGCGGTTACCACAGACGCGGCCTGCTCATCGGAAGGCAATGTCTCTGCCTTCGCCAGGTCCGCGGTGCGCTGCCGGTAAGAATCCAGCTCCCGCTTGCGCGTTTGCTCATCCCAACCCAACTCTTTACGCATCAAATCCGCCACTTCCGGAGCTGCAGCCACCCCGCGGTCACGCTGCTCCAAATCCAGACGCACCCTGCGGACCAGCACGTCCTCAAGATGCAAAGCACCTTCAAAACGGACGGCGGCCACAACCTCAGCACGCAAGAACTGCGGCGCTTCCTTCAAAGGCTGCGCCAAATCCGGGTCTTCCTCAAGCAAATCCAAAACCCGGTCAATCTCCGCCCCATAACGATCCAGCAGCGACTCCACGCGCGCAGCTGTCCACCCGTATTTACTGGCAATCGCAGGTGCACGCCGGGCTGTAGCGAAGAATCCTTCCGCACCCACCAGGGGCACGTTTTCGGTAATCGAAGGCCGACGCTTCGCTTCTGCCTCTCCAAGCGCGAAATCCACTGCGTCTTGCGCCATCGGCCGGTATGTGGTGAGCTTACCGCCCGCAATCACCGTCAAGTTCGGGGCCGCAGCCGTCACCGTGTGCTCGCGAGACACCTTGGTTGACTGCGTCTTATCGCCCTTCACCCCAGGTTGCAGCAGCGGGCGTAATCCCGCGTAAACACCAATAATGTCCTCGCGCGTCAACGGGTCCGCAAGAATCTCGTTCGCGTGGTCCAGCACGTAATCCACATCCGCTTTGGTAGCCACCGGGCGCGAAATGTCCTGCTCGTACGGCGTATCCGTCGTGCCAATCACCCAGTAGCGCTGCCACGGAATAATGAACAGCACGGACTTCTCGGTACGCAAGAAGATCCCGGTTTGCGCGTTAATGCGTTCGCGGGGCACCACAATGTGAATCCCCTTCGAGGCCAGCACCTTCAACCCACCGTCGGTGCCCCCGAGTTTCTCCGTCTCTTCGGTCCACACCCCGGTTGCGTTAATAACGTGGCGCGCCTTTACTTGCATTTCTTTGCCCGACTCTAAATCGACGATACGCGCGCCGTTCACCGCTCCACTAGCGGTCTTGGTAAGTCCCACCACCTGGGTGCGCGAGGCCGCGAGCGCTCCAAAGCCAGACGCGGTCCGAACCAGGTCAACCACCAGGCGCGCGTCGTCAACCCGGGCGTCGTAGAACCGGATGGCGCCTGTTAGCGCAGACGGTTTAATCCCGGGGAACAGTTTCATGGCGCCGCTGCGTGAGTAGTGCTTCTGCACGGGCACGGATCCGCGGTGCGCCCACTGTGCCATCGCGTCGTACATGCCGACCCCTACCGCGGAGTACGCGCGTTCCACCACGGGGGTTTTCAGTGGCCACAAGAACGGTTGGGCTTTCACCAGGTGGGGTGCGGTTTTAGTAAGAAGCAGGCCGCGTTCCTTCAGCGCTTCTGCAACCAGTGCGAAATCGAGGTTATATAGGTACCGCAGTCCGCCGTGAACTAGTTTTGAGGACCACGCGGAGGTACCGCTGGCCCAGTCCCCCGCTTCTACAACGGCTGTGCGTAGCCCGCGTGAAGCGGCGTCGAGCGCGATTCCCGCTCCGGTTACGCCACCACCGATCACGAGGATGTCCACGCCCTCTTCGTCCGTCATATCTTTCAACGCCTGGGCACGGGAGTGAGCCGTGAGGAATGTGTTTTGCTCTCGCATTCTGAACCTCCTGTTGTATTGCTACGGCTGTGCTTAGAACCAGCCGTGGTGTTGACGGCTGTGTCAAGCGTTTGAGGCACTACCCGCAGGGCACTAATCCCGAGGCAATACCTCCAGTCACCAATTTAGGTTACAGCAACGTTACTAAATTCGAAAGTTTTCTCAACGAGAACGCACAAACGTGCACGAGGGGGTTGTGGAGACGAAAGAATGGTTTCAATTCCTAGCTGAGCCGCGCTGAGTTGCGAAGCCAATCTACCGGCCTCGCCCAGTTTCGCGGTTGAACTACCACCCCGCCCAGTTCCGCGGCCGAACTACCATCGGGGGGTTCGGCGGGCTTACCGGCGGTAGAGCAGTTCGGCGTGGATCGCTTCCGCAGTGGCGTCGTCGATTAACCCCACTTCGTTGGCTTCCTGCGCGGTCGCTTCGGCCATGTCCATGTAGGTGCGTGCCACGCTTGCCAACCCCGCGTTGCGCAGCGCGTCCACGTGCGCGCTGATCGTACCCATGTCACCACGCACCACCGGCCCCGTCAGCCCCACTGCCCCTTCCGATAGAGCGCGTTCTAGCGCTGCGTTTAGCAGTGGTTGAATATACTCGGCGGGTTCATCTATTCCCGCTTTGCTAAGCGCTGTTACTGCTTGGGACACAATCGTCACCAGGTAGTTCGCGCCGTGCGCTAGCGCCGCGTGGTACACCGCCCGGTCTTCTTCTTCCACCACGTAGGGGGTCGCTCCCATTTCCATCACGAGGGCCTGGCCGATCGCGATTCCAACCGCGGGTGCGGTTACAGCTACGGGGCAGTTCACCAAGCGGTCCACGTCCAGCGACGTTCCCGTGAAAGTCATGGCCGGATGCAGGGCGATCGGGATCGCCCCCGCTGCGGAGGCGCCCGATAGTGCCGCTACTCCGTGCGCTCCACAGGGGTGCACCACAATCTGGTTGGCGCGCCAGACCTCCAGTTTCGCCAGCCCATCTACAACGGGTGCGATCTGGTCGTCGGGCACCGCTACAATCACCAAGTCACTAGCCGCCACCACTTGGTCCGCGTCCGTCACCCGGGCGTTGGGCAGCAGTGCCGCCACCCGATCGTTGCGCTCTTCAGATCTTGAACGGGTTACCGCCACCACTGAATGGCCTGCCCGCTGCAGCGCCAGGCCGAGCGTGGGGCCAACTCGGCCCGCACCCACAACTCCAATACGGAATCTAGCTGGCATGGCGGGCCTGCGTTTCTTGCCCAAGTTTCATCTGTTTCTCTACAACCTCAGGGCCGTCGGTAAACAGGTTCTCTGCGGGAATATCGCGCGCTGATTCAACGCGCTTACGCCACGCCTCAGGCTCTTCAACACGCCGCGCCACTCGCGCCCGCGCAGCCACTAGGGCCATAACGTTCCTCCCCACCTGCTCGTCAACGTGCGCTAAAGACTGGCTACCAGTTAGTGAAACCAAGTGGAAGTCCAGGCTCCGCAGACGCCGCTTAGTGCGCCACGGCCCGGTGTACAGTTTCACCGATTGAACCCGCGGGTAGGCAAACATAGCGAGCTTGCGCGTGATCCGCCCCGAGCGCAACGCCACCACCCGGTCGGTTAACGCAATCGCGTTGCGGTCATAAGTGATCCAGTCGAAAATCCGCGCGCGGCGCGGGCAAACTTCGTAGATTGGGCTTGGCCCACGGTCTTCGATCCCTGAACGCACAAGTTCCATCGGGTCATCGATCCCCAGGTCCGGGTACACCATCCAGACGGCACGCAGCATGTCAGACATACTGCCAACAGGTAAGAGCACGTCCCTGTCTTCCGACCCGCCTTCGCCACTACCTTGGAATCCGGCTTGGACGATACTGACTTTGTACCAGCCGAAGATCCGCCATAAGAACGGTTGCTTGATTTCTAAACCGTGGATGCGCGCCGGAGCGATTGTTTGCGCGCGGGTAGAGGTGAGCCCCGCGCGGATCCGGATACCATCTGCAGTTACGAATGCGCGGAAGTTGAAGTTTTTCGCGAAGCTTCGCAGTGGCACACCAATCGTCGCGACCCCACCGAGGACGATCCCAACGAGCTCGGACACTGCGGAGTCAAACACCGCCCAAAATATGACTGCGCTAGATAGAAACGCTATACCGATAACCAGTACGAATATCATCCCGAAGTTCACAAACAAGGATCCAAGCAGTCGCGGCCACGGCACCTCAATTATGGGCCGGCCGTCTTCTTGCCACGAATCAATTTCGACCGCGTCCGCCCCGTTGTTCGCTTGAGGCCCATTTCCTACCCCGTTGTTCGCTTGAGGTCCATTGGCCGCACCATTATCCGCTTGGATACTCGTTTGAGGGGCGTTATCCGCTTGAATACTGGCCTGAGGTCCAGCGGCCACACCATTTTCCGCTTGAGGTCCAGCGGCCGCACTATTGGTCACGCCTGCCGGCGCGTCGACGCCCTCAGCACTTTGGGTGACGCCCTCAGTACTTTGATTGGTGCCTTCAGCGCGCGTGGCAGACGCGTCTGCAGTTTTGGTGCCTGCTCGGCGCACTAGGATTTCGCGCCGAACCGCTTCCAACTCGTTGGTTTTCAGCAGGCCAAACGACAGGTTTGAATCCGCCCCACCTGCAACCTCAATGTCAATCTTGCCTAATCCAAACAGGCGCCCCACCAGTGAGTGGGTAATATTCACGGTTTGGATCCGCGACAAGCGGGCGTGCCGCTGGTTGCGCGCCAAGATGCCGTTGCGGTAATAAACCGCGTTTTCCGTAACCGCATACCCCATGTGGCGCCAACTGAAATAGCAGTACACGCCCACTATCAGCGCAATTAACAGCAGCGCACCAAGCACCACCATGACGATCTTGAGCACACTGGAGTGCTGCACTAAGCCGGAGTTAGCGATGTCCTCATAAAGGTCGTAGTTCTGATAGAGCAAGAACCCAAACAGAGCTGTGAACACTGCCCAGGACTGCGCTAGCGGAGTAATGGGGTGGAGTTTACGCCACGCGGCTTCGTCTACGCCCGAGCCGATTATTGATTCGCGTTTTTTGCGCTTCGCCATTTACAGCCCCGCCATCTCAGCTTCACCGCGAGCGGCAAGTTCGTTGCGCAAGCGCGCGGCCTCGCCCGACGGTAGCCCCGGGATTGACGCGTCAGTACTTGCAGACGCGGTGTGTAGTTCCACTTCCGCGATCCCGAAGTGTCGAGCGATCGGCCCCTCAGAAACATCTACGTACTGCAACCGGCCGTAGGGGATAATTGTTATGTTCCGAAACATGATTCCTTTGCGGATCAGCAGGTCCGATGGGCCTTCCGCATACCCAATTGCCCGCACCTGGCGCGGCACCAACCAAAACAACCATACGAACAAGGCCACGAGCGCTGCGACCGCAATCCAAATCCACCGGCTCAGGACCACTGCTAGTGCCACTGCCGGCAAGATCGTTACGGCGGCACCAATCCCCAGTGAAACCACGCGGACTTTCAAAAGATCAGGAGAAACCCGTTTGAACTCCACGTCGCTAGGATTGAAAACTTCCGTATCTGGTTGCATGCAGAATACCTTTCTGTGCGGGCGCCACAAACGCCATTAACTCTGGCAAATAGTGTTTCACAGTGACTTAAACCGCTCAAGTACACAGTTTAGGCTGTTAACGGCGGACGATACCGCACTTCTAAATGCGTAACAATGCCACGCTCCCCCACCATTTTCGAAGGCACCACTCGACCCCACAACTCGACCACACAAGAGTTCAGCGTCCATTCAGGGAGTTTTCAGCGTGAGGGTGTTGAATTACCTCATGAGCACTACGATTGACCGCGCAAACTCACAGTCGCAGACGTTTGAAGCAAAACTACTAGTTGTCGACGATGAACCAAATATCCGCGACCTGCTGGCGTCCTCACTGCGATTTGCCGGCTTCGACGTGTCCACCGCCGCGAACGGCGCCTCCGCCTTCCACCTTGCCACTACAGAAAACCCAGACCTCATTGTCCTAGACGTCATGCTGCCCGACATGGATGGCTTTACCGTTACCCGCCGGCTGCGCGACGCAGGCGTGCGCGTACCCGTACTCTTCTTAACGGCGCGCGACGACATGCAAGACAAAATCCAAGGCCTCACTGTTGGTGGGGACGACTACGTGACGAAACCCTTTGGGCTAGAAGAAGTGGTGGCACGCATCCGCGCAATCTTACGGCGCACCAAAGACACCGAGGAAGATGACGGCATCCTACGGGTCGGGGACCTAGAAATGGACGAGGACGCACACGAAGTGCGCCGCGCTGGCACTGAGATAGACCTGTCCCCCACCGAGTTCAAACTGCTGCGCTACCTCATCCTCAACGAAGGGCGCGTGGTATCCAAAATGCAGATCCTAGACCACGTGTGGGAATACGACTGGGATGGGGAAGCAGCCATCGTAGAATCATACATCTCCTACCTGCGCCGCAAACTCGCGGTGCCCGGCGCCTCTGGCGAACTAATCCACACGCGCCGCGGATTCGGATACATGCTGAGGGCTGAAAACTGACCCGGATGTGGCAACTACCAGGCATTTTCAAAACCGGGTTTTGGCG
This sequence comes from Gleimia hominis, assembly GCF_032085515.1. Taxonomy (GTDB): domain Bacteria; phylum Actinomycetota; class Actinomycetes; order Actinomycetales; family Actinomycetaceae; genus Gleimia; species Gleimia hominis. Next base: position 90,231 of record NZ_JASXSX010000004.1, read on the forward strand.
TTCAATCACGCTTCGAACCCGCCTGGTTGTACTGTTCACACTGATCCTCTCGGTAGGATTCACCCTGGCAGCCACCGCACTGCTAGGGATCTTACAAGCACACCTCGTGGGCCAAGTAGACCGGGAACTAGAAGAATCCGCGCGGCGCACCGCAGTATCCACCGCCGAGGCACTTTTGAACTCGCGCGAACCCAATATCCCCTCAAACTACTACTTCCACTTCAAAACAGTGGACGGCAGCGAAAACTCCCTAATTACCCCCGAAAGTGCAGACAGGTTCGGCGTGCCAGTAACCGGGGAACTACTGCCCATGGGCGTGTACCCCCAAGGGGCGATGACGCGGCCGGTGAAGGTACCGTCCACTAAAGACGGTTCCTCCTGGCGGGCAGTCGCGGTGCCGATCAGTGTGAACAACCAGCCCTACGGCGTGGTCACGATCGCGCTGCCGCTGACGGATACCGACGAAACCCTGGTGAGCACCGCGCAGTACTTTTTGCTGCTCGGAATCCTCATCACCGTGGTTGGAGCCACTACCTCCTACTACATGGTGCGGTTGGCGCTGCGGCCCCTCAAGCGAATAGAAACCGTGGCGAAACAGATTTCGGTAGGGAATATTTCGCAACGCATCGACCCCGAACCGGAAACGTCGGAAGTGGGGTCGCTTACAACCAGCCTGAACCGTATGCTGGCACGCATTGAACAATCATTTATGGAACGCGACGCCACGCAAGCGAAAGTGCGTCGGTTCGTGTCGGATGCATCCCACGAACTACGCACCCCGCTGGCAGCGATCCGGGGGTATGCGGAACTGTACCGCATGGGGGGCGTACCGGAATCGGGCACTAAAGACGTGATGAACAGGATCGAATCGGAAGCCACTCGCATGGGCACGCTCGTGGAAGACCTGCTGACACTCGCGCGGCTAGATGAGAAACGGGAACTGAACGTGGAACGCGTGGACCTCATGGAACTGATTCGAAACGCGTCCTTTGACCTGCGGGCCCTGGATTCCTCGCGGGTAGTGCAGGTGCTATCCCTAGACGATGGTGAAGATGCACCCGAAACTTTCTACGCGATGGTGGACCGCGATCAGATGACGCAAGTGTTCACGAACATCATCGGCAACATCGTGCGCTACACGCAAAACGGCACGCCAGTGGAGTTCGCGGTTGGGAAAACAGAGGACACACTGATTGTGGAAGTGCGCGACCACGGACCTGGCATTTCCGCTTCCGACCAAGAGAAAGTGTTCGCCCGCTTCTACCGCACCGACGTGTCGCGCTCACGTGAATCCGGTGGTTCCGGTTTGGGGCTCGCGATTGTCGCGTCCATTATGGCGTTGCATTCGGGGAAAGCCAGTTTGATGCGCACGGAAGGCGGAGGACTCACCGTGAAACTGCGTTTACCGGCCCTGCAGATCACTAACGAAGACGATCGCAGTGAACCAACCGACCCGGCATGACATGGCCGCGCGAGCGATACGTTTTTTGGGGCCCACTAGATTGTTATTAGTAAAAGGCTTACTATATTTCGGTGCTTGATTTGTCTGAATCAAAAGTGCAGCCCAAGCCGCCCGCGTGGCTTCCAAAGTCGTTTCGGGACGCGGCGGTAGCAAGTGGCGCGAGTGCAGGCCGCTCGCAGATAACAGCCGAAGCGGATCGCCTGTTAGATAAGTGGAATGCGCCGGGCCGGCATTTTCACAACGCGAAGCTGCTTGCGAAAATCCTGTCGGCCTTCGACACGATCAGTGAATGCGCGCATGATCCCGACTTGGCGCGCCTCGCGATCTGGTACGGGGGCGCGTTTTTAACCCGGTCTGTTCACGACGATGAGGCGCGGATCCAGGTGCATAAATCCGTTTGCGTGCGCGAAGTTGTAGCTGGCCTCCGCACCCTGGGGGTACCTGAGGTTGACCGGGTAGTTCAGCTGGTTTCGTACATGTTCGCGCTGCGGGCACCGCGCGAGGACACGGATGCGAACGCACTGATTGACGCGCAAATGTCGGTGCTGGCGGCAGTGCCTCAGGAATATAAGAAATACCGGGTTGGGGCCCGTGCGGAGTGCCCTGCTTTTTCAGATTTTGCGTTTGAGGTATCGCGCCGCCGGTTTGTGCTGAACCTGCTTAAACGTAAAACGATTTTCCGATCCCCCAATGCGGGCGTGTGGGAGGATCCGGCGCGGCAGAATCTGGAGGCCGAGTTGGCGAATCTAGATGCGGCGATTGCGAAGGTGGATCCGGATTTTACTGATGAACCTGCGGGCGGCGTGGTTGATGATGAGGAACCCACTTCTGGCACGCTCGTGATTCGCCGCAGTGTTAAGAAACCTCCGCGGAAAACGCGGGAAAGCAGCGAAAGCACTGAGTCTTCTGGTGGCGCTTCGACTAGCGGCAATAGGCCTACCTCCGATCGGGCGTCTGAGCAGCCAGCGAATAACCGCGATGGCGGTGGGGCGTCTGGTGATGCCTCAAAGAATAAACCTGAGGACGCGAACACGCGCGAGGCTGACGCGGGAGACCAGAGCGCATCTAGCCTCGAATCGGAACCGGACTTCTTAAAGCCAGCTCCGAAACCGCAGGTGAAACGCAAGACCGCTAAAGAACAAGCCCGGGAGTCGGCTAAGCAACAGGCTTTTAAGGAACAAGCCCGGGACTCAGCTAAGCAACAGGCTTTTAAAGAACAAGCTCGGGAGTCGGCTAAGCAACAGGGCACTGAACCGACTGGAGGACAGGCACGCAGCGAGGCAGCTAAAGAGCAGACGCGCGACTCAGAGGTGAACTAACAGGTTTTCGCTCCTGCTTTATCCACAGGAATTATGAGTGCACAACCAGGCCAGTGGGGAGGGGCGTTGGTTTGCTTCTGCGCGCACACTGGGATTGTCAGTGTTTGACTAAAGCGCAGTAAGGAGCGTTTAACATGGCAGTTTTTCAAGTAGATTCCGAAGAAGTAGCACGCTGTTCCGCGTTGGTCCGCTCGTCCGTTGAGTCGGTGCGTTCCCAAGTGCACGCCCTGATGGGTAACTTGCAGGCGTTAGAGGCGTCTTGGCAGGGCGCTGCGTCTAACCAGTTCTCCTCTGTGGTGGCGAACTGGCGGGCAACCCAAGCGCAGGTTGAGGCGTCGTTGGATCAGATTGGTTCCCAGATGTCGGTTGCGGCCGCTACCTACTCGGATGCAGAGGCGCAGTCCTTGTCTTTGTTCGCTGGGTAGGGCGAGCTGTGTCGGACTTGTCGGATGCGTCATGCCGATAGCGTTCGACAGGTAGCGTTTTTCTAGACGGTAACAACTAACAGGTAGAACTGTATACAAAAACAGTTGGGGTGCGGCTGTTATAACCGCACCCCAACTGTTCAGTTCTTCAGCAACCCCGTTTGGTCAGGCACCCAACTTCCGTTGCGCACCTAACTTACGGGTCGTCACTGTCGATTTAGTACATGCCACCCATTTCGTCAGCGCCCGCAGCAGGTGCCGGAGCCGGTGGTTCCGGCTTGTCCGCCACAATCGCTTCGGTGGTCAGGAACATGCCAGCAATCGACGCTGCGTTCTGCAGTGCCGAACGCGTCACCTTAACCGGATCCGCAATGTCAGCCTTCAGCATGTCCTCGTACTCACCGGTAGCGGCGTTGAGGCCCTGGCCGGTGGGTAGGTGCTTCACCTTGTCCACTACAACGCCACCTTCAAGGCCTGCGTTGTGCGCGATCTGGCGCAGTGGTTCAGTTACCGCTACGCGCACGATGTTAGCGCCAGTGGCTTCGTCACCTTCGAGTTTCAGCTCTTCCAGCACGGATGCAGCGTGGATAAGTGCAACCCCACCACCGGGGATGATGCCCTCTTCCGCAGCAGCCTTCGCGTTCCGAACCGCGTCTTCAATGCGGTGCTTGCGTTCTTTCAGCTCCACCTCGGTGGCAGCACCGGACTTGATTACCGCTACCCCACCAGCGAGCTTAGCTAGACGCTCCTGCAGTTTCTCTTTGTCGTACTCAGAGTCGGAGTTCTCGATCTCCTGACGGATCTGGGATACGCGCCCGTCAATCGCTTCCTTGGTGCCATCGCCATCAACGATGGTGGTCTCGTCCTTGGTCACCACGATCTTGCGGGCTTTACCAAGCACGTCCAGGTCCGCGGTCTCTAGAGACAGGCCAACGGTTTCAGAGATAACCTGGCCACCCGTGAGGATCGCCATGTCCTGCAGCATCGCCTTGCGACGGTCACCGAACCCAGGTGCCTTAACGGCAACGGACTTGAACAGGCCGCGGATCTTGTTGACCACCAGGGTGGCGAGTGCTTCACCTTCAATGTCATCCGCCACGATCAGCAGTGGCTTGGATGCCTGCATTACTTTCTCTAGCAGCGGCAGCAGATCTTTAACAGTGGAGATCTTGCCTTCTACCAGCAGCACGTAAGCGTCTTCGAGCACGGCCTCTTGACGGTCCGCGTCCGTTACGAAGTATGGGGACAGGAAGCCCTTGTCGAAACGCATACCTTCGGTGGTTTCTAGAACAGTTTCGAAGGAGTTCGTTTCTTCTACCGTGATTACGCCTTCGCGGCCAACCGTGTCCATAGCTTCCGCGATGAGACGCCCGATTTCGGCGTCGTTAGCGGAAATGGAGGCGGTAGCGGCGATCTGGTCGGTGGTCTCTACGTCCATGCCGTCTTTGTGGAGCTGCTCCACAACTTTTTCGACCGCCAGGTCGATACCACGCTTGAGGGCAACCGGGTTCGCACCGGCCGCTACGTTACGTAGACCTTCGTTCACGAGGGCCTGAGCGAGAACGGTTGCGGTGGTGGTGCCGTCACCAGCTACGTCGTCAGTTTTCTTAGCGACCTCTTTAACGAGTTCCGCACCGATCTTCTCGTACGGCTCTTCCAGGTCGATTTCTTTAGCTACGGAAACGCCGTCCTTGGTGATGGTGGGGGCGCCCCACTTCTTTTCGAGAACTACGTTACGCCCCTTGGGGCCCAGCGTTACCTTGACGGTGTCGGCGAGGGTGTTCAGCCCGCGCTCCATGGCGCGGCGTGCTTCCTCGTCGAAAGCAATCATTTTTGACATTAGTGATATTCCTCCGCTGTGCGGTTACGGCCCGTCAATGCCCGCGACGGACGACCACTATCTACACGCTCATGTCTCGCATAGCAGTGGCCTCACTGACCAGCCTTACGATTATCACTCGAACCTTGCGAGTGCTAAGTCCTAGTTTGGCACTCTCCGCCGGTGAGTGCAAGGTGGAACAGCTAAAAGGAATCGCTAACTGCGAAACCGGGTTTAGTCGCTACAGTTCCCTACCCTTGGTAGTCACCTTTGAGGATGATGATGATTCCGGCGTTCCCAACCGCACGGTCGTTGTTCTGCAAGTTAGAGATACTCAGTACCTCACCGGCATGTTTAGCAGCTTCTTCGTAGTCTTTTCCGTAGTAAATGGTGGTCTGCTCCGTAATCCAGTCGGACGCGTTACCGTTACTTACCTGGGTGAAACCGTCGTCGCTGAGTTTGCCGCTAACTTGCGCGGCGAGCCCGTTTCGCCCAGTGCCGTTCAATACGGATACTGGGAAGTCTTTATTTATGGGTTCTTCAGATGGTTTCTGCTCTTCGGAAGGCTCCGGGGTGGGGCTGGTTTCTTCCTTGGGGGTAGTGCTCGCTTCAGGCGTGGCGGAGGCGGATTGGCTCACCGTTGGTTTCGGTGTTTCCGCTTCTTTTTTTGGCCCGGATCCAGTTACGAACCACGCTGCCCCCCACGCGAGTAGGGGCACTGCGATTACGACAAGTAGAAACGGCAGAACCGTTTTCCACTGCGATGGACGCGCGCGGTGTGCACCCGTGGGGACGTTCTTGCCCGCTTCGTCAAATTCATCTTCTGGATACTGATGAGCACTCATGGATTTCACACTACCGGGTTTGCTGGCTTGGTAGCTACGACGCGCCGATTTCGAAACCACGTTTGGATTGGTTGGCGCAGATTATGTGACCGGTTATGTAACAGGTCATGTGACCGGCAATGTGAGGACAGCCGGGCGGGTAATGCAAGTTTGGCGGAATGAGCAACGTGGTTTGCGGGTGAACGCGTGAGGTGGGGAGCGGGTAGGGTTGGGTTGTGGCTAGTGTGAAACCGTTGTCTGAGTTGATTGACCCGGGTTGGGCTCGTGTTTTAGCGCCGGTTGAGCCGGTTATTCACCAGTTGGGCGATATGTTGCGTGAGGAAGTGCGTGCTGGTAACCAGTATCTTCCTGCGGGTACGGATGTGTTGCGCGCATTCACGTATCCGTTTGAGGAAGTAAAAGTGCTGCTGGTTGGGCAGGATCCTTATCCGACGCCGGGGCATGCGATGGGCCTGTCGTTTTCTGTTAACCCGGGGGTGGCTTTGCCCAGGTCGCTGGTTAATATTTATGCGGAGTTGGAGTCGGATTTGGGGATTGCGCCGGCGAAAACTGGGGATTTAACGGCGTGGTCACGCCAGGGCGTGTGTTTGTTGAACCGGGTGCTTACGGTGCGGGCGGGTGCGCCGGGGTCGCATCGGAATCGTGGTTGGGAGGATGTGACTGAGCTTGCTATCCGCGCCTTGGTTGCGCGTGAGCAGCCTTTGGTGGCGATTCTGTGGGGTAACGATGCGCGCAAGTTGAAACCGTTATTGGGTGGTGTGCCGTGTGTTGAGTCGGTGCATCCTTCACCGCTTTCGGCGCGCCGCGGGTTTTTTGGCTCCCGCCCGTTTTCTAAGGTGAATGCGTTGCTTGAAGAGCAGGGTTGCGATCCGGTTGATTGGCGTTTAGAGAAGTAGGAGGGTTATTTTGAGCAAATCACCAGTAGATGCGGATGCGGTTGCATCCGGTGTGGGTCGTTGGGCTCGGTATGTGGCGATTGGGGATTCGCTTTCTGAGGGCCTGTGGGATCACTATGAAGATGGTGCGCTGCGTGGGTGGACGGACCGGTTGGCGCAGAAGCTTTCAGCTAGACGTTTAGACGCGGGGTTACCGGCGTTGCAGTATGCGAATTTGGCGATTCGCGGCAAGAAGATCCGTCCGATTCTTAACGACCAGTTGCCTGAGGCGTTGCGGATGGGTGCGGATCTGGTTTCGATCACAGCTGGTGGTAATGACGTGTTGCGCCCGAAGGTGAACGTGGCGGAGTTGGTTAACCGGTTAGAGTTGGCGATTGTGCGTGCGCGTGAGGCGGGCGCGGACGTGTTGTTGGTTGCGAGTGCGGATCCGAAGGGTTCACCGTTGTTGGAGCTTACGCGGGGCCGGGTGGCGGCGTTTAATTGCGCGATTTGGAGTTTGGCGCGCCGACATGGTTGCAGTGTGGTGGACATGTGGGGTTTGCGTGGTTTGAAGCGTTGGTCCGCTTGGAATGAGGACCGGCTTCATATGAGCCCGCAGGGCCATGAGCTGGCTGCGGAGGCTGCGCTTGTTGGGCTGGGGTTGGAACCTGATGACCCTAGTTTTGATGGGCCGAGGACCCCGTCTTCTTCTAATCCGCTTTCGAATCCGCTAGCGAGTGCCGCTGGTATGGGTGCGGGGCGGCGGCCTTCGGACCGGGTTTGGTTGCGTAAGCATGCGATCCCGTGGGCGCAGCGGCATTTGAAGGGGCGTTCTTCTGGGGATGGTCGGAGCGCAAAACGCCCTGATTTGGTGGAGATTTACCCGTGACCGGTTAGTTTCAATTTGTAGATGCAGTTGAGCATTCTTAGATTCCGCGTAAGCGGTAGGCATTTCAATTGCGTGTAGTGCGTAAGAATCGGCTGGTGGGTTTGTTTCCCACCAGCCGATTTTCCTCTTTTTTACTGTGCGAGGAACACTGTTTTGTTATCCCGAGGTTCTAGCGACGGCGTCGGCGTGCAGTCAATGCTGCACCTGTGCCCACAAGAATCGTTATTCCTGCCAAAGCTGCAGGTATCGTAATCTCAACACCTGTGCGGGATAGCTTGGTCTTTTTACCTGGTTGATCCTTCACCGTAGTTGTGCCCGGCTTATCCTGGTTAGAAGTCGGCTTATCCGGTACTGGTGCTGGAGTCGGCTTGTCCGGTTTAGGCGCGGGTTCGCCTGGCGTAGATTCAGACTGCTCCTTAACCGTTACCGGTACTTCAACCACACGCGAGGACCCATCGGGGAACGTGACCTTCACCTTACCCGTGTACTCACCAGGCTTGTTCACATCCACCACACCCTCAGGCGTGATGTCCTCAACCTTCGCACCCTCAGGCAAGCCAGTAACATTGTCCGTCAGATCAACCTGATCACCCTTATGAATAACCTCAGGAACAACCTGCTCATCCTTCACCACTGGCACCGGGGTGATGGTCCCAGCTTGGACACGGTCCTTAACCGTCACCGGTACTTCAACCACACGCGAGGACCCATCCGGGAACGTGACCTTCACCTTACCCGTGTACTCACCAGGCTTATTCACATCCACCACACCCTTGGGCGTAACATCCTCAACCTTCGCACCCTCAGGCAAGCCAGTAACATTATCGGTCAGATCAACCTGATCACCCTTATGAATAACCTCAGGAACAACCTGCTCATCCTTCACCACCGGCACCGGGGTGATGGTCCCAGCTTGGACACGGTCCTTAACCGTTACCGGTACTTCAACCACACGCGAGGACCCATCGGGGAACGTGACCTTCACCTTACCCGTGTACTCACCAGGCTTGTTCACATCCACCACACCCTCAGGCGTGATGTCCTCAACCTTCGCACCCTCAGGCAGGCCAGTAACATTATCGGTCAGATCAACCTGATCACCCTTATGAATAACCTCAGGAACAACCTGCTCATCCTTCACCACTGGCACCGGGGTGATGGTCCCAGCTTGGACACGGTCCTTAACCGTCACCGGTACTTCAACCACGCGGGAGGACCCATCCGGGAACGTGACCTTCACCTTACCCGTGTACTCACCAGGCTTATTCACATCCACCACACCCTTGGGCGTAACATCCTCAACCTTCGCACCCTCAGGCAAGCCAGTGATGTTATCCGTCAGATCAACCTGATCACCCTTATGAATAACCTCAGGAACAACCTGCTCATCCTTCACCACCGGCACCGGAGAAATAGGCAAGCCAGGAATAACCTCGTTCACGGTGACAGCCGCCGAGGCGGAAGCTGAGGTTTCTTCCACGGGCCTGGTCAGCGTAATGTCGCTGTCAAAGACTGGTTTCGCGTGTCCCGAAATAACCACGAACTTGAACGTTAGTTTATCCCCAGGTTTAAGAAAGAAGGGAGCAGGCGCTTTATACGATGCTAAACGGTATTCACGTGGCGCTGCCTCATTTTGTATCTCGATTTTCTTGCTGCCAGTTGTGCCATTTCGGTTAGTTACAATTCTTGATGTGACATCTGTTGGCACCTCATCGCGCTCACGAGTAATTTTAAAGACTCGTTTCTCTTGCACAGTACCCATGTCATACCGAAGCGGTGACTCATCAGCTAAACTACCGTCTTTAAGACGAGGTGCTGAGGTGAAAAAGGTCCAATCCGTCAAAGCCGCACCGTACGCGCCATCTGGGATGGTAAACGAATCCTCAAATAACCAACTTGAGAGTTTTACGCCGTTGACTGCAGAATTGGTATTAAGCCAAGTGACTTCCTTTGACCCTTGCTGAACATACGCGTACGCAACCCTGCCTTGCTTCGCTTCCGCTTTACCTTTAGCAACCGTGCCTGCGGTAGCGTTACTGCTTACAGTTGCAGGAATCGTCGCAGTTATTTCACTGGGAACAGTGAAGCGGGTACCAACAACTTCAAGTTTCGCATCATGATGCTCGTTATAGTGCGCAACAGCCTTAGGATTGTTTGGCTCCAATTTCTCAGAATACGGAGTGCCGAATGTAGCCTTCCAACAGTTGTCACCGTCTTTTTGCACCGAAGTTGGTTTTGCGTCAGCACCAAAATTATCCGCCGACAGCTCCGCGTCAAATGGTGCGTTCGGATCCTGGCACACATCAACAGTCAACCAGCGCTGCAGTTCACGCTCCTCGTCAATTGCTTGTTGAGGGGTGACCTTCAAATTGTAATTAAACTTTTCGCCCGGAATAACGTTGTAATTATCGTTATCATCGGCTTCAACATCAGTCCCCAACTGTGCTTTCACATCAAACGGGGCTGAATCACGATCATCAACTTCATTAACTTTCACCGGTGAATCCGGCGGAAGTTCCTGCAAAGTCGCAGCTGACGCCATTGTCGGTAAAACCATTGCGGTTACCGTGGCAAGAGCTAGCAGCGATCTATACTTCTTGCGCACTTAAAAAAATCCCTCTCGAACGAAATTTGGGTAAACAAAACCCCAAACACTAATTACTGTATAAGCAGTACAAGGAATACACAACCAGCCCGAAGGTCCCACACGACTATTTGTGATATTTTTATCTGAAACTCACCAGACATCGTACCTTACACAATAGATGACAACTACCAAATCAAGTTACCCACCCACATCACCCACAAAAAACTATTCAAGCTTTAGGTGTATTTATCCCCTATTTGGCTTTACCACGATACGGCTGGGCCATTGGTCCTTTTTGATTAAATATTTAATCAGCAAATGTTCTATAACTACAGGCCACCTACCTTCTGGTCTTATCACCCGGCCTTCCGTGCCGGCCACCGCGCATGAGGTGCCTTAGCACGCTAGGTTGGAAGGGAGGAGTTGAGAGGAGCTGACCATGACGGTCAACGTTAAAGAACTGATCAATCGTGTCCCAACCGGCCTGCTAATCAATAATGAGTGGGTCGATGCGAAAAATAATGAAACTTACGAGGTAACTAATCCTGCTACCGATGAGGTCCTGGCTGAACTGGCTTCTGCAGGCGAGGGTGATGCGCGCGCAGCCTTAGACGCTGCGTGTCAGGCGCAAGCCGACTGGGCTCGCACCTCCCCGCGTGAACGCGCTGACATTTTGCGTCGCGCATTTGAGTTAGTGCATGAACGCGGAGAGGAATTCGCTGCCCTCATGACCCTAGAAATGGGGAAACCACTTTCGGAAGCGCAAGGGGAAGTTACGTACGGCGCGGAATTTTTGCGTTGGTTCAGTGAAGAGACCACGCGTCTTTACGGGCGCACGGCCACTTTGCCTGAGGGCGCGTTGCGGATGGTGACGCGGCGTAAACCCGTGGGCCCGTGCCTGCTGATCACCCCGTGGAACTTCCCCCTGGCGATGGCTACCCGCAAGGTAGGGCCCGCCGTTGCTGCGGGATGCACGATGGTGTTGAAACCGGCGAAACTAACGCCACTTACAGCTCAGTATTTTGCACAGACAATGCTGGATGCGGGCCTGCCTGAAGGCGTGTTGAATGTCGTGTCTGGAAAGAGCGCATCCGCGATCTCCACGCCTTTGATGGCGGACAAGCGGCTGCGGAAAGTGTCATTCACCGGGTCCACTGCCGTGGGACGCACCTTACTTAAAGCTGCTGCCGACAACGTTTTGCGCACGTCCATGGAGCTGGGTGGCAACGCTCCGTTCATAGTTTTTGAAGACGCGGACATCGACCAGGCGGTTGCCGGTGCGATGGGTGCGAAAATGCGTAACATCGGGGAGGCCTGCACAGCTGCGAACCGGTTCTTGATTCACGAGTCCGTCGCAGATGAGTTCACTGAAAAACTCGTGAGCGCCATCAAAGCCCTGAAAGTTGGTAACGGCATGGAAGAAGGGGTGACGTGCGGGCCACTCATCACCTCAGACGCCGTAGAAAACATGGAAGCCCTGGTGAAAGACGCGGTCGATCACGGCGGGAAAGTACTGGTAGGTGGCAGCCGAGTAGATGGTGCCGGAAACTTCTTTGAACCCACCGTGTTGCGCGGCATGGACCGGGGCGCACGCGTGTTCCAAGAGGAGATTTTTGGCCCCCTGTCCCCCATTTTCACGTTCAAAACAGAGTCTGAGGTAGTGGCTGCTGCTAACGACACGGAGTACGGTTTGGCCTCATACGTCTATACGGAAAACAGCGACCGCATGTGGCGGCTGGCCGACAGTTTGGAATACGGGTTGATGGGCTACAACGCGGGCGTGATCTCGAACGCAGCCGCACCGTTTGGTGGGGTGAAGCAGTCGGGCTTGGGCCGCGAGGGCGCAGCGGAAGGAATCGAAGAGTACACGTCCGTGCAGTACATCGGGGTGCGCGACCCCTACGCAGGCCAATAGGGCCGAAGCGAGCGCGCCCCACTTACTAGCCGGGGAGTGTGTGAAAACGCTTGGGCTTGCTTCGAGCGCGCGAAGCAGGGTCCCCCGGAAGAGCGTGCGAAGCGAAGTACCCGGAAGAGCGAAGCAGCGCAGTAAAAAGGTAACTAGCGGGTTCATAGGAGGTTACGTTTGCCGGTAGGTTACTGCGCGTAGGCTATCTGCCCGCCCGTTGTGCTGACACCAATGGGCGGGCAGTTATAGCATTCTTATGTCAATAGTGCAGCCAAGAATTAATAACTTGTAGTCAACCGGATTGAAAGTGTTGCCATGCATTTGCTTAGACCAGTTACCGCGTTGCCACTGGCGGCGTCGCTTGTTTTCGCGTTTTCCAGCCCGCTCGCAGTTGCAGCCGAACCTTCTGAAACACCCGATTCGACTTCTGAATCTTCCGACCAGGCTTCTGAATCCCCCGAGCAGGCTTCTGAATCCCCCGACCAGGCTTCTGAAACGCTGCTAATTAGTGATATTCAGACCTCTCCGAAAGATTATGAGGGCAAACAGGTCACCACTAGTGGTGTAGTCACTGCCGTCTTGGAAGGCCGAGGTGGGTTCACCATTCAAATGCCTACCAGTGCGGTGCCAAGCGGGTACGGGAACTCGCAGGCAGTGTTCGTAAAAGTCAGCGCCGATGGGGCGGATAAGGCAACCGCTGTAGCGGACGTGAAGGTTGGTGACGCAGTTACGGTTACCGGGCAGGTGGATGTTCCGGGTGGCCTCACTACCCTCATGGCAAATAATGTGGAAACTACCGCGCGTAATCAAAGCAACTTGGTTACGGTACTGCAAGTGCCAGCGCCAAAAACGGACGCTGACGCGCAGAAGCTGCAGAGCATGGCGATAACCCCCAAGGGAACGTTCCGGCTGGCGGATTCCTTCCCGTTAACGAGCGTGGGGCAGCTGATTTTAACGGATGGTGATAAGCCACCGGTGCAGCCCACCCAGATGGGACGGCCTGGTTCACAGCAGGCGAAAGCCCAAGCAGAGTACAATACGGCGCACCGCGTGGTTATTGACGATGGTAGCGATGCCGTGTTCGACTCGAATAATGACCAGGCGGAAGTAAAACCGCCAAAGCAGCTACCGTTCGTGGGCAGCGACTGGAATAGTGGCCCCACTTTGGGAGCCGAAGTGAGCTTCAAGACCCCCGCGATCGTCGCGCGCGCCGATAAACAGTGGGTGCTTGACCCAACCGAATCCAACCCCGCGACAGATGAGTTTGTTAGTTTCACAAAAGTTGCGGAAGCAGAACCCGCGGACGTGGGTGGGAACCTCAAAGTCGCTACGTTCAACGTGTTGAACTACTTCACCAGCCTCGGTGTGGACGCCACTGACACCGATGAGGATGGCAAGCCTCTGTGTTGGCCCACGATGAACCGGTGGGATCAGTCGGTTCCGGTGGCTGGGAACTGGGATTGCCCGCGTCGCGGCGCATGGGACAAAGCGGGGTTGAAACGTCAGGAAGACAAGATTGTTGCGGCCATTAACACGCTCGGACGCCAGGGCGCAGCGGTGATTGCGCTACAGGAGATAGAGAACGACCCGCTTTTCCAAGACGATCCTAACCAGAGCCTCAAGCAGTTAGTGAACGCGTTGAACCAAGCGGATTCGACTCAGGGGTGGAGCTACGTGCCCACCCCGAAGGAAACCCCGAAATACGGGGCGAAAGATATGATTCGCCAGGCATTCATTTACAAGCCTGCACAGGTAAGTTTAGTGGGGAAAGCGAAGTATTTAGATGACGCGGCGTACCAGTCGGCTGCGGATGCGCGCGCTCCGATTACTCAGGTTTTTGAGCACAAGATAACAAAACGGCGGGTACTGGTGATTAATAACCACCTCACGTACAAGGGTGGCACCGTTGTGGGTGAAGACAATAAGAATCCCGGTGACACGCAGGGCCCGGCGTACGACACCGGTCGTAATAATGGGGACCGCACGCGTCAAGCAAAGGCATTGGCCAGGTTTGCGCAGCGGGAGCAGGCGAGTTCTAAAGCCGATTTCACGCTGCTGGTTGGTGACTTTAACGCGTATTCTGGGGAGGATCCCATCCAGGTCCTCAAAGACTCCGGGTACGCGGATCTGATGAACACTACTGAGCATGCTTCGAAACGTTCCATGACGGATTGGGCGGAGTACACGTATTCGTATGGGGGCATGCTCGGTTCGCTGGACCACATTATGGTTTCGAAAGCCGGGATGGGGTTCTATGCGGGCCACGATATTTGGACTGCGAACGCGTATGAGAGTCAGGCGCGCGAGTACTCGCGGTACATGGCGACCGGCACGGACTACTACCGGCCGAATGTTTTCCGCGCGTCAGACCACAACAGTGCGATCATTGGTTTCAACCTGAGCAAGAAGGCGGATGCGGAGAATCCGGACGTCCCTAGCACAGGTAACCCGGATAAGCCGGGTTCGCAGGATCCTAACCAGCCCGGTTCCGGTGGCCAGTCTGGTTCCGGGAGCCAGTCTGGTAATAAGCCTGAGGGCGGCAATGCGTCTGAAAACCATGCGGGTGGCCACGTGAACAATGGTGGGAAGATAGCGAAGACCGGTGCGGATGTGGCAGCTGCGGTTGCGCTCGGTCTGCTAGCTGTGGCTGCTGGTACTGGGCTGCTTGCCTTGAAACGCCGCAAGCACTAAGCGAATCGTGGCAGGGCGGCTTTTGCTACGGAAACGAGTTTGCGATTAGCCGCTCTGTCCGTTCAGGCTGGCTTGCAATTGGCTGTTTTCACCAGCTTTGAACGGAGCTCTTTTCGATGAAACAACTTTTAGGAGTTCAAAGACCCAGGCTATTTCTTAGTCGCCTCGGCATAGAGCTGGAAAAGCAGCTGCACAATCTCTTCTTCACTAGCGCCATCCGGTAGCCCGTATGCGCGTTCGACAAGCTCATCCAGGCGCTGGTGGGCCTTAGTCAGATCTGCATACAGCCACGAATTATCTGGGTCATAGAGATCCGCGAGCGTGGCGCCATCTGCTAGATAAGGCTTGCGGGCATCAATGACGCCCTGGGCGGCGCCAGTGATCTCCTCGCGCTGAGTATCGGTAACAGTAGGGAAAACGAAGTTATTATAAACAATGGTATTCGCGTATCTGTAGTCACTTTTTAGACGCCCACCAACCACGCGCATCCAGGCGTTATGCACCCTAGACATAAGCATCCCAAAGATGAACCGCGAATCGGTCGGCACAAAATACAACATATTCCCCGGAATCATGCCGTTATCCACGAACCCCATGGGAATATAGTCGCGCCGCTCGGAAGAAACTTGCGGGACGCCGATATAAGGCCATCCAACGAATTTTCCAGCGGGCCTAAAAATATGTGGTCTATCCGCGAGCTTATAAGCATCACCCGTTTTTATTTGGGCCAGTCGGTATCCTCTACAGCTTTGCACGTAATCCCGAACATGCGGCAGCTTATTTAGCTCTGACGGAGTAATCTCCGGTAGCCACAGGCAGTAGCGGTCCTTACCGTTGATAAATTCCGCGCCCATCGAGAACGGACGAATCCACTTTTCTGCCTGCGGCTCGGCGGCTAGAAGCTCCTCGCGCTCCTCAGGGGAAAGAATAAGGTTGCCACCATCGGCTGGCTTAAAGCCTTGAGACATCGCGGGAACATCACAGACCGGGTTTCTTCGCCTCGTGATAAACACGTCCGGGGCTTCCGCTAAGTACGCGTTGATGTGCTCCGGGTGGCTCGTCTCAATGAGCGTATCTGCCCGGTAGGTAAACAGCTTTTTATCGCTGCGCTCCACAAAGCTAAACCCAACGATCACTACGTGCACGGCCGCTGGGTCCGCCGAATCTGCCCGCCACCTGAAGGTCCGGTGCGCAAAATTAATCACCACGCCGCGATCCATCAAGGGCTCCCACAGTGGTTGTACCTGCTGGCCCTGAGTAATCGAGTTCGTCGACACCAGGGCCGCCTGGGCCGTTGTTCCTTCCATATAGTCGGCCGCCAGGCGATACCAGCAGGCAACATAGTCAAGATTGCCGCCCTTTTTACCGAATACGCGCGCCCGGTCCGCCTTCTGCGAGGCCGTCAGCCGCGAATAGCCAATAAACGGTGGATTCCCAATTAAATAGGAACACTTCTCCGGTGCCAACACCTGCTTCCAGTCCAGCTCTAATGCGTTCGCATGCACAATATTCGGACTGTTCTTTAAGGGCAGGCTCTTCATGCCCTCCTGGAGGACAATCTCCGTTTCTTGATCCGCCTGCAGCTTCGCAATCCACAGCGCCGCCCGGGCAACGGCGACAGCAAAGTCGTTGACTTCGATGCCGTAAAACTGGCTGGTTGTCACCTTAATGGGCGATTGACCAACCTGATCAAACACCAAAAAGGTCTGGTTCTGCGCCAACTCAGAAATAACCTTATTTTCTAGCCTGCGCAAACTGATATACGTTTCGGTTAGGAAATTCCCACTCCCGGCGGCAGCATCGAAAAACGTCAACGACGCCAGCTTTTCTTGATACTTCCGCAGCCGATTGTGTCGCGCCCGGTCCCCTAGCTCGGGATCATGCACAATCTGCTCTAATTCCGCGCGTAGATCATCAAGGAACAGTGGGTCAATGACCCGGTGGATATTCTCCGGGCTCGTATAGTGCATCCCACCTTCATGCCGGGTTTCCGGATTCAGTGTGGACTCAAAGACACCACCAAAGATCGTCGGGGAAATATGGGACCAGTCCACACTCTCCGAGACCTCAGTGACTAAAAACTCCTTAATCTCTTCGGTAAAGTTCGGGATCTCCACCTCGTGGTCTGCAAAAAGACCGCCGTTGACATAAGGAAATCCGTCGAAAGACTGCACGCTATACGGGTCCCGTTTCGCATCTGGGGTGTCTAAGTACTCAAATAAATCATTCAAAGCAACCCGAATCCGCGCAGTCGAAGAAGCCTTAATGTAACGCCCAAACGCCCCGTGTTTAAACAACCCCGCGTCCTCTGCGTACAAGCAGAAAACTATCCGCACTAGCAACACGTTCAAGCTGTGCTGTGATGCCGGCGCATCCGGGTCAATATACTGCCCACGCAGCATACTGTGGAGCTGACCGATCTTAGCGCCGGCTGTTAAAGACACCGCCTTTTCACGGCGCGCACGCTGCGACTGTGGATCGACCAGGAACGATAAAAGATACAGCTGCTCAGGCAGTTCTTCCAGTAAGAACTCGTCGTAATTATTAGCAGGGTCAACGTCGTTTAAGCTATGGATCCGAAAGGATTCGAAGTTGCACACGATAATCGTGTCTGGCCGCTGCGAATTAGGCTGCGCATCCGCATACGCCTTCGCCTGTTCAAATGGGGTGACCATCCGGCCTTGCCGCAGCTCCGGCTTATCCAAATCAATACCAGCGGATTTTTGCTCAATGAACGTTTTCGCATCTGGGATGAGCGCATCAATCCACCCGTTCTTCACAGTACGGGATTCAAACAGTACAGAGGTGGTGACGGATTCCATGCCAAGCACGTTCGCGCATAAGTCCAGCCAAAAAGAATGCGTATCCGATTTCTCAAAACCACGCCCACGCCAACGATGAGCAAAATCCGCAGCAGCTGCACGTGATGAAAACGGCATCCCATACCTCGCAAAACCTGAAACTAGAACGAAACAAGCATAGCAGCAGCTGCTAAAAGTGGATGTTTAGCGACCCATTTTGATACAGGGCTTGGGGTGGGTGCGTTTGTGGGAGAGGTGGGTGCATTTTCCG
>NZ_JASXSX010000005.1:0-107780 GCF_032085515.1 Gleimia hominis
AGACACCGCCACACACAAAACACATTAAACAATTTGGGGGCCGGCACACACTAGTGCCGGCCCCCAAAACACACCCAAAACCACGCAGCACACAAACAACACACACGCAAGCCACATAACACCCACAATCAACACGCCAAAACATTCTTTCCAAAACACAACCAGAACACCACAAAACACACGCAAACAACACGCACGTGCTTGACCAAAACGCGCAAGGCAGAACCAGTGGCGAGGAATTGGCGTGTTAATGAGTTCTACGTATTTCCTCCCTAACCCGCCCGGCAGGCAGACAAGTCGCAGGGATGCGATGCTCGGACGATGGCCGCGCAAATTCGCTATGCTCGAAGGATGTTTACGCAAGGACGCGATGCTTGAATGCTAGCTCAGCAAAGGCGCGATGCTCGCACGCTTGACTTACGTAAGGCTTGTCATTTGGTGAGACTCGCAAGCACGTCGTCAGATGAGCTGTCGCTGCACTTGAAACCTATGTTGTTTAGTTACCGGTTACCTAGAATTAAGATAGGTGCTAGCGAAAAAACTTGCGACGTGTAACACTAAGTTCGTGACTAATTGGCCACAATCCGTTAACTGAAGCTGAGGAGCTTAGGAGAACGCATGAATACGTTCAGACGAACCGCCGCAGCACTGGGAGTTTCCGCTCTCGCACTGCTGTCCTTCCCGCAAGCCGCGCTTGCTGACGATACAACCAGCGACGGCGGCGCTGATGTCGTAGAGCTGGACCTTTACAAACTCACAGACGTTCACGGTCACATAGACCAAGTCAAAAAAGACGGTAAGGTAACAGAAGCAGGTATCGCATCCATGGGATGCTACCTAGATGCAGCCATGGCTGACAACAAAAACAGCTCATTCACCCTGCTTGGTGACAACATCGGCGCGTCCCCTTACCTCTCCGCAGCGCTCAAAGACAACCCCACTATCGAAGCGCTAAACGAACTACACCCCGAGGCGTCAACCATCGGGAACCACGAACTAGACATGGGGCAGGACGTATTCAAAGCTAGGGTAGATGGCTCAGACCCCGAGTTCGTACAGCTGCAATTCCCCTACCTCGGAGCCAACGTCGAAGGCCTCGGAGAATACAAAGCAGCAGACGGAACGATGAAACCCTACCTGGGGGACTACGTCATTAAAGAAATGCCAGCTGGCGCGAAAGTAGCGTTCATTGGCGCAATTGCACAAGACGTACCCTACAAACTGTCACCCAAAACAACAGAAGGCATGGAGTTCAACGATCCGATTGAACGGATCAATACACTCGCCAAAGACCTCAAAGAATCTGGTAAAGCAAACGTGGTCGTAGCCATGCTTGACGACGACGTTAAAAACAACTACCCGAAGATGGGTAAATACGTAGATGCCCTCATGGGTGGCGACACGCACGTGCCATATGACTTTGACATGGTCTCCGGATCTGAGGGCAACAAACTCTCAGCAGTGGCCTCAGGAAGCTACACAGATAACCTGGGCCTCATAAAAATTAAATACAACACCAAAACCAACAAGGTTGTTGAATCAAACGCAGACCTTATTCCCGCAGCAAAAGTAGCCGAATGCGGGCAGAAGACGCAGATCCAAGAAAAGATTGACAAAGCCAAAGAAGCTTCCGAAGCTAAAGGAAACGAAATCATTTCTTCCAACGTGAATGGTCCATTTAAACGGGGCGTGTTCACAGAAGCAGGAGGGCGAACCTCACCGGGGTCAAACCGCGGGATTGAATCCTCCCTTGGCGACCTGGTTGCCGACTCATTTAAAGAACGCGTCAAAACCAAAGAAGGTGAAAGTGTTGACATCGGCATCATCAACGCCGGTGGTTTGCGCGAAGACCTGATCCCCAATGAAAAAGGTGAAGTCACCTACCAACAAACGTTCGCGGTACAACCATTCTCCAACTACGTGGGGTACACTTCCATCACCGGTGCGGACTTCAAAGAGCTCCTAGAGCAGCAGTGGAAGACCAATCTGAGCAGCCAAAACTCGCGTCCAATGCTGAAACTAGGTTTGTCCTCAAACGTGTCCTACACGTACGACCCAGCTGCGGAGTTCGGGAAACGAATCACCTCCGTGCTGATCGATGGTAAGCCCGTGCAAGCAGACAAGAAATACACAATTGGCTCATCCGTGTTCATCCTCGAAGGTGGGGACTCGTTCCCAGCAATCACCAAACAGGGGGACCCGATCGTGTCCGACGGGGTTGACCGCGACCTGTTCAACGACTACCTGAAGAGCAAAGACACCATTAAACCACGCGAAATCAAAGGCTCGGTAGGTGTAACACTACCGAAAGACCCAGTGGAAAACGGTAAAGAAATCTCGATTGCTCTACGCGGACTCTCATTCTCTGAAGGGCCATCCATCACCAAACAGGTGAGCGTGAAGGTTGGCGACACGGAAGCGAAAGCAAATGTAAACAACGACCTCACGGATGCGAACGCAGAAAATGAGAAAGCGATCATCACTACCGATGGTGCTGGGCAAGCCAGTGTCAAAGTGAAGGCGCAAGCGGACTGCGATGCGAACGCGGGCAAGAACGTGGCGCTACCGGTGCGAGTATCCACCGACTTTGGGGAAGTAGTGAAAGCAGACAACGGTCTTGCTGTAACTGTTAACTGCCCAAAGAAAGCGACCACACCTGGCACCAACCCGTCAGAAGGGGGCAACCAGCAAGGGGGCAACCAAGGTAACCAAACCACACCGCCGGCAAACAACAACGCTGGTACAAAACCGGGCCACGTTGCGAACGGCAAGCAGCACAACGCAAGCGGGAAACTGGTTCGCACAGGTGCGCAAGTAACCGGTGCAGTAATCGGAGCTGCGGCACTTCTCGTACTAGGAGCCGGGCTAGTTTACGCAATGCGCCGCCGCTAAACGGCACAACGAAAGTAGTTCCGCAACCAAGCTAGCGCATAAACGCCCCACACCGGCAGGAAAACGGCCGCACACCGGTCAGAAAACGCTAGCGGACACAGGCAGCGAAACTACACAGAAGGTGGGCTGCAGTACCAATCCAATGGACTGCAGCCCACCAGCATATCGGAGCGCAAATAAGGCCTCTGAAAGATCTAATCCGTCACGTGCACAAGGCCAAGAGCGCCCTTCTCGGCATTCATCATCTGATGGTCAACGAACTTGTAAGTGCCCGCCTCTGGAAACACCATCTCGACAAAACCACCCTCCGAAGCATGCAAACCCAGAGTCTGAGCCCCCGCCCACTGAGGGGACGAACCGTTTCGCACCAGGTACGTACCTTCTTTGAACACGGTGTCGAACTGGCCGCCGATAACGTGGAAACTCGTTCCATAGTTCGGGCCGGCCGCCATCACCCAAAAACGCACGCGCTGACCAGTTTTAACTTCCAGCGGCTTCACGTTGTACTGATAGGGAATCCCATTAAAAACCACGTAGTCCGCAGTTCCCGCCATTGCCTTCCCCGCATCCGGTTCGTTCTTGTCATTGAGGTACACCTCGGACTGCACCAGCGTGAACTCCTTGTCTACGGGCGACAAATTAGGCGGATCCACGATAACAGCCCCGTGCATTCCCGCTGACATGTGCATAGACATGGGCATCGCCCCACAATGATAAAGCCACATTCCAGCCCGCTCAGCTTTGAACGTATACGTTAGGGACTCGCCCGGGGCTATCTGTCGCATAGGCTTATCCGGAGCTAGGAACGACGCGTGGAAATCCACTGAATGATTCATAGTTCCCTTATTCACCAGCGTGACTTCGAAAGTATCCCCAACCTTCCCACGCAGCGTGGGGGCAACGGGCTTGCCGTTGAAAGACCAGATCGTGCGGTTCAGGCCAGCGCCCATGTCGAACTGACCTTCCCTCGCCTCCAACTTAACGCGGTGCACGTTTCCTGGTTTTAAGCGCGGTGCGGTCGCATCCACAGTTTGCGCTGCAGGCTGGTTCGTGAAGTCTCCCATGGGAAGAGTCCGTGTCTCGGTCCCTGCGCCCGCGGCACCACTACTGCCGTGACCGCCATGGTCCGCGTTGTCACCGCGGGCACTATTGTCACTGGGATCAGAGTGATTGTTGTTGGAAGAACCAGGATTGTCGCCGTCGGCGGCCTTAGTAGTTGTAATATCCAGCGTCATTCCCATTTGCCGGTGGCCGGGCAGCGTACACCACCCTTGAGTTGCTTCAGAAACCACACCGGCTTCAAGGGTCACGGATTCGCCGGGTTGCACAAATCCTGTTTTTGGTCCGGTCTCCAGCTCCAGATCGTGAATCATCGTGTCCTCGTTCTTGAGGTGGATGGTCACCGAAGCTCCAGCTTTAACCTCGATCTTGTTTGGAACAAACTGCATTCCTTTAATCACGATATCCACGGTTTGGGTTTCCCCACTCGCTGCATGGCTAGCGCTAGTCTGATTCTGGGTATCGCCCGGCGAAGACGGTGGGTCCACGATTGCTAGTGAGGTGAACAGCACCGCAAATACCGCGGCCGCCGCCACCAGTAGGGGCCAGTTAGCCCCCGGGCTCGTGAGTTTCTTGTTTGCAGGGGAGATATTAAGCGGCTGCATGGTTTCTCCGAAGAAGTGCCTGGCGAACAGAAGCGTGGATAAGTACTACAAACGACCACAACAGCGCGAGGCCCGCCAGTGCCCACCCCAGTGCGGAACCACCCGCGGGCAGCAGGAGGGCTGCGACACCACTCGCGTTGAGTATGAAGAGCCGGACCTCACGGTACGAGTTTATGTACCGCAATGCGGTTTTAACGCACCGGGGCCCGCCTCCAATTAAAACTGGAAAAAGGTAGCTCATCGCGGCAAGCACGATCTGCACGACCCCCATCAGTACGATCGTGAGCGGGGTTTGCATGAGGGGACGCAAACCTCCGGCGCGCAGGGCAAGAACAGTGCCAACGGCGATCGCCACAAACCCAGCTACGACCCAGGCGAGGCCGCAAACTAAACTCAGGGCAGCGAAATCACCGGGGCGTTTCCCCCACCCAACCTTAAAGACAGGAACCAGCACAAGCAGCGCGCACAGCGAGTAAAGTCCAACGGCGAGGCACATGGCCTCAGGAGATTGAAACAAGGCCGCAACCCCAACGCCAAAAATACACATAACCAACAGGGGAAGCGCGAGTTTAGCTGATTGCGCCGCACTTGGGTCCATGCGGGTGCGGAAAATGGTGGGGCCTAAAGTGACGAGCGTTCCCAGCAAAGTGAGCCCAATGAAGCCCGTCACGTTAACGAGGGCGTGGGCACTGGTGGCTGCCTCCCGCCAAGCTGAAACGCGTGATGGTGGGCTGCCAAGCATGTCCCAAACCGCGAAGAAAGCTAGCCCAATCCCAACGATAAGAAAGAAACACGCGAAAATGTAATAAGCGGCTAAGACCGCGAACTTCGACCGAAATGGTGCTTTAAGAAATGCAACTGCTAGTGCCGCGGCGTGCCAGCAAACTGCACCGAGAATCACAACACCACCTAATAGTGCGAACCGGAATGCGTGGGTGAACATGGCGCCCATCAGCACCACTGCACCCACCGTGAAGCAAATGAGCCGGGTGGTTTGCCCCGCGTCACCGCGATCCCCAAACCGCAATAACGCGGCCGCGAAATGCCACGACCAAGTGAGAATCGAAGTGCCAATTAAACCGAGGGTAACCGTGTGCACACTGACCCACCACGGTTGCCCCAGCCAATGGGCATTATCCGTAACGTTCACGACCAGGATGATGAGCGCGAAAACCACCCATGCGCTCAGTATGTGCCGCGAAACCACGTGTGCTTTAGTGTGCCGCATTATTATTCGCGTCTTTCAGACTAGATTTTTCGCGTGAGGCTGTGGGCGCTGGTATGTGTTGCGGTTTCGCCTCGCGTTTCTTGTGCCGGATCCACCAGGGACGCACCCCGGCTAGAGACAGCACGGAAAGGACAAACAGCAGTGTCGTCATGATGTTGAGCGCCCCGCCCCATTGCCAAAGAAACGTAATCTGGCGGGCAGCACCAAAAACAAACCGGATTATTAAACCAAGGTGCAATAGGGCCAGTGCCACCCATAGAACTGGGTGCAGCGGGATTGAGCGGTGCGCAATCGCGGGAATAATGATGGGGGCGTGCGCAAAAATCATGGACAGGGTGAAACCTAGCGTGATGGAGTGGATAAGCGTTTCATAAAGGAACCCGGCTTGCACGTTCCCACCCAGAATCCATATCAGAGCGCCCGTGAGCAACCAACCGTACCCGGCGAGCATGGCGGCGGCCATAAACCGGGCGAGCCCAGTTGCACGCACGGTTTTACGCGCAACGTCGAAGGTAAACATCGCAAGCGTGAGTGCCGCCAATAAAAACCCGAGCACAGTTAAAGCAGCTGCGGGGGTGAAAAGCGTAAATGGTAACGTCGCGACGATGAGTGCGACGAGGCCAAGAACCAGGTGCTCGCGGCCGGGGCGGGTGAACTCAATCCGCGCCAGTTCAAGGCGCTCACCAATAATGGTTAGCACGGGGAACATGAGGACGAAGCCAACGATAGCGGGTACTTCCCAGCCGCTGGTCCACAGAACTATCGCCCCTAGTGCGCTGACCGCACCTGCAAGTTCGATAGTGGTAGCGCCCGCCCACTGGCGGCGTAAAAAGAGTCCGTAGAGACCGCACAGGGTGAGCATTCCTAAACTCATGCTGCTGCCGCATATGAGCCGGGGTGCGCCAAATGCGGCCAGCAGCGCACCGGCACCACTGAATACGGGTGCTGCGTACCCCCACAGTTTTTGGGCACTTACGGCGCGTTCCAATCCGATTGCGGTTCCAAGGAATCCGAATATCATAATGATTCCGTGGCGCAGTGCAAGTTCGGTGCTGTCAACGGGCGCCCATGCCCCCAGGCGGACGGCCGCGAAGTTTAGGCCCGCCAGGAGGCTGGCGCCGGCTAGGAGCAGGATTAGGACGCGTGGAAATACCCGCGGTTTGGAACGTGCTCTACTTTTGGTAACCATTGCCTCCTATTATTACAGAAAAACCCGTGTTTAATTAAGGTGTGGTAGTGAGCGTAGTATCACCCAACTAGGCGGGTCAGTGGTAGTTTTGGTCGGTACAATATTTGACGTAGATACCTGAGGTAGGGTCTGCAGCGACACGAGCCAGTGGCTCCTCGCTTAAATGAATCAAGTGAAGGCGTGAATCCATGAGTAATGAATCGGGTTTCAGTAGGAAGTGGCGAGACGAGGGGTCCGACCACCAGCAGAAGAAAGGCTTTGGCGACCGCGGGAAACGTGGCTTCGGTAACCGAGGGGACCGAGGTAAACGAGGTTTCCAAGCGGATCGCAGTTCTTTTGAGGGCAACCGATTCGACCGGGATGGCCAGGCGGATTCGAATGATCGACGCAGTGGCGCCGACCGCGGGGAGCAGCGTCAGTTTGGGCGCCGTGGTCAGCGCGATAATTATCAGCGCAGAAACCGCGATGGGCAACGCCGGTTCGACCGTGAGGACGGGGGGCAGCAGCGCTCCTCTGAACGGCGTTTTACTCGGCGGCAGGGCGGTCAGCGCGAGGCCGGTTCGGGTGAACGCCGGTTTGATCGGTCCGGTTCGAAGCGCCGCTGGGATAACAAAGGTGGCTTTGACAGACGCGGTTCGGGTAATCGAGAGCGCGGCGGTTTCTCTCGTGGACGGCGCGCAGATCGCAGGGATGATTACCGGGGGCGGCGCCAGTTTGATCGGGGAAACAACCGCGGACACCGCCACGAGGAATACAACGTCAACGACCAGTTCGACCGCGAGTTCGACGAGCAGAATAACCAGATTGACGGTTTAGAAATCCCCGCGGGCGTGGAAGCATCAGAGTTGGATTCGCAGGCGTTCGCAGCGTTGCGCACCCTGGGGGAGCGCAACCAGGAAGTGGTTGCGAAACTGCTCGTCATGGCGGGCCAGCTGATTGACTTAGAACCAGAGCTTGCGTATTCGTATGCGCAGGCAGCGGTGAAACGCGCAGGCCGGGTGGATGTTGTGCGTGAGGCAGCAGCGTTGACTGCGTACGCTTCGGGCCGGTATGCGGAAGCGCTGCGGGAAGTGCGGGCATTGCGGCGGATGCGCGGTGACTACTCACTGCGCGCGGTAGAGGCCGATTGTGAACGCGGGCAGGGCCGGCCTCAAAAAGCATTAGAACTCATTGAAGACACGGATTTGACGCACGTGGAACTCGCTGAACAGGTCGAGCTGGTGCTGGTCGCAGCCGGGGCTCGCAAGGACTTAGGCGAGTTGGAAACAGCGCTAGTGCTGGTTGGGGATGCGCTGGCGAAACTCGGTCCAGACAGTGACGACGACATGCGGCGGCGGCTGATGAGCGCGCAGGCTGAGTACCTGAACGATCTTGGTCGCACATCGGAAGCAGAGCAGGTGGAAGCGCAGATCCCAGCTGAACCTGAGGATAACGACATTATTGACGCGCAACTACTTGCCACTGCGGATGTGGATGCGAAGCGGTCGGATCTGAAGGGAAGTGCGGAGCCACTAACGGACAGGTACGATGCGGTTTTGCTGGACCTCGATGGCGTGTGCTACATGGGGAAGAACCCGGTTCCGTACGCTGCTCAAGAGGTGGCGAAAGCCGTTGAGTCCGGTATGCAGCAGGTGTTTGTCACCAATAATGCGGCGCGCAGCCCTCAGGCCATTGTGGAGCAGTTAACTTCATTTGACCTACCGGCTGATACAAAACACGTGATGACTGCGGCGATGGATATTGCCCATATTATGTCTGAGGAACTTCCCGCTGGTGCACGCGTTTATGTGATCGGTGGACAGGGACTGCGTGAGGCCGTGCAGGAAGCTGGGTTTGAGGTAGTTGCAAGTGCTGATGACCATCCGGATGCGGTAGTGCAGGGGTTTGACCGTTCGGTAGATTGGCAGACGCTGTCTGAAGGCGCGTTCGCGATTAACGCGGGTGCTAAGTACTACGCGTCTAACCTGGATGCGTCCCTGCCTGTGGAGCGCGGGTTCGCCCTCGGTAACGGGGCGTTGGTGCGTGCGGTGCGGTATGCGACGAACGTGAAACCGACGGCGGGTGGTAAACCGCTGCCGGGGATTTACCACCGGGCGACCGCTCTGGTTGGGGCGGAGCATCCAGTGGCTGTTGGGGATCGGTTAGAAACGGATGTGGCTGGTGCGCTGCAGGCGTCGGTGCCGTGTCTGCACGTACTAACCGGGGTGCATGACGCGAAAGCAGTTATTCTAGCGGAGCGCGGTTTGCGTCCGCAGCTGGTGCATACCGATATGCGGGGTCTGAACGAGGCTCACCCGCGTCCGCAGCACCACAAGGATGGCACGTGGACGTGCGGGGTTAGCCAAGTGGCGCAGGTGATTGGTAACCAGCTGTCTTTGGATGGTGTGGTTTTAGATTCCGATAACGTCCAGGTGACATTGGATTCGTACCGCGCACTCATTGCGGCCGCGTGGGAGTATTCCGAAACCGGTTCCAAAGTGGACTGCCCCATAATCCAGGTGGTTGATAACGACGATCCGAACGGGATTGTGAATCCTCCTTCCCAGCCTGAGGACGTTTCTAACCCCGAGGGAAATGCGCAAGCTGAGGATGATTCGGAACCTGCGGCGAGTGCACGACCGGAGGGCACGAGCGAACAGGCAGAGGCCACTTCGACAGTAGAGGAGATGGAAAGCGAAGACCTGGGGGTGAAACCGGGTGACCCGGACGCGCCCAGTGACGCGCAGCTCGATCAGGTTGATGTGGAATCGGTGCCGGCTTTTCTACCGGGTGAAGAAGACCTCAAGGAACTGATGGAAAACACCCGGCACCTGGAAGAAGACGAGGTAGATGGGGACGGAAACTGAACCCGACTGGGAGCACCTGCAAGACCTCGACCTGGGGGAACAGTTGCGGGTGCTGCGCGAAGCGGAAGCCCGGTTACGCGCTGAGCTAGATCAGGTTGATAGCTGATGGCTGCGCGCAGGCGTTTAGATACGGAACTGGTGCGGCGCAAACTAGCGCCTTCGCGCACCATTGCCGCAGATTTAATCCATGCCGGTCACGTGCGTCTCGACGGGATGGTGGTGTACAAACCCGCCCGCCAAGTAGATCCGGCGCAAGCGATTGTGGTGGATGAACGGGCGCGGGACGACTACGCCTCAAGAGGGGCGTATAAGCTAGCGGGTGCCTTGGATCTGCTTGGTTCCAAGGGCCCGCAAATCCGCGGGCAACGTTGTTTAGATGCGGGCGCGTCAACCGGGGGATTTACCGATGTTCTACTGCGCCGCGGTGCCCGCTCGGTGGTGGCGGTAGACGTCGGATACGGGCAGCTGATATGGCGGCTCCAATCGGATCCACGCGTGCAGGTACTCGACCGGACCAATATCCGCTACCTAGAACCGGAGGCCGTGGCACCACTACCCAGCGTGGTGGTGTCAGACCTATCGTTCATCTCGTTGACCCTCGTGATCCCGGCTCTGGTACGATGCGCAGAGCCGAACGCCGACTTCTTATTGATGGTAAAACCCCAATTTGAAGTCGGTAAAGGCCACGTTGGTGCCGGCGGCGTCGTGCGCGACGTGAACTTACACCACCGGGCAGTGATGGGGGTTATCCACAGTGCAGCGCAAGCAGGGCTAGAACTGTATGCTGTGGCTGCGAGCCCTCTTCCGGGGCCAGCTGGGAACGTAGAGTACTTCATTGCCCTCAAACGCGAACACAAGAACCCAATCGAAAACCCATCTAAATCCGTGTGGCAGGCAATCGAAACTGGGCCAGCGGGATCTAGCTAACCGCGCATCGGCATCCGGGACGTCCACCAGCGGGCCGGTGCGGGAAGGATTCGCATACACTCATTAATAGACGTGCGAGCAAGAAAAATAGACGTGTGAACAGGAAGAAAGGGGCCTAATGGCGCATCGGCGCATAATGTCGGTTATTAACGTTAATCGCGACACGGCTCAAAACGCCGCGGATTCTGTTCTAGACGGCTTGCGTTCAGCAGGTATCGAAGTGGTAGACGCAACCAGTACGGAACCTGTTGAACTACTCCTCGTCTTCGGCGGTGACGGCACTATCTTGTGGTCCGCCCCCAAAGCGCGCGAACGCGACATTCCCCTCCTGGGGGTGAACATGGGGCACATGGGATTCATCGCGGAAGCAGACGTGCACTCACTCCAATCGGTAACGCAAAAAGTTATTGCCCGCCAGTACACGGTAGAAAAACGCATGACCCTAGAAATTGACGTGCTCCTACCGGATGGGAGCGTGCAGCACGACTGGGCGATTAACGAGGCCGCGGTGATGCGAACGGACCTGGCGCACCCAGCGCACCTCGGGGTGGGAGTCGACGGGCAGGGCGTATCCACATACGGGGCGGACGGCATAATCCTCTCCACCCCAACCGGGTCAACCGCATATAGTTTCTCCGCCGGTGGCCCAGTGCTGTGGCCGGACACGGAAGCAGTGCTCATGGTGCCGCTCGCAGCCCACGGGCTGTTTACCCGGCCCCTCGTGGTAGGTCCAAAATCGGAACTGGAAGTAAGCGTCATGGAGGACCAGTGGGCAGACCTGGAAGTGTGGTGCGATGGGATCCGCAAAATTACCGCGCCTTCGGGCACCCGCATCCTGTGCCGGCCGTCTAAACAACCCCTAAAACTGGCGCGGCTAACGGACATTCCTTTTTCAACGCGTCTGGTGACCAAGTTTGACCTGCCCGTCAGAGGGTGGCGAGAAAACCCGGGGGACGCGCTGTGATAGAGACTATCCACATTGAGAACCTGGGGGTCATAAAAGAAGCGGATCTAGATCTAAAACCCGGTTTAACGGCTTTGACCGGGGAAACCGGAGCGGGTAAAACCATGGTGTTAACCTCCCTGCAGCTGCTGTTAGGGCAGCGGGCTGCGCCGGGGAAGATCCGCGCGGGACAAGAACAAGCGTTAGTTGACGGCGTATTCGTGATTGACAAGCAAGCGGCGAACAGCCTGGAGTTGGACGATGACGAAGTGGTGATTACGCGCAAGCTGATGTCTTCACGTTCGCGCGCTTATTTGAATCGCCGGCCCGTGTCCCTTTCCGTGCTCACAGACTTGGCGCCTAAGGTCGCGGTGATTCACGGGCAGTCTGAACAGCTGACCTTGCGGTCCAAGAGTAGGCAGCGGGCCCTTTTGGACGAATTTGCGGGTGAAAAACACGCGGATTTGCTTAGTGTGTTCCATGAGGCGTGGGCGCAAGCAGTGGCTGCGAAACAAGCGAAAGATGCGTTTGAAGCGGATTTAGCGAATGCGCAAAGTGAGGTGGCGGCTCTTTCTGGCGTGGTGGAGCAGATTGACGCGTTGGATTTAAAACCGGGTGAGGATGAGCGCCTGCGGGTAGAGACTGAGCGCATGGTGAACGCGGAGCAGATTCGTCAGGGCATCGCTGGGGCTGCGCAGTTTCTGCAATCCGCAGATGTGTCGGCGGCGGATGCGTTAGGCCGCGCTGCGGGGATGCTCGCGAAAGTGCAGCAGTACGGTCCGCAGCTAGCCAAGCTGGTTGCGCGGTTGGAATCGGCAAGTGCCCAGGTGTCTGATCTGACTGCGGATGTTTTATCTGCCCTGTCAGACTTGGATGCGGATCCAGCGCGTTTGGATGAACTGCAGAACCGCCGCCGCACTATCAACTCTTTGCTGCGTGGGCGGGCAGTGGACGTGACTGGTTTGTTGGAATGGGCGCAGTGGGCACGGGAGCGGTTACACCAGTTGAACACCAGCGATGAGCATGTTGAAGCACTTACCGCTGCCCTGGTGCAGGCACAGCAAAAGGTTCTTGAGGTCGGAAAGAAACTCAGTGCGTCGCGCGCGCGAGCTGCGAAGACGTTCTCTAAGCTCGTGGATACTGAGCTGGCCGGCCTTTCAATGCGTGGGGCGCATTTGGGAGTAGATTTACCGAAGCGGGACAAACCCGGCCCGGACGGCCTTGAGGACGTGCGGATGCTGCTTCGGCCCCACGCCCAAGCGAACCCAGTGGAACTGGGGGAGGGCGTGTCGGGCGGGGAACTGTCGCGGATAATGCTCGCCATTGAAGTGGTCATGGCAGAGGCACAGCATGGTGCGAGTAACGTCACTTACGTGTTCGATGAGATTGATTCCGGAGTGGGCGGGGTCGCAGCCCGGGAAGTGGGGAGCCGCTTGGCCCGCTTGGCGCGGCATCGGCAAGTGGTGGTGGTGACGCACTTAGCGCAGGTCGCAGCCTGTGCCACCCAGCATTTGGTGGTGGAAAAAGAGGGCGCCACCACGCGCGTGCGGGCACTGCATGGGCAGGAGCGGATCGATGAGGTGGCGCGCTTGCTTTCGGGCGCGCGCGGTTCAAAAACGGCGCGCGCGCACGCGGCTGAACTCATAGACGCAGCAAAAGTGGCACAATCTTAATGATGAAACGTTTCTTTAGAAGATCTTCGGGGGAAGCTCCGGCGAGCATGCGGGTGCGGGTCGATGAACGCACTAAGCGTCTAGCCCGAAGGATAGAGCAAGGTGAGGTCGCGGTTATTGACCACGCGGACCTAGATCGCGTGGCCGCCGAATCTTTAGTGGTCAGAAAACCAGCTGCTGTTTTGAACGCTGCGAAATCCTCCACGGGCCGCTACCCGAACTTGGGGCCAGGGATTTTGTTGGACGCAGGTATTGTTCTGATAGACGACCTGGGGCCCGACATCATGACCCTCAAGGAAGGGCAAACGGTTCGGATTGAAGACAACGAGGTCTACGTCGGAGACGAACTGATTGCTCAGGGGACACGCCAAACCAGTGAACTCAATGAGATTGCGATGCAAGAAGCGCGCGACGGCATGTCCACCCAGATTGAAGCGTTTGCTGCCAACACGATGGAATACCTCGCGCGCGAACGCGACCTGCTGTTGAATGGCGTGGGGATTCCGGATGTGAAAACGGAGTTCAAAGGCCGTCACATGCTGGTCGTGGTGCGGGGCTACCACTATAAGGAAGACCTGGGGACGCTCAAGACTTATATTCGCGATTTCCACCCCGTCCTGGTTGGGGTCGATGGGGGAGCGGATGCGATTTTGGAAGCCGGTTTTAAACCCGACATGATCCTTGGGGACATGGATTCGGTGTCGGATAAAGGGTTGGCATGTGGCGCGGAAATCGTGGTGCATGCCTACCGCGATGGGACAGCGCCCGGTTTGGAGAGGGTGCAGAGGCTCGGGTTGTCGCACGTTATTTTCCCCGCCACTGGCACTTCTGAGGACGCGGCGATGCTCCTGGGGGATGAGAAGGGAGCGAGCCTGATCGTCACGTTAGGTACGCACACTACCCTCACGGAATTCTTAGACAAAGGACGTGCCGGCATGGCATCCACGTTCTTCACCCGCCTGGTGGTTGGTTCGAAGCTGGTGGATGCGAAGGGGGTTTCCCGGCTGTATCGAACGCGGATTTCGTCGTGGCAGCTTTTCATGCTGGCAGCAGCGGGTTTGTTAGCGATCGCACTGGCGTTGATCATGACTCCTGCGGGGCAGGCGTTCATGTCAATAGTGTGGGTTCATATACTAGACCTGGTAAATATCTTGCGTGGCTGGTTGGGGATGGCACCAAACGTGCCGACCACTTGATTGGAAGTAGTTTATGGTTGATTTTCGGTACCATTTGGTTTCACTTATCTCCGTGTTTCTAGCGTTGGCGCTGGGAGTGGTGTTGGGCGCGGGCCCACTGCAAACCCCGATCGCGTCTGGGCTGACGGGACAGGTGGAGTCTTTGCGTGAGACCCAGACGAAAACGACGGCTCAGATTGAACAGGCGCACGCGGATATTGCGAATCGCAATGATTGGATTGATGAGGCCGCGCGCCAGCTGCTGCCGAATAAACTCAAGGGCGTGAACGTGGCGGTGGTTTCTTTGCCACAGACCCGTTCTGAGGACGTGGATGCGGTCCGTTCTTACATTGAGGTGGCGGGCGGTAAAGTGAACCAGACGGCGGCTTTGACTGACAATTGGACGGCCGGTGGGATGACGCAGTTCCGCGCATCCTTGTCGTCACCGATCGCGGAGCACCTCAGTGGGGATGACCTGAAAGACGCGGGTAGTGCGCAGATCTTTGGGCAGGCGTTGACGCAGGTGCTTACGGATGATTCTGAGGATTCGAAGCTGATCCGCGAAATGCTTACGGATAAAGATAATGCCCTGGTGCAGTTCGATCAGGATCCGACGAAGTCGGAGGCAATCTTACTGGTGGGTCCGGTGCGGCCTGAAGCCGGTGAAGAACCAACCCCGACTCCTACGGGTCCCAATGCGGAACCGGACACGTCGATGCTCACGCAGCTTGGGACCGCGATTGCGAAGGCCCCGAAGTCCGGTGTGGTGCTGGGCCAGTCCGCCACTAAGGATGGTTTGATTACGGTGCTGCGCGATGAGGGGGCCGTGGTGACTACGGTCGATGGTGTGGGCAGTGCCATGGGGAATGCGTCAGCCGTTCTCGCGCTCGTGTCCGCGGGTGCGCAGGCGCGGGCTTTCGGCCAGGGGAGCGATGTGAACTCGGCTATGCCACCCTTGCCGTAGTTGAATCGGAAGTGTTAGGCGATCGAAGTTAATGGGTAAAAATAAGTGGTGGTTGGCGGTAGCAGCGTCTGCAGTGGCGGGCGCTGTTGCGGGGGGTCTGAACTGGAAACTGCGCAACCAGCCGCGTTTAGCGCGGGTCAATCATCGGGGCCAGACTGTTTCTTTATCTGAGGGCGTGGCAATCGCGAGTGCTACCGTGGGGGCCGCATTGGTGCACGACCCCGGGCTTAGCGCCGCTACTGCGGCGGTAACGGCTGCGGGAGTGTGGGACGACGTAGATCAGGGTCGCGCAGATGGTGAGAAACAAGCGAAGGGATTGCGCGGGCACTTAGCCGCGTTGAAATCCGGGCATGTTTCTTCGGGGGCAATCAAGGCTGTTGCTATCACCGCCTCCGCCGCAGCACTCGCCCTTGAGCGCAACGCGCGCTCACGCGCGGCCGGTTGGTGGATCGACGCGGGCTTAGACACCGTGATCATGGCCGGTAACGCGAACCTGTTGAATCTGTTCGATTTGCGCCCCACCCGCGCCCTCAAGGTTGCAGCCCTTCAGACACCAATCGTGGCCCGGCCTGCCCCGGCGGTAGCAGCAACCACCGCGGCTGTTGTACTGGCGACTGCGCGTAGCGACGCGCGCGCTCACACCATGATGGGCGACACTGGGGCAAACGCACTTGGGTTTTACTTGGGATCGGGGCTGTGCAAGATCCGCTCGCGCGCCACGCGGGCGATACTGGCCGCCACAATCGCGGGCCTAGTGCTACTGTCCGAACGCGTGTCCTTTACTCAGGTTATTGACCAAACCCCGTGGTTACGTGCCGTAGATCGGTGGGGGCGAGCGCAGGCGGATAACAGCGGCCTATGAGTAACGAGTCCAGCTCGGTGCCGCGGCGAGCAACGCGCCTGTTCAACGCCGCACTCACCAAGGTGGGGTTAGGTACCGTCGGGATGCTGGCGCTAGCCACGCTCGCTTCCCGCGCGTTTGGGTTCTTGCGCTGGATGGCGCAAAGTGCGTTCGTTGGTTCCGGTAGCCTTGCGGGCGCGTACGCCAGTGCGAACCAGGTGCCGAACATTATTTTTGAAATCGTTATCGGCGGTGCGCTGTCGGGAATTACCGTTCCGTTGCTGGCCGGGTTGGTTAAGCGCGGACTTAAAGACGACACGTCACGTATCGCCTCGGCCCTGTTGACATGGGTTACTTTGACGTTGAGCATCCTCGCGGTGGGGGTGTGCGCAGGCGCGCCCCTGATTGCGCAGCTCATTCCCGTGCCAGCGGATACTGTAATCGCAGATCAGCACGCGCTGCTAACCACGTTCTTGCGCATTTTTGCGTGGCAAATCCCCCTGTACGGCGTGTCCATAGTGTTAACGGGAACGCTTCAGGCGCACAAGCGGTTCATCTGGCCGGCCCTAATGCCACTGATTTCGTCTGTGGTTACTATCGGCACGTTCGTGGTTTACGCCGCGGTTACCGACCCGCATGTGGGGGTGCTGGTGTTGGGTTGGGGCACCACCTTGGGGGCGGCCAGTTTGTCCTTGCCGCTGCTGGTTCCCGTGTCGCGTCTAGGGGTGCGTTTGCGGCCTACCTTGAACCTGCGTCGCAGTGAGGCGCGGCGTGCCTGGGCGCTGGGAATGTCTGGGGTGGGCGCGTTAATCGCCCAGCAGGTGAGTGTGGTCGCGGGTCTGTGGGCGCTGCGTACCTACGGTGAGGGGGGGACAGTTGCGATTTTTCAGTACACGCAGGCCGTGTACTGGTTACCGCACGCGGTTTTCATCTACCCGTTGGTAACGGCCGCGTTCCCGATTCTTTCTGAGCATGGGGAGCAGGGCTGCTCGTCGATCTTTGAACGCACGTGTGCGCGCAGTGCACAGCGGGTGAGTGTCGGTGCGCTCGCGGGAGTGAGCCTGCTGGTCGCTATGGCACCGGTAGCAGCGCGCTTTTTCAACCTCTTAACCCCGGTTCCGGGTATGCACACTGCTCTTTGTGTCATGGCCCCGTCACTGTGGGGGTATGCGCTCTTGTACTTTGGTCAGCGGGCACTCTTGGCCGTTGGGCAGCCGAGGAGGGCGTGGCAAGTTGCTGCGTTGTCCTGGTTGGGGGTGGCCGCAGCTACGCTCGTTTTGGCGCGCGTACTGACCCCCGCGGAAGGCAGTGGGTACTGGGCGATCACGGCATTTGCCGCAGCCCACACGGTTGGGCTCACGCTGGGTGGGTTAGTGGTATTGTTTACGATTCGCCGGCAGTGTTCACCGGCGTGCCTATCTGGATACTGGGGTGTGCTCGTGCGGGCCGCGGCACTGCTCATTCCCCTGAGTGCGCTTTGTTACGCATGCACTCGGTTGATTGTTACGTGGGGGCAGGGTTTCCTGCAGGGCCTCCTGGCGTGTATCGCGGCGGCACTGGTGGGGATGGGGTTGCTCGCCGCGTGCATCATGACCATCGGGGCAAAGAGCGTTCTGGCAATTTTGAGAACTCGGATAAGTGAAAGTGATGAGGATGATTGCTGATAAACCCACGAGCTTCCCAGTTGTTGCCCACGACCGGGTGTGGCGTGGAGCCGTGTTTGACATGGATGAGGACCGCGTTCAACTTAGCGAAAACACTACGGTGGTGCGGCACTACGTGGCCCACACGGGAGCGGTTGCGATCGTGGCACTCAGGTGGAATGACGGGCGGCCGCAAGTGGCGTTGGTTAATCAGTATCGCCACCCCGTGCAGGCCACTTTGTGGGAGATCCCAGCTGGCCTGCTGGATAAGCCGGGAGAACGCCCGCTGGACGCTGCTAAACGCGAGCTAAAAGAGGAAACTGACCTGGAGGCGCAGCGCTGGGACGTGCTTGTGGATTTCTTTACTTCCCCGGGCGGGTCGACGGAAGCGTTGCGGATTTATTTAGCGCGTGAGGTTTCCGAGGTTCCCCTTGGTGAGCGGTTTGAACGCGAGGATGAGGAGGCGCTGATGCAGACCCGGTGGGTGGATCTGGAGGAGGCAGTTGCAGCCATTCATGGCGGGCAGTTACATAACCCGTCGGCGGTAATGGGGCTATTAGCCACGAAATCTGCGCTCGATAAAGATTGGGCACCCTTACGTCCTTCTGACGCGCCGTGGATGCGTTCGCCTCTGGGTAGATAACAGCACTGTCCAGCACGTACTAGCAGGTTCCATCTTGGTGAGGGTTACCTAAGTGTTGTAGGTAATCACTTTAAGTAATGAGTTTGTTGCGTAAAAGCGCTAGGCTAGTTGCGCAGCGTATTTGACGCAGCGGGCTCTCCTGTCACGTGAGGGCTCCTGAATTTGGAAGGAGGACAACGTGGCCCCAAGCGAAGAACCGCAAGGCACGCGCGAACAGGTCCTCGACCTCGTTGTCGAGAAAGGGCCGGTGACGTCCACTGTTATAGCCCGTATCCTCGGATTAACAACTGCTGCGGTGCGACGCCACATCACCTCGTTGGAAGCGGCGGGGGAAATTGAAGAACACGAAATCGTTAGCACTAAGCCGCGTGGTCGAGGCCGACCGGCGCGACACTACGTGGCGACGGAAGCAGCTCACGACCAGCTGACCGATAGTTATTCAGAGATCGCGAACCGGGCGCTATCGTATTTGGCGCAGACAGCCGGCGAAGGTGCGATCGAAAGTTTTGCTGCGGCGCGCAGCCGCGAGATTGAACGCAAATATGCGCCTATTATCCGGGCGGCAGGTAACGACCCTCGGGCGCAAGCGATGGCCCTGGCAGATGCGTTAACCCAAGATGGGTACGCAGCTAGTGTGCGCGACGTGGGGGCGGGTAACTTTGCTGTCCAACTGTGTCAAGGTCACTGCCCCATATTGACGGTGGCGGAAGAGTTCCCACAGCTGTGTGAAGCGGAGACACAGGCGTTCGCACGTCTGCTCGACGTGCACGTACAGCGGTTGGCGACCCTAACGGGGGGCGAACACGTGTGTACCACCCACATTCCCGTGGCTTCGATTACTAAACGTCCCCGGTGGAACAACAGCTGAGCTCGATCGCGGTATTGAGTAGAAAGGAAATCTATGTCTACAACATCTCCGGTTGCGAAGAACGAGAAGCAACTGGCCGATGAAGAGATCATCGATTCAATCGGTGCCTACGAATATGGATGGCATGACACGGATCTGTACGGTAAAGACGCGCAGCGTGGTTTAACGGAAGAGCTTGTCCGCCACATTTCTAAAATCAAAGGTGAGCCCGAATGGATGCTGGAGCGCCGCCTCAAGGGGTTTAAAGCTTGGCAGCGGAAACCGATTCCTAAGTGGGGCCCGAAAATTGATGATATCGATTACGACAAGTTCAAGTACTACGTGCGGCCAACGGATCGGGTTGCGCAGTCTTGGGATGATCTGCCAGATGAAATCAAGCACACGTACGACCGATTGGGGATTCCTGAGGCAGAACGCAACCGCTTGGTAGCAGGCGTTGCGGCGCAGTACGAGTCCGAAGTGGTTTACCAGCAGATCCAAGAGGACCTGGAGCGTCAGGGTGTGGTGTTCCTCGACACCGACACGGGGCTGAAGAAGTACCCGGAGCTGTTCGAGAAGTACTTCGGTAAATCGATTCCAGCGGGGGACAATAAGTTCGCGGCTTTGAACACGGCGGCATGGTCGGGTGGTTCCTTCGTTTACGTCCCACCGGGGGTTCACGTGGAGATTCCGCTGCAGGCTTATTTCCGGATTAATACGGAGGCGATGGGACAGTTCGAACGCACCCTCATTATTGCCGATGAGGGCTCGTATGTGCACTACGTTGAGGGGTGCACAGCACCGATTTATGACACGAACTCGTTGCACGCCGCGATTGTGGAGATTTTCGTGGCGAAAGACGCGCGCGTTCGGTACACGACCATTCAGAACTGGTCCAACAACGTCCTCAACCTAGTGACGCAGCGTGCAATGGTTGAAGAGGGCGGATCCATGGAGTGGGTCGATGGCAACATCGGTTCCTCAGTGACCATGAAGTACCCGGCGTGCTACCTGATGGGTGAGCACGCGCGTGGGGAAACACTGTCGATTGGTTTCGCCGGGGAAGGTCAGCACCAAGACACGGGTGCGAAGATGATTCACATGGCGCCGCACACTTCCTCTTCGATTGTCGCAAAATCGGTGGCCCGCGGAGGCGGCCGATCGTCATACCGCGGTCTGGTGGAAGTACACAAACGCGCGACGCATTCGAAGTCCAACGTGCTGTGCGACGCCTTGCTGGTAGACAAGATTTCGCGTTCCGACACATACCCGTACGTGGATGTGCGCACGGACGACGTGGAGATGGGCCACGAAGCCACTGTGTCTAAAGTCAGTGAAGACCAGTTGTTCTACCTGATGAGCCGCGGCCTGGAAGAAACGGAAGCGATGGCCATGATTGTGCGTGGTTTCGTGGAGCCGATCGCGCGTGAGTTGCCGATGGAATACGCGTTGGAGTTAAACCGTCTAATCGAGTTGCAAATGGAAGGATCTGTCGGATGACGATAGCCGATACGATGGCACGTAAACACAGTCACGGAGAAGGTACGCAACACACGTATTCCTCCAGGGCGGATCGGCCGACCTCATTCGACCCCGCGGATATCCCAGTGCCAACGCGGCACGCTGAAGATTGGCGTTTCACCCCTCTGCGTCGCATTGACGCACTGTTCGAACCCAAGGATTACTCGGCGGTTAACTGCCCGGTAGACGTAACGCTCGCGGGCAACGCGACGTTCGAGGTTGTGGGCATGGACGACGACAGGGTCGCGCCCGTGTTGGCGCCCGGGGACCGCACCGGAGTAGTTTCGTGGGCTGCGGCACGCGAGACGAACCTCATTGAGATCCCAGCAGACTCGAAAATTGATGAGCCCATAATGGTGTCCACTGCGGGCACTGACGGCCTGCAGAGCCAACGGATCTATGTGCGCGCTCACACCGGTTCTGAAGCGGTGGTGGTGCTTTCACATTCTGGAAGTGGCAAGCTGAACCAAACTGTGGAAGTGGACGCGCAAGATGGCGCTAAACTCACGGTCGTGACATTGCAGGAATGGGATCGCGACGCGATCCACGCGTCAAACCACCGCCTCCGCGCGGGGAAAGAAACGGAGCTGCGCCACATCGTCATTTCTTTCGGTGGCGACATGGTGCGCATCTGTACAGACACGGAGTTCGCGGCTCCACGTGGGCGAATCGAACTGTACGGACTGTACTACGTCGACGAAGGCCAGCACTTGGAGCACCGCCCCTACATTGCACATACGCAACCAGACTGCTACTCGCGCGTCACCTACAAGGGCGCGTTGCAGGGTGAGGATGCGCATTCCGTTTGGGTGGGCGATTGCCTCATCGGAGAGGATGCGGACGGAACGGATACGTACGAACTGAACCGCAACCTGGTGTTGACGCAAGGGCCGAAAGCGGATTCGGTGCCGAACCTCGAGATTGAAAACGGTGAGATCGAAGGTGCGGGACACGCCTCGGCAACCGGCCGGTTTGACGATGAACAGCTGTTCTACCTGATGAGCCGCGGGGTGCCGGAGATGGAGGCGCGCCGCCTGGTGGTGCGCGGATTCTTTGCGGAACTAATCAACGAGATCGGGGTGCCTGCCATCCAGGATCACCTGATGGAGTCCGTGGAAGAGGAACTGCAACGCGGCGGCTCTTTAGTTTTCGATAAATAGGGCTGCGGCGCAGGGACCCAACCTTGCCAACAGTTTGCGTAGACGTTTAAGAGAAGTAGAAGGATTCTGATGACAACGCTTGATATTAAAGACCTACACGTGAGTGTGGAAACGCCGGAGGGCACGAAGAACATTTTGAAGGGCGTGAACCTCACGGTGAATTCCGGGGAGATTCACGCGATCATGGGACCGAACGGGTCGGGTAAGTCCACCCTCGCGTATGCGCTGGCCGGTCACCCGAAGTACATTATCGATTCCGGTTCGGTGACGTTGGATGGCGAAGATGTGCTAGAGATGACGCCGGATGAGCGTGCTCACGCGGGCATGTTCCTGGCGATGCAGTACCCCGTTGAGGTTATGGGGGTTACGGTTTCGAACTTCTTGCGCACCGCTAAAACCGCGATTCAGGGGGAGGCCCCGAAGCTGCGGTCTTGGGTTAAAGAGGTGAACGAGGCGATGCACAACCTGCGGATGGATCCGCAGTTTGCGCAGCGCGATGTGAACGTGGGGTTCTCCGGTGGGGAGAAGAAGCGTTTAGAGATCCTGCAGATGGAGCTGTTGAAACCGTCGATGGCGATTTTGGATGAGACCGATTCGGGCCTGGACGTGGACGCGCTCAGGGTTGTGTCTGAGGGTGTGAACCGCGCGCACGAGAAGACGAACATGGGCGTGATTTTGGTGACGCACTACACGCGGATTTTGAAGTACATCAAACCTGACTTTGTGCACGTGTTCGTGGATGGTCGGATCGCGGATCAGGGCGGTCCGGATCTTGCGGATCGGTTGGAAGAAGAAGGTTACGACCGCTACCAGAAAGCGTAAGTATTGATGGAAGAGCTGAACTCCGGGGCGTTGAGCGTGCAGGAAGTGGAGGCGTTGCGCCACCAGTTTCCGATACTTTCACGCCCTGGCCGCTCTGGGGATCCGATTGCGTATTTGGATTCGTCTGCTACCGCGCAGAAACCACAGTGTGTGATTGATGCTGAAGCGCAGTTTTATGAGCACACGAATGCGGCGGTGAATCGGGGCACTCACCTGTTGGGGGACGAGTCCACTCAGGCGTTTGAGGATGCGCGCGAGACGGTTGCGGCGTTTGTGGGGGCGCAGCCCGACGAGTTGGTGTGGACGAAGAACGCCACGGAAGCGTTGAACTTAGTGGCGTACGCGTTCTCTAATGCAACTGCGGAGAACCTCGATGGGCCGTTCAAGTTGGGGCCGGGTGACCGGGTGGTGACGACCCGCAGTGAGCACCATGCGAACCTGATTCCCTGGCAGGAGCTGTGCCGGAAGACGGGTGCTGAGTTTGCTTATCTGGATTTGGATGAGCAAGGGCGGATCGACTTGGCGACTTTGGACGCTATAACGAAGAACACGAAGGTCGTTGCGTTTACGCACGTGTCTAATGTGACGGGCGCGATTTCGCCAGTTAAGCAGATCGTTGAGGCAGCTCGCGCGGTGGGTGCGTTGGTGGTGCTAGACACCACGCAGTCGTCCGCGCACATGCCGATTGATGTGCAGCAGCTGGGCGTGGATTTTGCTTGTTTTTCGTCCCATAAGATGTGCGGACCGACGGGAGTTGGTGCGTTGTGGGGGCGGGCGGATTTGTTGGAGCAGATGCCGCCGGTGCTCACCGGTGGTTCGATGATCGCGACTGTGACGATGGAGCAGGCGATTTACCAGGATCCGCCGGCACGGTTTGAGGCAGGTTCGCAACCTGTGGCTCAGGCTGTGGGGTGGGCACGGGCCGTGAAGTTCTTGCGTGAGGTGGGGATGGATCGGATTGCCGCGTATGAGGATCAGATTACTGCGCAGCTTCTTGAAGGTGTGCGGGGAGTCGATGGAGTGCGTATCCTAGGCCCGCAGGACCCTGCTGGGCGCATTGGAGTGGTTTCTTTTGCGTTGGATGGGGTGCATCCGCACGATGTGGGCCAGTTTTTGGATGGTGCTTCTGTAGCGGTTCGGGTGGGGCATCATTGTGCGATTCCGTTGCATACGTTCTTTGGGGTGCGGTCTTCTACGCGGGCTTCTGCGTCGTTAACGACTACGCCTGCTGAAGTGGATCGGTTGGTGCGTGCGCTGCGGGGTGTTCGCGAGTTTTTCGTAGGAGGTTAAGCGGTTGTGGATGATTTGCAGACTTTGTATCAGCAGGTGATTTTGGATCACTCGCGGGAACGCAATGGGTTTGGTGATTTGCCGCAGAACCCGTCTGCCACGTCGTATCAGGTGAATCCGACGTGTGGGGATGAGGTCACGGTGGCTGTTGATGTGGCTGATGGTGAGCTTGAGCGCATGGTGTGGAATGGTGACGGTTGTTCTATTTCGCAGGCGTCTTTGTCGATTATGACGGATTTGATTGATGGTAAGTCGGTGGAGGAGATTGGTTCTCTGTACCGGGATTTTGAAACGATGATGCATTCGCGTAATCGGGGTGTGGATGAGCAGCTTTTGGACCATTTGGAGGATGGGGCTGCGTTGGAGGGGACTTCGCAGTTCCCGAATCGGATTAAGTGCGCGTTGCTTGGCTGGTATGCGTTGAAGGACGCGTTGGCTAAGACTGGTGTGAATATTGTTGAGGAGGGGCAGGATGGATAACCCGATGGCTAATCCGGAGCCGGTGGAGCAGCGGTTCGCACCGGTGGAACCGGAACGGTTGGATGGTTGGGATAAGTCTTCTGAGGGAACGTTATCAGCTGATGACGTGGAGGAAGCACTGAAAGACGTGATTGACCCTGAGTTGGGGATAAACATTGTTGATCTGGGTCTTGTGTACGGTATTGCCGTGGATAAGGACAACTTTGTGGACATCGATATGACGCTGACCTCGGCAGCTTGCCCGCTTACAGATGTGATTGAGAACCAGGCACAAATGATGCTGGCCGATGTGGCTTCTGGTACAGCAATCAATTGGGTGTGGATGCCACCCTGGGGACCTGATCGGATTACGGATGATGGGCGAGAGCAGTTGCGCGCTTTAGGTTTCAACGTTTAACTGCGTTTCATTTTCTCTGCTCCGCTGGGTTGACCCAGCGGAGCTTTTTCTTGTTCACATGAGGACAATTGGACGTGCGTATGCGGCTTTGCTGGTGGTGCTGGGCGTAACAATATTCAGGGGGTGGCAACCTGTGTTTGATTTGAGGCTTCCACCCGTGGGGATTATTTGTGGGATAGTGGTCGGCGTTATAGGTGGGTTGGTGGCGATCAGGCGGGCTGCGAAAGTGGAGCCTTCTGATGCTCTGCGTAGCTGATGTGTGTGCTAGGTAATCTGGCGGTGATTCCCGTTTGCTACGAAGCCGGTTGGGAACACGAGTCCAACTGCGCAGATGAGAATGGGGAACAGTAGAGCGGAAAGGGGAATTGAGAACAAAGCATCCATCTGTTGGCTTTTCAAGAAGCCCCATCCTAGAAGCGTTCCGACGAGCACTCCAACTAATGTGGGAGCGAGTAGAGCCACCGTGTTTGTGCACCGTGTTCGCAGTTCTAGTGCGCGTTTGCTAGCCCCAAGGATTTGAAGGAGTTTTAGAGTGTGACTGCGGCGCGCGTTCCAGATGGAGACTACGCACCCCACGAGTACCGTTAGTAAGAACCCAACTCCGACATTTAGTAGCAATAAGAGGTTAGCGGCGCTTTTCTCCACTTCTTCTCCTGCTTGCGGGACATTAGGGGAGACACCTAAGTTGCGTAGTGCAATGTCAGCTCGCGCTCCTAATGAAGAAAGGGTTTCGTTAGAATCGGAGTGAATAACTACAGACTTGTCTTGGCTGTTGGAGCGAAATAGAGTGCCATCAGTTAAAGGCGGGCTCCCGTTTTGTTCAATACTATGTTTATTAGCGAATTCTGGTGAAATAATGACAGCTGGAAAGCCTAAACCTCGCGTTGGAATGTTGGTTAAATTGTGCGTCGGAACCGGGCCTACTTTCAGATGCGGGTCCAATGATGTGATGGTGACCTGCTTTGGGCAGTGCATATCCACACAAAATATTTTCCTGGAGTAATCGGTGCGTTCTTCACTGGTAAACTCTCGGTCGAGGTAGACCTGTGCATTCTTAGAATCCATAATCGCTATGGTGGGGCTAGAGCGCATGTCTTTTGCTTGCAGAGCACACGTTTTGGTATCAAATACTTTCGTTTCTATAGATTTTAGGTATGCTTTTTGTACGCAGCGGAATGCGTCAGTGTCGATAGCTAACGTGTTGTTTTCACCTTCTTGGCCGGGAAGAGACGCCCATGCGAGGGTACTAATTGACGCGTTAAGCTGTTTGGACAAACTATCTATTTGAGCGCGCGTGAGGCTGTGCGTTCCCAGCTCTACTCTTGCCCAGCCAGGTGCGAACGAGGGGTATTTTTCCAGTAGTTCCAACCTGTTTGTCAGTGCTTGCAGGACAGTCGTTGCTGTTAGTGCTGCAAGTACTAGAGCACAAACGGAGGCTAATCCCACTACGGACCGATCGGGAGCATTTAGAAATTCCCTAACAGTCAGCTTGGGCCACCACGAAGCTGTCTTACAAATGGTTGTTTGGTTGCTTCGAATCTGTTTCTTTTTGAAGTTGATTAGGGCAGCTGGGAGTAAACTAACTAAGACGTATAGAAAGAACACGGTGAGCTCGACTGGCCAATCTACGGTCAGTTCCCCATATTCCATGCCTGTCATA
The DNA here is from genome assembly GCF_032085515.1 of Gleimia hominis. Lineage (GTDB taxonomy): Bacteria > Actinomycetota > Actinomycetes > Actinomycetales > Actinomycetaceae > Gleimia > Gleimia hominis. The sequence continues at coordinate 26,806 of NZ_JASXSX010000005.1, forward strand.
TGTTGAGTTAACCGGGTTAGACACCATCCGAAACCCAATGAAAATAGGAATCCAGTAGCTCCTGCTATGAAAAGTCGTAGCAGTAGAGTTAGCGTTGCCACCGACCTTACTTGCATGGGGCCCAACCCGAGTTTTGAAAGCACACTCCACTGGATGCGATCTTCGCGGTTGAACCCAAGAACCAGCATGGCGTAAATCATGACGCACAGGATGGTTAAAACCCATGGTACGAATCTTTCAACCACAGATGGGAACGTGCTGTTAGAGACTGCGTCTGAACGACTCATGACGTCGTAGCCCTGCGTTGCGAGCGCATCCAGATCAGCGCTTCCCTCCAAGTACCATGCGGCTCCTGTAACCGTAATATTGTGGGGTAAGTTTGCAGGATTGCTCGCGTTTATTAGAAGTTCCTCGGCGCCGGGGTTGGCGGGTTGAGTGTAGGTCCCACCTACTCGCCAGGATTCTCCAAATAACTCTACTTGTTGGGGCGCGGTAGTGTGCGCGTGGTCCAGCCCGAGCCTTTTAAGCGTGGTTGTAGAAAGTAAGACGGAAGGCTGGGTTTTGGAAAGCTTGGGAGCCCACTTCACGTGATATATACCGGTGACGGTGGGGGAGCTTAGAGGAAATACGGATGCGTTGAGATGATGCGAGCTGGAAGCTGTTTTTAGTTTGCTTTCCACAAAGATTCGAGGCACGAGGTGGCCGTGGTGGATGTAAGACTTTATCTCTTGGGTTGTTTTGTTGACGGTATCGACTGACTCGATTGTTTTGCTGCTTCTAATTATGTAATCCGCGTTGCCCATTAGTTGGGTACCACGTTCAGCCTCTGTGTATTCTGTGGTTGCCTGCCATATCGATACTGTGGAAGGCAAACAAACAAGTAATACGACTAGTAGAATCTGTAGCTTACTGTGCCTGCTTCTGGTTGCGAGTTTACGGCAAAGTGCTGCGACAGATCCGACGTGGTTCATGAGAGTTTACCATCCCTGATGGTTAAGATAGTGTCGCTTGTTTGGGCAACGTCGTGATCGTGGGTCACGAGAACAACGGTTTTCCCACGCTCTGCTAGTATACGAAGTGACTTGCACACTTGTCGACTCATTTTCGAGTCTAATGCTCCGGTAGGTTCGTCGGCTAAGACTAAGTTAGCTTGTGATACCAGAGCCCGTGCGATGGCGGTTCTTTGCTGTTCGCCGCCACTCATTTGACTTGGGAACGAGTTTCTCACATCGAGCATGCCCAGTGTTTTGAGTGCGTATTCGGTTTGTTCGTTGCACGCTTGTTTTCTCTGTCCTTGTAACTCGCCTATGAGCATAATGTTTTCTGCAGCTGTGAGTGATTCTATAAGCGAATAATTCTGAAAAACTCGTGATATGCCGTGGAGTCGAAAATGATTCCGTTGCGATTTGGATAGCGTTCCGTACGACGCATTATTCCAGCATATTTTGCCGGTATCTGGAGTCGTTTCCATGGCTAATAGGTTCAGTAATGTGGTTTTACCAGCGCCTGATTTTCCCATTATGCAGGTGATACTACCTTCAGCTGCTGTAAATGAAACGGATTTGAGAATTTGTCGACGCGTCCGTCCTTTCCCAAGCGCAATCCCCAGCGACTCCACACGCAACATAGTGCTACTTGAACTCTAAACTTACGCCGCGAGCACCGAATGCACAATATCCAGACGACGCTCTACCATTGGCTTTTATCCATGATGTATACCGGTCAGGGGCACTCGTACAATCAATGGCACCTCGCGCCTGATGGGCATTTCCACCAATCGTATTTCCACATGCAGCGATCACATTGCTCTGGCCGGTCCAACTCTTCTGTAGAGTCGCATCGCATCCGTTTGCTGAAACGTAGTTTGCGCTAATAGCCGGCACGGCTACAAGTAGCGGCAAAGGAAGTGTTAGTGCGATACCTATGAGTCTTCTTTTCCGCATTGGAGTTCCTTCCACTAGGCTTTCCGACAAAATCTTCCTTGATTAAGAGGGCTGATATTGAGAACGGTATCAAGCCAAAAAAAACGTGTCAATAGGTTAAGCTGAGAATGCATGTTTACCAATTGGTTATGTGAATAGAGTGCCTAATGGAATACACGTACGCTAGGGGGAATTTATCTCTGTGCCTTTTGGCTGCCTCCTAAACTTGCTAATTACTGGCGGCCTTCTCTGGGACCTGTGGGGGATACAGATGGGAGAATTCGTCTATGAACTCACCTTTTTGATAGCGCGTGTACAAGTAATCCAGTGTTGGCTGGGGGCGGTTCGACGGGTCCGTAAAGGCGGAGAGTTTGGAATGCCTAAACGCCCATAGAATTAGCACCATAATCAGCAGATCCACACCAATAGCAAACAGAGTGGGAATAAGTCCTTGCGTGGTTTCCTCACCAATAATTGAGTTCGTTTGCCCAGCAAACACTTCCATAGTGAAAATGACGGTGTTATTACCAGCATGCTGCGCAATCGCAGCTTCTAAACCACCAGTGCGTTGCGTCAAATAGCAGTTGAAAGCTGCCATAGCTGCAAGCGTAGCTAACACCCCGGGATCTAAAGAACCATGCGCCAACGCGAACACTATGGCGGACAAAACTGTTGCCATCACAAACGCGACCACCCGATTAGGGATCCACGCACCCACCAGCTGCAGTAAGTACCCGCGGAAAGTAACTTCTTCAGCAGCGCTCTGTAGCGGCGACAGCACGAGGGCTAGTACTAGCGACAAGACCAGCGTCTTAGCGGGGTGCCACTCCACGTCCTCAAATAAGACAGCGGACCCCACAATGAACGGCACCTGCACCACCAAACAAATTGACACGCAGGTAAGTAGCCAACGCCACCGAATCCGGCCAGCTACTGAAAACAAGTACCCGGGACGAATCCGTAACCCAACAATCGTGGCCACGATTACACACGGAATCAAAATGATCAGGGACGTCATCATGTAGATCATCTCTGACGGATTCGTCAGGTTGATGTCACCGTTTGTAAAAGTCGAAAACATATTCGGGTTCGCAATAGCAGCGACCAAAGCCACCAGTATGGAAGAGACCGCGAAAAGAGCAATCCCTAAAGCCAGGCCAAGCAGCGGCCGCCACCAACGACGATCCGGCCCGGCCCCCACTTGATTGTAAGCAGCGGGAGTCGATGGGGTGGAACGGGGAAGGTAAAGCATAAGCCTCGTTTCTTCTTCGGTCTCGTAATCACTAACTCAACGCGGGTGCAATGCGACGAATCGTTTACTCGAAGCATCAGAACAGTGTTCCGAACTCACTGCAGTTGGCCTCGTGTCCAACGAAATAACAGCATTGAGTGATTGTGGGAGTGGAATTTTACGGTCTAAAGTTTAACGGAAACATGAAAGCAAGAAAACACAGCCGAGCTTCTACTGCGTGCGAGCGCCGTAGAAGCGGCCTAAAGTGTCTTCTTTGAACTCTGCGTAGGTGCCATCCAAGATGGATTTGCGAATCCGCTCCACCAAGTTAACTGTGAAGTACTCGTTGTGGATTGTCGCCAGAATAGGGCCAAGCATCTCGTGTGCCTTAAACAAGTGCCGGATGTAAGCGCGGGTGTAGTGCGCACACGTGTAGCATCCGCAAGTTGAATCGAGGGGGCTGAAATCCGTGCGGCACGAGGCGTTAGTTACATTGAAACGCCCATCGCGCGTATAGATCGCGGCGTTACGCGCCACACGGGAGGGATTTACGCAATCAAACGTGTCTGCGCCTGCTTCGATTGCGCGGAAAAAATCATCCGGCTCAGAAATGCCCAGCAGGTGCCGCGGTTTATCTTCCGGTAACTCCGAAGTCATCCACCCCACAATGCGTCCCAAGTTCTCTTTCTCCAAAGCACCGCCCAGGCCAAACCCGTCGAAGCCTTCACCATGGCTCGTCATCGCTGCTAGCGTGCGGGCTGCGTGGCGGCGCAAATCCTCGTACTGCGCCCCCTGCAACACCCCAAACAACTGTTGATACGGCTTTTCGGGCTGCTCCAGCGTGAGCCGCCAATGCTGATCCAACGACCGCTGCGCCCACCGGTGTGTGCGCTCCAGCGACTCCTCCTGATATGAACGCGGGTGACGCAGCGACGTCAACTCGTCGAATGCGAACATGATGTCCGCACCCAAATTATGTTGAATAGACAGTGAAACCTCTGGGTTAAACCGGTGCCTGGACCCATCTCGGTGCGAACGGAACACCACGCCGTCCTCATCAACTACTGCGCGGTTGCGCCGCACAGCCTCAAACGCTGCCTCCTCACTGGTTGGTTCGCGTCCAGAGAACTCCTCTGACAGGACCTTCTTATAACCAGACCCGAGCGACAGTACTTGAAACCCACCCGAGTCCGTGAATGTCGGGCCCGGCCAATTCATGAACGCCCCCACACCACCAGCTTGCGCAACCAACTCATCACCGGGCTGCAAATACAAGTGATACGCATTCGCCAACAGCGCCTGCGCCCCCAACTCAGCCATCTGTTCGGGAAGCACCCCCTTGACGGTGGCGAGCGTACCCACGGGGATAAAAGCAGGCGTGCGAATAACTCCGTGCGCAGTAGTAAGAACCCCAGCCCTACCGAGTGGACGGCCTGCAGCATTCACCGCGATATTTGACCGTGCCTCTAGACGCTGTTGGACAACGAATCCTCGCTGACTATCAATTTGACTACGACTAATCCGATCCACGATGCACCCCCTAATTACTTTGCAACGTGCTTTGCAATACCAGCGGCACCACTCGAGTCCACGAGCTTCGCGTCCCTCGCGTCCAAGCGTGAGGTAGAACTCGCGTCCACGCGTTTTGCAAAACTAGTTTCCACGCGTTTTACCACCGCGATCGTTGGATACGTGAGGGGCAAGCACACGACCTCAACCCCAACTTTGTAAAAATACCCAACCAAAAGGTAGTTCAAAAAATCTGCGCCCGTAATAATCCCATAGAACGCGATCGTGCAGAAAATGAGGGTGTCTGCGAACTCACCAACCACCGTGGAACCAATTAAACGGGCCCACATATGCTTCGAACCCCACCGCTGCTTAATCTTCACCAGCACCCAGGCGTTTAACAACTGACCCGCTAAATACCCAGCGATCGACGCCGCCACAATCCGCGGAACGAAACCCAACACAGCCACAAACGCGGCCTGGTTCTCATACCCCGGCCCCGGAGGAGCGATCCCCACCAGCCAGAACGTTAGCGATGCCAAAATAGAGAACCCAAACCCCCACGCAATAACGCGGCGGGCCTTAGCGAACCCATAAACCTCAGAAAGCACATCCCCCAGAATGTAGGTCAGGGGAAACAAAACCGCGCCACCATCAAAAATCGGTTTCCAAAACCCCAAGTCGAACGCAATCAGCTTGGTAGCAGCAATATTAGAAAGCAGTAACAGCGCAACAAACGCTACCGCTATGAAGTCATACAGGCGCGTGGGCCTTACCGGCGAATCGAAGAATTGTTCCACGAACCTAAATTACTATACTGATCACGTGATTAACGTGGTCAACTTGAATGTGCGCATCGGCGCACGCACCCTCATCGACGGCGCTAACTTCCGGATCGACAAAGGCATGAGGATTGGCATGGTAGGGCGCAACGGCGCTGGGAAAACCACCACCATGCGCATGCTGGCCGGAGAAGAAGACCACGGACAAGCCGAGTTCGCAGGGCAAGTTACCAGGCGAGGCACCATCGGCTACCTCCCGCAAGAAACCCGCGTAGGTGACCCGGAACAAACGGTGCGAGAACGTATTCTGTCGGTACGCGGCATCGACGAAACCATCCGGCGGATCCGCAAGGCCGAACAACAAATGGCACGTTCCACAGGCGCGCGGCAAACCAAAGCCATGGAACGATACGTGCGGTTAGACCAAGAGTTCACCAACGCAGGCGGATGGGCCGCAAACGCGCAGGCCGCTCAAATGGCCGCTGCCCTGGGGGTGGACGAAAAAATGCTCGACCAACCTCTACGCACCCTCTCGGGCGGGCAACGGCGGCGCGCTGAACTTGCCCGCGCCCTATTCGCAGAAGCAGACGTGCTGCTACTTGACGAACCCACCAACCACCTCGATCACGACTCCCTAATCTGGCTACGCGACTTTCTGCGCACCTACCCGGGCGGCTTCATGGTCATCAGCCACGACGTCGAACTACTCCAAGAAACCGTGAACCACGTATACCACCTGGATGCAGACAGAGCCCAACTGGACGTGTACAACATGGGGTGGGATGCCTACCTCAAACAACGCGCAGACGACGAACACCGGCGCCGGAAAGAACGGGCAAACGCGTTACGCAAAGCTCAAACATTGCGCGCACAAGGCGAAAAAATGCGGGCAAAAGCCACTAAAGCCGTGGCGGCACAACAGATGCTGCGGCGCGCAGACGAACTAGAACAATCCGTGGAACCCGCGCGTGCCCCCGAAAAAGTTGCTCGCCTGCGCTTCCCAGAACCCGCACCGTGCGGACGCGTTCCCCTCACCGCCACGGGATTAACTAAAACCTACGGTTCGCTCGAAGTGTTCGCCGGCGTTGACCTCGCGATCGACCGCGGATCAAAAGTTGTGGTCCTGGGCCTCAACGGGGCGGGTAAAACCACACTCCTACGCATCCTCGCAGGCAAACTCGAAGCAGATACCGGCAGTGTGAACCCTGGCCACGGCCTCAAACTGGGGTACTACGCACAAGAACACGAAACCCTGCAAGGCGACAAGACAGTGCTCGAAAATATGACTGACGCAGCCCCCACACTGGATGACACCCACGTGCGGAACGTGCTGGGACAATTCCTGTTCTCCGGCGATGACGTCGACAAACCCGCCCGCGTACTCTCCGGCGGTGAACAAACCCGGCTGGCGCTCGCGGTGCTCGTGGCGTCGTCCGCGAACGTGCTTTTGCTGGATGAACCCACCAACAACCTCGACCCCGCGTCCAGGGAAGAAATCCTGAACGCACTGAGGACCTATGAAGGCGCCGTTGTGCTCGTGACTCACGACGAAGGAGCGGTGCGGGCCCTCAACCCCGACCGGGTCCTCTTACTCCCAGACGGGGATGAGGACCTGTGGGACGATTCATACCTCGAACTCGTCACCCTTACCTAACCGCGCTGGAGTCACAGGGACCATACAGGGACCATAGTGGGCTCACAGGTGGGCCGGTGGATTCGGAGGGGCTGCGGTAAGCCTATGAGGACGGTGGGTTCACAGAGAGCGGCGATCCACCGGTTTCGCGGAAGGGCCGGCAGCAGGTCCAATCTCGCTGATCGGGACCACGCGGTAAGGGAACTCCCGCAGGGCAACGAACTCAGCTAAGAAATCCCGATGCCCTTCGCAGGCCAACCACGTTTTTTCGCGGCCATAGTGGATTTTTGGATTGCGCCAAATCACAGCCCACGCGGCTGGTTCCGTGCACTGCCGGGCGGAACACACGTGTACATACTCGTCGTTACTCACGTTGATTAGAGTAACCGCTCACAACACAAACACAAGTGCGGACCTTAGACCCATGCGAAGACGCGGTTTTTGTGCGTACTCGTTATCATGGAGGGGTGCAGGAGTTAAATCTACTGGATCGCGGGCCCATTCCATACATGGAGGGGGACCGGATTCAACGTGAAGTTTTTGAACAAGTAGCAGCTGGAGAACGCGACCATACCCTGATCGTCGCCCAGTTTGAGGCCACATACACCGCGGGGAGACAGACGAAACCAGAAGATATTCTGAACTCCGACCTGCCGGTAGTGCGCATCGACCGGGGTGGTTCCGTCACGTGGCACGGGCCCGGTCAACTCGTGATCTACCCGATTGTGAAACTAGCGCCGCCCGCAGACCGCATCAAATACATCCGCGCAGTTGAAGCCGCTGTGATTGAGGCAGCGCAAGACACGTGGAACATTCCTGCCACCACCATTGAGGGGAAAGCGGGGGCTTGGCTGCGTGACCCCGACCGGAAAATCTGCGCGATCGGCCTCAAAGTTGCGCGCGACACCACTATGCACGGCGTGGCGTTCAACATTGACCCCGATTTTAGTAACGCGTTCACCGGTATCATTCCCTGCGGCCTGGTTGGCATGGGGGTCACTTCTTTGAAAGCTGAGGGCGTGAGCGCCACAGTGGATGAAGTGCGGGTTGCCCTCGTGAAGAAACTGCGAGAAAAACTTGATCCCCTGCTCGAAACGATAAGGCTCGAAACGATAAGCGAAGGAGCTCACTGAAGTGTCTACTCTGCCTAAACCTGAAGGTAGGAAACTGCTGCGCATTGAAGCGCGGAATTCGCAAACCCCGATCGAGCAAAAACCCGGTTGGTTAAAAACCACGGTTTCTACCGGACCCGGGTATCAAGATGTGCGCCAACGCGTGCACTCAGGTGGGTTACACACGGTGTGTGCGGAAGCGAACTGCCCGAACATTTACGAATGTTGGGAAGATCGGGAAGCATCCTTCCTCATTGGTGGTGCGATCTGTACGCGGCGCTGCGACTTTTGTGACATTGCAACCGGTAGGCCCACGGAATTTGACGAGGATGAACCTCGCCGGCTCGGTGCCTCCGTTGCGTCCCTGGGGCTGCGCTACGTGACGGTGACGGGGGTGGCTCGTGATGATCGGCAGGATGGGGCTTCCTGGCTGTACGCAGAGACTGCTCGGCAAATCCACGCGCAATCCCCAGGTACGGGTGTGGAACTGCTGGTGGATGATTTCAAAGGTGATCCGCAAGCACTGGAGCAAGTGTTCGAATCTGATCCTCAAGTTTTCGCACACAACCTCGAAACCGTGCCGCGAATCTTCAAGAAAATCCGCCCGGCATTCCGCTTCGACCGCTCCCTGTCCGTTATCCAGTCGGCAAAAGAAGCGGGGCTGGTGACTAAGTCGAACCTCATTCTAGGAATGGGAGAGACCACGGAAGAAGTGGAATCGGCGATGCGGGACCTGCTGGACGCGGGCTGTGACATCCTCACCATTACGCAGTACTTGCGGCCATCTAAACTGCACCATCCGATTGACCGGTGGGTTAAACCGCAAGAGTTTTTGCGTCTGCGTAATCTTGCGTACGACATGGGGTTTGCCGGCTGCATGTCCGGGCCACTGGTTCGCTCTTCGTACCGGTCGGGCAAACTGTGGGTGCAGGCGATGCGCCACCTCGGGCGGGAAATCCCCCCGATCTACGCCCACCTTGCCGAGGAGAAACCGGCGCAGGCCCGACAGGAAGCCGAATCCGTACTCGCCCGCATGAGCTAGCGAACTGGTTAAAGCAGGCTACTGGGCGCGCGAAAACACGCTATTGGGTTAGCAGTTCTACTAGGGCGCGGTGCGATGGTTTGCCGTTTGCGTTGGTTGGGAACTGGTTTGTGACCGCCAGGTAGTGCGGAAGTTTATACCGTGCCAAATACTGCCCGGCGTAACGGCGTATCTCTTGCAAGCTAGGTGCTTTCGCCCCGTCGTTGAGCACTAGCACCGCGCCCACGGCCTGCCCCCACTTAGGGTCCGGCACGCCAACCACCACGCAGTCACGCACAGCCGGGTGGGTAGAGATGACCTCAGCAATGGGCGTGGGGAGCACTTTCTCACCTCCGGTGTTGATCGTGTCGACCACGCGGCCAAGGAACGTGACGAACCCGTCTTGATCCTGACGTCCCCAGTCACCGGTTCGCAGCCAGTCGTTGACGATTGTGGTGCGGGTCAGTTCGCGATCGCGCCAATACCCGCTGGTTATCGAGGGGCCAGAGCACAATAGTTCCCCGTCCTCACCGGGATCCGCCCATTCAATGGTGCCGGAATCTGGGTCAACTGCGCGTGCCACCCGCACGCGCGTATACGGGAACGCGGTTCCGCTACCGGTCAGGTCACCGCGGCGGACCGCGGTGGACGCGCGCATACACGTACCGGAAGCGGACTGCTCCGTCATTCCCCACACGTTGATGACGTCTAGTTGACGGTCCAATAGTTGCTGCGCTAATGCGGACGGAAGGGGAGCTCCGCCGGTGAGAGGCCGGGTGAAATCCGGTAGGGGCCGCCACGCACTGTCGTTGAGTAGAGCCTGATACATGGTGGGAACAGCGAACATCATTTGTACTCTGTGCTCCTCGAGCGCATCCAAAACGGCGCGGGGAGTGAAGTGGTCGATAATCACCACGTGCCCGCCGTTGGCAAAAATGTCGGTGGTTGCACCGTTGAAACCACCAATGTGCGACAGGGGAGCCACCACTGCGTGCACAGTTGCCGAAGAGTATTCGAACACGTCCCGGAAGTTCCGGCAGCCCCACCACAGTTGGTCGTGCGTCAAAGTCACGCCTTTAGGGTGGGCGGTGGTGCCAGAGGTGTAAATAATCGCCCCCATGGTTCCCGCGGGGCATGGAACGGGCGGCGCCTGATCCACCGGTTCGGCATCTATTGTCTGCTCCAGTTCCGCATACGTGATCGCGTTTTGCAATCCGCCTCTTTCCGCCTGCGCCAGCCCCACAATTGCGACGCGTGGCTCGCAGTGATGCACTAGCGCTTGGATTTCTGCGCTAGTTAAATGCTCTTGCACGGGAACTACTATTGCCCCAAGGTGCGCGCACGCGATGTAGGTCCACAGGTGCCACGCGGAGTTAGGGCCCCACACGAGGACGCGGTCACCAGTTTGAACGCCCCTGCGGCGCAGCAGGGATACGAGTTGAAGGGCATGCTTTTGCGATTGGGCCACCGAGTATTGCCGTTCGCATGCCCCTACCTCAATGTATGTAATGGACGTGCGTTCTGGGGACCGCAAAGCGGCTTCGCGCAGGAGGCGGGCAGGGGAATAATCAGGATCCGTATTTGTCACACCGCCCATTATCACCCCGGATTGGTCGGATACCAAGGCGCGGGCGTGCTTCAATCTGTTCAAAGAAGGGGCTTTTCACGTAGCCTGAGGGTATGCGGGTTGTACTTATGCGTCATGGGGAAGCGAACTGGGGGTATCACGACCTGGGGCGCCCGTTGACGACCATGGGGATGCAGCAGGCTGGTTTCGCTGCACGGCACATTGCCCGCTATGTTTCCGAGCCGTTGCTACTGACTTCGCCGGCTGCACGCGCGCAGCAGAGTGCGCAGATTCTGGCGGTGGAGCTCGGGGTAGAGCCGATTGTGATGAACGAGATCTACTACGGTGATGAGGATGACCTCTGCCGTTTAGTCACGAGTTTCACCGACCCGCAGATCGTGGTGGTTGGGCACATGCCGACCGTGCTCGCCGCTGCTGAGAATCTGGTGACGGACGAAGAAAGGCAGCGGGTGCGCGCAGTTGGTGGTGCGCCCGCAACCCACTGGATCATCGACCGCGCCCCAGACGGCCCCGCCCGCTGTGGCACCCTAGTAGCTGCTGGCGTCCCCACCCTTTCGTAAACCCTTCGGCAATAGGGCCGCCTTCACTTTCGTTACAGCACGTATGACTCTTGTCGCAGGGCATCTGGCTTTTGTCACAGTGCATCCGACTTTCGTTACAGCACATTCGGGAAACGCGCGTGGAGCGCGGAATGTGCCTGCCAATCACGCAGCTGTCCGCGGGCGCTTCTATTTGCGGTCATTGACTACCTCCTGCACTGTCACAAGTGCGCTCGCGGCTCGCTTTGACAAAAAGTGACACAATTCCCTCCACCGCGTTTACTACGACTTTTCCTTGTAATCATGAGGCTCTGTGAAAGCAATACGCGCGTTGCTAGCCAATAGTGGTGGAAAGTGGAGTAGAGTGGGGACAGTGTTAGTTGAAGTGGGCTGCGAAATGACATGAGGGGGTGAGCAGTCGTGTTCCTAGGCACCTACGAGCCAAAGCTCGACACCAAGGGACGCGTCATCTTACCCGCAAAGTTTCGCAGCCAGTTGGAAGACGGGGTGGTAATCACCCGCGGACAAGACAGGTGCTTGTACGCCTTCCCCAAAGCCGAGTTCGAGAACATGTTCAACCAGCTCCGTCAGGCCCCTCTGACGTCAAAACAGGCGCGCGACTACATTCGCGTGATGCTGTCCGGAGCAACGGATGAAACCCTCGACAAACAGGGAAGAATCACCATCGCACCGCAACTGCGAACCTACGCAGACCTGAGCCGAGACCTCGCGGTCATCGGTACGGGCACCCGCGTGGAGATTTGGGATGCGGAGCACTGGAACAACTACCTCGCCGTCCAAGAAGAAACTTTCTCTAACACTGCGGACGAAATAATCCCTGGAATGTTCTAACGCGCATAGGTCTTCTACCGACTGATCCGAAGCCACTTCCCCGGCGGCGGAACCGGTGGGAGTCCCATGCGGGTTAGAGCCCTCCACTTTCCACCACGGAGGAGGAGCATTGAGCGAACGCGACCGGATCGCTAACCTACACCAACCGGTGCTTTTGCAAGCATGCCTGGACCTACTCTCGCCCGCACTACAAGGCCCCGAACCAGTTCTTGTCGACGCAACCCTAGGTATGGGTGGGCACGCCGAAGGTGCGTTAACTCGGTTCCCCAACCTGCGCCTCATCGGAATTGACCGCGACCAAGAAGCGCTTGCGCTAGCGACTAAACGATTGGAAGGCTTCAAAGACCGATTCCGTGGGGTCCACGCTACGTACGACGAAATCCCTCGGGTCCTGTCTGAACTAGGGGTGCAGGCGGTGGACGGGATCCTAATGGATCTGGGAGTGTCGTCACTGCAGTTAGATAACGAACAGCGCGGCTTCACGTACGCCCGGTCGAGCGTGCTCGATATGCGGATGGATCAAAGTGGTGGCCGCACCGCAGCGCAACTACTTGCCGAAGAAAGTGAACGGGAAATCGCCCGGATACTGCGCGTATACGGGGAGGAGCGATTCGCCTCCCGCATCGCCCGCGCCATTGTGCATGTCCGTGAAACTGAGCCAGTAACCACCTCGGATCAGCTAACGGAACTGATCCGAAACGCGATTCCCGCGCCAGCACGACGCAAGGGTGGTAACCCGGCGAAACGCTCGTTCCAAGCCCTGCGGATAGCGGTAAACGACGAGCTCCACATTTTAGAACAAGCCCTCCCACGGGCACTGAGTTGTATTCGAGTGGGGGGCCGCCTGGTGGTTGAGGCCTATCAGTCGCTCGAAGACCGGATCGTGAAGCACGTGATCCGCCAGGGCGCTAGCGCGCAGGTCCCTGCCGACCTTCCGTTCATCCCCCCGGGAACTGAACCGCACTTGCGGGAAATCACCCACAAAGTGATCAAAGCAAGCGAACAAGACATTCAAGACAATCCGCGCTCAGCATCCGTTCGGCTACGGGCTGCTGAAGTGCTACACCCTTTCGACCCAACCAATAGGAGTAACCGATGAGCAACACAGCGGCGCTACGGCAAACCACTCGTCCCGGTGTGCCCAAACGCGAATCCACCCGCCCCGTGCTGCGCGTCATCGAAGGCCACGCCGCCCCCCGCAGTGCCTACCCGGTGATCATCGCGATCGTAGTGGTGCTGGTCGCCGTGTTTGCCTTCCACCTGTACATCCGCACTCAAATGGCGTCGACTGCATATGAACTGCGCGACATGCGCACGGAACTGGTGCAGTTGAACGAAACGAAAGACTCCCTGCAGCACCGGCTTCAAGTGGTGTCGTCCGCGGGGGAGTTAGAAAAGCAGGCGGCGAAAAACGGGATGGTCCACGCCGGCCCCACCGGTTACGTCACGCTCTCAACCGGTAAAGTTGAGGGCGGTACCCCGGCAGCCGAGAATGCTGAAGACAAGGACTAGCGCCAGCTGGCCCGTACCTACCTCAAGAAACCATTGCTAGAAAACCCGAAAGTAAACGCGCATTAACGTGGAAGGAGCGATTTGAAACTGCGGCAATACGTTCGGAGCAAACCGGCTCCGTTCTGGATCCTCACGATCTTCCTGGTGGGACTCGTCGCGATCGCTCTGCAGCTAATTAACCTCCAAATAGTGCGCGGCCCAGAACTCGCTGCACAAGGCCAAAGAATCCGCTTGCACACGTCCACGCTAGAAGCGCGCCGCGGAGACATCGTCGACGCATCTGGCTCCCCACTCGCCACATCGCTCGAAACCTACCACATCGCCGTCAACCAACGGCACGTAAAAGAAGCGAAAGTGATGCGTAAAGATAAGGACGGCAAAATGCAGGTCGTAGGCATCGGGCCGGCAGCAGTTGCGCAGCAGCTAGCACCCGTGCTCGGAATGGATGAGGCTGAACTCGGGGGGAAACTCGTGGGCGACTCGACCTACCAGTACCTCAAGAAAGACGTTCCCACGGAAACGTGGCGGGCAGTGCGTAAACTCAACCTCTACGGCATCGAATGGGAACCATCGTACCAGCGCGTGTACCCGAACGGTTCCACTGCCGCATCCGTAATCGGATCCATTGACGCGCAAGGCGAAGGCAACTCGGGGTTAGAACTAACCCAAGATAAACAGCTCAAAGGCAAACCGGGGATGCTGGAAAACGAGTACGGACCAACCGGGGAGGTAATTCCCGGAGGGAAAAGCGAGACCAAACCCGCGGTGAACGGCAAAACCCTGCACACCACCCTAAGGGCGGACCTGCAACATTCAGTGGAAGAGATCCTCAACAAAACCGTGGAAAAAACCGGAGCTGAATGGGGTGGGGTGGTGATTACCGAGGTGTCCAGCGGGAAAGTGCTGGTACTTGCCGACTCGGGAAATAAAGAAATCACCACTAAACCGCAAACTTCGCGGATTGTGCAATCCCCAATCGAACCCGGGTCAGTGGGGAAGATCCTTACGTTCGCGACCGCGCTGGAGCAAGGGAGAATAACTCCGCTAACTCCCATTCAAGTACCCTACAAGTACACGACGGCCGATGGGGAAGAGTTCATCGACTCACACGAACACGAACAATACACGCGCACCACAACCGGGGTGCTTGCGGAATCTTCCAACACCGGTACCGTGCAGGTTGGCCAGCGGGTAACTGACGCCGAGCGCTTTGACACGTTCAAAAAAATGGGATTGGGACAAGCCACCGACGTGCCCCTGCCCGGCGAATCCGCGGGCATTCTCCGCAACCCCAAAGACTGGGACCGGCGCCTGCGCTACACCACCATGTTCGGACAGGGATACTCGATGACACAGCTGCAGCAGGTGTCGATGATGGCCGCGGTTGGTAACGGCGGCGTGTACCTACCGCCACGCCTGATTGACGGGTGGACCGATGCGGACGGCTCGTACCATCCAACCGAAGCGAGTAAGCCGCGCCAAGCGATCGACCAGAAAACCTCGCAGATGCTTACGACCATGCTGGAATCCACACTGTCGGACGAAGAGGGCACGGGTCACTGGTTCAAAGTGGACGGCTACAATATTGCGGCTAAAACCGGGACTGCGGAACTGTTCACCAACGGCTCCCACTCGGGAATCGCCGGATCTATCGTGGGGCTCGTGCCCGCACAAAAACCCTCAATCGCGGTCTCCGTGGTGCTCTACCGGCCGTCCACCGGTAAGTTCGCAACGGATACGGCTGGCCCACTGTTCCACGATGTAGTCGTAGAATCAGTGCGTAGCCTCGGGGTGCCTTCTTCAAGTGACTCGCCGACGCTCTACCCCACAAAACCGTAGTCGAAACACGGTTGTGGCAATCCAGGGGAAATGGGAGGAACAGTGGAACTAGAACAGCTGCGACCCACAGCGGTCCAGCCAAAACCGATCGACGCGCTCGGGGGGCGTGTGATCCGCTCTGGCCCAGCCGTAACCGGGGTGACGCTAGATTCAACTGATGTGCAGCCCGGTGACCTGTTCGTCGCCGTGCCCGGGGCGAAACACCACGGGGCGGAGTTCGCCCAGCAGGCACTCGAACGCGGCGCGGTGGCGGTGGCAACTGACGCGCGCGGAGTCGAACTGATCGCCGACCTAGACGCGGGCGTACTACAGGTTGCTAACCCTCGCGTTTTTGCTGGCGACGCCGCCGCACAGGTTTACGGGCATCCCTCAAGCAAATTGATAATGGTGGGAATTACGGGAACAAACGGGAAAACTACCACCACGCATTTTGTCCGCCACGCCCTGCAATCCCAAGGGTTGACGACCCTGCTACTGGGAACCGTGGGAGTGAGCCTAGCGGGCGTGCACGTGCCGTCGGCCCGAACTTCGCTGGAAGCGCCCGTCTTGCACCGCGTGTTGGCGTGGGCGTTGGAACATGGCGCGCAGGCAGCGGTAATGGAAGTGTCATCGCATGCACTTACCCTTCACCGCGTGCAAGGGCTGCGATTCGACACCGTTGGGTTCTTGAATTTGCAGCGCGACCATTTGGATTTCCACCACACCATGGAAGCTTATTTTGAGGCCAAAGCTGCTCTGTTCACACAGCAGCTCGCGCGGCGGGCAGTTATCTGCATCGACGACCCCTGGGGGAAAAAGCTAGCGCGCCGCTGCGAAGTGCCGTTCGAAACGGTACTAACGCAGCCGGATAGCAATGGCACGAACAGTGGGTGGAGCGTGGAGGAAACGCGTGCGGATACCAGCAGTGCGGGCACCGATGTGGTTGTCAGCCACGCGGGCGAGCGCATCCACATGCACTGCCCCCTACCCGGGAATATTAACGTGCAAAACGCGACTGTCGCGCTCGCCGCGGCCACCCAAGTAGTCGGCGAGAGTGGGGCAGCGGCGCCAGCACCATCGGACGCAACAAAGCCGGCAGCAGCGGACGCAGCGGGTACGCATGCTTCCACGCATGTTGCCCAGCAAGTGGCGGAAGCAATCAGCAATACCCCGCAAGTCCCCGGACGCATGGAAGTGATCGCGCACCGAGACGAGCACACCCCACTGGTGATCGTAGACTTCGCGCACACCGCAGACGCGTTAACCGCCGCATGCCGCACCCTTGACCCCGTGACCCCGGGGCACCTATGGCTCCTGTTTGGAGCCACCGGGGAACGCGACCGCGGAAAACGCCCCCTCATGGCCCAAGCAGCGCAAGCAGCCGCAGACACAATAATCGTTACTGACGACGACGTGTACGGAGAGGACCCCGCGACCATCCGCGCCGAAGTGCTCGCCGGCTTTACCGACAAAGAGGGACGCGCCTCACATATCTGGGAAGGCATGGAACGCGCAGCCGCCATTGACTACGCAGTTACCCACGCCAAGCCGGCCGACACAGTCGTGATCGCCGGGCGCGGCCACGAAACCATCCAAACCATCGGCACCAACACCATCTTTCTAGACGACCGCGAACGAGCCCGGCAGGCACTGAAACAACGCCACTTAGGCGAGGTTGCCTCAAGCGAAAACATGGTGGCCCACCACCCGGTTTAACCAGCGGGCACAAACGTGGGAAAATACAACAGACGGAACAACTACACGCGCACCCGCGCGTAAAAACAAAAGGATCGCAGATGACCTACACAGCGCAATGGATCGCTAACGCGATGGCCGGACGCCTCGAAGGTGAGGACGTCACCATAACCGGCCCCACCGTAACCGATTCGCGCGAAGCGCAACCCGGTAGCCTCTACATCGCTCGCGTTGGCGAGCACACGGACGGACACAACTTCATCGATGCAGCCCGCGAACGCGGTGCCGTAGCCGCGGTAGTAACCCGGCCGCAAGAACAACTTGCCCTACCGCAAATCGTGGTGGAAGACGCCACCAAAGCACTCGGCATGTTCGCCCGCGCACACCTAAAAGAACTCCGCGAACACGGCACTATCTCCGTGGTGGGAATTACCGGGTCAGTGGGGAAAACCACTACGAAAGACATTACCTCCACAATCTTGAGCACGTTCGGCCCCACCGTGGCGCCCAAAAAGTCGTTCAACAACGAAGTGGGCATGCCGCTAACGATCCTCAAGGCAGACGAAACCACACGGTACCTGGTGCTCGAAATGGGAGCATCGGGGCGCGGACACTTGCGGTACCTCACGCAGATCGCCCCGCCCGATGTGGCGGTGGAACTCGCGGTTGGGAAAGCCCACCTGGGTGGTTTCGGCAACGTCGAAACCCTGGCGCGGGCCAAAGCGGAACTCGTGGACGGTCTGAAACAAGGTGGGACCGCCGTGCTGAACCTAGACGACAAGAACGTGGCGAACATGGCGGAGCTCACGAGCGGCCCCGTTCTGTTCTTCTCCGCCGCCGGTAATCCCAAGGCGGACGTGCAGGCCAGCAACATCACGCTCGATGAACGCTCCCGCCCCAGCTTCGACCTACTTGCCGGTGAAGTGATCAAACGCGTCCGCCTTGGGCTGGTGGGCAAACACCAGGTGTCGAACGCGCTCGCAGCGATCGCGACCGCGCTCGCGCTAGGTATTCCCCCGGTAAAAATCGTTGAGGTAGTAAACGATCTGCACGCGAAGAGCCCGCACCGCATGTCTATCTTCGACGCCGACGGGGTAACGTACATCGATGACTCTTACAACGCCAACCCAGATTCGGTTCGCGCGGGCCTCGACGTGCTCGAACGCGTCGGTGAATACGCGCCCCGCCGCATCGCAGTCCTGGGGGAAATGCTCGAACTGGGGGAGAAGTCTCAGCAGCTTCACGAGCAAGTTGGGCAGCAAGCATTCGACCGCAACGTGGACCTCGTGATCGCAGTGGGGGAAGGTGCCGGCGCGATCCTCACGCCGATTCGCGACCGCCTCGAGTGTCACCAGGTGGATTCCGCGCAGGCGGCGGCTACGCTATTGAAGGAACTCGTTCGTCCTCGCGACGTGGTGTTACTGAAAGGGTCGAACGGAACGGGCATCTGGACCATCGCGGATAAGCTCGCTCAATAGTTTAAGTAACGAAGGAAGGACTGAACCGTGGTAGCCGTTGTCGCGTCGTGCGCATTGTCGCTAGCTGTAACCCTGCTGGGGACAAAGGCATTCATCCGACTATTGGTTTCTAGGAACTTCGGGCAGTTCATCCGCCAAGACGGACCTACAGCGCACTACACGAAACGCGGTACCCCCACGATGGGTGGGGTGGTGATAATAATCGCCGCTCTCGTGGGTTGGCTCGGTGGCCACGCCGCGATTGGGGAGGTTCCCGACCTGTCCTCGTGCCTGCTGATGTTCCTATTCGTCGGAACCGGTGTGGTTGGTTTCTTAGACGACTACATTAAGATCTCGAAACAGCGGTCTTTGGGGTTGAATCCGGCTGCGAAGATCCTCGGCCAGTTAGCGGTCGGCACTATTTTCGCGGCCCTCGCCCTGTCTTTCCCAGACGCGCGTGGAAACACCCCGGCTTCCACCAAGTTGTCTTTTATGCGCGACCTACCGTTGGATCTGGCGTTCGCAGGGGTCGCGATCGGCATCATATTGTTCATCCTGTGGGCTAACTTTCTGGTGTCCGCATGGTCGAACGCGGTGAACCTGACCGACGGTTTAGACGGGTTAGCAACCGGCGCTTCCATGTTCGCGTTCGGGGCTTATACGATTATTTCTCTGTGGCAGTTCTTGCAATCGTGTTCCGTGCAGGTTACGAATATTGACGTGTGCTATGAGGTGCGGGACCCGCTCGGGTTGGCGATCGCATGCGCCGCCATTGTGGGCGCTTGCTTTGGGTTCTTGTGGTGGAACGCCTCGCCCGCACAGATATTTATGGGAGACACCGGCTCGCTTGCCCTCGGGGGTGCGCTCGCCGGGATTTCGGTGCTTACGCACACGGAGTTCCTGGCGGTGATTATCGGTGGGTTGTTTGTCACGATCGTGATGTCGGACGTCATCCAAATCGGGGTGTTCAAAATGACTCGCAAACGCGTGTTCAAGATGGCACCGCTGCATCACCATTTTGAGCTTTCTGGATGGAAAGAGATCACGATCGTGATTCGGTTTTGGATTATCGCTGGCCTGTGCGCCGTGGTTGGTTTAGCACTGTTTTATGGGGAGTGGGTTTCGCAACTATGATTCCGTTCAATAAGCCGATTGCCGTGGTTGGTCTCGGTAAGTCCGGTTGCGCTGCCGCCCGCGTGCTGACGGATTTGGGGGCACAGGTAGTTGGTTTTGACCGCCGCGAAGTAGATGTTGATTTTGAGGCGGTGTTCGGCACAGATGAGCAGCAAGCCCGGGCCGTAGCTGGTTACGATTTCGATATTGCGGTGCTTTCGCCGGGCGTGAATCCGCGTTCCCCGATTTGGCGTGCCTTAAAAGACAGCGGGTGTGAGATTTGGGGTGAGGTAGAGCTCGCCTGGCGGGTTCAGCAGCACTTGGGTAAGCACATTGAGTGGCTGACGGTAACCGGTACGAACGGGAAGACCACTACGGTTTCCCTGCTCGGCTCGATGCTGCAGGCTGCGGGAGCGCGCTGCGCCGTGGTTGGGAATGTGGGCACCCCGATTGTGGAGGCGGTTGCGCACGCGGACCTTGAGGTTGTGGCGGTGGAACTGTCCAGTTTTCAGCTGTACACCACGCAGACAGTGCAGCCGCTTGCGAGCGTTTGTTTGAACGTGGATGCAGACCATTTGGATTGGCACGGTTCGCTGGAGGCGTATCGAGAGGCCAAAGCCCGAGTGTATCTAAACACGCGCCGAGCCTGCGTGTACGATGCGACGGACCCGATGATCCTCAAAATGGTGCAGGAAGCGGACGTGGTCGAAGGTGCGCGTGCGATTGGCTACACCGTGGGGATTCCAAGCATTTCGGAACTGGGCCTGGTGGAAGGACAGTTCGTGGACCGCGCGTTCATAGAAAACCGGGAGCGTGAAGCCCAGGCGTTAGCCAAGCTGGATGACATGGTGGGGTACGCGGGGCAGCACCCGTCGATCGCTTTAGTTAAAGACACGTTAGCTGCCATGGCTCTTGCCCGCGCGTGGGGTGCTAGCCCGGACGCCATCGCTCAGGGCATGCACCGGTTCACACTTGCTAACCACCGGAGGAAGATTCTCGGCCAAGTGGAGCAGGTGACGTGGATTGACGATTCCAAAGCTACGAACGCCCACGCTGCCCTCGCGTCCATGGTGGGATTCCCTAATGAACACGTGGTGTGGATCGTGGGTGGGGACACTAAAGGGCAAGACCTGCGCCCCCTGGTGTCCCAAGTTAAACCGCTTTTGCGGGGCGTGATTGTGATTGGCGCCGACCCCAAACCGGTTTTGAACGCGCTTGAGGACGCCGCCCCGCAAGTCCCCAAAGTGGTGGTCGATGGGCATGAAGACTGGATGTTCTCGGTAGTTAACGAAGCCGTCGCCATGTCCCGGCCCGAAGACACGGTGATTCTTGCGCCAGCATGCGCTTCGTGGGATCAGTTCAACTCGTATAACGAACGCGGTGACGCATTCCAAGACGCAGTGGAGCGGCTAGCCCACCAGCGGGGTGTGCGGCTGTGAGCAAACCAGCGTTGCTCAAGCGGTTAAACTTGCGCATGCCGAAACTGAGGTTCAAACCAGCTTCGGAACCTCCGGCACCTCCCTCAAACGTCACCACCTACTACATGATCTACGGGTCTGTCCTGTGCCTCATGTTCGTGGGGTTCATCATGGTGTTCTCCGCGTCCGCAGTGTCTTCGATCGCGGAGGGGCTGAACCCCTATCTCGCGTACATGCGTAACTGCCTGATCATGGTGCTCGGTCTCGTGCTTTTCCACCTGGTGGCGCGAGTTCCGGCGCGGATTTGGAACTCGTTCGCACTCCTCATATTTTTCGCCACCCTGGGGCTGCAACTACTGGTCCTCACCCCGCTGGGGCGCGGCGAAGGGGGCAACCGTAACTGGTTGAAACTCCCGGGCCTACCCATGGTGCAACCAGCGGAGATTCTAAAGCTTGGGCTAATTCTTCTGCTCGCCCACGTGCTCGTGCAATCGCGCCTCAAACACGACAACCTGTGGCACATGGTGCCCAACTTCTTCCTCCCGTGCGCACTCGCGATCGGAGCCATCATGGGCGGCCACGACCTCGGTACCGCCCTGATTTTTGTGGCAATCATCCTGTGCATCATGCTTCTGGTGGACTTCCCCCGACGGTGGTACTGGTACCTAGCCGGTGGGGGGCTGTTTGTGGTCGGTTTTTTCGTGATGCAAAAAAGCTCTCGCCTGGCACGCATCCTGTCGGTAATCCCCGGTTTTAAAGAACCCCCATCCACGCACGCGCCCGAACAGTTAGACCACGCGATTTGGGCACTTGGTGCTGGCGGATTAACCGGAGTGGGGCCGGGTGCCTCAAGAGAAAAATGGAACTACTTAGCGGCCGCGCACACAGACTTTATTTACGCGATTCTAGGTGAGGAACTGGGGTTAATCGGTGCGGTCGCGGTACTGGTATGTTTCGGTGTGCTCGCGGTGGGGATGTACCGCGTAATCATGCATCACTCCGACCCGTTTGCCCGGTACGTAACGGCGGGGGTGAACGGGTGGATCGCCTCCCACGCGCTCGTAAACATGGGGGCGGTGGTGGGGCTAACGCCAATTATTGGGGTGCCCCTACCGCTCATATCCACCGGCGGGTCAGCATTCGTTTTTACCTCGATCGCACTGGGTATAGTAGTTGGGTTCGCGCGGCAAGAAGCGGGAATATCCAAGACAATGGGCGTGCGGCACTGGGTGAGCAAACCTATTAAGCGGCAGCGGCAACCGCGCGGCGCCAAGTCGGAAGAAAGGGCGGGACAATGACACGGCAACGCATTTTGATGGCTGGTGGAGGTTCAGCCGGCCACGTCAACCCCCTGCTCGCGGTCAGCGCAAAACTGGCTGAACGCGGCACCGACGTGCTGGCGCTTGGCACCAAAGTCGGATTAGAAGCTGAACTGGTGCCCCAAGCGGGTTTTGAACTGTTAACAATCGACAAGATCCCGGCGCCCCGCCGCCCGGGGCGAGCTGCCCTTCAGTTCCTCCCTAAGCTTCGCCGCACGATCGCGCGGGTGGAAGAATACTTGCGGGAGCGCGAAATCGACGCGGTCATGGGGTTTGGCGGATACGTGTCTGCCCCAGCCTACATTGCGGCTCGGCGCCGAAAAATCCCTACGCTCATTCATGAGCAGAACGTGCGTGCCGGGTGGGCGAATAAGCTGGGGGCACGTTCGGCAGACCGGGTGGGCCTCACGTTTGCAAACACGAAACTGCGTGCGAGCCGGGGTCGCACGTCGGTGACCGGGCTCCCGTTACGCACGCAGATTGAACGGTTAGCGAAACTGCGGCAAGACCCGCAGTCACGCACGCGGGTGCGGGAGCAGGCGGCGAAGAAGCTTCATTTGGATCCGAACCAGCCGACCCTGTTGATAACGGGCGGGTCGCTAGGGGCGAAACATTTGAATGAGGTGATGGTTGCTGCTGCGAGCGCGTTCGACAAGCGGCTGCAGGTGCTGCACTTGACTGGGAAAGGTAAATCCGAAGGTGTCGAGCAGGCGGTTCGCTCATGCGGATTTGAAGGCCGCTGGATTGTGCGCGAATACGCGTCGAACATGGCGGACTTCTTCGCGGCAAGTGACCTGGTGGTGTGCCGCTCTGGTGCCGGCACTGTGTGCGAGTTAACGGCGCTTGGAATCCCCGCGGTTTACGTGC
The DNA here is from genome assembly GCF_032085515.1 of Gleimia hominis. Classification (GTDB taxonomy): domain Bacteria; phylum Actinomycetota; class Actinomycetes; order Actinomycetales; family Actinomycetaceae; genus Gleimia; species Gleimia hominis. Next base: position 50,194 of record NZ_JASXSX010000005.1, read on the forward strand.
CTTTACCTATTGGCAATGGGGAACAGAAACTCAACGCGGCCGCGCAGGTTAAAGCCGGGGGTGCGTACCTTTTTGCCGACAGTGAGTTCGACGAGTCGGTGGTGCGGAACTGGGTGGCGCCGCTGCTGGCAAGCCCGTCGCGGTTAGAGTCGATGGCGGCTGCGAGCGCGCAACTAGGCCGCGTGGACGCAGCGGGCGTACTGGCAGATATGGTCAGTGAAGTCCTGCACGAACGCGCGGGAGCACCGCGCACTCCGGGAGCACCGCGCACTCCGGGAGCGACGCACACTCCGGGAGCGACGCATAATCCGGGAGCGACGCATACAGATCCCGATGGGAAAGAGGCGAGGTAGGCGAACATGGTGAAGTTTCATCTGATTGGTGTGGGCGGCGCTGGGATGTCGGTGGTTGCTCAGCTGTTGGCGGCGCAGGGGGCGCAGGTGAGCGGTTCGGACCAGGCGGATTCCCCTCGTCTGCAGAGCCTGGGTGAGCATGGGGTCACTACGTTTGTTGGGCACGATGCGGCGCATGTTCCCGAGGATGCCGTGGTGGTGGTGTCCACCGCGGTTAAAGATTCAAACCCGGAACTGGCGGTGGCGCGGGCCCGGGGGCAGCGGGTGATCCACCGTTCGCAAGCCCTCGCGTTGGCAGCCACCGGGATGGAGTTCGTGGCGGTTGCGGGCGCGCATGGGAAAACCACGACCTCCGGTATGTTGGCGCAAGCCCTGTCGCACGCGGGGGTGGACGCGTCTTTCGCGGTCGGTGGGGTAGTGAAAGGCTTCGGTTCGGGCGCGCACCTGGGGGCCAGCAATGTGTTTGTCGCCGAAGCAGATGAGTCGGACGCGTCTTTTTTGAACTATTCGCCGCGCATTGCGATGGTGACGAACGTAGAGGTTGATCACTTGGACTACTACGGTTCCAACGACGCGTTCGAGCAGGCGTTTGTCGACTTCGCAGGGCGCATTGAACCCGGCGGCGCTCTGGTGGTGTGTGCGGACGATCCGGGTGCGAATAAGCTCGGGCAGGCGTATGCGCAGGCGGGTGGCCGCGTTTTGACGTATGGTTTCCACCCTGGTTCCGACGCGACTTTGCGCGACCCCCACTTGGGGGAGTGCGCGCGTGCCACCTTGAGTTACAACGGTTCGCAGTGGCCACTGCAGTTGCGGGTGGGCGGGGAACACAATCTGGAGAATGCGGCGGGCGCGTTCTTAGTTGGGGTTGAGTTAGGCGTCGAACCGGCAGTTATGGTGCGTGCGTTGAATGCGTTTGAGGGAACCGGGCGGCGGTTTGATTTTCGCTGCGAGGTAGATGGTAAGCGGTTGTTTGACGACTACGCGCACCACCCGTCTGAAGTAGAGGCAGTGTTAAAGCAGGCGCGTCAGGTTGCCGGTGATGGCCGGGTTCTGGTGCTGTTCCAGCCGCATTTGTATTCGCGGACGAAGAATTTTTGTGATCGTTTTGCCGCGGCTCTTGCACATGCGGACGTGGTGGTGCTCACGGATATTTATGGGGCTCGGGAAGCTCCGATTGAAGGGGTTAGTGCCGCGCTGATTAGCGACCAGATCGCGGGGGCGTCGTTTGTTCCAGATTTGCATGAGGCGGCGCGGGCTCTGGCGCTGCAAGCCCAGCCCGGTGACCTGTGTTTAACGATGGGCGCTGGAAGTGTGACTGAAGCGGGATCGACAATAGAACAGGTGTGGTTGAATCAATGAGGCGACCGCGTGGGCCGAGCAGCAACCGCACTGCCCGCACTCCCGGAGAAGACCGGGTGGGGCGGCAGACCCAGGTGCCCGCTCGCCGATCAGGAAGCCGGAATGCGCGAGCGTCCTCTCGCCGATCCGACGGGCAAGAGGATGCGAATACGAAGCCAAAGAGGGAGGACCAGCCTGCCCAAGAGTCGCTGAAATCACGTATGCAGGCTCGGCTTCGAACCCAGAAGAACTATCTTCCAGCGCCGAGCGCATCGCAGGCGTTTTCCAGTAAGAAGAAAGTGCCGGAGCTGTCACGCTACCGTGACGAACGCAAGCGAGCGAAGACACGCGCAGCATTTTCCCGCATCGGGATTGCTGCACTCGTTGCAGTGATTCTCCTGGCCGCGGTGTGGGCAGTCTTTTTCTCACCGATCTTCGCGTTAAACATGAATCAAGTGAAGGTGCAGGTATCTGACTCGTCCGTGCCGGCAGATACTATTCGCGAGCAAGTTCGAACGTTCGAAGGCATGCCCATTACCCGCCTATCCACAACTACGGTGGCACAGAAGGTAGAGGAAATAAACCGCGTGAAGCAAGTGACTGTGCGCCGCGCGGGCATACACGGCTTGACAGTGAACGTGCAGACGCGAAAACCAGCGGTCGCAGTAGCCCAGGGGGAGGCATGGTTGGTGCTCGACACCGACGGCGTACAAATAGACGCGGTTAAAGACCCACCGAAGAACCTGCCGCGTGCCCAAGTGGATGCGGGCTCGAAGCAAGAGCGCCGTGCCGCCATTGACCTAATTACTTCCGTGCAGACGCAACTACCGGGGGAACTTATGCAGCGGGTGAAAATGTTTGTCGCATCCGCCTCGCACCTGGATATTCAAACCGATGACGGCAAGACGATAAAATGGGGCGATAGCAGTAATTCGAAAACGAAGGCGCAGGTGGCGCTCGTGTTAATGAAGCAGCGGCCCGCAGAAACGTACGATGTGAGTGCGCCTTCTCGGCCCGTAACGAGCTAGTCACAACACCTGTGTGCAACGACCGTGCGCCGTGCAGCATCACCGCTGTGCAGCACGTGGCAACACCGGTGTGCGACACGCAGCATCACCGCCGCGCACTAGGTGGCAACACCTGTTTGCGACACGCGGGTTCAGAAGTTGAACTAGTAGGTAAGTTTGTTTAACTTTCCTACGCAACGATCAGACGAAAACTGAACCTTCAACTTTAGGTTTAAGGTTCTGGGTTCGTAGAGGAACATTATTTGGGGGAACCAGTGGCAACAGCAACACCGAACTACCTGGCAACGATCAAGGTTGTGGGCGTGGGTGGTGGCGGCACCAACGCAATCAACCGGATGATCGAAGCCGGTTTGAAAGGCGTGGAGTTCATTGCGATGAACACGGACACGCAAGCACTTCTCATGTCCGATGCGGAAGTGAAAATTGACCTCGGCGAAGAACTGACCCGCGGTCTCGGCGCTGGCGCTGACCCCACGATTGGCCGCAAGGCTGCCGAAGCGAACGAAGATGGGATCCGCGAAGCCCTCGAAGGTGCCGACATGGTGTTCGTTACCGCGGGGGAAGGTGGTGGCACCGGAACTGGCGCCGCCCCCGTAGTCGCGCGCGTGGCCCGCGAAGAAGACGCGCTCACCGTCGGGGTAGTTACGCGCCCATTCGCGTTCGAAGGAAACCGCCGGGCGTCACAAGCCGAATCTGGGATTGAATCGTTGCGCAAGGAAGTGGACACGCTGATCGTTATCCCCAACGACCGCCTCCTGCAGATTTCCGACCGGAACGTTTCGTATTTAGACGCGTTCCGTATGGCAGATGAGGTTCTGCGCTCAGGTGTGCAAGGTATAACCGACCTGATTACGACGCCCGGCGAGGTGAACGTCGACTTCGCAGACGTTAAGTCCGTCATGAAAGATGCGGGAAGTGCCCTCATGGGGATCGGCAGTGCGCAGGGTGAAGACCGCGCGCTCCGGGCAGCGGAAGCGGCAATCGCCTCGCCGCTTTTGGAAGCCAGTATCGATGGAGCCCACGGGGTTCTGTTCTTCTTCCAAGCTGCATCTGACATTGGCCTGTTCGAGATTCAGCAAGCCGCGATGCTCGTCAAAGAATCCGTGCATCCGGAAGCAAATATTATTTTCGGTTCCGTCACCGACGATTCTTTGGGCGACGAAGTTCGCGTCACCGTTATCGCCGCTGGTTTCGACGAGAGTCAGAGTTCCTACACAGATCCCGATGAGGTATTCGGTTCTGTAAAGAAAGCGGAGAAAGAAAAACCCGCGCAAGCAGAGAAGAAACCGTCCGAAGAGAGCACGCCTGAGCGGCCCCTGGGTACTCTTCCGCAGCCTGCGCACCGAGCTGAACAGCCTGTGCCAACGCGGTCCGCGTTCCCCTCAGCCCGGCCAGAAAAAGAGAAGAAACGCGAGTCGGATGACTCCTTTGTCGTTCCCCGGATTTTCGATGAGGACGACGATGACGACAAGGGGCTGGACCTGCCGGACTTCTTGCGCTGATGCACACTAGCTCGCCCGACTTAGACGGTGCCCGCATCGGGTTCACGCGCATCCAGACGCCCGTTGCGGATGGTATCGACCGGCCCAACTACGGCCTCGCGGTCGGTGACGATCCGCAGGCCGTGCTTGCTGACCGGCGGGCCCTCGCGCACCTGGTGGGCAGTCCGATCGTGTGGATGGAGCAAACCCATTCCGACTGTGTCGCGGTGAACCCGCCTGCGGATCCGCGCGGCAAAAACGCGGTTCAAGCAGATGCGGTGATTGTTGCCTCGGGCGCAGCCGCGGTGCAGGTAGCGGACTGCGTCCCAATCCTCATGAGTGCCGATAGGGGACGCTGGGTCGCAGCAGTACACGCGGGCCGCAGGGGAGTTGAGAAGAACATAGTGAGCAACACGGTGCGGGCGTTGCGGGACCTGGGGGCAGAAAGCATCAGTGCCTGGGTTGGACCGTGTATTTGCGGCAAATGCTACGAGGTAGACGAAAAAACCTTTCGCGCGTGCACGCAGGTGCTACCAGTGTTGCAAGCTGAATCCCGGTGGGGGACGCGCGCGTTAGATTTGCGGGCAGGGGTGGATGCACAGCTAAACGAAGCTGGTGTTCATCACATCCATCACCGCGAAGAATGCACGTTAGAAACCCCTGACCTGCACTCTTACCGCAGATACACCGGATGTGGCCGGCAGGTAGGGTGGATTCAAACCTCGGACCTGTAAGACACGCCGAGTCAAACCATGCGTCGCAAGCTTTCGTCATCTAACTTTGAGATATCGACTTAAGCCGGCGAAAAATGGGAGGTCTGGGATGTCAGGTGCGCTGAACCAGGTAATGGCAAAAATGGGGTGGCGTAGCTACTCGGATGAAGAACCTGAATACTACGAAGATGAGGCAGCGTACGAACCCGAGGAGGAATACGAACCCATGACTGTGCTTCCGCGCCCTGAAGTTGTGTCTTCAAAGCAACCAGATCTGAGTCGGATTAAAACAGTGCGGCCCGCTTCTTACGAAGATGCGCGCACAATTGGTGAGGCATTTCGTGACGGCATTCCCGTGATCGTGAACCTCGCTGGGATGAGCGAGACTGAGTCACGAAGAATCGTGGATTTCTGTGCTGGGTTAACGTTTGGTCTACGCGGAGAAATCGAAGTTGTGGGCGGCGAGGTACTATTGCTTTCTCCCGAGTCCGTGAAGATTGAGAACGACGCGGTTAAAGCGTCTCGTTCTTCCTCCATTTTTGATTAAGAGCGATCCAACTTGGTATTAATCGGCAATATTATCCAGGTCCTCGTCTCCGTGTACACCCTGGTTTTGCTGGCCCGGATGATCCTAGACTGGGTACAGTTTTTCTCCCAAGACTGGCGCCCTCAGGGTTTGATCCTTCTGGTGGCGAACGTCGTGTACGCGCTCACTGATCCGCCGTTGCGCTGGCTGCGGAAAAGAATTCCTCCGCTGCGTCTGGGAGCGATCGCCTTGGACGTGGGCTTTATTGTGCTTTTTGTGGGGGTAATTTTTATAGGAAATTTGGCAAAATACCTGTTCTAGGTAGGAAGCCCGCTAGAAATTCGGTAACCTATTAGCGATGAGTGTTTGAAAGAACACGTCAATGGTGAAGGTCGGCGCTGGCTAGAGCTTCAGATCGCATGTGCGAAATGGGGCGTAGTCTGAACTCGACCCGCCGACCAAAAGAATTGTATCGAGATCCAGAGGTGAAGAAATGGCGCTGCTCACGACAGAGGATGTCTTAAATAAGACTTTCCAGTCAGTGAAGTTCCGTGAGGGTTATGACCAGGTCGAGGTAGATGAGTTCCTCGATGAGGTTGTAGAGACCATCTATGCCCTTCAGGTTGAAAACACCGAGCTGAAACAGAAGTTGGAAGAAGCGGAGTCGAACGCTCCGAAGGTGGCGGAAACTACGCCGCAGCCAGAACCTGTTGTTGAACCTGAACCCGAACCGGAACCGGAGCCTGAACCCGCTCCTGTTGCTGAACCCGCTCAGGCTACGCGCACCAGTGCTACCGGTGAGCCCGAGGACGCGACGTCCATGCTGGCGCTCGCTCAGCGAGTACACGACGAATACGTGCGCGACGGCCGTCAGGAAGGTGAGCGGTTGATCGCAGAGGCTCGCCAGCAAGGTGAGAAGATTGTGCGTGAAGCAGAAGATGAGCACACGTCAATCCTCAAGAAGCTCGATGAGGAACGGTCGATGCTCGAGTCGAAGATTAACGAGCTCAAGCACTTCGAGTCTGATTACCGCGGGAAGATCCGCAACCACCTCCAGTCACTACTTACTGAGGTGGACGCTCCACGCGAGTGAAATAGGTTCTGAACAAGCGAGCAATGTGGCGGCGGCAAGCACTATCGCTTGTCGCCGCTCTTGCTTGGACTCACGGGGATACGCAATTAGCTCTGCAGGTTTCAAAAAACGACGCACGACAACGGGGGTGTGGTGGGCGCACAATTAACGCGGCACGCAGTGACGCTTTGGGCCGTGGCGGCGGTGTGCGTGGCGGTTGACCAGGGGACAAAGCTTTGGGCCCTGACGGCGCTTGAAGCGGGACAGGTGCGGCCGTTCATCGGATCTTTCATTTCCCTACAGCTGGTGTCTAACCCCGGGGCTGCGTTCTCTTTCTTATCGGGTGCCACGTGGCTATTCACCCTCGTGGCAGGCGTTGTTTGTGCACTAATCATCTACGTTTCGTTCCAGGTTAGGAGCCGGCCGTGGGCTCTATGTTTAGGAATCCTTTTGGGAGGTGCGGTTGGGAACCTTGTGGACCGCATTACCCAACCTCCTGCGGTGGGAATGGGCCACGTGGTGGATTTCTTGAACTGGAACGGCTGGTTTGTTGGCAACGTGGCGGACATTTTTATCGTCCTGGCTGCCGCTGGCATATTCGGGCTGTCTATTGCCGGAATCCCATTTAGCCCCGAATCCAGCAAGGGTCGGCGCGGGCATTCTGCGGGCGGCCAAGAGCAAGTTGCGCCTAGACAAGGGCAACCCGATGAGTGACACCCGTTTCCTCCCGATCCCAGATGCCTTAGTGGGGATGCGCGTGGACACTGCGCTGGCGCGTATGCTCGGGCTGTCCCGCACCGCGAGTAGTGACCTCGTGGAAGCGGGGAAAGTTCGGGTTAACGCACAGACAGTAAAGAAGAACTTCAAACTACCGGGTGAGGGTTTGCTGGAAGTCGACATGGCGCAGCCGAAAGCAGTGCCACCCCCGGTTGTGGGCATGGACATTATCTACAACGACGAAGACGTCGTGGTGGTCAACAAACCGGTGGGAGTGGCCGCGCACACCGGGCCGGGCTGGTCCGGACCAACCGTGTTAACAGAACTGGAGGCAAGTGGTTTACGCATCTCCACGTCGGGCCCACCGGAGCGACAAGGGATAGTACATCGCCTCGACGTGGGCACCTCCGGGGCAATGGCAGTGGCGAAATCCGAGCTGGCGTACACCAAACTCAAACACGCGTTCAAAGAACGAAAGGTGCGCAAAATCTACCACGCGATCGTGTGCGGCCACCCGGACCCGCAGACCGGGACGATTGACGCACCGATTGCGCGCCACCCCTCAAAAGAATGGCGTATGGCAGTAGTAGCGGGAGGACGCCGCGCAGTCACGCACTACCGCACACTCGAACTGCTCGCGGGAGCCGCGCTGGTTGAAGTGGAGTTAGAAACCGGCCGCACCCACCAAATCCGCGTGCATTTCTCCGCCCTCCACCACCCGTGCGTGGGGGACACATTCTACGGTGCGGACCCGCAGCAAGCGGAAAAACTCGGGCTTAAACGCCAGTGGTTACACGCCCGAACCCTCGAATTCGAACATCCCCGCACAGGTATCCGCACGGTTGTGAACGCGCCATACATGGCGGACTTGGAAGGCGCGTTAAACCAACTGCGACACTTCGGTGAATAACCCGCGCTCGGGTTAAACTGGCGCCATGGCTAAAGATCAGTTCGTTCACCTACACAACCACACCGAGTACTCAATGCTAGATGGCGCTTCAAAACTGAAGCCCCTGGTGGAAGAGGCTGCGCGGCTGAATCAAGAAGCCATCGCCATCACCGACCACGGCTACCTGTTTGGCGCCTACGAGTTCTACACCGAAGCGAAAGCCGCTGGAGTTAAACCAATTGTCGGTTTGGAAGCCTACATGACGCCCGGCATATCCCGGTTCGAACAAAAACGCGTGCTGTGGGGCGAAGAGTGGCAGCGGCGCGACGACGTTTCTGCCCGCGGTGCGTACACTCACCTGACGCTCATCGCGGAAACCACCGAAGGGATGCACAACCTGTTCCGCATGGGGTCACTCGCTTCCCTCGAGGGACAGATGGGTAAGTGGCCGCGGATCGACATGGAACTACTTGAACGCTACTCAAAAGGACTGATCGCGTTCACCGGCTGCCCGTCCTCTGAGGTGCAGACCCGCCTGCGCCTCGGGCAGTGGGACGAAGCAGTGGCGGCGACGGGGCGGCTGAAAGACATTTTCGGTAAAGACAACCTCTACGTGGAACTAATGGACCATGGGATTGAAATTGAACGCCGCACCAAAGCAGACCTACTGAAACTGTCTAAACACATGGGGCTACCCCCGGTGGTCACCAACGACGCTCACTACGTGCGCAAAGAAGACCGCGATATTCAAGACGCGCTCTTGTGCATTAACTCCGGGTCCACGCTCAACGACCCGGACCGATTCCGATTTGACGGTTCAGGCTACTACATTCGTTCGTCCGAGGACATGCGAAACGACTGGTTGGAACTACCGCAAGCATGTGACAACACGCTCGAAATCGCACGCCGCTGCGACATCACTTTCCGCACCACCGCGGATGGGGCAAACTTTATGCCGCGCTTCCCAGTGCCTCAAGGGGAAGATGAGACCTCATGGTTCGTTAAAGAGGTAGAGCGCGGACTCATCTCCCGGTTCCCGTCGGGCGTGCCAGACCACGTGCGTAAACAAGCGGAATACGAAGTGGGGATCATTACGCAAATGGGGTTCCCCGGCTACTTCCTGGTGGTGTCCGACTTCATCCGCTGGGCGAAAAGTCAAAACATTCGCGTGGGTCCGGGCCGTGGTTCAGGGGCAGGCTCAATGGTGGCGTACGCGATGCACATCACGGACTTGAACCCCCTCGAACACGGATTGATCTTTGAACGGTTCCTGAACCCAGAACGCGTGTCCATGCCGGACTTCGACGTAGACTTTGACGAGCGTAGGCGCGGCGAAGTGATCGAGTACGTGACCCAAAAGTACGGTGACGACCGGGTCGCGCAGGTAGTTACCTACGGGAAGATTAAAGCTAAGCAGGCGCTGAAAGATTCCGCGCGCGTGCAGGGGCTCCCGTATTCAGTTGGCGAGAAACTGACGAAAGCCATGCCCCCATCCGTGATGGGGAAAGACATCACCGTGTCGGGCATCTTTGACCCAAACGATAAACGCTACGACGAGGCCGCGGAATTCCGGCGTTTGCACGCGGAAGAACCGGACACGCACCCCGTGGTGGACATGGCGAAAGGACTCGAGGGAATCACTCGCCAGTGGGGCGTGCACGCGTGCGCAGTAATCATGTCATCCGCACCGCTGCAAGACATCATCCCGATGATGAAGCGACCCGCAGACGGCGCGATCATCACGCAGTTCGACTACCCGACGTGCGAATCCCTCGGGCTACTAAAAATGGACTTCCTGGGGCTGCGCAACCTCACGGTACTATCGGACACGATTGAAAACATTGGGCTAAACGGAAAGAAACAACCGGACCTGCAGGAAGTTCCGCTCGACGACCAAGCGACATTCAAACTGCTCTCAACGGGGGAGACGCTGGGTGTGTTCCAACTCGATGGGGACGGGATGCAGAAGCTGCTCAAACGGATGCGGCCCAACAACTTCGAAGACATTTCCGCTGTGGGTGCACTCTACCGGCCCGGCCCGATGGGGGCGGATTCGCACAATAAGTACGCGGACCGCAAGAACGGGCGGGCCCCGATTGAACCAATCCACCCGGAACTCGCGGAACCACTGAAAGACATTCTCGGCACCACATACGGCCTGATCGTCTACCAGGAACAGGTGATGGCGATCGCGCAGAAACTGGCGGGATACACGCTGGGACAAGCGGACTTGCTGCGCCGCGCCATGGGGAAGAAGAAAAAGGAGATCCTGGATAAGGAATACGTCCCATTCCGCCAGGGAATGATCGACCACGGGTACTCGGAAGACGCGGTGAAAACCCTGTGGGATATTTTGGTACCGTTTTCTAACTACGCGTTCAACAAGGCGCACTCGGCGGCCTACGGGTTGGTGTCGTATTGGACCGCGTGGTTGAAAACCCATTACCCAGTCGAGTTCATGGCGGCACTACTCACATCGCAAAAGGACAATAAAGACAAGCTGTCGCTGTACCTGTCGGAGTGTCGGCGCATGGGGATCACGGTGCTGCCTCCGGATGTGAACTCTTCGGAAGCGAACTTCACAGCTGTGGGGGAGGACATCCGGTTTGGGCTCGCAGCGGTGCGGAACGTGGGTGGCCACGTGGTGGATGGGATCACGGCGACCCGCAAGGAACGAGGAGACTACGAGGATTTCACGGACTTTTTAGATAAGGTACCGACCGCGGTGTGTAACAAGCGCACGATCGAGTCGCTGATTAAAGCGGGGGCATTTGACGCGATTGAACCGTGTCGGCGTGCTCTGGTGGCGATTCACGAGGAAGCGGTGGATTCTTCCGTGAAGCTGAAACGCAATGAGGCTGCGGGCCAGTTCGACTTGTTCGCGTCCGCCACGGATATGGGGATGTCTGCGATGACGGTTGAGGTACCGCAGATTCCGGAATGGCCGAAGAAAGAAAAGTTGGCTTTTGAACGCGAAATGCTGGGGTTGTACGTGTCGGACCACCCGCTGTCTGGGGTTAATCGGGCGTTGGCGCGGTACCAGGATCAGGAGATTTCACAGCTCGTGAACGCGGAATCGCTGCAGGACAGGCAGAGCGTTAAGGTTGCGGGGTTGATTACGGCGGTGGCGATTAAAACGACACGCAAAGGCGAGCTGTGGGCCACCGCTACACTTGAGGACCTGTCGGGCTCGGTGAATATCCTGTTCTTCCCCCGCACTTACCAGACGATTTCGCATGCGCTGAGTGCGGATTTGATTGTTCAAGTTGAGGGGCAGGTGCTGGACCGGGACTCGGAGGTTTCCATTGCGGGCCAGACGATGACGATTCTGGATTTGCGTGAGGACGGGACCGTGCCGGTGGTTTTGGATATGCCGTGGCAGTTCTGCACCACCGACCGCGTGGAGATGCTGCGCGACATTTTGAGTGCGCACCCCGGGCCCTCACCCGTGCACATGCGGATTAAACGCGCGGGCACCCCCACGATCCTCGCGGAACTGGGGCAACGCTACCGGGTGAACACGGATTCGTCGTTCTACTCGGACCTGAAGGCCACGCTTGGGCCGGCGATCCTGGCGGACTAGTACCTGCAGGCGAACCCGCGGGTTAGGGAGCAGAAACGACCTGTACGGTTTCGTCGCCGTCGTCAAAGTGGACGGTGATGACCTGCCCGGTTTTCAGCTGCTTCCCCCTCCGGGTTTCCACCTGCCCGTCGACGTCCACGAATCCCCCTTGGATTGCTTCGCGCGCCATCACGCCATCTTCCACGAGGTTCGCTAGCTTCAATAGTTGCCCCAGTCGAATCGTGCCTTTAACGGGTACCTGCTGCATTGGATTCCTTCCCAGTCCTGTTTTTCCACCACGTTATCACCGCCCATGCGAATAAAATACCGCCGAGGTCGAAGAGGGCGTCAACCGGGTCGCCGTCGCGTCCAGGGATGAGCAGTGCTTGCACAATTTCTGAGGTTATTGCGTGAACCACGCTGAATCCCACCACCCATCCTGAGGGCAGGCGCGCAAGTAGGAGGGCGGCGGTTACAGCGGCAAAACTCGTTGCGTGGGCGACTTTGTCGAACCCGGGTTCCCCGGGTGCGGATGGGCCCGGTAAAGGTGTGAGCACTTGGCGGAGCATTGCCGCCAGCCCTTCGGTTGAGGGCGCGCCCGCAGGTGAATACAGCAACCACACCTGGACCCCCAACAGGATCAGTGCGCACACTAACCACGGTTTACTTCTTTCCATACGTCTTATTTCACCGTGCAAACCCCAGCCTGTCCACCATCCCCAGTGCTTCGCGTGCTGCCGGGGCTTGTCGCGGCAACTTGAGCTTGCGGTACCATAGATGCTCGTACCGCTCGCGCCGCGCCTAACCCGTGGTGGCCGAGCAGAGCCCAAAACACAAGTGCAGAAAGAATCATGGTGAAAACTTTTAGAAGGCTCCCGCTTTACGTCTGGATCCTGATCGCGATCGTGCTCGCCGTTATTTGCGGCCAGTTTTTCCCCACGGGGTTAGCGCGCGTGTTCTTCACATTCAACTCGATCTTTGGGACCTTCATCGGGTTCGCCATCCCATTGATCATCATTGGCCTCGTCACGCCCGCGTTAGCAGAACTGGGTTCGGGCTCTGCGAAATGGATTTTGCTGACCACCGCAATAGCCTACGTTTCCACAATGATTGCTGGCTTTGGAACGTGGGGCGTGAGCCACCTGGTGCTACCACCCTTTTTGCAAGGGCAAACAATAGGGGCGTTAGACGCCAGTGAACACCCCGAGCTAGAACCGTACTTCACTGTCGCGAACGCGCACTCAGGTGACGGCGTGGAAATTGTGGTCGCGCCCGTGATGGACGTGATGACCGCCCTCATTCTTGCGTTCGTAATCGGTATCGGCGTCTCACTGGTGCGCGGCACAGTAGTTAAAGAGGGGTTCCGCGAGTTTCGGGTAATCGTGGTCGCATTGGTAGAGAAGATCCTCATCCCCCTACTACCCCTCCATATTTTCGGTATCTTCATGAATCTAACCATGAGCGGAGACGCCACCCGGGTGATCAGTACGTTCCTCGCGGTCGTGGTGATGACCTTCAGCTTGTGCATGCTGATCCTGCTGCTGCAATACGCCCTCGCCGGTGCGGTCGCGCACCGCAATCCCCTCAAAAGCTTGTGGGCAATGAAAGACGCGTTCCTCACCGCGTTAGGTTCCTCCTCTTCAGCAGCCACAATTCCAGTAACCCTGGAATGCGCCCGGCGAAACGGCGTGTCAAAACCGGTGGCGTCCTTTGTTGTCCCGCTGTGCGCCACGATCCACCTTTCCGGTTCGGCCATTAAAATCACGGGCTTTTCGCTGGCTATCCTGTTTTTGACTGGCGGGCACACCGACTTCGCGTCTTATGCACCGTTCATTTTGATGCTCGGCGTGATGATGATTGCCGCGCCCGGCGTTCCCGGTGGGGCAATCGCCGCGGCAGCTGGCTTGCTGTCTTCCATGCTTGGCTTTAACGACGCGCAAGTGGGCCTAATGTTCGCTACCTACATTGCGTTGGATTCATTTGGAACCGCCACCAACGTGACCGGTGACGGCGCAATCGCAATGATCATCGACCGCCTCGCCGGAAAACAATTGGGGGCGCACGCAGGTGGTGTTGATGATCACATGAAAGAAGCCTGAGGTATGCGGGCAAACAGGGCCGAGTAGATACCGATAGGATAGAAGCGGTTACAGCAGTAGGGGGAGTGAAAACACTGTGAGTTCCATTGATGACGAGTTCGAAAAAATCATGGCTGGGATGGATGATGAGCTCAGCATGGACGACCCCGTTGACGAGTCTTTACACCTTGAGGGTGGGCGGCGATCGATCGCACTTGTGATGGCGCCAATCCCTTCTGCACCAGGCGTGTCTGAACTGTTGGGCATGTACGGTATCAGTCGTTGGGTCGTGCCTCTCCAAGGCCAAGTGGCGCTGTACATGGACCTGGGAGAGGGATCGGACGCCGACGAGTTCGCATCCCTACTGGGCGAAGACCGGCCCATCCCAGAAGAGTGTGACAAGTTTGCGCGCATTATGAGCCGGCTTACGCGTTACGGTGCGGTAGCGATCACCTCAATTCTTAGTGAAGATGAAAACGAGGTCGCCGGATCGGTAGTGGCCCGACGCTATATAAATGGCGAACCGGAAGAAGTGATTCCGGCGGGCCTGTTGATAAACACTATGGACGAGCGGGCGGAAGACCTCCTGCTGGGCCGCACGAAACCTCAAGACTACGACGATGCCGTGAACCCACAGGAGCGACCCGAATCACCAAAACGCGGATTTGGACGCCCATGGCGGCGCGGTGGCAGCAGCTGATGGCGCATTCACTGGAGCAACTGCAGCGTAGACTCTCCCAGCGCGTAGACACCACGGACCGGGGTGAGGTCCTACCTGAAACTAAAGCAGCACTGCAGCAGGTGGACGCTGGGCAGCGGTTAAAACAGTTAGTGCACGCAGTGCAGAAGGAACGGTTAATTGCTGCTGCCGTAGTTGAAGCAAGTCCGGAAGGCTGCGATGGAGGTGCCGGCGCAGTTAAGACAGAAAGTGGGTGGGTGCTTGCCGGGTTCACCAGCGCTGATGCGCTCGCCAGGTGGGATAGTACCGCCCGGCCGGTTCCCGTCCCCGGCCCGCAGCACGCGCTCTTAGCTTGCGCCCAGTACGGCTCGCGCCTGATCATCGATCCGACCCCGGCAGATTCAACTCCTGCGGCCGGGGCAACTGCAGCGCAGGCAAACGCATCTTTTCCGCACACTGATTCAAAAACGGAGGACAACCATGCAGCCGCGCCAGCAAGTGAGCAGACGCCGGCGGTACGGCTTCCGCGGCCCGCGGTGATTGCCCTTGCGCACGGGGACGTGTGGTTACCCCCGTGGGAAGATGACGAGTTACGCAATGCGCTGCAAACCCGCGTGGGCGCTCAAGCCCGCGTTCAGCTGCGTCCCAGTGGTGGGCAAACGCAGGTGATTGAAGTGGGTTTTACCGCTGAAGTTAGACGGGCTCAGGTTGTGCGCGTCCTCAACGAGCTTGCGGCGGAACCACGGTTGCGGGTGGCAGCCGAAACGGTGCAGTTTCAACCCACCGTCGTGAACGTGGCCTAGCACGACGCGACTTGGTGTGCGCAATCTCATGTACCACCAGAAGGAGCGCACTGTTTTTGCTCGCGTGGGTTTGCTAAACTAGAGCGCGTACATGTCAGGGTCACCTGATTAACGTGTCGCCAGACACAACAACGGCCAATCGGCCGGCCAATAAGTAAGCGGAGTAATCCCACCTTGGGTTCCCCTGGACCATCTCGGTTCGGCAGAGTAGGAAACGGGTTAGCAAGCGTTTTTGCGCGTGTTATGTGGGTCTTCGCTGAGAATGCGAAGACCTTCTTCGTGTTCATAGGGAAACTATGAAAGGAAGTTCTCATCAAGGAACCTCGCGTCAATGACCGCATACGAGTTCCCGAGGTGCGCCTCGTGGGACCAGAAGGTGAACAAGTTGGTGTCGTCCGAGTGGAAGACGCCCTCAGACTTGCCGAGGAGGCGGGACTCGACCTCGTCGAGGTAGCCCCCAAAGCCCATCCGCCCGTAACGCGCCTGATGGACTACGGTAAGTACAAGTACGAAGCTGCTCAGAAAGCACGTGACGCGCGACGTAATCAAGCCAACACGGTGTTGAAGGAAATCCGTTTCCGCCTCAAGATCGACGACCACGATTACGAAACGAAAAAAGGCCATGTTGAGCGCTTCCTAAACGGTGGCGACAAAGTTAAAGTCATGATCATGTTCCGCGGGCGCGAACAGTCCCGCCCAGAAATGGGTGTGCGCCTACTGGAACGCCTGGCGGAAGACGTGCACGAACTGGGCACAGTGGAATCACGCCCCCGCCAAGACGGCCGCAACATGACGATGGTGCTGGCCCCGACCCGTAAAAAGTCGGAAGCGAAAAGCGAACAGCGTAAACGCCGGGAGGCGCAGCGGCAGCAACGCCGTAACCGCCAGGCCGAACGCTCCGCTAAGAACGCGTAAAGACCAACGTTTACGCACGACAATCACTAGTTGAGGATTAGATAAATGCCAAAGATGAAGACGCACTCCGGTGCTAAAAAGCGTTTCCGTGTAACCGGTAGTGGCAAGCTCATGCGTGAGCGGGCAGGGAAACGTCACCTGCTGGAGCACAAGTCATCTCGCCGTAAGCGTCGCCTATCTCGCGACCAGGTTGTACACAGCGCAAATCTAAAGCAGGCTAACCGTCTACTAGGACGCTAAAGCAACTGCTGGGAACCAGAGTTTTAAGGAGACTATAAGAGATGGCACGTGTAAAAAGGTCCGTGAACGCACGCAAGAAGCGTCGCAAAGTACTGGAACAAGCGTCGGGCTACCGGGGGCAGCGTTCCCGGCTGTACCGCAAAGCTAAAGAGCAGGTTACACACTCATTTGTGTACTCTTACCGCGATCGTCGTACCAAGAAACGCGAATTCCGCAAACTGTGGATTCAGCGTATCAACGCGGCAGCACGCCAAAACGGGATGACCTACAACCGCTTCATGCAGGGCCTGAACCTGGCGGGCATTGAGGTTGACCGGCGGATGCTCGCTGACCTAGCGGTAAACGACGCGACCGCATTCACCGCGTTAGTGGAATCGGCCAAGGCAGCACTGCCCGAAGACATTAACGCTCCCGCAGCGAAATAGCGAGGAAAGTTGAGTTCGACTGGGAACCAGTCGGCCAGGCGCCCGGCTATTCTAGCTAACCCCAACTCGGATCGAATCCGGGAGGTAGCTCGACTAGCCGGGCGTTCTGCACGCCGACGCGCAGGACGAGTACTAGTAGAAGGCCCCCAAGCGGTACGCGAAGCATTGCGGTTTTGTGGCCGCGACCTCAAAGACGTGTATCTCAGCTCGACCGCGATGGAACGCGACTTTGAACTAACCCAGCTGGCGCGCACAAAAACCCGGTGGGTACACGAAGTCACCGACGAAGTATCGAACGCGATATCTAAAGACGCTCAAGGCGTTAGCGCGGTCGTAGAGGACTTCAGAACCGATGGACTACCCCGCGTGGACTGGTCATTCGTGATGATTCTCGCTGGAATTCAAGACCCCGGAAATGTGGGCACCATGATTCGCATCGCGGATGCCGCGGGGGCGGATGCGGTGCTGGCATGCTCTGGAACCGCAGACGTGTCTTCCCCGAAAGTGGTGCGCGCCTCCGCCGGTTCCGTATTCCACTTACCCACCGTCGTGAACGTGTCATT
Organism: Gleimia hominis; assembly: GCF_032085515.1. Classification (GTDB taxonomy): domain Bacteria; phylum Actinomycetota; class Actinomycetes; order Actinomycetales; family Actinomycetaceae; genus Gleimia; species Gleimia hominis. The sequence goes on from NZ_JASXSX010000005.1 coordinate 67,576, forward strand.
CGAAGATGCGGCGCAGTGGGCGCACGCGCGCAACATGACGGTGTTGGGCGCAGATGGACGTGGCTCAACCGATTTGTTCGACGCAGAGCTGGGTGGAGAAGCAGTGGATTTAGCCGCGCCGACCGCCTGGGTTTTCGGCAATGAGGCACATGGATTCGCCCAAGTGGAAACCGGTGCGATCGACCACCTGGTGGCAATCCCACTGGCCGGGCACGCGGAATCACTGAACGTGTCCGCAGCCGCCGCCGTGTGCATGTTCGCGTCCGCCCGGATGCGCCGGCTCGTGGGAGGCATCGCCGGGCCACGAGTGGGCGGCGATGGACCCGGAGCAGGAGGCTCAGATGGGGCGCCAGTGGGAGGCTCAGATGGGGCGTGAGGACGCACTAATCGCCGCGATGCGCCGCCACCTGCCAGTAGGAGAACGCACCCTCATCGGTTCCGGCGACGACTGCGCTTCAATCGCGGCGCCCGAGCAGCGGTTCATCGTCACTACAGATGCGATTGTAGAAAATGAGCATTTCACGTTGGAATGGTCCTCGTTTCATGACGTGGGTCGGCGTGCAGCAGCGCAGAACCTCGCGGATATAGCAGCCCAAGGGGGGCGGGCAAGTGCCCTGGTGGTCGCGCTAGTGATGCCACCCTACGTGTCCGACGAGCAGGTGGTGGATCTCGTCACTGGTTTTGGCCAGGAAGTGTCGTGCACACGCGCAGGGGTTGTTGGCGGTGACGTGACCGCCGGGTCGCAACTGGTTGTGTCCGTAACCGCCTTGGGTTATACGCCGTATGGCGACGTGCAGCGCGGCAACGCGCAGGTGGGGGACGTGGTTGCGATTTGCGGTACCCTCGGGTTTTCGTACGTCGGCTACCAGCTGCTAAAGACGGGGCAGGTACCGGGGACTTTGCGCACCAGTGAGGTACAGCCAACCTTGGCGCCGTACGTGGATACGTACCGGGCCCCGCACCCACCGTATGAGGCCGGTGTGCTTGCCGCGCAGGCGGGGGCGCACGCGATGATGGATATTTCGGACGGCCTGTCCACGGACGCCAAACGCATGGCGGATGCGTCCGCGGTTACGCTCGCGTTCGTCGGCACGCAGCTGAGGGGCTTTTCGCGTCAGCTTAAACCGGGGGCGGAAGCAGCCGGGGTTGATCCGTGGGAATGCGTGCTGAATGGGGGTGAAGACCACTCGCTGCTGGCCTGCTTCCCACCCGAGAGCACGCTGCCAGACGGCTTTCAGGTAGTGGGCCGGGTTGAGGAAAGCGCTGAGGGAGGAGCGGTTACGCTGGACGGGCGGCCGGTAGCGGAAGCCGGGTGGGATCACCTCTCTGAACGCTAAGCGCGATGTTCCCGCCGTGAGTGCTTAGGTTTGAAACGGCGATGTTTCCGCCGTGAGTGCTCAGGTTTGAAACGGCGATGCTTCCGCCGCACGCGCTCAGGTTTGAAACCGTGATGTTCCCGCCGCGAACGCTTACCCTCGAACTAGTTTGGGCATGCGAAAAGACCCCGCGATGAGCGGGGTCTTTTCGTTTAAGAACGCGTTTACTTAGGCAGGACGCTGAATGCGTTCGCTCTTAATGCAGGTGGTGCACACGTTGAGACGCTTAGGCGTCCCGTTAACGATCGCGCGCACACGCTGAATATTGGGGTTCCAACGACGGTTCGTCCGCACGTGGGAGTGCGAAACGCTCTTGCCGAAGCCCGGACCCTTGCCACACACGTCGCACTTTGAAGCCACGGTCGTATCTCCGATTCTTATTAGCTTACTTTCCTACATGAGCGACAGACCACGTGGGTCCACCACCCACCCGCCCGGCACGTACAGCCGCTGCAGGCAACTTGATTAGTATAACTCAAGCGTGTGCGTGCAGCTAGCTCGAACCCGTCTTTTCAGTGTCGGGTTGAGCACAGTCGCGCAGCAGGTAGTTCGCCCTTTTCTTTTTCGCCTGAGGACTCAGGATACTCAAAGCCGGCCGGGCTCGCGTACAGTCGCTCGGGCCTCAGGAAAAATGCGGAAAAACCTGGTCCTAAAGGACTAAACCCGACCTGCAAGCTAGTGTTATGTAACCCCCGTGAAAACGCTCGAGAAACCATTGTGACCTGGCGGAAGTTAAAGAAACGACTAGACTATTTGGGTGACGCAAATAACACAGTGGGACGCGTCTTCTCGGTTGTAAAAATAGGCCCAATGAAGCTCCTAGGAAGGTCTGAATGATGACTTTAATTCATCTGCGCGCCAACGGCGTAAGTGTTCTGATCGAAAGTGCGGACGATGCTCCACCAGCAATCTTGCACTGGGGGGAAGACCTGGGGGCAATAGACGCAGAATCGGCTACTCAGGTGCGCAGCTGTATTGACCTACCGGTGGGGACGAATGCGCCCGACGTGCCGCTGCGCCCCGCACTGCTCATGCAGGCGGGTGACGGGTGGAGTGGACGCCCCAGCGTGCAGGGCGCGTTCGCGGATGGTTCCGGATTCTCCCCAAAATTCGCCACCACCGCAGTTGCAGCGCAGAGCGGACGCGGTGACGCGCAGCCCGTGACGGAAAAGTTCAAGCAAATGGGCTCAGGCAGTGTCGGGTACACGCTGGAGGCGGACACGGGGCTGGCGGGGGTGCTCACCGTTGAACTGACCGAACAGGGGCTGCTGCGCAGTCGAATGAAACTCACGAACGCGGCCGCGCAACCCTACCAACTCAGTGGCTTGTGCCTAGCGCTGCCGGTGCCGTTGGATGCGGTAGAGACCCTGGATTTTGCTGGTAGGTGGGGGAAGGAACGCGTTCCGCAGCGGCAAGAAATCACGGTGGGGACGCATCTGCGGGAGGGCCGCAAGGGCCGCACCGGGGCGGATGCCGCATACGTGCTGCATGCGGGAGAGCGCGGTTTCAACTTCGGAAGTGGGAAGATCTGGGCGCTGCACACAGCCTGGTCGGGCAACCACGTTACCTACTTGGAACGCACCTACAGTGGCGTGCAAGTACTGGGCGGTGGGGAACTGCTACTGCCCGGCGAATGCACGCTCGAACCCGGTGACAGCTACACGTCTCCTTTCGTGTACGCCTCATTTGGCCACGGGTTAGACCAGGTGGCGGCTCGTTTCCACCAGTTCATGCGCGCACGCCCTCAGCATCCGAAGACGCCGCGTCCGGTTACGTTGAACGTGTGGGAAGCGGTGTATTTTGACCACGACCTAGACAAACTCAAACGGCTAGCGGACATTGCTAGTGAGGTCGGGGTCGAACGGTACGTGTTGGATGACGGTTGGTTCGGTGCCCGCCGCAGTGACCACGCGGGGTTGGGTGACTGGGTGGTGTCCAAAGATGTGTGGCCACACGGGTTGCGCCCCCTGTCGGATTATGTGAAAAGCCTGGGCATGAAGTTCGGTTTGTGGTTTGAACCGGAGATGGTGAACTTGGATTCGGATGTGGCGCGTGCTCACCCGGAGTGGGTGATGCAGGCTGGTTCGCGCATGCCGATTCCGTCGCGTGACCAGCAGGTGCTTAACCTCGCGATTCCGCAGGCTTACGCGCACGTTCGCGATCAGATGGTGCGGGTCATTGAGGACGCGGATGTATCTTACATTAAGTGGGATCACAACCGGGATCTGATCGATGCGGGGTACGCGGAGTCTGGGAAGGCAGCGTTTCACGCGCAGACTTTGGCGGCGTACACGCTGATGGATGAGCTCAAAGCCCGGTTCCCAGGGTTGGAGATTGAATCGTGTTCTTCCGGTGGGGGCCGCGTTGATTTAGAGGTGTTGCAGCATGCGGATCGCGTGTGGGTTTCGGATTGTATTGATCCGCTTGAACGCCAGCAGATGAATCGTTGGACCGCGCAGCTGATTCCACTGGAAATGATGGGGTCCCATATTGCGTCTGAGGTTTCGCACACCACGGGGCGGACGCATTCGTTGTCTTTCCGGGCAGTTACCGCCATGTTTGGCCACTTGGGTATCGAGTGGGATTTGGAGGCCGCGAGCCCGGCGGATCGGCAAGAATTGCGCTACTGGTTGGATGTGTACAAGCAGCACCGCGACTTACTGTCGACCGGCCGCCTGGTGCGTGCGGATCGGGGTGAGGATTCCGTATGGGTCACGGGCGTTGTGGCACAAGACCAGGCGCAGGCTCTGTACCAGATGGTCAGCGTGGATCGTAGCGCCATGTCCCCGCGGGGTTGTTTCACGTTCCCGGGTTTGGATCCGCACAAAGACTACCGGGTGCGGTTATTAATGGCGCACACGCCGCCGTCGGGTTTTAAACCTCCCAAATGGCTTGAGGGTAGTTGGCCAAACAGCGCTGCCAAGAGTGCGGGCAATGCTCCCGCTGAGCAGTCGGGCCGGGCGTACGAGGTCGCGCGGATTCGCGGGAGCTTACTGTCCGAGGTGGGGCTCGCCGTGCCGTCGATTAACCCCGAGCAAGCACTGTTATTTGAGGTTAGTGAGGCCGTCCGATGAGTGTGAATCCCACTTCGTCATCGCGGTGGCGCAGAAAACTGGGGGACTTGCCGCTGGCGATTGTCTTTCTTATCCCCGCGTCCATAGGCCTGCTGGTGTTCCTATTGCGCCCACTAATTATGGGGATCTATTATTCGTTCACTAAATACGACTTGCTGACCCCACCGCAGTGGATTGGGTTAGAAAACTACCGGCAAATGTTTGCCGACCCCGTGTTTTGGAACGCGATTAAAGTAACCCTGTACTACGTGGTGGTCAACATTGGGGTACAGACCGTGGTGGCGTTGCTGATCGCGGTGCTGATGCAACGGTTGACGCAATCCACGTGGCTGCGTTCAATCGTGCTCACCCCGTACCTGGTGTCGAACGTAGTGGCAGCGATCGTGTTCTTGTGGATTTTGGACACGAACATGGGGATTGGCAACAAGCTGTTGGAAGCCTTGGGGATCGGCGCGCAGAACTTCTGGGGGAGTGAAGCCCTGGTGATCCCCACGATTGCGCTGGTGAACGTGTGGCGACACATGGGGTACACCGCACTGCTTATTTTCGCGGGCCTGCAGGGAATCCCGAACGACGTGTACGAGGCCGCTAAAACGGATGGGGCCAGTGAGGTCCAAGCGTTTTTCCGAATCACTTTGCCACTGCTGCGCCCAATTTTGGCGCTGGTGCTAATCATGTCGATAGTCGGTTCGTTCCAAGTGTTCGACACGGTGTCGGTCGCAACGGGTGGTGGCCCAGTGGATGCCTCCCGCGTGCTGCAGATGTACATTTACGACCGCGCGTTTGCCCAGTTCGACTTCGGGTACGCTTCCGCGATGAGCGTGGCGCTGCTGGTAATCCTCGGGATTGTAACGATTGTGCAGTACAAGGTTTCCCGTGCGGGCGAGACGGATTTGGGGTAAGACCATGGACAAGAACACACAGCCTGTAACGGGTCCGGTCCTTGAGGGGCGGGGTGCGCGCACAGATGCGGCACAAACCCCCGTTCGTGAACCTGCCGACAAAACCGCGCCGCGCGGCACTAAAAAGCGGCGTAAACGCTGGTCGGTGGGGCGAGTGCTCGCGTGGGCATTCATGATCCTAATCATTGTGATCACCCTCTTCCCGTTCTACTGGATTCTACGGACCGCTCTGTCTGCCAACGGTGCGTTGGCAACCAACGCGGGTAACCTGTTGCCGGCAGGGGGCATTAACTGGGGTGGGTTTGCACGCGTCTTCGGTTTGCAAGACGTGCAAACCGCGATCGAACAGGGAGGTAGCGGTGCCACCATCGACTTTTGGCGGTACCTGTTGAACTCCGTGGTGGTCGCCACGTGCATAACGGTGTTCCAAACCACGTTCTGCGCAATGGCCGCGTTCGCGTTCTCCCGCCTTCGTTGGCCGGGCAGAAACGCGGTGTACGCCATCTTCCTGTCCGCCCTCATGATTCCTTTAATCTTCACGTACCTACCGAACTTCACGCTCATCAAGAGTTTGGGGTTGGTGGATACGCTCCTGGGGATCATGCTGCCAACCATGTTCATCTCACCGTTCGCGATCTTCTTCTTGCGCCAGTTCTTCATGAACATTCCCCGCGAACTTGAGGAGGCGCAGCTGCTCGACGGAGTTTCCCGGCTCGGTACTTTTGTGCGGCTGATCGTGCCTATGTCACAGGGCCCAATCGTGACCCTCGCGCTACTGACGTACATCACTGCGTGGAACGATTACTTCTGGCCCCTGCTGGTTTCTTACACCGACGATTCACGCGTGCTCACTGTGGCACTGGGCGTGTTCCGCGCGCAGGCACCCCAATCCGGTACTGACTGGGCGGGGCTTATGGCAGCCACACTCGTAGCAGCACTGCCGATGCTGCTGCTGTTCGCACTGTTTGCTAAACGAATCGTCAACTCCATTGCATTCACGGGGATCAAGTAGGTCAAGATGAAGAATAGAACTGGAATTTTGAGCACCGCCGCAGCACTGGTGTCAACTCTTACGCTCGCGGTTGCCGGATGCTCCTCAAGCACATTTTCTGGCAGCAAAACCGCGATTGACTACTGGATGTGGGACGCGAACCAACTACCCGGCTACCAGCAGTGCGCGCAGGATTTCATGAAGGAAAACGACGATATCGACATCCGTATCACGCAGGTGGGGTGGGACGACTACTGGACTAAACTAACCGCGGGTTTCGTGGCGGATGCGGGACCGGACGTGTTCACCGACCACGTGGCCCGTTACCCGGAGTTCCAAGAACGCGGTGTGCTGCTCCCACTCGATGACGTGGGGCCGCTCAAAGACCTCAACCCGCAGGAGTTCATGACCGGGCTGGCGGACATGTGGATTGGTCAAGATGGCAAACGCTACGGCGTGCCGAAAGACTACGACACCGTGGCGATCATGTACGACAAGAACGTGCTGCGGGATGCGGGAATCAGCGAAGAGGAACTGCAAAACGCGAACTGGAACCCCGACGACGGCGGTTCTTTCGGGAAGATCATCCGCCACCTTACCGTGGATAAGAACGGTAAACGCGGGGATGAAGATGGGTTCGATAAAACTAAAATCCAAACCTATGGGCTTGCGGCGGACCCGACGTTAGACTACGTGGGGCAGACCAGCTGGTCCCCGTTCGCCCTGTCCACCGGGTGGACGCACACGGACGTGCCGGTGTGGGGCACAAAGTTCCAGTACGACGACCCGCGGTTCCAAAAAACCATGCAGTGGTACGCGGGGCTCACAAAAGAGGGGATACTGCCCGCGTACGGTGAGTTCGGGGAAGCATTCCCCGCAGATCAGCAACTGGGTGCGCACCGGGCCGCACTCGCCATCGCGGGTTCTTGGATGATCAATGGGTACGACCGGTTGAAAGACATTGACCTGGGAATTGCCCCGTTGCCCAGCGGTCCCTCTGGTCACCCCGCCACCATGTACAACGGGTTGGGCGATTCCATCTCTAAGCAGACTAAGAACCCGCGCGAGGCCGCCCGCTGGGTTGCCTACCTGGGGTCTGACAAATGTCAAAACGTGATCGGACGGCAAGGAATCGTGTTCCCAGCCCGACCAGCGGGAACTCAAGAAGCGGTGAAAGCATTCCAGGACCGCGGGATTGACGTCACCCCATTCACAGACCGGGTGGAACGCAAAGAAACCTCCCGCTACCCACTAACCGTCAGTGGGGCAGCCCTGTTTGCGAAAGCCCGCCCGTACTTTGATGCAGTCTGGATTGGCTCTAAAGACCCATCCACGTTCACAGAAATGAATCAGCAGATGAATCGCATTTTGAAACGCTAGCCACCCCTCAGGGGCATCGTGAGCATCAGAAGTAAGCGGTCGGGCGGTACCTGGAAGTGAACGGCCGGGCAGTAACTGTGGGATACTACCGGTATGGATGCGATAGCCGGATTGCTAGACCGACCCCTAGAACAGGTGCTCGGAAAACGATCCGCTAAGAAACTCGCGGGCCTGGGGATCGAAACCGGGCGGCACCTAATCACCCACTACCCACGTCGATACGCACACTGGGGGAAACTCACCCCGCTGGAACTAGTGCACCCGGGCCAAGACGTCACTATCCTCGCGCGTGTGCAGTCAGTACAGATGCTGCAAAACCGAGCGGGTGGTGTGCGCCTCTCCGTAGTGCTCACGGACGGACACCGGTCGATAAACGCGGTTTTTTTCGCTAAACACCCCGGGCGGCTCGCCCCAATAGAACGCGCACTCGAACCCGGGTCACAGCATTTGTTTGCCGGCAAAGTGGGGGACTACCAAGGGAGCTTGCAGCTGAGCCACCCGCAGTTCGAATCTACACAAGCCCAAGACGCGCGCGAGAAAGCCGACAAACCCATCCCCATTTACCCGGCGCAACAACGATGCCCATCGTGGTTCATCCACAAGTGCGCGAAACTGCTGTTAGGGATGCTCACCCCTCAGGACCTACCCGACGTCCTAACCGAAAAAGAACGGGAAGAACGCGGCCTCGTCCCCCTTTTGGAAGGGGTGCGGGAGCTACACGACCCGACGTCAGACGCGGCACTGGAAACGGCTAAGAAAACGGTGAAATGGTCCGAAGCCCTCGCACTCCAAGTGGCCATGCTGGCGCGGCACGACGAACTGAAACGCAAAAACGCACCCGCAATCAACCAAAATGGAATCGAACAAGTGGTGGCAGACCTCCCATTTCAACTCACCGGTGGCCAACAAGATGCGCTGCACACCATCGCGCGGGACATGCAGCAGACCACTCCGATGCAACGCCTCCTGCAAGCGGACGTGGGCGCGGGCAAAACCGTGGTCGCCGGCCTCGCAATGACCGCAGCCGTGAACGCGGGCTACCAAGCGGCCCTGCTGGCACCCACACAAGTGCTCGCACAACAGCACGCGCAATCACTGTCGACCCTACTGCCCGTCCCCGTTAGCGTACTCACCAGCGCCAGCAGTGCGAGCAGCCGAAACGAAGCCCTGCAGCGCGCCGCCAGTGGACAACCCGGTATCTTTGTTGGCACCCACGCCCTGCTAGAAGACAGCTTCAACTTCGGTGCGCTGGGCCTAGTGGTGGTCGATGAACAGCACCGGTTTGGGGTCCGTCAACGCGATAAACTGCGTGAAAACGCTGGCTCAATGCTGCCCCACATGCTCACCATGACAGCCACGCCAATTCCACGCACCATCGCCATCACCGTGTTCGGTGACCTGGACGTAACTACCATCCGCGAACTCCCCAAAGGTCGCAAAACCACTGAAACCTACGTGGTTCCCGCCGAAAACGCCGCGTGGATGAACCGGATGTGGGAGCGAGCCGCAGAAGAAGTAAAAGCAGGCGGACGCGTATTCGTAGTTACCCCCCGGATAGAATCGCAAGAAAAACCTGCCGCGCAAGGAAAATCCGCTAAAGGGGAAGAAGAACCGGAGTTAGCGAACGTCGCGGACACTGCCCGCGAGCTCACCAACCTCCCGGTGCTCGCGGGGATTCGCATAGGTACGTTGCACGGGCGGATGAATCCGGATAGTAAAACCGAGGCAATTGAAGCCTTTAACAACGGTGACATCGGCATTCTCGTCACCACTACCGTGATCGAAGTAGGGGTAGACATATCGGCCGCGTCGATGATGGTGATTTTGGATGCACACCAGTTCGGACTGTCCCAACTGCACCAGTTGCGCGGCCGGGTCGGCCGGGACGGACAAAAAGCAGTGTGCATGGCCGTAGCCCGCCCAGCCCTCCCCTCGGTATCGATCAAGCGGTTGCAAGTGTTTGCCGACACCACAGATGGTTTCGAACTTGCGGAAGCAGACCTGAAGCTCCGTTCGGAAGGGGACGTGCTGGGGGAGGGCCAGTCGGGCGGACGCACCTCCCTGTCGCTGCTGCGAGTGATGCGGGACCACGCGATCATCGAACAAGCCCGTTCGCTCGGTAAAGAAATAATTGCGGCAGATCCGCACCTGGCCCACCGGCCAGCGCTTGCCGAGCGAGTGGAAAACCTGCAAGTTCAAGCACAGTGGATGGAGAGAACATGACGCGGATCATCGCGGGCACGTACAAAGGCAGGGAACTGGCGGTTCCCACGCGGGGGACGCGCCCCACATCTTCGCGCGTGCGGGAAGCGCTGTTTTCGCGCCTAGAAGCTTGGGATGAGCTGGAGGGCGCGCGCGTACTGGACCTGTACGCGGGTTCGGGCGCACTGGGGCTAGAGGCCATTTCACGCGGCGCGCAAAGCGCGGTTCTGGTAGATAAGGCGCGGGAGGCAAACCGGGTGATGAGCAAGAACATCCGCTGCCTTGACGCACCAGCGCACGCGGTTGCGCAAGACGCCTACCAGTTCGCGTGCAGCACCAAGCAACCGGCCTACACCCTGGTTTTCATTGACCCACCCTACGACTACCCAGCGCAGCAACTTGCACGCGTTCTCGATGCACTTCGGAGCGGTCTAGAACCTCAGGCACTTGTAGTAGTGGAGGGATCCACCCGCTCAACTGCACCTAGCTGGCCGGCGGGATACACGGAAGAATCGACGCGCAAATGGGGCGAGACGAGGGCGTGGTTCCTCACGTACACGGGTAATGAGGGTAGCGTGGAGGTATGACGAGAGCGCTGATTCCCGGCTCATTTGACCCGATCACGTTGGGGCACGTAGATATTATCGAGCGGTGCACGAACCTGTTTGAAGACGTGATCGTGGGGGTGGCTAACAACTGGTCGAAACGGTACTTGTTTAACGCTCACGAACGCGTGAGTTTAGCCAAAACAGTTACGCAAAACCTGGCGAACGTGCAGGTTGCCCGCGTGGAAGGACTACTGGCGCTGTGGTGCGAACAAAACGGTGTGGACGTGATCGTGAAAGGGCTGCGCACCGCTGGGGACGCGAGTTTCGAACTGCCCCAAGCGACCGTGAACCACAACCTTGCGGACATTGAAACCCTGTTCCTACCCACCCGCGCGCACCTCGCGCACATTTCCTCGACGATTGTGAAGGAAGTGGCGGTCAACAAGGGGTCTGTGCGTGCAATGGTGCCGGAGCCGGTTGAACGCGCGTTACGCGATAGAATTGACAGCACTACCACCCTGTAAGGAGTCTTGAGATGAGTAACCACGAAACCCCCGCTTCGGATTTTGACGAGGTGGTGGCGGGTCCGAAAGCGGATTCGCAGAACATTGACGACGTGTACGGGCCATCTACCGTGATTGCCGCGATCGAACAGATTGAAGAACTTGTGGAGGAAGCGCGGGCCTTGCCGATGAGCGCGTCCGTGTTGGTTAACAAGGCGGAGATGCTGGATTTGCTGGCGCAGGCCCGGCAGGCGCTCCCGGATGACCTGTTGGCGGCGGATGCGGTAGTGGCAGATGCTGACGCGGTGATGGTACGGGCCGATGACGCGGCCCAAACCACGTTGGATGAAGCGAACGCGCGGGCAAAAACGATTGTTGAGGACGCGCGCAGTAAAGCTGAAGAACTGACGCAGCGGGCTCAGGAGGATGCGCAGCAGGAGGTGGCGCGCGCGCAGCAGGAAGCAGCAGCTACTGTTGAGCAAGCCCATGAGGAAGCGCGGCGAGTGGAACAGCAGGCCCGGGAGCGTGCGGAAGAGCTCGTTAGTGAGCAGCCGATTGTGGAGCAGGCGCGTGAACGTGGGGAAGAGATTGTTAATAAGGCGCGTAAGCACGCGTTAGAACTGGCGAATGGGGCGGATTCGTACTGCCAGGAATCACTCACGGCGCTGACGAAAACTTTAGAGAAAATGTATTCGCAGGCGCAGGCGGGGCGGGAAAAGATTGAGTCCCACCGCCGCGCTGATCACGAGTAGCCGACTGCTATTCGTCGGGTGCAAATAGTTGTGATGACGAGCCGTCGCGCTCGAACGCGGCGGTGTGGATAAGAGAGGTTGAACGGCGTGAGCCAACCATTTGCGGGTGCCAAGCTGTCTATCGCCACGCTCCCTACGCGCAGTGGGAGTGTGCGGGATTACCAGTTGGAGCTTGCGGCTCCAGACGATTTGGGGACCCAGGTGATGACGGTTCCGGCGGGCCAGGTGATTCCCGTGGACGTGACTGTGACGTCTATGGAAGATGGCGTGTTGCTGCAGATTCAAGCTGATGCTTCGGCGCGGGCGGAGTGCGTGCGGTGTTTGCGTCCCGTTTCGCAAGACGTGCACGTGGACGTGCATGAAATGTTGTTTACCCCCGAGGCTGTGGCCCGGATTCGTAAGGAAGATGGAGATGAAGCGGTCGAGGACCTGGTGGTGCTGGAGGGCGACGAGATTGAGCTGGAACCCTGGTTGCGGGACGCGATTGTGACGAGTTTTCCGTACGCCCCGTTGTGTAAGCCCGATTGTGAGGGGCTGTGCGACGTATGTGGGAAACGCTGGGAGGACCTGCCGGATGATCACGAGCACGAGGTATTGGACCCGCGGTTTTCGGCGTTGAAAGATTTCTTTAAGGAGGATTAGGGGTGTCGTCACATTCGCGTAAAGCAGCGCCGCCGGCAGCGGTGAACTCGCAGATTGCAGACCTGATGGGGGCGTGGTCTATAGAGTTGGACCCGGATTTGGCGGTGACTGCGCTTACGCACCGGTCGTTCGCGTTCGAGATGGGTGGGATTGAGCACAATGAGCGGCTCGAGTTCCTGGGTGATTCCGTGTTGTCGATTGTGGTTACGGAATACCTGTTTAAAACGTTCCCATCTGAGTCGGAGGCGCAGCTGTCTCGTATGCGCGGGGCCATCGTGTCTGAGCGGACACTGGCGAAAGTGGCGCGCGGGATTCATCTGGGGGATTTCATTTTGCTTGGCAAGGGCGAGAACCTCACGGGTGGGCGCGAACGTGATTCGATTTTGTGTGACACGACGGAAGCGATGATTGGCGCGACCTATTTGACGTACGGACTAGAGACCACGCGCAAAGTGGTGGAGCACCATTTGAAACCCTTTTTGGATAACGCGGTTCAGATGGGCCGGTCGTCGGACTATAAGACGACGCTTCAGGAATATTGTTCGCATGAGGGACTGGGGGAGCCGGTGTATGAGGCAATCGGCTCCGGCCCAGACCACGCGCGCCGGTTCCACGCAACCGTGACAATCGGGGGGCGCGTAGCCGGTGAGGGGGATGCGACCTCGAAGAAGAACGCGACCGCGGCGGCTGCGCGGGCCGCTTTCTTGAGCTTATCGGGCGCGAACTGATCGATGCCGGAGCTTCCCGAAGTTGAAACTATCCGCGCGGGGCTAGACCCCCACGTTCGGGGCCGCACTATTACGCGCGCGCACGTGTGGCACCCCCGCATAGCTCGTACGTCCGAGTCGCCGCACGCACTTGAGCAGGCCCTCACGGGGCTGCAAATTGAGTCGACCGCGCGGCGGGGCAAATTCATGTGGGCGGTAGCGCAAAAAGGGCAGCGGGAACCCCGGGCGATTGTGATGCACCTGGGGATGTCGGGGCAGCTTCACTGGCACGAACCGGCCGCGGCGCCGTTGGCGCGTAAACGTCACGAACACGTGCGCTTAGAATTTGACGACGGGTCGGTGCTGAGTTTTGTTGACCAACGCACGTTCGGGCGGGTTGAAGTGGTGCCACTGTTGGTTACGCAGCAGGGGGATCGCGTGCCCACCAGTGCGGCGCATATTGCGCGTGACCCACTGGATCCACTGCTGGACCTCGCGGCGGTAAGTAGACGCATCCGCGCATCCCGCACGCCCATTAAAACCCTGCTGCTGAATCAGGCAGTGGTCTCGGGGGTGGGGAATATTTACGCGGACGAGGCCCTGTGGGCAACCCAGATTTTTGGGGGCCGGCGGGGACGGGCCCTGCGGGTGCGGGACGTAAGTGCGGTATTGGAGGCGTGCCGAGAGGTGATTGAACGGTCGATTGCCGCGGGAGGCACGTCGTTTGACACGCTGTATGTGAATATTGAAGGCCAGGCGGGTTATTTTGAGCGTGAGCTCCAAGTGTATGGACGGGAAGGGCAAAACTGTCGGCGCTGCGGAGCTGTAATTAGGCGGATTGTGATTTCTAACCGCTCACATTTTTACTGTCCGCACTGTCAACGCGGGAGGTTAATCCGCGGGTAGTCTGCGTACAATAGGACTGGTTTAGTTTTTGCCACTTCGAACCTGTGGGGTGAGTTTGTGAATAGTGAAAGTAAAGCCGTTCGCGTGATGATCATTGACGACCACGAGATTGTCCGAAGGGGCATCGCGGAACTCGTTGACCGGGCGGATGATCTGGAGGTCGTGGCGGAAGCCGGGTCGGTTGAAGATGCGATCCGCCGCGCCGAACTGGTGGTGCCCGACGTGATGCTGGTGGACCTGCAGCTACCGGACGGCACGGGGATTGACATTATGCGGAAACTGCGAGAGACAAAACCGCAGATCCGCCCGATTGTACTCACGTCGTTTGATGACGATTCCGCTTTGTCAGAGGCCCTTGAGGTGGGGGCTTTAGCTTACGTTTTGAAGACGGTGCACGGGGCGGAGATTACGGATGTGATCCGCGCGGTTGCTGACGGTCGGGTACTGCTTGACGAGCGGACGGTGACGCGGCGGCGGGCCGACCACGGGGACCCAACCGCGGACTTAACGCCGTCCGAACGCAAGGTACTGGGGCTGATTGGTGACGGGTTGTCGAACCGCGAGATCGGGGAGAAACTCGGGGTGGCAGAGAAAACCGTGAAGAACCACATCACGTCCCTGCTTTCCAAAATGGGGTTGCAGCGCCGCACCCAGGTGGCCGCGTGGGTTGCTGGTCAGCGCGCGGCGGCGTGGCGGAACCAAACCCCACCGCGGCCATAATCCCCGCCTAACCAAGCAGCTGGACTCGCGCCCTGCTAGCGGCCGCGGATGAACCCGGCGGGGTGGGAATGCTTCCGCGCCTCCGCCCCGCCCGCAGTTTCACACGCGGGCCTGCCCCGCTGCCCCCCCCTTCGCACGAACCCCGCGAGTCAAGGCGCTCCCGCTCGGGAACGCTGCCCGCACGGGATCAGTAGTCTGCGAGCGGCACGGTCCAAACCATGGTGGTGCCGTGCCCGGTTTGTGCCGGCCCGATTTTGAACGAGCCTTTCAACCTGCGCGCTCGCATCCGCAGGTTCCCCAGACCGGAGGTACGGGTGCGGTTCTTCGGAATCCCCACCCCATCGTCTGTGACCCGCACGCTGATTTCCCCCAGTTCCGCGTGCCCGTGCACGTCAATCAGTACTTGCGCGGCCGTTGCGTGGGCGTGGCGGGCAATGTTTGATAGGCCTTCGCGCACCACTGCCACAACGTCGTCGGCGATCGCGTCATCCACCCGGGCGGACACTTCGTCGATACTATCCGGGTCGTCGGGTTCAATCAGCTGCCCGTCCAGATCTAGGATCAGCGAGGGAGCGAACCCCAGTGAGTTCCGCGCAATCGACGTTTCCCTGCGTAACCGCTCCACCAGGTCCACTTCCTGATCTGGTTCCCGGAGGTCGTGCACGATCGAGCGGATTTGCCGCACGGACGCGTCAACGGCCTCAAGCGCATCTGAAAGAATCGAATCGATCTGCTCTCTTGTGGTGTCGCCGGTGTAAAGTTTCGCTTTCGCCGTGTCAATCCGCATGCCCGTGGCAAATAGCTGTTGGATAGCGAAGTCGTGTAGGTCCCGGCCGATGCGGTCGCGTTCGTCGTAAAGCGCCGCCATATCCTCCGTGTGACGGGCTGAAGATAGTTCGAGGGCAAACGCAGCCTGCCCCGCCAGGGCTTCTGCGAGCGGCAGGTCGGAGCGGTTGAATGCGGGCGCACCAATCTTTCGCAAGATCAGTAGGACGCCCTGGGCCACGCCCCGGTTGATTAGCGGCACGTACATGGCGGGGCCGAAGTTTTTGAGTTGGTCGACCCGCAGCATTGAGGCGTTTGCGAGCGAATCCACGATCATGCCGGTTCCTTCGTGGACCACCGCCATGGCGCGTCCCTCTGGGGGAAATACGGTGCCCAGCAGGGTGTCCGCCATGTAGCCTTCCGAAATTTCGCACGCCCACGAGTAGCCCACGGACGGCAGGACGATCAGCGCGGTGTCGGCCTGCGCCACGTCTAGCACAGTTTTCGCGATGTGCGGCAGGATTTCCTCTTCGTCGTTGCCTTCCAGCATGGAGGTGACGATTCTTTGAGTACCTTTCATCCACCGCTCCCGGTTGCGTGATTCTTGGTACAGGCGCGCTTTCGCTACGGTTGCGGCGGCGACGCGCGTGAGGGCGTGCAGCATGCGCACGTCGTCATCGTCAAAATCAGTGGGCTTGTTCACTAGGTACAGGCGGCTCATGGTTTGATCGTGGATCGGCGTGGGGGTGACGAGGAGTTTATGGAGGGTTTCCGCGTCACTTTGGGGGATGCGATCCAAGCTGGAGGCGTCGTTGAGGATGTAGGTTTCGTCGGTGGGCACAAGGTTCACCAGGTTCATACCCGTGAAGACTTGTTCGGTTTCACTGGGGTGGGTGTAGTCGCGGTTGAAGAACAGGCGGGCTTCCCCCCAGGTGTCGAGTATCGACAGGGCGCCGTAGCGGGCGTTCGTGAGTCTTGTGGCTTCGTTAACGAAAGCTTGGAGGATTCCGTCTACACCGGATGCTGCCGTCAGTTTTATCATTGCGTCCACGAGTTTTTCCGCGTGGGGTAGGGTCGGCTGACTGTCAGGCGAGGTCATCGGTGTCTCCTTCCTGGGACAGAGCCCATTGGTACTGTTCGTTCGTTCGTTTCAAGTCGTTGTGACTGCCGCGGGCAGAAACCGTGGCGCTGCGGGTCCCGTCTGGATTTGCGGTTGGGTCCAGCACGAGCACTTCATCTGCCGCTTCAAGCGGGGTGAGTCGGTGCGTCACCACCAGCGCGCCCCGGTTTTGGTCCGATTCCAGCAGGTCACGGATCAGCCCGTCTGCCGTTTGGGTGTCGACGTGCTCACCGGGTTCGTCTATTAGCATGAGGGGAGCCGGGCTGGCGAGGGCGCGGGCCAGCAGTAGCCGGCGCCGTTCTCCACCGGAAATTGTGCTGCCTTCGGATCCGAGGAGGGTACCGACCCCGTCGGTGAGTTCAGCGGCCCACTGTCCCAAGCCGGCGCGGCGCAGGAGTTCGTGCGCGTCCTCAGCTGTGATAGTGGGGGTGGCGACCCGCAGGTTCTCTAAAACGGTGGTGGCGAACACGTGTGCGTCTTCGGCGGTGAGGGACACGTATTTACCCACGTCGGCGCGGGCGAGCGTGTGAATGTCGCGTCCGCACAGGGTTACGGAACCAGACTTGGGTTCTAGTAGGCCCGCGAGCGTGTATAGGAGCGTTGTTTTCCCGATTCCGGAGGGCCCCACGATCCCGGTGTGGGAGCCAGGCCGGAGCGTGAGGTTTATCCCGGACGCCACTACGGGTCCGCCGGGCCATCCGACTGCGAGGTCTTTGGCCTCTAACACGGGGGTGAGCCCGGGTTCTAGGTGTGCTTGACCCTGTGGGGCGGCGCTCAACAGGTCATCCAGGCGCACGGCAGCGCGAGCAGATTTGACGAGTTGCACGGCCGCGGGGCCTAGATCAGAAGTGGCTTCAAATGCGGACAGGGGGGTTAATACCACTACGGCGAGTGCCACGGCCGCGAGAGTGCCCCCAAGCGTTGAGGGAATCCCGATCCACATGGCTCCGCTCACCGCCACCGCCACGCCAACGAGGTCCACGAACGCGGCGAGGCCGGCAACGAACGCGGCGTCATTCTTCGCTTTACGCAACCGAGTTTCAGTTTCAGCAATTGAGTTGTGCACCGCGGGGAGGCGGCCCTCAACGGCTAATTCACTGGCGTGGTCCACGAGCGTAACCGCGTTTGCAGCAAGTTCGGTGCGAGCTAAGTCGGTGGCTTCCTGGGACCGGCGCGTAGCCACAACCGTCAGGAGCGGACCGGCTACGCCCGACAGCGCGAGCCCAAGTAGGAGCACGAGGGCACTGCCCACTGACAGGAACGCGATCCCCACCACTGTCCCGGCGCTGCACACGAGCGCGACCGCTGCGGGCAAAACAGATTTAACCAACAGGTCACCCACGGCGTCCACGTCCGTGCCGGTGCGGGCCAATAGGTCTCCGCGTCGCAGTGACACCACTTTATCGGCCTGTGAGCGCGCCAAAATTGCGTAGACGTTGTCGCGCAACGCCGCGATCCCGTCCATCGCGACCGCGTGCGAGGCCAGGCGTTGGGCGTAACGCAGCACTGCTTTAGAGACCCCGAAGAACCTCACGCCCACGGTGGCGACCATGAGGTACATAACTGGTGGCTGCTGGGAGGCGCGGGCAATTAGCCACGCGGAGGTCGCGCCCAAACCGATGGCCGCACCGATCCCAAGTGCGCCCAGCAGCACGGCGAGTGCGAACTTTGGTTTAGAGATCTCTAGCAGCCGTAAGATGCGCCGGATTGCGCGGCGCTCGGTTTTGGATAGAAAAAGATTCACGACTGCGCTCCTTCGAGCAAATCCGGGGTGCTGGTGACGCTTAGGGTATGCGCTTCGCTTTGCACCAGTTCGGGGTAACGCTGTTCTTCCGCGGCTGTTGCGGCGCGCGAGACCACTTCGATCACGTGATCGGCCGCATCCGTGACGGCCTTGCGATGGGCTATTACTATCACTCGCCGGCCTTGGCTTTGCAGCCGCTTGATCGTGTCGATCACCTGGGTTTGCGTCATGGCATCCAGATGCGCAGTAGGTTCGTCAAGAATCACAATTGGCGCATCCGACAGTAAGGCGCGCGTCAGTGCCAGTCGTTGGCGCTGACCCACCGATAGTCCCACGCCCGCGTGGCCCACTTTGGTGTCCCACCCTTGCGGGCACTGCGCGAGGACTTCATCGAAGCGGGTGGCGCGCGCTGCTGCGGCCAGTGCCTCATCACTAACTGCGCTTCCCGAGGTCACGTTGTCACGGATTGTGCCCGGCAGTATCGCAGGGTTTTGCGGCACCCACGTAACGCAGTTCCACCAGCTTTGCGGATCCAAGTCCCTCAGGTCTAAAACTGAATCTCCGGCGCGCAGTAGAATATTTCCGCGCGTGGGGGGCAGTAATTGTAGGAGCGTCATGATGGTCGTGGTTTTCCCAGCGCCGGAAGCTCCCACGAGTGCGGTGATTGACCCCGGTTCTATGCGTGCATTCAGTGCTGCCGGTGCCCACGCTCCCCGCGCGGCGACGGACAGGTCCTTGAATTCGATGGTTGCGCTGCGCACATCGGGCGCCGGGATGGTGCCCGGTTTAATGACTGGGGTTTCTAAGATTTCGAACGCGGATTGGGCTGCGGAAAGCCCATCGGCGGAAGCGTGGAACTGTTTGCCAACTTCGCGCAACGGTAAGAACACTTCCGGCGCGAGCATGATTACCGCCAGGCCAGTGAACAGGTCAACCGTGCCACTAACCATCCGCAGCCCCACCCAGACTGCTACCAGTGCCACCGACAGGGTCGCTAAGAACTCCAAGATCGCGCCGGACAGGAACGCCACCCGCAGTGTCTGCATCGTGGTGCGCGCATGTTTTTGCCCGAGCGTGTGAATGTGCTCGCGGGGCGCGCGTTGCCGCCCAAGTGCCTGCAGGGTCGGTAGGCCCGCGATTACGTCTAGCAGCTGCGTGGCGAGCCGTTCCATGGTGGCAAGTTTTTCATCAGAAAACTGTTGCGTGAGTTTGCCCACGAGGATCATGAAAATAGGGATCAGTGGGATTGCAAAGATGGCGTACAGGGCCGACGTCCAGTCGAAATACAGCATCACCAAAATCGTGAGGGGCGTTACCGTAGCGGTGAGGACTAGTTGCGGAAGGTAAGCCACGAAGTACGGACCTAAGTCGTCTAAACCCCGCGTGATTAGGGTCACCGTGTCGGTCCCGTGGCGGGCTAACCAGCGGGGCCCCAGCTGGCTGGCGTGGTGCAGCACTTTGGACCGCAGTTCAATAATCGTGTCGTGCGCGGCGCGTTCCCCCATGGACTGGCGCAGCCACGTGAGGGCCGCGCGGGTGAGCACTGCGATTAGGAAACCCAGAATGTACCCGCGAACTTGAACTAGGGAAGCGCCGTGCGTGATGACGGGGGAGATGGCGGCCGCAATGCAGTAAACCTGCGCAACCACGAGGATTGCGTTAAGGGTACCGAGCAGGGCCACGAGCCCGATGTACTTGCGGGCAGCGCGGGCGTAGCGCAGTAAGCGCGGGTCAAATGGTTTCAACCTGTTTCCTTCTGGCCGATTACATACTGTTCCATCATAAGACTGCGGGACCAGCAAACGCTGGTCCCGCAGTAACTCTCAGTGAAGATTAGCCTTGAAGGAAGTTAGCTCCGAGACGAATCTTCGTGGGGTGCAAACCGGTGTTCGTGGACACGTCATCGGGGGAGATGCGGTCGCGGAACACGTGGTAAGACCATGCGGTGTAGGCAAGCACGATGGGGACAAACACCACCGCGCAAATCGTCATGACCGTTAGCGTACCGGTCGTGGACGACGCCTGCTCAATCGTGAGCGAGTACATGTCGTCGATCGACGAGCGCATCACGTTCGGTGCCATCGCAACGAAGATGAATGCGACTGCCGAGGCGATGCTAACCGAAGACAGCAGGAACGAAGTGACCGACTTGTTCATCGCTTTTTGCGTAAACGCCGCGGATGCAATCAGTGCCAGCGCAGCCACTACCAGGGGAATCCACGCCCAAGAGTTCGTGGCGTAACGCAGCATTGCCCACAGGGCCCACACTGCAACCACCAGGGTCGCAACGATTGAGAAGGTGGAAGAAAGCTTCTCCGCCCGCTCATGCACCGCCCCTTCGGTCTTGAGGGACAGGAACTGCGCGCCCTGTGACAAGCACAGCGACAGCACGGCGAGCCCACCGAGAATCGTGAACGGCGTGAGGAGGGAGAAGAAACCACCGGTGAGGTTGTGCACGGAGTGCGCCAGAACCTCAGGCGTAATTGCCCCCTGTACCGCCTCGTTCGTGGTCGGGTCCACAACCTCAATCTTCATGCCCTGAACCAGGTTCGCGAACGCAACCCCAAGCAGGATCGGCACAACCCAACCGGCGATACTGTGCAGCACATCCCAGGTGTGGCGCCACCGCAGCGTGTTGATGCTCTTGCGCCATTCAAGTGCGGCGATGCGCAAAATCAGCAGCACCAGCACCAGGAACAAAGCCAGGTACATGCCGGAGAACATGGTGGCGTACCACTCTGGGAACGCCGCGAACGTAGCCCCGCCGGCGGTTAGTAACCAAACTTCGTTACCGTCCCAGTGCGGGCCGATTGTGCGAACCGTTTGCGTGCGTTCTTTATCGTTTTTCGCCACGATTGGCAGTAACGCACCGACCCCGAAGTCGAAACCTTCGAGAACTAGGTAGCCCGTCCAGAGGACGGCGATCAGAATGAACCAAAGAATACTGAGCCAACTCATTGTCTATATCCTTCCTCAGTACCCGAATGCCAGTGCGGCGGAATCGTCCGCAGTGTCGGCTTTAGTTTCGCCTGGTACGTGCATGCCTTCGAGGGCGTAGCGACGCATCAGCCAGATCCAAATGACCCCAAGACCACCGTACAGGAGAGTGAAGATAATGGTGGAGGCCAAAACTTGACCGGCCGGAACAGTTGCGGAAGACGCGAACTGAGTTAGCTGCAGTACTCCGCCAACCGGGTCGTTGTTTAACGCAGCCGCGGAGTTCGGGTACACGACCCACGGCTGGCGTCCCAGTTCGGTGAACAGCCAGCCGGCGGACGCACCGATGAACGGCGCGAGGATGCTCCAGATCGCGGCCTTACCGATCGCCTTCGACTTGATGACCTTGTCGCCGCGCAGCCCGATGAGGGTAACTAGACCGGTGATGCACGAAAGTAAACCGATGAAGATCATGACGCGGAAAGACCAGAACGTCGGGGCGGCTGGGGGCCGGAAGTCGTACTGGCTGGCGTCGCCGTAACGCGACGTGAACGACTCGTTAGCGTTCAACATCTCAACGGTGCGTTCTTGAATGTCCTTAACCCCTTCGACCTCTGCGGTGAATGAGTTGTGGGACATGAACGATGCTACGCCCGGTACGGAAATGAACTTGGTGGGCTGACCTTCGTCGCCAATCGGGCATTCCCCGAAGGATGCAACGGTGAAGGCTGCGGATTCTGTGTCCATACAAATGCCTTCTGCAACTGCCATCTTCATGGGTTGCAGGCGCACCATTTCTTGCCCCTGGAAGTGGCCGGTTAACGCCACGCCAACCCCACCGATTAGCAGTGCGATCGCACCGAAACGGGCAATTGGTTTCCAAACCTTCGTGGCTTTTGCGAATCCCTTGTCCCCTTCGTTAACTGCGCGGGTGTGCCACCATAGGGCGATACCGCACACGAACGATCCGGCGATCAGCACTGAAGTGGTGAACACGTGGGTCCAAGACCAGAACAGAACCGGGTTGGTAACCACGTCGAGGAAACCGCTGGCACCATCTAGTTCCGCACGCCCAGTTTCGGGGTTGAACACGGCTCCAACTGGGTGCTGCATCCACGAGTTCGCACCGAGGATCCACAGTGCCGACACGGACGTACCGATCGCCACCAGCCAGATACTCACGAGGTGCATGGTTTTGGAGATGCGGCCCCAACCGAAAATCCACACGCCAAGGAAGGTGGATTCGAGGAAGAAGGCGAGCAGCGCCTCAAAAGCAAGGGGAGCACCGAAAATGTCACCGACAAAGCGGGAGTACTCCGACCAGTTCATGCCGAACTGGAACTCTTGCACGATACCGGTTGCAACCCCGAGTGCGAAGTTGATGAGCAACAGTTTCCCAAAGAAACGCGTTGCGTTGAGCCAGACCTCATTGCCGGAACGATGCCACTTGGTTTGCATGATCGCAACCAGGAGTGACAGTCCGATTGTGAGCGGCACCTGGAGGAAGTGGTAGACGGTAGTGATACCGAACTGCCACCGTGCCAGGAGCACTCCATCGAGTGCTGCTGGGAGGACGGTCATGATGTCCGCCTTTCCGAGTTGATAGGTTAATTAAAATTATTTGTTGCTAGTTCGCAACCCTCATAAATAAGGATAATGGTATTCTATGCTGATTTCTGACTCTTCGTCAGCAAAACACGGGGGCGCTGCCAGCTGGCGGAAAAATCCGGGTGGCGCCGAAATGCTGCGGGAACGGTATTTATAGCAATTTTGGGCCCCTAGTCCTATCAAATGCAGGTAAAGAAACTGCCTTTAATGTCACTTTTTCCCTTGAGGCACTTTGTGAAGCGGAGCGGGAAGTGAGCTCCCCAATAGGTTCTGCGTGCGCATCTGTGGAATACTGTGCATGTAACTAGCGGAGTACCCCGCCGGTTGAGCTTACTGCCTGGACGCTGAGTTCGCGTAACTGAGTTGCGGCAGTAGGGGCGCGTTCCGTGCCTGTCGTGTTTGTGCACGTCGAGCGCTTTCAGAGTTTCCGCCTGGAGACAGGCGGCGGAGTTTGATCCGGTACTGGACTACTCGAAATTAGTGTGGAGTAAATAACGTGAATAAAGAAGGAAACGGCGATTCGGAAAATAAGTCGCTGCCAAATGCAGCGTTCCAAAACAGTGGGGCGCAAACACCAGGTGTTGGCATGAACCCGCTGTTCATGTCGGCCGAAGCCGGTGGGGCTGATAATTCCAACCAGGGGCGGCCCCCAATGGGCAGTGACGCGTCGGGAGGAATCTTTTTCCAGGCCCCGCAAGTGGCCGCCGGATGGGACGCGGGAGCAGATCAGGACTGGGACGAAGCGGGCGACGACAACGCTGAGGAACATAGGTCGCGCGGGTCGAAACAAAAATCTGGGCGGCGCCGGAACCGGCGCGAACGAGACCGCAGTGACAGCGGCGATAAACAGGCCAGTGCTGAACGCAATGACGAACCAGGGAACAAACGCGGCTCGGATTCAGAAGATGAGGATGGGGCGGAAATAGAAACGTCCCGCCGCCGTCGGCGCCGCCGCCGCACCGCCAGCCACGAAGAGGTCGTAGCGGAAGTTGAAGGGGTTAAAGGGTCAACCCGGCTAGAGGCCAAACGGCAGCGCAGGCGCGAGGGCCGGCGTGAAAAACGACGGCAGGTAGTTACGGAATCGGAGTTCTTGGCACGCCGCGAATCGGTGCGTCGTGAAATGATTATCCGCGAGTCAGATGGACTGAACCAGATCGCGGTGCTAGAAGACGGGCTGCTCGTCGAACACTTCGTGGCCAGGCACACGCAGCAAACCATGGTGGGGAACGTGTACCTCGGGCGCGTGCAGAACGTGCTGCCCTCCATGGAAGCTGCGTTCGTGGACCTGGGTAAGGGCCGCAACGCCGTGCTCTACGCGGGGGAAGTGAACTGGGAAGCGGCGGGCGTAACCTCAAAACCGCGGCAAATAGAACAGGCCCTCAAATCTGGTGACACCGTCATGGTGCAGGTGACAAAAGACCCGATTGGACACAAGGGTGCGCGGCTAACCGGTCAGGTCACGCTCGCGGGCCGGTTCCTCGTGTTCGTACCCGGTGGGGGGATGACCGGGATTTCCCGCAAACTTCCCGACGCGGAACGGTCTCGTTTGAAAAAACTGCTTTCGAAGATCGTGCCGAAGGAAGCCGGTGTGATCGTGCGCACCGCAGCGGAAGGTGCCAGTGAAGAGCAGTTGCGTGACGACGTGGAACGGCTCAGTAAGCAGTGGGACGAGATTAAGCAGAAAGAAAAACGCAAGCCGAAAGCACCAACTCTGTTGCGTTCCGAACCGGAACTCGCGGTCCGGGTGGTGCGGGACGTGTTCACGGAAGACTTCGAGTCCCTCACGGTTCAAGGGGAGCGCACGTGGGAGACGATTCATCAGTACGTGTCTGACCTGTCGCCGGAGTTGGTGGAACGCCTGCGCCATTGGAAGAGTGACGACGACGTATTCGCCGCTCATCGCATTGACGAGCAGTTGGCGAAGGGCATGGACCGGAAGGTGTTCCTTCCCTCCGGTGGGTCCCTCGTGATTGACCGGACCGAAGCGATGACGGTCATCGACGTGAATACGGGTAAGTTCATTGGCTCCGGGGGGACCTTGGAGGAGACCGTTACGAAGAACAACCTGGAGGCCGCTGAGGAGATTGTGCGGCAGCTGCGGTTGCGCGATATCGGTGGGATTATCGTGATCGACTTCGTGGACATGGTGCTCGAATCTAACCGCGAACTGGTGCTGCGCCGCCTGGTGGAGTGCTTGGGCAGAGACCGCACCCGACATCAGGTGACGGAAATTACTTCCCTCGGGCTGGTTCAGATGACCCGTAAACGCGTGGGCGAAGGTTTGGTGGAAGCGTTCTCCACGCCATGTGAGTGCTGTGATGGACGTGGCTTTATTGTGCACGACCATCCGGTGGAAATCTCGGACGATAACGAAGGGCGCAGTCGCAAACGTGGTAACAAGCACGGGAAGAAAAACCGGGAGCAAGACAAAGCGCGTGAACAAGCGGATTCCAAGCAGGACCAGAAGCGTGAGGAAGTGAAGAGCGCACTCAGTGCGATTGCAGCAGCGACCGCGTCGGCGCATGAACAACCTCAAGAAAATGGGGCGGCAAACGCAGAATCCGTAGAAAACAGCACTGAAGGAGCCGCGGAGAAATCGAAGAAGAACGGGCGAAAGAACCGTAAGAACTCGCAGAAGGCCAAGAGAACCTCGGCGAAATCCGGGGGAGGGGCGAAATCTAAGGAAAGTGAGTCTAACTCCGGTCACGGGGAGACTCAGGGGGAATCGGATTCGCACCGGGCGGAAGGCATTGCCCACAAGACCGATGCAGCAGGTAAAGCACCACGCCAGAAAGAGGACCGGGACAAGCTGAGGAACGGGCGCAAAGCAAGTGACTCTGAGAAGGCGGGTAAGGCGCCGCGCAAGCCACGTCGACGCGGGGTAACCATGGAACAGTCGGCGCCGGAGGAAGCACCGGCAGCAGATGCGAAACCGACCCCGAAAATCGCGCGTCCGGTGGCGGCGACCGTGGAAGCGGCTGAGGATTCCCCCGTGACGCGTCCGCGCAAGAAGCGCCATCGGCGGGTGGTATCTACCGACACTGGGGGTGGTGAATAACACACCGGACAAAGCGCTTTTTGAGGGAAAATCGTTTGAAAGATAACGGTAAATCCCGTATTCTAAAGCGTCGGTGCGTTTAATCCACTTCTAATTTGTGGTGAGGAACGCGCAGTAAGTATTCGTAATCGATAAGAGATGAGCAGCAACGTGGTCTACGCGATCGTCAAGGCCGGCGGCCGACAGGAAAAGGTGTCCGTCGGTGATGTCGTCGTCGTCGACAAGTTGGCAGGAGAATCCGGCGACACCGTCGAACTCCAGCCCGTAATGGTGGTCGACGGTGACAAAGTCACCTCCAACGCCGATGAGCTTGGAAAAGTTAAGGTTACTGCCGAGATCGTCGAACCCATGAAGGGCCCGAAGATCTCGATTGTGAAGTATAAGAACAAGACTGGTTACCGCAAACGCCAAGGTCACCGTCAACCCTTGACTAAGATCAAGGTTACGGGGATCAAGTAGGTTCTAAAAGGAAGAGGCTTAAGAGATGGCAAGTAAGAAGGGACTCGGTTCAACTAAGAACGGTCGCGATTCTAACGCCCAGCGCCTTGGCGTTAAGCGTTTCGGCGGCCAGTTCGTGAACGCAGGTGAAATCATCGTTCGTCAGCGTGGTACCAAGTACCACCCGGGTGTGAACGTTGGTCGTGGTAAAGACGACACCCTGTTTGCACTAATTGCTGGTGACGTGGAGTTTGGTAGCCGTCGTGGTCGCCGCGTGGTAAGCGTGGTGGAACCGGCTGCAGTTTAACCTCTTTAAGGTTTAACACGAGGGTGGGCGGAACAACCGTCCACCCTTGCATCATATCTTCGCGGATTCGCGGCGACCCCAGGCTGCTGAGCCTATAGCGCGAGGGCGCATGGGGACTAGCGAAAGGGGCGCATGGACACTAACGCAAGGGGCGCATCGGAGGAAAGGGAATATAAATGGCTTCATTCGTGGATACCGTAAAGCTGTTCGTGTCGGGCGGTGATGGTGGCAACGGGTGTGCCTCCGTGCGCCGCGAAAAATATAAGCCTTTGGGTGGCCCTGACGGGGGAAATGGTGGTAACGGCGGAGATGTGATCCTCGAAGTGTCAGAACAGGTCACGACGTTACTGGACTATCACCGTTCGCCGCATCGGAGTGCAGAAAACGGCACTCCCGGTCAGGGGGATAACCAGGAAGGTAAGAATGGTGAGCACGTGGTGCTGCCAGTACCTCAGGGGACGGTTGTAAAGGAAAATGGTGAGGTAATCGCTGACCTCGCTGCCCCGCAGCAGAGGTACGTGATCGCTCAAGGTGGGCGCGGCGGGCTTGGGAACGCAGCGTTGGCGTCACGTAAACGCAAAGCTCCCGGGTTTGCGCTGCTGGGGGAGCCGGGACAGGAACGCACCGTCACGCTGGAACTTAAATCCGTAGCGGATGTGGCGCTCGTGGGGTTCCCGTCGGCAGGCAAGTCCTCGCTTATTTCAGCGATGTCTTCGGCACGCCCGAAAATCGCGGACTACCCGTTTACCACGCTCGTGCCGAACCTGGGGGTGGTGGACGCGGATGGATTGCGGTACACGATCGCGGACGTGCCGGGGTTGATTCCCGGGGCGGCGCAGGGCCGTGGTTTAGGCCTGGAGTTTTTGCGCCATATCGAGCGGTGCGCGGTGATCGTCCACGTCCTCGACGCAGCCACGTTTGAAACTGAACGCGACCCCGTGTCTGACCTGAAAGTGATTGAGCACGAGCTGGCGCAGTACCGGTCGGATTTAGGGGACGTTGAGGGCTACGTTCCACTTGGACAGCGGCCCCGAATTATTGTGATCAACAAGATTGATATTCCAGATGGGCGCGAGATGGCGCAGATGCAACGCGCTGAACTGGAGGCGTTTGGCTGGCCCGTGTTCGAGATTTCAGCGGTTACCCATGAGGGGTTGCGCGAACTCGGTTTCGCACTGGCGAACGCGGTGGCCGAGCAGCGCGCCCAGCTCCCGGAACCGCAGGTGCCGGAAGTGGTGGAAGTTGAGCCGGTGGGCCGTCGGAGGGGCTCGGACTTCACAGTGACCACCACTGATGTGGAGGGTGAGCGCGCGTACCAGGTGCGTGGAACCGGTGTGGAACGGTGGGTGTCGCAAACCGATTTCGGTAACGACGAGGCCGTGGGCTTCCTCGCAGACCGGTTGAAACAAGCTGGAGTAGAAGACGCGCTGGTTGAGGCGGGGGCACTCCCGGGGGATCCGGTGGTTATTGGCCCGGCAGAATCGGGGGTCGTGTTCGACTGGGAACCGACTTTGCAAACTGGGGCGGAGCTGCTCGGACCTCGAGGTTCTGATGCGCGTATGGAAGGCTCCGGCAGGGCGACTCGCAAGGAACGTAAGGCCCGGTACCACGAAAAGATGGATGCGAAGGCTGCGGCCCGCGAGGAACTGTGGACGGAACGTGAATCCGGTGTGTGGACGGACCCGAGCAGCAGGTAAGACGAGAGGAAAGCGTCGAGAGCTATGGAATACGCTGCAAACACAAGGGGCGGTGGGCAAGTGAACCGCCCGTCGATCGGCGTGATGGGTGGCACCTTCGACCCGATTCACCACGGCCACCTCGTGGCTGCTTCAGAAGCGATGGCCGTGTTTGGACTAGACCAGGTGGTGTTCGTCCCAACCTCGACGCAACCATTTAAAGCCGGGCGCCGTGTCACTTCACCGGAGCACCGCTACCTCATGACCGTGATTGCGACGGCCTCAAATAACCGCTTCACCGTTTCGCGCGTTGATATTGAACGGGGGGAAACCACGTACACGATCGACACGCTGCGGGATCTGCATAACCAGCGTCCTGACGCAGACCTGTACTTCATTACGGGTGCGGATGCGTTAACGCGGATTTTGGAATGGAAAGATGTGGATGAGCTGTTTCAGTTGGCGCATTTTATTGGGGTGACGCGCCCGGGCCACGAGTTGGGAACACAAGGACTCCCTGCTAGTAAAGTGTCTTTACTGGAAGTGCCGGCAATGGCCATATCATCTACGGATTGTCGGAAAAGAGTGAAAGCCGGTAAACCGGTGTGGTACTTAGTACCTGACGGGGTTGTACAGTACATTCAAAAGTACGGACTCTATAAGAGTTGAACCGAGTTTTAGGAGATATGGATCGTACGTGGAGCTTGAACGGGCAACAGTAAACTTAGTTACCGAACTGGCGGCGGCTGCGGAAGAAATGAAGGCAATCAACCCCGTAGCTATCAACGTGGGGGAGCGCACAGCTTACTGCGATGTGTTCCTAATCGTTTCAGCAGATAACGAACGACAAGTGCGTGCGGTTACCCGTGCTCTAGTGGATCGGGCAGTGGAGCTCGGTTGGCGCAGGCCCAGTGTGGAAGGCGCCGAGGAAGCCCAGTGGGTGCTACTGGATTTCGGGGTGGTAACTGTGCACGTGCAGTTGGATACGCAGCGCGAATACTACGGGTTGGAACGCCTGTGGGCAGACTGCTCGCGTTTGCCATTGCCACAGCCCGCGAAGGTGGGCGCGTGAGCACTCGCATTATCTTCATGCGCCACGGGCAGACGGATTACAATGCGGCGGGGCGAGTTCAAGGTCAGATTGATATTGCTTTGAACGAAGTGGGTAAATCCCAGGTGCGGGCCGCAGCTGCGCGGGTGGCGCAGTTGAAGCCGGATCGGATTATTTCTTCCGACCTGTCGCGTGCAGTTGACACCGCGCAGGGGGTGGCGAACCTCTTGGATGTGCCCGTGGAAGTGGATAAGCGGGTACGGGAACGTGCTTTCGGTGTGTTCGAAGGCATGAGTGGTGCGCAGATGCAGGCAGATTACGGTCCGTGGTACTCTCAGTGGCGGTCAGAAGGGGAATGCGCGGACGCGGGGATCGAATCGCGCCGCGACGTAGGTGAGAGGTTTGCGCAAGCGGTTTTGGAGGCCGCGCAAACTCCGGGTACGTACTTGTTTGTGTCGCACGGCTCCGCGATTGTGCAGGCGATGACGTGCCTACTTGGTTTAGATCCGCACGAGTGGGCGGGGTTACGCGGGCCAGATAACTGCCACTGGTCGATTTTGGTTCGCGGCGATCGGCCTCCACATTGGCGCATGTTGGCGCACAACTTCGGGGTTGGGCAGTTAGAGGGTTGAGTCTTTAACGTACGGTAGTGCCCGTCCTTCAACGCGGGTGATGCCAAATGGGATGCCGTACAGTTGCGTGAGGTTCTGTGCCGTCAGCGTGTTTTCCACCGCTCCTTGCGCGAGGATATGGGCGCCGCCCAGGAAGATGGTGCGCCCGCCCAGTACGGGTACGGTTTCGGGCGCGTGCGTGGTGAGCACGATGCTCTTATTTTCCTGCTTCGCGAGCTCAGACAGCAGTGCGGTGAGGCGGTGCGCGTTCGCTGGGTCCAGGTCAGAGGTTGGTTCGTCGAGAAGTATGAACGGGGTTCGTTGGCACAGGGCGGTGGCTAATAGGACGAGTTTGCGCTCTCCACCCGAGAGCTCATTGAAGTAACGGTACGCCAAGTGACGAACCCCGAGTTGCGAAAGTGCCTCCAGTGCCTGTTCGCGTTCACTCGCGCCGGGGGCGTGTAAGTATTGCAGTCGGGAAGTGGTGCCCATGGTGACAATTTCGATTGCTTGGAACGAGAAGGTGACGTTCAGGGCTTGTGGGATGTAGGCAACCTGCTGGCTGAACTCCCGGGCTTTCCACTTGGATACTGGATTATTCCCCAAAAGCACGTGCCCTCGGCTGGGTTTTAGGTGCCCTACCAGTAGTTCCATAAGCGTGGACTTACCTGTTCCGTTCGGCCCGAGGATACTCACGCATTCGCCACGCTTGATGTCTAAGTTAATGCCCTCTAAAACAGTGGGGCCGCCGTAGCTGAAACTCACGTCCCTCATGCGAATCATACGAACCGGATCTTTCTGCGAAACACGAGTAGTAGGAACAGGGGGAGGCCAACCACCCCGGTTAACACGCCAACGGGTAGTTCACCGGCTATCAGGGTACGGGCAAAAAGGTCTATGAGCAGCATGAATGAGGCACCTAAAGAGATGGATGCGCCAAACACCGCACGCATTTGTGGCCCCACAATCATGCGTGCGTAGTGGGGGACGACGATACCGACCCAACCGATCACGCCGGCGATTGAAATGCACAGTGACGCCAAGGCCGATGCCATGATTAGCGCAATAGTGCGGTCGCGGCGTACTTGCACGCCAACGGATTGGGCGAACGTTTCATCGACGCTGATGACGGTCAGGCGCCACAGTAATCCGGCGATGAGCACGAGAATGAGGATGTAGGCGGGCAAAGTGGTTTTGAGGCTATCGGGGCCGATCGAGGCGATGGAACCCATGAGCCAGAAAATGATTTGGGGCAGTTTTTCGTACGGGTCTGCAACGAACTTGATTAGAGCTGTGAGGGATGCGAAGAGTGCGCCCACGAGGATTCCCGACAGAATCAGTGCGCTGGCGTTACCGCGCGAAGTGGAGGCGAATAAAAAAGTGAGCCCAACGGCGAGTAAAGCCATGACGACGGCGCTCGCTTGAACGGCGAGTCCACTTCCGAGTGTGAGGATCGCCAGGGCAGCGCCGAATCCGGCGCCGTTGGATACGCCCAGGGTGTAGGGCGAGCACAGTGGGTTGCGGAAAACTGCTTGGTAGATTGCGCCAGAGACCGCGAGGCCGGCTCCGACAACGACTGCGCCCAATACGCGCGGTAGACGCACTTGGGTTAGCAGCGTGTATGCCTGCGGGTCCGCTGCATCTTGAGCGAATACGAGGTCGGTGATTGAGCGCCAGATGGTGCCCGGGGCAATGTGGTATCCGCCCACCCCGGCGCAAATGGTTGCAAGCACGAGTGGCAGGGCTACGAACCCTGCCACTGCGCTTATGCGTTTAACGCTCAATCTACTTTGCCTTTGAACTCCACTTTGTAAAACTTGCTGTAGAAGTCCTGAGCGCGTTCTTTAACGTAGTCGGCGCTAACTTTGTCTGGGTAGAACTTGTGAGCTAAGAATGGTTCACCAAGTGCCATCGAATCGGTATCGGGGTTACCCCACGGTTTCGTCCAGTAGGGCGCTTCGATTACGTTACCTTCTTTCACGGCCCGCAGCGCTTGCCACTTCGCGTCGTTCTTTACGGATTCAAGTACCTCCGGGTAACGGTCCTGGACGATCACGTAGTCCGGATCCCACTTGACAACTTGTTCAAAGTTGTATGGTTTGTAGCCTTGAATGTCGTCTGCAGCGACGTTCACAGCTCCTGCGCGGAGCAGCTGGGCGCCCACGTATTTGTCGTTTCCGTAGGTTTGGTCGCCTTCGTTTGCGACGAATACTTTGACCCGCTGGTCGTCGGGTACTTCTCCGACCGCTTTTTCAACGTGGTCGCGCGAGTCTTCAACGAACTGCCACAGTTCTTTCGCCTTATCTTCTTTGCCCGTTAGTTTACCTAGCGTTTCAACGCTCCACTTGAGGCCGTCGGTGTACGCTTTGTCAGAGTTCGCCAGGCGTGGGTTCTGCGCTTCTTTTTGCTTCCCTTCGGCACGCAGTGAAACGGTCGCGTAGGGAATCTTCAAGGAGTCGAGTTTCTTGAGGTCCTCAGGGTTCGCCTGGGAAGCGACAATCACGATGTCTGGTTTGAGGGCCGCGACTTGCTCAACGTTCATGGATTTTAGGTCGCCTGGCGTGGGGAGGTCTTCAATTCCGGGGAAGACGTCTTTCATGTAGTCACCGAGGTCGCGTTCCCATTTCGCTTCGGTGCCCACCACTTTGTCTTGCGCTCCGAGTTGAGCCAGAATGTCGAGCGAGTGGTGTTGCAGGACGACCATGCGGTCGACGGGGGCTTTGACTTTAACTTCGTGATCGGCCTGGTCGGTGAATGTTATTTCACTCTGCGATGCCTGCGCTGAACTGCTGGTTGCAGAGGGGCTGCTGTTTGCTTTGTTATCCGTTGAGGTTGTGCAGGCTGCCATCGTGAGCGCGAGGGTGATGGCACTGAGTGATGCGATGGATAAGCGCTTTATATTTTTCAACTATCCTTCTCTCAAAATCGGGTGGAAAAGTATTTTCCCACGCAAAAGCGTGATAATTACCCTAACACACATGAATCCGGGGGCCGCGTTGGTACCCCTGCCCCCGGATTCATGAAGTATATGCAGTGCGAGCCTGCGCCGCTACTTACAGCGCTGCCTTCGCGCTCGCTGATACCGTACTTAGCTTGCGTGTATTTCGCGCTCGCTGCAACCTTACTTGGTTTGCTTGTATTTGGCGCCTGCCCACTCACTACTTGGTGTGCGGATATTTCGCATTTGCCAGCACGTTACTTATTCTGCGTGTATTTTGCTTCGATTTTCTCTCCGGTTTCGGTGTCGATGTGTTTCCAGTAGTCGATCGCTTGGCGGGCAACGTGGTCATCCACCCCGTCGAGCAGCATTCCGCTGACGGTGTCGACCAGGCGGGCGCGCGCGGCCTCGTCCATTACGTTACGCACGAGGTCGTGTGCTTGCCCCCAGTCGTCATCTTCTTCGTGCAGTGAGTACGCGGCGCGCACGAGTTCGCCGTCCGCTTCCCAACCGTTGTCAACCGGGCCCTGCTCGTCTTGGAACGCGCGTTCGTACGAGTTCGGAGCGTATACCGGCGCGTCTCCGGAGTGGAAGAACTGCATCGCCCCTTCTTTGTCGTACGAGTTCGTGTTCACGATCGGCCGGTTTACAGGCAGTTGGTTGAAGTTTGTGCCCAACCGGTTGCGTTGCGCGTCGGGGTAAGAGAATACACGGCCGAGTAGCATCTTATCGGGGGAAACCCCGGTTCCCGGCACCATGTTTGAGGGGCTGAACGCCGCCTGCTCGATCTGCGCGTAGTAGTTCACGGGGTTTTGGTTCAGGGTAAAGTGACCCACCGGAATCCGCGGGTAGTCTTTTTGCGACCAGGTTTTAGTGAGGTCAAACGGGTTGAACCGGTACGTCTTCGCTTCTTCGTATGGCATGATTTGCACTTCGAAACGCCACGTGGGGTAGTCACCGCGAGCAATGGCGTCGAACAGGTCTTGCCGGTGGAAGTCAGGGTCGGTTCCCGCTAGTTTCTCGGCTTCTTCATTGGTGAGTCCTTCAACTCCCTGTTCGGTGAGGAAGTGGTATTTAACCCAGTAGCGTTCGCCCTGCTCGTTGACCCACATGTAGGTGTGTGAGCCGTAGCCGTTCATGTTCCGGTAAGTCTTGGGGATTCCGCGGTCACCCATTAGGTAGGCAACTTGGTGCGCGCTTTCGGGGGAGAGAGACCAAAAATCCCACTGCATGTTGTTTGAACGCAGTCCGGAGTCTGGGGTGCGTTTTTGCGAGTGGATGAAATCGGGGAATTTCATGGGGTCGCGCACGAAGAAGATGGGCGTATTGTTGCCGACGAGGTCGAAGTTTCCATCTTCTGTGTAGAACTTGAGTGCGAATCCGCGAACGTCACGCCACGTGTCGGGCGAACCCTGTTCACCAGCGACGGTTGAGAACCGGGCGAGCATTGGCGTTTTCGCACCCGGTTGGAAGAGTTTGGCTTTCGTGTATTTAGACACGTCGTGCGTAATTGTTAGTTCCCCAAATGCGCCCGCTCCTTTAGCGTGAGGGCTGCGTTCGGGAATGCGTTCGCGGTCAAAACGCGCAAGCTTCTCTACTAGCGCTACGTCGTGTAGCAGTAGTGGGCCGTCTGGTCCGACACTGAGGGAGTCCGCGTCACTTTCCCTAACCGCACCTGTTTCAGTTGTGGATGGTTTCTTGGGATCGTGCTGTTCCAAGCCGTCGAATCGTTTCATGGTCCGCTCCTCCTTGACGCTGTTTGAAAACGATGCTTTTCCACTCTAACCACGAAACGTGGCCTGCGCGCTTTGAAACTTTCCGCGCGCTCACCACAGCAGGAACGGAAGAAACGCGGTAAAAGCGTCTGCACAATCTTGCTATGGTTAATATATAAGGCGCACATGCGGCCAGGTTATCTGTGGGCGTACTTGTTCTAACTGGGCTAAGGTTATCTAACCATCCGCACGTGGTCACACAACATAGTACGAGCCAGAAAACGTAAAGGAAGAGGAGCTGATAATGAGCCGTGCCCGGACTGCTTTGGTGTGGGTCAGCCCGGTTATCGTTTTCATGCTTGCCTTATCCGTGGGCCGCTATCCAGTGAGCCTAGGATCCCTATACGACGCAACTAGCGCATATCTAACCGGTGCTCCGATGGACGCCGGTCAGCTTGCACTGATCCGCGTGCGACTCCCACGCGTGCTCGTCGCCATGATTGTTGGCGCAGCACTATCTTCCGCAGGCGCGGCCTTCCAAGGTTTGTTTCGAAACCCAGTGGTCTCGCCAGATCTGCTGGGCGCCTCGTCTGGTGCTTCCTTCGGTGCTGCGCTCGCAATCTTCGTTGGCATCTCTAGCCTGGGAATACAGGTTGTCGCATTCACGTTCGGGCTGCTGGCCGTGATAATAGTAGCCACTCTCAACGGACTACTCGTGCGCCGCGCAAACACAATCATTACCCTCATCTTGTGCGGGATGCTCATCGGCAGCCTGTTCAACGCCTTTGTTTCACTGCTGAAATTCGTAGCTGATACGGAAACAAAACTACCGGCCATCACGTTCTGGCTGATGGGTTCGCTCGCGGGCACGCAGCTCAGTGACCTAAAGATCCTGTGGTTATTCGTACCCGTAATGCTCGTCCTGCAACTGGTGAGGTGGAAGATTAACCTCCTCTCCCTTGGGGATGAGGAAGCGAAAATGCTGGGGGTGAACGTGGCTGTGTACCGGTGGCTAATCATTGGTTGCGCC
Source organism: Gleimia hominis (assembly GCF_032085515.1). Lineage (GTDB taxonomy): Bacteria > Actinomycetota > Actinomycetes > Actinomycetales > Actinomycetaceae > Gleimia > Gleimia hominis. The sequence goes on from NZ_JASXSX010000005.1 coordinate 103,277, forward strand.
ACGCTACTGACCTCACTTTCGGTGGCAGTGAGCGGCAATATTGGGTGGATCGGTCTGGTGGTGCCGCACCTGGCGCGCATGCTGGTGGGGTCTAACTACGGGCGGCTCATGCCCGCCACCATCCTGTTGGGCTCTTCCTTCTTACTGCTTGTCGACACGGTTGCTCGGCTTTTGTTCACCGTCGAGGTGCCGCTCGGTATTCTCACGGCGATTGTGGGCGCACCCTTTTTCTGCGTCCTGTTGTTCCGCGCTCAAAAGGGGTTTGTATGATTATTCAAGCGCGCGAACTAGTGTGCGGATACAAGCCTGGGCACCCAATTATTGGCCCCATTTCCCTCGGGATTAAACGCGGATCAATCACCTGCATAGTTGGGCCAAATGGGATCGGTAAAACCACTTTGTTCAAGACCCTCTTGGGCCTGCTGAAACCTCTTTCGGGCAGTTTCGAGGTAAGTGGCAAGGATGCGTCGCAGTACTCGGCGAAAGAATTTGCACGTAAAGTCGCGTACGTGCCTCAAAGTCATATTCCACCATTTCCATTTACGGTCGAAGATTTTGTGGTTATGGGGACGAACCCGCATTTGAATGAACTGGCTTCGCCTGGGGAAGGAGAGTTTGAGGTAGCGCGCCGCGCATTGGCGAACATGGGGATTTCGCATTTAGCTAAGCGCGATTACACGCAGATCAGTGGGGGAGAGCGGCAACTGGTTGTGATTGCCCGTGGGTTAGCGCAGCAGGCGGAGCTAATCATGATGGATGAGCCAACTGCGAGTTTGGACTTTGGGAATCAAGTGTTGGTTCTGCAGCGGATTCAACGGCTGAGTGAATCTGGGTACACGATTATTTTTATTACTCATGATCCGACGCAAGCGTTCACAGTTGCAAACGAGGTAGTGGCGTTGGGGCGTAATAGTTTCGTGCAGGCCGGCAAGCCTAGTGATGTACTGACTGAAACGACTTTAAGTGACCTGTACGGAGTTGACGTGCAGGTAGCGGCGATCCGTGTGCAAGGCACGGAGGTTTCTACAAATGTTTGTATTCCAGCACAGTTAACGAGAGGAAAGAGGAGATGAAGTTACACCGAAAGTGGCGGCAGTTAGCCGCTCTTATGGCTGGTTTGGCCCTAGTGGTTACTGGCTGTGCATCGGGTGGTGGAAGCTCGCGAGTACATGGATAAGAAGTACTGGGACCTGCCCGAGTACGGTAAGTTCTACGGTAAGTCTGGTGACTTTAATCGCGAGGCGTTGATGGCTGCTAAACCACAAGTGGTGATTGATGTTGGCGAGTGGGATGAGGACTACAAGAAGGATCTGGATAAACTGCAGGAACAAATCGGGATTCCGGTTGTCCTAATTGATGGGAACATTAAAGAGAATCCGTCTGCGTTCCGCACCATGGGTAAGCTGTTGGGTGAAGAAGAACGCGGGGAAGAGCTCGGTAAGTATTCCGATGAGGTTCTGCAGGATGCGCAGGATCGGGTGAAGAAGATTAAGGACCACAAGAAGGTTTACGTGGGTGAACGCGAAGATGGTTTGTCCACGATTCTTGCGGGTACGATTCACGCTCAGATTTTTGAGATGGTTGGAGCCGATGTGGTGGCCACCCCGGAGGTGGCTAATAAGCAGCAGGGTGGCGGCACGGTCTCGTTAGAGCAGGTGCTTGCGTGGAATCCGGATGCGATTTTCTTTGGACCAGATTCGATTTACGATTCGGTTGCGAGTGATCCGACTTGGAGCGGGCTTAAAGCTATTCAGAATGGGGATTACTACAGGATTCCGGATACGCCTTACAACTGGGTGGGCCGCCCACCGGGGCCGAACCGTCTGATTGGGATCCGCTGGGTTGGGAACATGCTTTACCCGGACGTGTTTGATTACGACATGGAGAAAGAGGTTAAGCATTTCTACAAACTCATGTATCGTCACGATTTGACGGATGAGGAAGTGGCGGATCTGTTGGGTACTTCGGGTGATTCCCACGATTCAGGTGATTCTCATGAAAAGAAGGCTGCATGAGTAACCCGTGGTACCTGTATGACCGCCTGTTGGACCCGATCGATGATGACGTTATTGTTGAGGACTATCAGGTCGGTCGTTCTTGGACGCAGGTGCATGCCAGTTCGGGATCTGTTGGGCTGGCGATGAACACGGATTTTGGAACGCGACCACAGCTGACGGCGGATGATTCGCTAATTGGTAAGCCTCTACATTCGGTTGCGCAACTGGTGAAGAGTTGGAATGCGCCCGAAGCTTCGGTGGGGATGGCGGCGATAAACGCTTGGTATAACACACCTGATGCGTTGAAGTCGTTTACCCCACATCCGAATGCTCGCGAGCATGATGCGTTTGCTGTTTACGCTCAGGATATTGTGGGTAAGCGGGTGGCGGTAGTGGGGCACTTTCCGGGGGTTGAAAACCGGTTAAGCCAGGCGCGTGAGCTCACCGTGTTGGAGCGCAAACCATGGCAAGGTGATTATCCAGATCCGGCAAGCGAGTATGTTCTTGCTGACCAGGATTACGTGTTCATTACTGGAAGTACGTTTGCGAACCGTACGGCGCCGCGATTATTGCAGCTTTCTGAGAATGCGAGGGTAGTGATTTTGGGGCCTACTACTCCTTTGGCGGCCGCCTTATTTGAGGAAGGAGTGGATGGGTTATCCGGACTCGTGGTGACTGATCCGCAGAAACTCAAGAAGTCACTGCGCGGCGTTGGTGGTTTGAGCCATTTCGACGCTGGCGTCACTTACGACGTGGTGAAACAGCACTAGTCATGTGAACGAGTAGATTCCCGCTTGGCTGAGCAGTGGCGGCCCAGTTAAGCGGGAATTCCTCAACGGCGATATTAGCTTGGGTTACTCCAAAGTGCTTGTCTATCCTCAAGATCCTAGCGTTGGATAACTTAAGTCGTGATCAACAACCGGCCGGAAGAAATAAACGAGCGCATACGTTCTCCGTATCGGATATGAAAAAGCACTTCCCGCCAGTGAGCGAGAAGTGCTGGCACGCAAATTGGTTAGTTAAAACGAGAGGGTGCTGACCAAGGCGATGTGATCTGATTTCTTCGTTTCGTAAAATTGCGTAGCCCTAACGGAAACCGTATCCGGAGTCAGAATATGATCGATTTGACTGCGAAAAACAGGTGGGGCACTTCTGGGCCAAGTACCACCTAGTGTGCAAGGCTTGACCTCATGGTAGTGGGTAAGGGAGGCTAGTGCGCCATGATGGAGTTGCGCGTTGAAGTCACCTGTAATAATGGCTCGTTTATGGTCGCTAGACGAAAGATGGCTCTGGATACGTTTAAGATCGCTACGCCACGAATCCATGAGACCAGGCAGTGGGGGCGCAGTATGCACACCGATAATTACTGGCAATGCAGAGTTTGGGGTGCTCGGTGTTAAGATAAGGGACCCATAGGTAGCTAAATCCGTATCTTGAACCGTGTATTCGCCCAAGGACTTCTTTATCATTACCGTTAATGGTGCTATCCCGCCTTGCGACTGTGAGGTGAATATAGAGTAATCCGTGGATTTTTCACCTGCGTCATTGAGCAGGTTTGACAGGCGTGTTCCACCAGGGGTGGGGTAATCGCCAAGCTCTGGTAGTACGAGAATGTCAGGGTCGAATCGTTTGAAAATTTCTTCAAACTGGTCTACATCAGCAGAATCGTGCGCATTCCATTCGAAAACAGTAATATCACTTTGCTGTGTTTGCCCCGAATCGATGCGAGGTGCTGGTTCAACAGCGAGTGCCCCATAGAGTAGACCGCTAACGACACTGGCTGCTGCACACACAATCCAGAACCTTTGGATGGCGCCATTTTTTCGTTTCCACCAACATGAAATAGCCGCAACAGCAAGTCCTGTGCTGCACAGGAGGACACACAGAGCCGAAGGAAAAGCAAGAAGATGGGCAGCGACCGGCCACGTGGTAACCAGCAGCGAAATATGTAAACTTTTCGCGACCATGGCACTGATTGCAGCCATTGCCAACAGCCCCAGTAGAAATACCGACAATATCTTAGCCGTATGCTTCACCCATCTCCTCGCTCATCCCTCAAGACGAAGTCTACTAGATAGGCAGGCCACTACGTCTGCCGGCCAACTAGAGCACGGTCTCAGCGCATCTGCAGATGCATGAGCCCTCTCAAAAACCGTACTTGACCAAGTAAAACGCGACTTCCTGAGGGAGTTAGATGCGCTCACATCTTTGTATTCAAATGAGGTAGTAGATTGTTACCTCCACGCTAGTATGGATACTTTTGTGTAGCGGGAGTAGTTTTTCGCGAGAGGGGGTACACTGGGTGACTCATTGGCGTAATCGGAAATCCAGGTTAAATGACTATTAGAGCCAGACTAGCGAGTCATCTGGCGCGTCGTCGGTGACATTGATGCGAAGCTTGTGCTTTGCCATAAGTTTTCTCCTTTCTGAAGGATTCGAATAGGTGCTTGCCGCCATGTGGGGCTTGCACTCATACGTCCTCGAGTCGGGGCGAATCCGGACGGGTC
>NZ_JASXSX010000006.1:0-31544 GCF_032085515.1 Gleimia hominis
AAGTGGATGTTTAGCGACCCATTTTGATACAGGGCTTGGGGTGGGTGCGTTTGTGGGAGAGGTGGGTGCATTTTCCGTCTGGGTGGGTGCGACCGGTAGTGAGGTCGTGCGTAGCTTTTTACGTTGTGTTTTCTGATCGTCGGGTTACCTGTAATGGTTTAGTTTTATCCGTCGGGGGTGCTAGTTTTCGTCTTTGAAGCGTATTTCGATGTGTCCATCAGTGTGGATGGTGGCGTGGTTGATGAGGGTCATCCAGATTTGGTCGCTGTATGTGAGGGGCTGCTGGGTGGCTAGGTAGCTGACGGCTTGGCGGGCTTGGGCGAGGCGTTGTGCCCGGTCGGTGATTTGCTTGCTGATGTGATCGTGTTGCTCGGTTAGGTGGGCGTGACGGGCTGTTAGCTTGGCGTAGCGGTGATCGTATTCGTCTGGGTCGAGCCTGGTGGTGGCTGCCGTGGTGATGAGCTGGTTCATCAACGCCTCGGTCTCGCTGACCTGTGTTGTTATGTCGGTTAGCTGTGTTTTGAGTGGTTCGGTGTTGAACACAGTTTTTTCAAGGTGGGCGAGTATCTCTTCGACTGGTCGCGTGTCATTGAGACGTTGAGTGAGGGCATCTTCGAAGGCCTGCTGGATTTGTTTTTCGGTAACATGGGGAGTGGAGCAGCCGGTTTTCTTGCCTTCGTATTTGTGGTTACACCGCCAGATGTGTTTTGCGTATTTGCTGCCCGAGTGCCAGGTTTTCCTGCCGTACCATCCCCCGCATTGTCCGCATTTGATTTTAGATGCGAACGGGTGAATGCTGGACGAGCCTGGCTGGCTGCGAGCGGCGAGCTCGGTTTGCACCCTGTCCCATACTGCTGGGTCGATGATGGGTTCATGGGAGCCGGTCACATAATACTGGGGTACTTCGCCTTGGTTGGGTTTGGTCTTTTTGGTGAGGAAGTCTACGGTGAAAGACTTCTGTAATAGCGCGTCTCCTTTGTATTTCTCATTGGTGAGGATGGAGCGCACTGTGGTGGTGGTCCATGTGGTTTTCCCGCGTGGGGTTGGTACTTGGTCGGCGGTGAGTGTTTTCGCGATGCGTGCTGGTGATTGTCCTGCTAGGTAGTTGGCGTAGATGCGGCGCACTATGGGTGCTTGGGTTTCATCGATAACAAGGTTGCCGTCCTCACCTTTCTTATACCCGAGTAGGGACGCGTAGGGCACCATGACTTTCCCATCGGCGAAGCGTTTACGGTGCCCCCAGGTGACGTTCTCAGAGATGGAGCGGGATTCTTCTTGGGCGAGGCTGGACATGATGGTGATGAGTAGTTCGCCTTTGGAATCCAGGGTCCAGATGTTTTCTTTCTCGAAGTACACTTCGACCCGTGCGTCTTTGAGCTGGCGTACGTGCGTGAGGGTGTCGACGGTGTTGCGGGCGAAGCGGGACACGGATTTGGTGAGGATCAGGTCGATCTTGCCGGATAGTGCGTCGGTGATCATTTGTTGGAACCCGGCCCGGTGTTTGGTGGAGGTGCCCGAGATGCCCTCATCAGTGTAGACACGCACGAGTTGCCAGCCGGTGTGGGTGGTGATGTGGCGGGTGTAGTAGTCCACCTGAGCGGTGTAGGAGGATTGCTGTTCTTCCATGTCGGTTGAAACCCTGGCGTAGGCAGCCACCCGTTTCACCGCCTGTCGGGAACTGGCGCTTAGATTGCCGTGTGTGAGGGGTTTGGTGGCGGGGATGGTGGTGACTTTAGGGCTCATCTGGCGTGTCCTTTCTCATCCAGCCAGACGGTGTGGGTGGTGCCGTCTGTGAGATAAATGTCGAGCCGGTCAGGGAAAGCCTCAATCATCTCGACACGGGTTGTGACTATTTGTTCCTCGAACCGCTCCAGACCGAGCACGCTCATCATCAGGTTTTGGAGCATGGTTTCGCGCAGGTTACGACCCTTACATGGGTTGCCTTTGCCTTTGCAGGCGTTCCAGCAGCGCCAGTAGCGTTCCTTGCCTCCGGCTTTGGTGCGGGATTTACGTTGGTAGTGTTTACCACACGCTGCGCAGGTGATGCGCGCGGTGAAGCAGCCGGTGTTAATGGTGGGGATAGCTGCCCATCCGCCCTGTTTGCGTCTGGTGATCTCGGCTTGAGCAGCTTCGAATAGTTCACGGGTAATGATGGGCGGGTGGGCGTCTTCTACCAGGTATTTGGGTAGTTGCCCGGTATTGAGGTGGGGGTTGTTTTGTCCGATACGGCTCGAGTAATACTTTTGCAACATCATCATCCCGGTGTAACGCTCGTTACGCAGCGCCCTACGGATGAGGTTGGGCTCTATTTGTTTACCGAATCTGGAGCGGTAGCCTGCCTGGTTTAGCCGATCAGTGATTTTCTCAGGTGAGATGCCTTCTTGGGTGAACCATTTATAGGCCAGCTGGATCGCTTCAGCTTCTTCTGGCTCAACCCTGAACTGCCCATCTTCCCACCTGTAGCCATAAATCAATGTGGAATTGGGGATGCCTTGGGCGAAGCGACGCTGGATCGACCACTTCACGTTCTCAGACAGCGAGCGGGATTCTTCCTGAGCAAACGATGCCAAGAGCGTCAGGAGTAGTTCCCCATCACTGGTGGCGGTGTCGATGTTTTCGCGTTCAAACCGTACACTCACACCCAGCGCGGATAGTTCACGGATGGTGGCGAGGAGGTCAACGGTGTTACGTGCCAGGCGGGAAATCGACTTGACGAGTATTACATCAACACCGCCGCTCCTGGCTAATGCAAGTAGATTGTTGAGTCCTTGCCTGTGGTGGGTGGAGGTGCCGGTGATTCCCTCGTCGGTGAACACTCCCGCATACACCCATCCCGGCGTGGTTTGGATGAGTCGTGAGTAGTACGAGATTTGCTTAGACAGGGAGGATAGCTGCCGGTCTGAAGCCGTGGACACGCGCGCATATGCAGCTACCCGCAGTTGTGCGGGTAGTGTTTTGCGGGCAGGGATTATCTCTATCTCACCCATCAGTTCCTCCTTTGTGCTCGTTGTTGGCCTAGTTCTATACACGCTCTAAACCAGTGTTTTATCCAGTCGAACTCGCAAAAATAATGACCCCATCAAAGCTGGGTTCGTCGCAATTAGATCTGCGAATATCTGGTGGGCTTGAGCATCGTTAAGCACACTGGTTTTGACGAGCAGATTGATGAAGTTTACTTGCCGGGCTAAATGCGTCTCCTGCTCAAATGCTTCTCTTGTCATGGCCGTCCGCCTTTGGTGCCGAAACGGTCTCGGATGTAGCAGGCGTGGGCACAGTACTTCCGGCTCGCGTTTCCATATGCTGTGAACGGTTTGGCACACCCGGAGCATATGAAGTGGTAGACGGCTTTGCGCGCAAGCTGGTCTGGGTGGGTGTGCCACCATGCCAGACGGCATTGTTGGGAGCAAAACCTCTGGCCGTTGCGCGGTGCTAGGAGTTTTTTCCCGCATTCTTCGCAGATACTCTTTCCAGGTTCACCCGGTGAGTACGGGGTAATGTTTGCTCGTTGGCAGATTGACTTCACCGTGTTGCGTGATAATCCCAGCTGACATGCGATCTGCCCATAGCTAACGCCACGCTTTCGCAGCACCAACACCTGATCTCTAACCATCGTCATCAACGCCATCTCTGGCCTCCTCTCGTAAGAAGGCCACGAAACTATGCCGAGTTAACCCCTCAACCGGAGGTGTTGTGGGCCTTCTGCCCATACGCCCCCAACCACCCCCAAATCCGGACGGGCAACAACTCTTCAGAGACGACGAAAAGCCCCGCCACCACCCAAGATGGGTAGCAGCGGGGCTAGGTTTCACCGTAGCAGCATGCGGGTTTAATAGCCGAGTTTGGTGTTCACTCTGGCTTGCACTGCGGTGTAGAGGTTTCCGAGGCGGCGTTTGCGCTCGTTCCCGTTGCCGTATTCGCCTCTGATGACGGCGTCGGCGAGGGCGTCGATGTTGGGGCCTGCTGGCTTCGCGGCAGATGCTTTGCCGGTGAGTTTTTCGTTGACTCGGGCTTGGACGGCCGCATAGTTTGAGCCAAGACGATTCTTGCGTTCTTCTCCGTTCCCGTACTCGCCTCGGATCACCGCGTCAGCGAGAGCATCGATGTTAGGTGCTGCAGGCGTAGGCTTTGCTGGTGCGGGTGCTGGGGTGTTGCCGCTCATGTGGTCGTACCAGGCCCCAGCGCGGGTCATGTAAGCCTTGTGCTGGCTTCCTGCCAGGGAGGCGGGGCATTCGGTGGCGGTGAAATCGCGGTGTCCGTACACGTTCTTCCCCCACTGAGGGCGTCCAAGACTGTAGTGCTTGCAGACTGCGGCTACGAGGTGTGCTCCGTTATCTAAACACGCCTCAGATACTATCCACGGGTTAGACGAGGTGTCGGCGTGTTCGATACCAATAGAAGTGATGTTGGCGTCCCAGTGTCCGGCGTGCCAGGCGGTGTCGCGGTCCCACACGAGCTGGCCGATGCGTCCGTTGGACTGTACTTGGTAGTGGGCGGAAGCTGGTCTGTTCTGCCATACGTCGTAGCAGCCTTGGATTGACAGGTTGGCGGCGTTGTGGTGGATGATGACCTTATCGATTCGCCGCCCGTTCCTGCCGGGGGTGTAGTGCTTTGATAGGATGAGGTTCTGGTCGGCCTCGAGCGTGTCCCAATTCTTCATGACTGATTCTCCTTTTCTGTTGAGTTGTCTTTGGTTGGTTTAGTTAGGGGTGGTCTGGTCTGGGCGTGGTTAGCAATCGCATCGAGCGCCCCTCGCATCTGGGGTGGGATGGGCAGTCCGAGGCGGGTGGCGTTCTCTATGAGGGAGATGCCTTCGTTGGATAGGTAGAAGAAGATCACCGCCGCCCGTAGCACACCGGGCGCGCCGAGAATATGGACGTCGATGAGGTGGGCCAGGCCAACCAAAATAAAGATCAGAATCTTGCGGCTGATTCCTCTGAAACCAACTGCGCTGGAGAGGCGGCGCTCATTGATAGCGGCAAGCACCCCAGTGATGTAATCAGCGATAGTGAAAACAATGAGAGCGTAGGCGAGGGAGTTGAGGCCACCTAGGTAGGCGGCAAGAGCAGCACCGATACCGGTGATAGCGGCCTGGGTAGCGTGCCAGATAGCGTTAAATGACATAGAGGTGTTTCCTTCCCTTATTGGGGGGTGTAAAAGAAAACTGCCCCCACTTGGAAAAGTGAAGGCAGGCATGTGTGCGCCGAGCAGGCACGGATTACGTGTTAGGGGTTGGTGGGATCTTTCAGGATCGGCATTGTTAAATCCAAGCGGTGTGTCACTGGTGTGGCCTGCTCAATCTCACTGGGGGCAATAGTGGCTGCGGGCATGGGAGTGGGATCGGAGGTGATCGGTGTGATCGGATGCTCCACCGTCTCGACAGGCTCAGTAAGCTCTATAGAATCGACAGGCTCAACAAGCTCGGTTTGTTCGGCTGGCTCGGTGGGAGGGTTTGTTTCGGGGGTGTTCATGACTGGTCCTTCCGCGCGCTGGTAATAGCGTCATAGAGCACGTCATAAGCCTCAGCTGCCTGCCCCGATAGGTCCCCGTCATACTCATCGAGCAGTACGTGCAGGTCTTCGAGGTGGGTGTCGTAGGTCGGCCCGGATACTTCTGCGAGGGATTCAAGGAGCTGGGTGCGGGCGGTCATGAATTCTCCTGCGTGGACGGGGTCGGCGAGCTGGAATGTTCCATCCGTGTCGAAGATAGGTTTTCCGTTCTTGTCGAGGGTGGCGTATTGGGCGGCTAGCTCGTATTCGTCTTGACCGAACCGCACAACCGCTTCCTTGACTAGGGTGAGGAGTTTGGAGCGGGCTCTGGATTGGGTGGCTTTGAGTGGCATGCCCTCCAGGAGTGTGGCGGTGGGTTGGAGGTACTGGTTGGCAAGCATGATCTTCATCGACGTGTTTCCTTTTCTAGGTGAGGTTGGTGTTCATGGCATTGAGGCCGGTGTTGGAGAAGTTAGACCAGGTGATATTCGACCCGCTCCCGGAAATGGAGGTGATCCACCCGTAGTTGAGGCGTCGGATCAGTTCGTTGACCCGGCTCATCAGGTCGCTGACTCGGTTGAAGAGGCGGGTCATGTTGTAGTAGGAGCCGTTGGTGACGATCATGACGTCGTAGGTGTGGAACACGATTTTCGCGAGCCTGCTTGGGCCGACCCATCCGGGGTGGGTACCACGGCCTTCTAACGTGACATCGTCTAAGGTGACGTAGCGCGAGCCTGTGGTGTAGAACTTGTAGCCATTGGTACGCAGATCGCTACCTAGATGAATACCGGCCTTATTGTAGAAACGGCCTTTCGGGTCGAGTGTGAGACACGTGTAGTAGTCTCCGCCATCAGTGTTTTGGTAGGTCCAGGCCACGTAGTCACCCCGGTAGGCGAGCTGGCCGACAATGCCTTGCACATCGTCCGAGTTTTTCTTCCCCCGCCTAGCGAACTCGCCAATATAACGATCCCCATACCAAAACTTCATGCCCGAACTCGAGATGGTTCCATCCAGCTTGTCTTCGTTATACCAGCGGATTTGGCTGGGGCTGATACGAATCGAATCTGTCCAACCAGCCAAGCCCACCTGGATAGCGTTAGCGGCGAGTTTATCGGCCGTGATTGAGTGTGAAGCAATCCTGCCTGCGTTGAGATACCCGGTGGTGATTTTTCCAGCATCCAGTGATGCGATCTTCGCGGATGTGACCGCAGCGTTAGCGATCATTGCCGTGTCAATAAACCCGTCGCGGATAGTGAGCTTGTCGGAGGTGATAGACCCAGCAGCAATACGAGCCGCCGATAGGTAGCCGGAAGTGATCTTGCCCGCTGACAGGGAAGTAATCTTCGCGCTCGTGATCGCCGCGTCCTTAATCATGGCGGTGCTAATAATTGCGTTGTCGATACTCGTGCGCCCCGTGATATGAACGCGTGCCCCGTCAATCAAAACCCCTTCGGGGCTGATATTAATGAGGGAGATAATCCCATCTTTAGCGGCCTTCAAACTGATCGCTGTTTCTAAACGCAAAACCTCAGTGCCAAGGCGTGAATCCAGTACAGAGACCTTCGCTGTGGCAGCAGTGGCCTCTGTTTTAGCCTGTTGTGATTGTGCCTGGGCGATTTCTGCTTGCTTGTCAGCTTGCTCTCCAACAGTCTTCGCGTCAAGAGCCGCAGTATTAGCCTGTTCGACCTCGCGGCGTGCCACGTCCAGTTCGGCTGTTATCTGCGCGTGGTTCAAATCAGTGGTGAGGGCCACCCAGCTGGGCTGCCCGGTATCGGTTTGCTGGTAGATCCAAATCTCTGTGGTTTCACCATTTTGTTTGAACCACGTGTCACCAAGCCTGGCCTGTGCGGGCTGTGTGGGGCCGTAAAAATTCGTGTTTTTCCCATCCGCACTTGCGAGGGCGAATCCTGCCGCATCGGAGGCAGACACCGCCGTATTGATGGCGGTCTTGACCTGCCGGGTGACAGACGTGAACTTCCGATCTACCGTCCCGAGCTCGACCGAGTTGTACTGGCGCGTGAGTGGGTTGTATTCGTAGGCCACCACCCGCGCCGATAGTACTATCCCAAGGTCGGTGTGGCGGACGGTGACGGTGTCGCCAATCTCGACTGTTTCCAGGCGCGCCAAGTCGGCGTACTCCTTGGTAGCGGCAAGATCAACGAAGCGCACCTTATACGACCCCGACGGCTCATCAACGTGCCTGACACTGAATTCTGCTGCCGCGAGTCGGCGTAGCTCGCCGTAGGCTTGGTCGAGTGGGAGTTCGCCCTCACGAGGATTGCCCTTGTCCGAGATGGCTTTGACCTGGCCGTAGCGGATGACGCGCATACGCGGCACCACATAATCACCCAACCTCGGGCTATCCACATACAGTTCAGGTAAGAGCAGTCCATCGAAGCCCACCGGTAGGATCCGCGTGACCACGCTCGTGAAATCGAGGGTGGATTCGAAGCCGGTGAGGTTTTTCCGATCCCGAATCACCACACCACGATCCTTCCCCCGCCTGGGGGTGTGGTGGATATGCCAGTTATCTCGCGTGATTTCCCCGCCCCATCGTGAGACGAACGTGTTCTCCTCGCCAGTGTCCATGAGCGCGGCGGCGATGGGCATGCGCACCACCCTGGCCGACGCTCTGGTGACGTTGTCCGAGGAAGTGGCAGTGAAACCGTGGGATGTGTTCGCTGCGCTGAGAATCTGCGTCAGTGCGGCTTTCGCGGTCTTGTTCACCACGTAGGTGTCGGCAATAAGGTTGGCGGCTAGGTCGTAGAACACGTGAAACGCCGTGACCTCCAGCAAGCCGTCAAGGGTGGTGACGACCTCGCTAATGCGAAACCCCTGTCGAAGCTGTAATTCTGGCACCGGGCAAGCGACAATATTCTCTAACGTCAGGTGGTTTGCCACTGGGCCGTCAGCCGGATAGGTGAAATTGAGCGAAAACTCGCCGCCAAGCTCCTCAACCACCACTGGGTTGATGATCTCCCGATCCAATACTCCCAGGCCGGTGGCGGTAAACGATGTGGCAGTGCGGTCGTGAACCGTAATCATTGAAAAATCCTTCCAAAACCAGACGAGACGACCATGCCCCTAGTCAAGGAATGGCCGTGATAAAAAGCAGAAGTGAGGGCGGTTTAGGGGTTGCGCCAATTCGGCACGATCACGATCTTTGAAATCCCCGCACCGAGCGTGACCCGGTTCAACCCAGGCTTGAAGGTTGGGAATGATTCGGTGAGCGCATCGGCCTGTACTTTTCCGTGGGCATGAGCGACCAGGCGGGAGCTGTCGAGAGTGACCTGCCCTGCTGGTGAATTCACGTGATAAATGCTTGTGTTGATCGTCAAGGACAGCGCTCCAGTGCCAGTAATGGTGATGATCGGATCAGCATCAAGAAGACCGGGGTTGGTGATCGTCCCAGATGCAGTGAGCGTTACCGCTTTCAATCCCTCGCTCAGGTAGGTGAAGGGTTGGCAGGTCAGGTGTACGGTGAACATGCCCCACCCGGAGAGTTCTCGGCGCAGTTCGCTCACTTCGCAGTGCTTAACCTTGCGATACACGTCCGGCTCACCAGTGAAAGCAATCGTGGAAGCGCCCGTCAGCTCATGAGCAGCTGTCCTGTAGTGGTCGAGCCCGCCACCAATAGGTACGGCGAGGTCGAGATCGATCTCGGTGTCCTCCCATCCCGCAAGCCGGGTCAGGGTTCCGGCTCTGCCTTCGACCTCAATATCATCAACAGTTCTTGTTGCAACTGGCAGCGCGACTGGTGCGCTCAATCGCAGGCCAAGCGACATAGAGGTCACCTTACTGTTGAGGGTGAAACCATACATGGTTAGTAGCCTCCCGCCATCACGGTCTGCCTGCGGTCTAGGCGAGCAAGTTGTTTGTCGAGGGCGGGGGCGAGTTTGCCCACCAGCGTCCCATCCGAAAGTCGCACATTAATGTCGAGCGAACTGAGGATTCGCTTCGCCGTGGCATCGACGATCCCAGCGACATCCACCCGCTCACTACGGTCTCCACCATTCGCGTTGCGGTTGATGGTGACAGGTTGTGGGGTGAGATCAACACTCGGCACCTGCAGGTCTGCGGCCGCGTCGATCGGCACGCTCAGCCCATCTTCGAGCTCAGCGAAGGCATCGAGGGTGTCCCGCGCGAGACCGGAAGCGGCGCTGACAGCCTTGTTGCCATCGGTTTTGATGGATCCTGCCAGGCCTTCGACAAGCATCCGGCCAGCCCAGGCCATCTTGCGCGACGGTGAGTGGATGCCGAAGAAGCTGGTGATTGAGTCCCAAATCCCGCTTGCCCAGTTCGAGACCGAATCCCACAGCCACCCCGCTAAGGATTGGATCCCGTTCCACAGGCCGTAGACGAGGTTCTTACCCGCCTCCATCATTTGCCACACGCCCTGGCCCACGACAGAGACGATGGCGCTAATGATTTGTGGGATTGCTGCGACCACGGTGTTAATAATGGTGGGTAACGCCCGCACCAGCGCGGTGAGTAACTGGATTCCTGCGTCGATGAGTTGTGGGATTGCGCCGACCACGCCGCTGACGATCGCGGTGATAATCTGCGGCAGAGCAGCGACAATCGCCGTAATGATCTGCGGCAGAGCACCAATCAGAGCCGTCAACAGTTGAATCCCAGCCTGAATGATTTGTGGAATAGCACCCACAAGAAACGTGACAATCCCGGTGACGATCTGAGGAAGTGCTTCGATAATCACGGGGATGGCTGCGATGAGGCCTTCTGCGAGTCCGGTGATGAGCCCCAACGCCGCATCCAATAAAAGCGGCAGATTATCCACCAGTCCCCGCACCAAAGCTACGAGCATTTCCACCGCTGCAGGAACAAGCTCCGGCAAGGCTTCACCGATACCAGCAACCAGTGTAGCGATGATCTGAACCGCCGCCTCCAACAAAGACGGCAACGCTTCGATGATCGCCTCCACCAACGCGACAACCAGCTGCACCGCCGTTTCGGCTAGTTGTGGCAGTACTTGGATAATGCCATCGAGCAGGGCGGTGAGGATGCTCATGCCGCTCTCCACCACCACGGGGAGTTGCTCAGCAATAAAAGTGAGGGCTTCGTGTAAAACGCCGCCCAGGGCGTTAATAAACCCGGTGGTGCCGTCTTGCTCAAACGCTGCGGTCAGCTCATCTATCCAGGTGTTGACCATCGGCAACACCGACCCAGCCAACGCCTCGCTCAATCCGCCTGCGAGTAGGCCTTTGAGGTTTTCCACCCCGTCCTTCATCGTCGCCAACTGGCCGGAGAAAGTCTTGGATTGGGCATCCATCGCCCCATAAAACCTGCCGCCCTCAGCAGTGGCGGAGGCGAACGCGTCAGCGACCATGTCAGCGCTGATCGCTCCCTTAGCCATCTCTTCTTTCAGCTCGCCAATACTTTTGCCGGTTTTGCGGCTGATTTCCTCCAGGGGATTGAAACCAGCGTTAATCATCTGCAGCAGGTCCTGCCCCGTGAGCTTGCCCGTGCTGCTCATTTGGGCGAAGGCAAGCGTCAAGGATCCCATCTTCACCGCATCCCCCTGGCTAATGTCACCGATCTCGTTCAGGTGCTTTTTCGCATCCTCCAAACTCATGCCAAACGAGAGCAGGGTTTGCATGCTGCCCGCTAGGTCCTCCATACCAAACGGGGTCTTTGCCGCCTGAACTTTCAGATCGTTGACGAGTTTCTGGGCTTTGGCTTGATCGCCCAGCATCGTGGTGAAGCTCGTGGTGTATTGCTCCATGCGCGCGTTATATTCCACGCCCTCTTTCAGAGCTCCGGCCATACTGCGCCCAATACTGGCGATCGCGTGCCCAATACTTTTCACCCCGGCGATGATCGCTTCGCAGGCGAGGTTCGCTTTCAAAACATCACCGAAAATGCGGGTCTTGGAGCTGGTGGTGTCCACTTCATCCCCGAGATCATCCACCGCACCCTCGAGTTTGCCCGCATCTTTGGCAGCGCCCTTAGCATCGTCACCCGCGCCGTCTGCCTCGTCCCCGAAATCCGACAGGGCATCATTATTGGCTTTGAGTTCACCCTCTAGACCGTTCAATGTGGCTTGAGCGTTGTTGAGCTGGATCTGCCAATTCTTCGTCCGACTATCATTCTCACCAAACGAGGAGGCAGAGTTTTCGAGTGCGGCGCGCAGGGTCTCGATCTTCGACTTTTGGGCCTCGATCTGCTTACCGAGCACCTGGTTACGCGCGGTGAGGGCTGCAGCGGAGTGGTCGTTCTTATCAAACGAAGACGCCACCAGCTTCATCTCCGAGCCGAGCACCCGCATCTGACGGTTAATATCGGTGATCGCCCGCTTGAACTCACGCTCACCCTCAAGCCCAATCTTCAAACCAAACGAACTGTCAGCCATAGGTCTGTATTCCTTCGCTTTGCTAGGGTTTCTAATTGGATAGAGGATGAGGAGGAAGCGTGTGGGCCAATGTTGTAACTAATCGCCGGTGGGTATGGCCGTTGTTTGTCCTGCTCGTCATTGGGGCGGTTGTTTTCGCTGTTTTGTGGATGAGTGGTGTCGTGCATCCCGTCACGGGCATCGCTAATGCAGCAGGTTTCGGGGTATGTGCGATCGGGCTTGCAGCGTGGCACCTTTTCACTCGTGGTTCGCAGCGATGAGCACCCCGGTGCTTTTCCTCCACGGACTCGGTGAGACCCCGCAAGCCTGGAATGGGGTCATCAACGAGTTCGAGAGCATTGACGCGCTCACGCCCACTGTTTTCGATCACCCTTCAGGAACGCCATGGTCGTTACATGAGCGCACCGGCGAACTCGCCGCAGCACTGAATGATCCAGTCGACGTGGTTGGGCTATCTCTTGGTGCGGTGATGGGTCTTGATCTGGCAAGTCGGCACCCGCACATGGTTCGGTCGCTGTTTCTTTCAGCTCCGCAGGCGCGCCCTCCTAAAGCATTGATGCGCATTCAAAGCGTTCTCATGCGAGTCTTACCTGAGCGTCTCGTGTGTCCACCACAGATTTCCAAGCAACAGTTGCTGGGAATCCTGCGTCAAATATCAGCCATTGATTTCGACCCAGAGCTTGGAAATATCACGGTTCCAACAACGATTGCGTGCGGCTCGAAAGACCGCGCGAATCTTCCTGCTGCCCGCACCATCAGCGAACAGATCCCACATGCCCGCCTCATCGTTGTGCCAGACGCAGGTCATCAATGGCATCAAACAATGCCCACAAAATTCGCTCACGAACTAAAAGCCCACTGGAACAGTATCTAAACCCCTGCGGGAATCACATCGTCGATAAACCAGACCCGCGCAGGCTTGGCGCGCCCGGTTTCGATTCGCCAGCACTCCACCAGGTCGAGCAGCACCCCGAACACCATCAGCTCTGCCTGTTCCACGCTGAGGTGGAGGTGTGCGAGGGCGATGTAGGTCAGCCGCGTGAACACCGCCTGGTCGTTCTCGACTATGCGCCCGCCGCTGGTGGTGCTTTTGGGACTGGCTCGGTGGCGATGGTACGCCGGGTGCCGCGTTGCAGGGCTTCAGTAATCGCGTCCCGATAGTCCGCCAGGTCTGCTGGCACGGTCAGCAACTCCACCTGTTCTTCGGTGAGTTCTGGCCGGGGCTGGTCTGGGTGTTTGAGGTTGTGGATAGCGACGGACTGGTTGGCGAGCAGGGCCACGAGCCAGATCACTTCCGCCAATGTTTTGCCCAGGTCATCGGATGTTTCGAGGGTTTGGCCGAGGTTTTCCAGTCCGCCGTAACGCTGCGCGATGAGGCGGGTGGCGCGGGTGGTGAGCACCAGCTCGAACGCCTCCCCACCAATCAGGACGGTCGCCGACCTACCAGGGGTCACACCACTGGCGTTCTTAGGGGTTATGGTTTTCTTACTCATGGCAGTTCACTACCTCTAGCTGTTGGATGCGGGTTTCACAGTGGTCGCGGCTGCCGGTTCATAAACCTGTGCGTACCAGCCGGTGATCGTCTCTGGTTTCACCCCGGCTCCACCCTCTAGCACTTCTGCTTTCCATGGATGACGGCCCTTCGCGTCTGGCTTGTTGCGGCGCAGGATCGTGCCCTCAATGCTCGGGGTCGAGAACGTAATACTGTCGGCTTTGGTGGCCAGCGTTTCGGTTGGGAGGGCGAACTTGACCCGGTAGAGCCAGAAATACTGATACTTACCATTGCTTCGTGCGGCTCGAAAACCGATCGCCACCGGAGCCCCACCGTCCTCGGAGGCGGAGATAAGCACCCCGTTGGAGTCCACCGTCGCCCCGGTAAGCGCGGCGGCTGCTTCACTACCCAGGTCATCAATGCCGAGGGTGAGGGTGCCGGATTTGAATTCCTTGACGATCTCGCTTGGCCCGTCATCGGCATACAGGATTGCTTCAGCGACTTCGACGCTCAGTTCGGCGCTGATGGCTTTAGCTAGGGGTTTGGGTTTAGCGTAAGTTTCCTCACCCGTATCGGGGTTTTCGGTGATGGTGGCGTAGTAGAGCTTGTCTAAGCCGATTGTTGCCATGAAAAATTCTCCTTATCTGTAGATGTGGTGGGCGGCGACGTCGATCGCGTAGTGATGAAAACCAGTATCAGGTTCGAAACCTACATAGTGGCGGGCGGTGAGAGTGAGTCCTGCGTCGAGGAGTGCCCGGGTGATCCGGTCACGGATGGGCAGGTAATTGCGGGTGGTGAACACCGCCAGCCGGACTTCTTCGACCTCAACACTGGGGTGATTGTCGGCGAACACGTCCAGCGTGTCTGTCAGCGGGGTTGCCACCAGATACGTATCTGGTGCTGGCGTCGTCGTGTAGAGGCCGACTTCGAACGGCAGGCCGAGCCTGTCGGTGATTATCTTGAGTTGCTCTAAAAGCGGTTGTCTCATCATGTTTTCACCTCGCCAATCCACGCTGTGAGCGCTGTTTTCATGGCCTCGATCGCGCCCCTGCGCGTCTGGCTCCTGGTGGGTGCAAGAAACGGACGAGCAGGCTGATCGCTTCGGCCGTGCTCTAACACGTTCGCGATGAGCGCATTCGATCTACCATCTCGGCGGTTCTCAGCGAAGCCGACCTTAATGTTGTGATCACCCCTCGAGTTCACCTTCACCGAGGTCGTACCAAGCGCTGCCAGTAGTTGCCCGGTTGAACGCGAGGCCTGCTTGGTGGCACGCCCGATCACACCAGTGAGGTTGGCTCGCAACCTTGGCTCAACCACCGCAGCACCCGCCTTGAGCACCTCATCCGCCGAGGTTTCGAGCACACGACTGGCATCATCAAGAGAATCAATAAACGCGTTCGGAAGGCGAATCTGAACTCTAGCCACGGGCTTCTCCTTCGGGGCTGGTGTGGTGGGCAAGAATCTCAACGTACCTGCCGATCACCTCGACCGCGTCGATCACATACCGCCCATCCGTGCCACTGATCTCCATATCTGCCGTGACAGGTAGGTTCGCAATAGTGCGGATGCGGAAAAGGACGTCAGCCTTTGAGTAAGCGGCGCGGTTCACCCACGCGCTCGATGCATGACGCACCTCGATCTGCGCCCGCACCGTCGCTTTGATCTCGTCCCGCGTCGTGGTGAACCCTGCTTTGTCACGCACGGTGACTGGCGCGATGAGGTTGATCGTGGTGGTCATGGATCCCAAAGAAGCCATGAGTGTTCTCCTTAGACTTTCCAATCTCTATCGAGGCGCAGGAGGTTGTTCACCGCGTTCCACACCGCCCGAGCCGCATCCGGCTTATCAGCCCAAAACCCTGCCGTAGCCCCATCACGTGACTCATAGAAATGACTGGCCAGCATGACAATGCCCTGCCGCGTCGCCCCAGACATCTCGTTCTTTTCGTAGTGGTTTTCGGGCAGGTGTTGGAATGAGCAGGCGTAGGAGGTGGCCGCATTGACCAGCGCGGCAATCAACTGGTCGTCATCGTCGAAAGTGATCAGCAGATTCGCCTTCACCAGATCCACCAAATCATCGGTAACCATATACAGCCACCTCCTCTCCACTCGTGGGGTTGGTTATGCTCCTGCCTTCTGGGTGAGGATTTTGACTGCTTCGGGTAGCACTAGTTTCCCGTCGAGGCGTTGGGAGGCTAGGAACCCGACCTGTCCGGTGGTGGCGAACAGTTCGTTGAGCCGCTTAAAGCTGCGGCCTTGTCGGTCGGCGATCCAGTAATAGCCCAGGTCACCGAAAGCCACAGTCGATGCGCCGGCCTTAACCTCCGGAACAAAGGCCGAAGTATGAACGGGGCGTCCGAGGACAAGGTCTGGGGTTCCTGCGGTCAGGGCTGGCTGCCACAAGTATTGGCCGTTGCCGTCCTTGAGCTTGCGGATGGTTTTCACGGTTGAGTCGTTCATCAACCACACCGCCCTCGATCGGTACGGGCCGCGAAGCGCGTAGTGCAGGTCGATGAGCTCATCAGCCGTAATATCGGTCGCCTTGCCCGTAGTCACCGCTTTCTCGCCACCGCCTGTAGCGTTGAAGATGCCGGTGGGTTTGCCTTTGCCGTCTCCGGTGAGGAAGGCTTCTTCTTCAGCCGCGCCAATACGCCTAGCAAATTCAGAGGCGAGGTACTGCTCGACATTAAAC
Organism: Gleimia hominis; assembly: GCF_032085515.1. GTDB lineage: Bacteria > Actinomycetota > Actinomycetes > Actinomycetales > Actinomycetaceae > Gleimia > Gleimia hominis. The sequence goes on from NZ_JASXSX010000006.1 coordinate 16,038, forward strand.
GCCGCATCATTAAGCAGTTCCTCTGAAATCTTGAGGAAGGTGCCGAGCTTAAACGCGGACAAGGTGACCTGGGTGAAGGATTCGTCCGATTCCGTATACGGCTTGCCCTCATCGAGCCACCCAGCTGTGCCATGCGTAGAGACGACGGGGATTTTGCGGTCCCCGCTGGTGGTTTGGATGACCTTGGCGAGGCCTCGCATGATGTTTTGATCCTCCAGCGAGGAGATCAGAGTGCGTTCGAACTCTTCCGGCACCAGGTAGCCGCCCTCAGTGTCGACGCCCTCCGAGAGGGCGCCCCGTACCTCCATGGGGGAGGCGTTCAGTCGCATGGCATCCCAAAACGCCCGCTTATACGAGGCGGTTGCTCGAGGCATAGTCGGCTTGGCGTCATCATCAGGATTCATGCCAGGCATGGAGGTCAGCGGCATATTGGTTGCCCTAGCCAAAGCGGCGTCACGGCGCAAGGCACGCTCGGAGCGTGCAATCTCGGCCGTGAGCTGGTCGATCTCGGCCTCCATCTTCGCATAGGCCTGATCATCCTCAGCCGACAAGCAGCCAGTGGTGGTGTCGCGACGCTCATCCAGGAAAGCTTTCGCCTTCTCCCATACGTCGGAACGCTTGGTGCGAAGGTCAGAAACAGAAAGTGAAGTAGACATGGATATTGGTCCTTTCAGTGGGGTTGATTAGCTAGTTCGGCGTATAAATCAAGAACCCGCCGACCAACAGGCACAGCGGGCTGAACAGTTCGGCGTGGTAAATCCGCCGGCTTCGGTGGCGGTGTGGCGGTCAGATGAGCGACGAGGCGCTGCTCGCTGGCGCGGCGTGAAAACACCGTGCCTTGCCCCGCGTTCTTTTTGGGTGGGAACGGTGGGCGCTTCGACTCCTCGTCCTTGTCAGGTTCGTCCGGCGGCTCCACTTCATCTGGTTCGTCGTCGTCGGGATCGTCGGGTTTCTTCGACTCGACCGCAAACATCGGATTGCGCTGGTTGGTGAGGAGTTCGTCGGCAAATCCCATGTCGATCGCCGCACGTGCGTCCATCCATGTTTCGGCATCCATCAGCTTGGACAGTTTCGCCCGACTCAGGTTCGTCTTCTCCTGATACGCATTGAGAATCGATTCCTTGACCGAATCAAGCATGCTCATCGCACGGGCGAGTTCGTCCTTATCACCCACAGCCATCGTCGCCGGGTTGTGAATCATCAACATCGACACCGGCGACATAGCAACCGTGGATGCGGCCATCGCGATCACGGACGCGGCCGATGCGGCGATCCCATCAATATTGACCCTCACTGTGCCTGGGTAGTCGAGGAGCATGTTGTAGATCCGGGCGGCAGCAACCACATCACCACCAGGCGAGTTCAGCCAGATCGTCACCGGCCCGCTACCCGCGTTCAACTCGCCTGCAAAAATACCGGGTGTGACGTCGTCATCAAACCAGGATTCTTCAGCGATCGTGCCAGCAATGCGCAAAACCCGGGCACTACCTGCGTCCGGGTCATTCGTGTGTGGCTCGGGGGTGAGCCAGTTCCAAAAACGTCTCATATCCTCCTCCTTAGGGGAAGCTGGTTACTCGAAGGTTCCGGGGCCAACGACGGCTCAGGCTCGCTTTCTGTCTGGTCGGCTTGGGTGGTGGCGTAAGCCCCTGCAAGACCGAGCGGGAGCATATTCCCGTTCACCAGGTAGAGGTCTCCGCCAGCCTCGGCGGGTATCTTGTCGAGGTTTTCTAGCTCGCGGATATCGTTGGCGCTCATCCACCCGTTCTGCCGTGCCACCGCATACCCATCCATCCGCGACTTATAGTCACCACGCAGCAGACCTTCGAGGTTGAACTTCACGTACACCTGCGGTTTCTCGCGCGGACTGAGGAGTGTTTTGGTGATGGCTTGCTCCCAGCGGATCACCCACGGATCCAGCGTGTACTTCACAAACTCCAACGACTGCTGCTCAATGTTAGAAAACGAGGAACGATCTAAATCCCCGATCATATGGGGAGGAATACGGAAGATGCGGGCGATCTCACCCATCTGAAACTTCCTCGTTTCGAGGAATTGGGCTTGTTCCGGGCTAACGGAGATGGGCGTGTATTTCATGCCCTCTTCCAACACCGCGATCTTATTGGCGTTCCTCGCCCCACCAAAGGTCTGCTGCCAGGACTCGCGCACCCGCGTGGGGTCTTTGATTGTGCCCGGATGCTCCAACACCCCGCCCGGCGCAGCACCATTAGCGAAAAAACTTGCTCCGTAGTCCTCGGTCGCCTGAGCGAGGCCTATAGCGTTCTTCGCCATCGCAATCGGAGAATACCCCACCAGCCCATCGAAACCCAGCCCTGGAATATGGAGCACATCGCGTGCCTGCAAGGTGACGGTTTCGAAGCGTCCAGAGGGTTCATCCCAGCTGCGCTGATACTCGTAATACAACCGCCCACCCTCATCACGCCCCACGCTCATCCTGTTCGGCATAAGCGGATACAAGCCGATGACCTCATCACGGCCATTGCGCAGTACTTGAGCAAACGCATTACCCCAAAGCAGCAAGTGCGTCATCAGCGTTTCTCGGAACACAAAGCTCGTCATCTCTGGATTCGGCTCATCATGAAGAAGCCAATACAGCGGATGGTCGAGAGCCTTCACCTTCGCACCATCCGCCCGTTGTCGATACACATGCAGCGGCAGACCAGCGATCGCCTCCGCCAAAATCCGCACACACGAATACACCGCCGTCATCTGCATCGCAGAGCGCTCCGTCACCGGACGCCCAGAGCTCGTGGCCCCGAAGAAAAAGCTATAGCCTGAGCTGATCGCGTGATCGTCAGTGGTGCGAGCAGTGTCGCCACGCAGCCAGGAAAGAAAACCCATCACTGTTCCTTGGTCAGAAAATAAGTAGTCCCCCGCGTCTATATCAGACACAGGGGACTATTCGTAGGAAGCAACTAGCAACATCCGACTAGGCATTTTGCTTCTCACAGCAAACGCATAAAGGTAAAGGAGTCACAGATGCTGTGCTTTGTTCAAAACTTCGGCACGTAAACCAGCTGACGCTGCAAGTATTTCGATACCGAGAAGATACCCTTCACTATCAACGTCTATCGTCACTTGAGTCTGCCCATTCGGAGTATCAATAAAAGCTACCTGCTGCGATGCTTCTTCTGGCGCTATCTTGTCACCGAACGTCACATATGCAGCATCAGCTTCTCTGTCGTATGTCATATGCATGAGTCTCATCCTTTTGTAACCGTGATAATGTTTCCAGTTTTGTTGGCTACAACAACTCGAATCCTATTCTTCCCTTTACCTTGAGTGAAGACTGATGTCCCTTTCTTACCCGCAGTCTTCACACCATTCGTCACCACTTGTTTAATTAATGCTTGGCTTACACCCCTAACAGCAGCTTGAGTTAACGCATGACGCGTAAAGTGTGCCATGACAGCTAAAGCAGGAATCCAGAAAGGATCAGCGACCACAGGATAAACAGTTGCAGCATCAGTATGGACACGCTGAATTATGCGGTTACCATCAATTATATAGTCAGTGTTAACTTTTGATCCGTTTGCATCAACAGCCCACGGCGCAGTAAAAGTTCCTACAAGATTCTCATTTTGATCCCATGCGGCAATTCCGCCATCTTCCAAATAAGTTAAATGAAAATCTGAATCTACTGAAATTGAGTATTCTTTTGGAGATTTCGCATCAGGAATATGAAATAGAGATCTGAAAGCACCGTCTCCTTCATCGTGTACTTCTACTGAATAATTGCCTGCTTCACTTAGGCTCGGAGTTTGAAAATCGTTCAACGATTCAATCGGAAAAGTTAACGAGAACTCTGTTTCTGTTGCTGATGGAGCTGTGATAACCCCATCTTGAATCGTGATCTTTCCTTCATCAATATCACTCGTGTCTAGAAAAACATTAGGCTGAGTTTTTACAGCAGCTTCAATATCCGCAGAAACGCTTTGCGAAAAAGTGTTTCCAGCAGGCGTTTCAGCAGCAGATGCAACCCCAACCGTAGACAAAGATAACGCCAATGTCGTTACCGTACTTACAAGAGCTTTGCAATAATTTCTAGTAATCATGAACTATTCCTTTCGTCATGCCGCAACATTGTGGTGGGTGCGCGACAGGGAATCTGGGTCGCGTTGCCTCTTAGAGACTTCATCATTTTACTAAAATCGAATCTCGATACGATAGAGCGTTCCGTAGTGCTAGATAAAAAGCAGTCCTCGTTCATCATAAATCGACCCGCTGGTGGTGCCTTGGCCGCATCTGATGGCGCGGTCGAGGGCCATGATGGTTGCGACGACGCCGTCGATCTTTTCTGTGCTCTTTTGTTTGTCGGGTTTGATGTTGCCTGCTGGGTCGGTGCGGACGTGAATGTTGTCGACCATCCAGGACAGGACTGGGTGCCCACCGTGGGCGAGCCGTCCTTCGAGGGCGAGTTTCATGAGCTCTTTGGAAGGCGGGCTCATGTCTTTGAAGCCTTGCCCGAACGGAACCACGGTGAAACCGAGCGCTTCGAGGTTTTGGCTCATTTGGACAGCGCCCCACCGGTCGAACGCAATCTCCCTGATATCGAAGCGAGTCCCTAGTTGTTCGATGAAGGCTTCGATCGCCCCGTAGTGGACGACGTTGCCTTCCGTGGTTTGTAGGAAGCCTTGGTCCTGCCACAGGTCGTAGGGCACGTGGTCACGGGCGACCCGGAGCTTGAGGTTGTCTTCGGGTAGCCAGAACCACGGCGCGATCACATACGGCTCGTCACCGGTTTCGGGTGGGAAGACGAGGACGAACGCCGTAATATCCGTCGTCGACGCAAGGTCGAGCCCGCCGTAACACACCCGCCCCTCCAAATCAGAAAGGTCAATGGGTGCTGAGTTTTGGTTCCACACGTGCATGGGCATCCACCGCACCGACTGCTTCACCCATTGGTTGAGGCGCAGCTGTCGGAACGTGTTTTCTTCGGCCGGATTCTGGCGCGCCTGTTCGCAGGCAACACGCACTTTCTCCACCGGCACGGTGATGTCTAGGCTCGGGTTGGCTTTGCGCCACACGTTCTCGTCGGTCCAGTCGTCCTCACGGTCAGCACCGTAGATGACGGGATAGAAGGTCGGGTCGTGCTTTTTACCGGCGAGAATGTCCTCGGCCTTCTCGTGCTGCTCATAACAAATACTGTGCGTATCAGTGCCTGCCGTGGTTATGAGGAAGTACAACGGCTGAGTCCTCGCGTCGCCCGAACCTTTCGTCATCACATCGAACAAGGCGCGGTTGGGTTGGGTGTGGAGCTCGTCGAAGACAACACCGGAGATATTAAACCCGTGCTTCGAATATGCCTCCGCTGAGAGGACTTGGTAGAAGCTGTTGGTGGGCTTGTAGATGATCCGCTTCTGCGAGGCGAGAATCTTGACACGCTTGGACAGTGCAGGGCTCATGCGGATCATGTCGGCGGAGACCTCGAAGACAATGCTTGCCTGTTGCCTGTCTGCTGCACACCCGTAGACTTCGGCACGTTCCTCACCGTCGCCACAGGTAAGCAAAAGTGCGACGGCGGCGGCGAGCTCACTGTTGTGGGTGGGCAGGTAGGAGCGGCCGACCAAGTACTGGTGGGAGGGCGAGTCGACTTGGATGCACTGCATACCCCGGTTAGGGATTGGCTCGATGGTATCGATGTACCGGTAGTGCGAGCGGGTGTTCGGGTTGCGCGGGATCGCGCGATTTTGCTTACGATCTAAACCAGCTACTCGCACATCGTCAAACGCGGTGAACTTGACGTAGTATAGCGTCTGACCTGTGTGGACGCGCCCACACACAGAGGAAGGTAAACTCCAATCTGTGCGCTGGGTCGAGATGGCCGTGGTGATCGCATTCTTGATGCCCAAACTCCACAGCAGTTCTGAAACAGACCGTGCCAGTCCTTCCTCAGTCGAGGTGTAGATTGCTTGGCCTTTACGGGTGGAGATCGAACCATCAGAATCCATCAGCCCCCACAACAATTCCAGGCGCTGACGTCGTGAAGCACGCAGATATTCGGTCGGGATCACCTTGTCATGGAAGGAATCAACCAGGATTGCTTCGAGCTGTGGGATCCGGATGCAGATCGAATCCCCGGTATTGGGATACTGAGTTGACAGCGTGTTCCACGGCCATATACGTTCAAGGACGCCCGTGACATCTCTCGTTTGGATCGTCAAATAAGGTTTCGTGGCCGTGCCGTTACCCAACCAATAACCCATCACATACGGATCGATCGGCAGCTCAGCCTCGGGTAGATCCAGTGCACCTGCTAGTGGGATACGGAAGCGAATCGAACCACCATCGCGCGGAAGGCGATAGAGTTCACCGGTGGTCATAATCGCTTCACGTGCTTTACCGAAGGTATAGTGGCCAGCCCACTGGTGATTCTCGCCAGCTTCGATCACTTCACCATCTTTGAACGTAATCCGGTAGGCCTGCTCTTCATAATCCACCCGAGATTTAGCAACAACCGTGCACCGCTTGCCGCGTTCGTCGAACACAATATCGCCTACACGAATATCACCCATCGTCATAAAACCAGACGGCGTGGGAATGGGCGTATCGAGCGCGACCTGCTTGCCCATCTTCTTCGGAATCTCGACATAAGCAGTGGTGAACTGGCGGTAGCCGTCTTCTTTGACGGTGCCGAACAAATCGCGCACGATCTGCTCTTGCCAATCAATCAGCTTGAACGCCTTACCCGACCAGCGGCCCTTCGTATGCTTCAAAGCTTCAATGAACGCGACCGCATAATCGGCCTTGCGCTTATCATACGTCGAGCCGTCAGCCATGAACCTGGTCGGCGTGTAGGTTTCTAGTTGTCGCATCGCGATTCACCTCCTCTCCAGTAGCATAAGAAAAGCCCCAACGAGCGGGGCGAAAAGTTCTCAGAGCACAGCACCCAAGCTGGAAGGCTCAGGCGCGGTGTGCGAGGTTTAGATCATGTTGCCGAGCAGCTGGTATTCGGCTCGACGCTCCTCAAGCTGGTGGGCGAGGATCGAGGCGCAAAAGCTGTTCTTCTCCCGCCCCAGCCTCGCCTCCAGTTCAGCAATCTTGGCCTTGCGACGCTTCATCACCTCGATCGTGTCACCGTCCATGATTGCTTTCTGGTCGCGTTCGAGGGTGTTCATTACTTGGTCTGTTTTCCGAGCTTGTAGGCGTCTTCGAGCATGACTTTCAAACCCCAAACGCTGACTTCGAGGAAGTCCTCGTCGTCCCACATACGCCGCTCCAAGTCGCCACGAGTGGCAACTTCAAAGCTGTGCTTTTTCGCGATCTCAAGAAGCTGGGCGGCTGTTTTCTTGTTCATGACCTTGCTCCTTCTCTTGTTTGGTCATGTACATACAGCCATACGCGCAGGGGTATATCCAGTCGTTTTTGGATTATTCACTAGGGAAAATAGCGATGACCGCCACTCGCACACCGGGGCGTTGTCACGAGCCAAACAAGACCGAAGATGCGCCTGGTGCGCAAGTGGCAAGCTTAGAGTCGTGCCCCGGCCGATCATGGTCGAGGCTGGCTGTGGTTAGAGGGCTTGGATCATGCCGATCGCCCACGCGGTCGCGTGACCCTCATCGGTGAAAGCCTCATCGGATTCAGTCGCGAGCATCACTGGGGCGTTCTTGCCTTCGCCAAGAATGTGGAAGATCGCTGCGAAATGCTCGTAAGCACCGAGGCAGTCGTTCCAGATGCGGTTCGTGGCGATCGTGTGGGTACCGTAGCGCATGGTGTGCCCGAGGATCTTGTAGTGCTTTGCAACTGCGGTGGTGGTTTTCAGGGCTTGAAGTTCGTTGTTCATGACCATGCTCCTTGTCTTGTTCGGTCATGTACATACAGCCATAGGTGTGCAGACTTATCCAGTCGTATCGACCATGTTTTTCACTCTTTTCAGGACGTGTTCAGCCACCGGCAAGGCGATCGCGTTGCCCCACAACTTGTACTGCGCGCTGTCACTGGCAGGGTCAGCGAGCCACGCCGCCACTTGCTTGCGGCTCCTCGGCCGCACGCTCCGGATGCGGTTCCATGCCTCCCACACACCCACCCAGTAGTCGAGCTGGGCGTCGGTGGGGTCGGTGAGGGCGAGCTGGTGGCACCAGGTGTCGGGGAAACCCTGCAACCGGGTGCACTCAACCGGTGTCAAACGCCTAGGTCGAAGCGATGAGCTGGCGACCATGGGCGAGTCAGTGTAGTCGCAGGCCAACAAGGCCCCGGCCTGATCTTTCGTGGCGCGGGTGAAATAGTCGGCCTTGGATGCGGCATAGACGGGTTCGAGGATGACCATGCCGCCTTGGTTGCAGGTCGGCTCTCCGCCCTTCAAGTCGAGGGTCTTCGACACGGCCGCCTCGTAGCCGTAGTGGCCGCCACCGGCACGGGACTGGTGGATCGAATTCAACCCAAACACCCTGCGTTCCTCTGGGGCATCGAGGAGGATGGGTGCGTTCGTGGGGGAATTGCCCATCCTGGCGGCGGGCGTCTGCACCACCCCCGAGGAGTTGACGGTCAACCTCGAGTCCTGAGGGTGATGATCCAACAACATCACCTGGCTGCTACGGCCTCCAACGCTTCTTTCAGGGGTGTGGGCATGGTCTTGTTCTTGCGTGCCGCACGATTGAGGATGCCTTGGCAGGCTCGCGGGCTCAAAAAGAATCTCGGGTGCGGATCGGCCTGCAAAATCGCAGATAAGGTAGATGCGGCGGCGTCGTTGGGCGAGGCCGAAATGTTGCGCATCGAATACACGCCACGCAACCGAGCATCCATCTGCCACAACGCATCCCGCATCTGCCCACCGGGGTGCAGGGACAGGCACGTCAGCAACGGTCGGGCTCTGGAGGCGGATGAGGCTCGTGAGGACGTCGGCGAAGTCGTGGCCTTTGTTGGAGGAGAAGGCTCCCGGCACGTTCTCCCACACCGCGAATCTCGGGTATCGACCATTGCTTGCCTTTCTCATTTCCTTAATGATGCGTATGGCCTGGAAGAACAGGCCCGAACGTTTCCCTGCCAGCCCGAACTGGCGGCCAGCCACCGACAAGTCCTGGCAGGGCGAGCCGAACGTGATCACATCCACCGGCTTAATCGCTGCGCCGTCAATCTGACTCACATCACCCAAGTGGGCGACTTCGGGCAGGCGGGTGGTGGTGACAAGGATCGGGAACGGCTCCACCTCGCTTGCCCAGACGGGGCGAATACCCGTGTGGAGGGCGGCGAGTGGGAAGCCGCCCGACCCGTCAAACAGGGAGCCAAGCGTCAACGGACTCATGTGGTGCCTCGATCCACGGCCTCCACCACATCCAAATACGCGAGCTGTTTACCATCGCGTAGGCAGGTGATCCCGGCTGCGTCACCGGTGGCGTCGGCGTAGCGGCGCAAGATCACACTGGCGTACTTCTCATCGAGCTCCAGGCAGTAGCAGATACGGCCTGTAGCCTCGCAAGCCATCAATGTCGAACCTGAGCCTGCGAAAGTGTCGAGCACGATCGCATTCGCCTGAGTGGAGTTTCCGATCGGATACGCCAATAAGTCCAGCGGCTTGGAGGTCGGGTGGTCAGCGTTGCGGCGGGGCTTATCAAACCGCCAGATGGTGGTTTGCTTCCGGTCGGCATACCACTTGTGCTTACCGGTCTTCACCCAGCCGAACAGCACCGGCTCGTGTTGCCACTGGTAGGGGGAACGCCCCAGCACCAGGGAGTCTTTGACCCAAATGCAACACCCGGACAGTTTGAAGCCAGCGTCCTGGAAAGCACGCCGGAAACTCAAGCCCTCAGTATCAGCGTGGAACACATAGGCTGATGCGCCCTTCTCACACACACTCGCCATCTGGGTGAACGCGGCGAGCAGGAACTCGTAGAACGCGTCCGCACCCATCTTGTCGTTGCGGATCGTCAAACCGTCGGAGGATTCGAAGGCCACGTTGTATGGCGGGTCGGTGAGCACCAGGTTGGCGCGCTTACCATCCATGAGTAACTCGACGTCTGCTTGCGATGTTGCATCACCACACACGAGCCGGTGCCGGCCCACCGTCCAGATGTCCCCACGCTCCACAAACGCCGCCGCCTCCAATGCAGAGGTGAGGTCGAAGTTGTCGTCCTCCACGTCGTCTTCGTCAAGGGAGCCGATGAGTTGGGCGATCTCCTCGTCGTCGAACCCGGTCAGCTCCGCATCGAAATCCGAAGCATCCAAGTCAGCGATCAGCAGGGCCAGTTTGGATTCGTCCCATTCACCGCTAATCTTATTCATCGCGACGTTGAGTGCTTTCTCCCGCGTCTCGTCCAGCTCGACGATGACGCAGTCGACCATGGTGTGGCCGAGGTCTTCGAGGACTTTCAGGCGCTGGTGTCCACCGACGACATGCCCGGTGGTCTTGTTCCAAATAATCGGTTCGACGTAGCCGAACTCGCTCAAGGACCGCTTGAGCTTCTCGAACTCCGGGTCGCCAGGTTTCAATTCCTTACGCGGGTTATACGCCGCCGGTTTCAGGTCAGCGATGGCCAGTTGCTTGATCTGCATGTGTTTCCACCGCCTTCCGCAGGTCGCGCTCGTGTCGCCAGGTTTGTTCCCAGCGCGGACCGGCATGGCCGAAGTACCCGTAGGTCGAATAGCGCGTAAAACTAGGGTTGCGTAGATTCAACGCGTCAATGATCCCACCAGGACGCAAAGGAAACACATCCCGCGCAGAGGCGGTCAAAACGTGGTCGGCGTACTGACCGGTGCCAAGAGTGTCGATAGTAAAAGCAACCGGGTCAGCCTTGCCAATCGCATAAGAAATGCTCACCTGACACTCGCGAGCCAGCCGAGCATCAACAATGGTTCTAGCTATCAGCCGCGCCATATACGCCCCAGACCGGTCAACCTTGGACGGGTCTTTACCCGAAAACGCACCACCACCGTGTGGGGCGAGACCACCGTAAGTGTCCACCATCAGCTTCCTGCCCGTCAGGCCCGTATCAGCCTTTGGACCGCCCACGGTAAAAACACCCGAGGGATTCACCAGAATCTCAGTGTCATCAGTGATCGGCAGGTATGGTTTGCAAGCTGGTGCGACGATGAGGGTTTTCACCTCAGCCACCAACTCATCTAGATCCTTCGCCGAGTAGTGCTGGATCGACACCACGACCGTTTCGACTTTCTCGGGCTCCCCAGCCTCGTTGTATGTAACGCTTACTTGTGCTTTACCATCCGGCTTAATCCCAGTGATCGTGCCCTCAACGCGGGCGGTGTCCAAACGTTCGCAGATGCGGTGTGCGAGCACGAGCGGGAGTGGGAGGCGTTCGGGGGTCTCATTGGTGGCGTAGCCGTAAACCGTGCCCTGATCACCCGCGCCCTGGAGCGCGAACTCGGTGTCCTCACCGAAGCGTGCCTCTAAGGATTTCGAGACTCCGGCGTTGATGTCTGGGGACTGTTTACGCGTCCAGACGAAAACAAGGAATTTCCACGGCTGATAGCCCGCCTCTACTAGCGCGGCACGCACCGACTGGCGAATACGAGGACGTACCTTCGTCGTGATCTCACCGGTAACAATAACCCTGCGCCCAGACACCATTACCTCAACCGCAACCCGGGCAGCAGGATCCTCATAAAGAATGTCATCAAGGATGGTGTCGGCGATCAAGTCACACAGCTTATCCGGGTGGCCGATACAGGTAGCTTCAGCAGTCTTCGTGACAGACATGTACGCACTCACTTTCAAAGAATCAGGGCAGAACAAAACGCCCACCCATCAAGCACAGGCAGACGCAACAATGGGTTCGTTAGGAGCGGGCTTTCAGCAGCTGCTCCATCACCTCATCACCCGGCGTGGCACCCGAATAATCACTGGTGCAGGTCGCCCGGACGATCTCGTAAATCTCGTACCAATACACATTCGCCTGCTTACCAAACGACTGGGACATAGCAACGAACGGGGAGGCGATAGCCGCCCCGGTAGTTGGGTGCTTTCCGAGCAGACCGAACTTGGAGATCGCCTGCTCACACTGCACATAACGAGCAAACGCCTGCGCATAGGCCTCAATCAACCGGGGTGCCACAAACTGGGAGCAGCCGCGCTGGTCGAGCCACTGCCACGTCTCCCGGTACACCAGATCAGCACCGAGTGGCTTACCATCACGCTGAACCTCCGACAGGTAATCCGAAGGCTCAGGCATAGTCTCCCCGGCGAGCACCGCACCACCCCCAATATCGCTACCTTCAAAATCAAAGGACTCATTCAAAGGATCTTCCAGGCGCGTAGCAGGATGCCCGGCAGCGATCTTCTCATTCAACGCATCCGGCTTCGCACCAGCCCGCACGCGCCGCCCACCCCGATTAGTACCATCACGAGCCATAGCAATAATCTCCCTAGAAGCGTGCCTGAATGCTTAAATTAGAGTGGATGTGTCTATTTGTTAGGAAACCTGTTTCAGGGAAGGGGATCAACCGTGGCCAAAGCAAAACAAGTAATGAAGTTTCTTGTCCTACTCAGTGTGCTTATGGCTATTGCGTGGTGGATTGATAAGTATGACACTCACCCCTACGAAAAAACTACAGAATCTTACAGCCAACTTCGCCAAGAGGTCTGGTTAATACTCGCACTTCTCACAGGCTTTGGAGTTACTCACGTGATTCTTTACTCTGTGACAGTAAACCACGTCATGTTCAAAACCCTTAGCTTACCTACGATCCTGTTGCTTACCATAGGAACTTCTGGCATTGCCACTGCCCGATTAGTTGATTGGAAAATTGAGCAGTATTTACACGGTCCAGGTTGGGTTTGGCTCGTTTATTATCCATTACTCTCACTAGGAACAGTCCTGCTTCGATATTTCTGTTTACGACGTAAAGGCCGGTTGAGTATAGCGCAAACTTCTGGGAATACGACAGTACCCAACCGGCCTTTGGAAACTTAGTGTGATCGTGCTAAGAGGTAACCAGCTAGCGCGCGGCAGCAAGCCACGCGTTCTTCACCGGTGGAATCTCCAGCGAGACGGTGTAGGCCAACGCCAGGAAAATCTGTACCAAAACTGTTAATTTTGCCCCAAATGCTCGAGGCTAATGAGTCTTGCGACGTGTAGTCTAAGCCGTCTGCTTCGTAGGCGGTGTAGCGGTTCTGGACAATGATTTCGCTGTAATAAGAGTTAATCGTGTCAGAAAGAGCATGCAGATCCTTCGGGGGATTGTCCTTTAACATTTTGCTTAGCAAGATTGCGTCAGCATCGTCACAGATGTCTGTGAAGTTGCAGCGTACCTGTAGTTTTTGCGGTTCTACTCCGTGACTGGTCAGGTAGTTATCAACCGCTTGCGGGTCTGATCCAATTAGCGCATTCGCGGCACGTTGACGATCCAGGCTTGGATGGCGTTGCATCAAAACATGAAGATCAGCCATGCCCGTGGCGAGGTCTCCTCCCCACCCGGTCCAGAAATCCGGGGCTGGACTGGTGGTGAGGTAACACAAGAGTGTATATGCCATATGGGCAAGATCGTTCTTCCCCCGCCGATACGGATCAGTGAATTCAATTCGGTTGCTTCCAATGTGTCTATCGAGATCAGTAACCAAAGACTTATGGTGTTGGTGGAGATAATCACGTAGCTCATTGGGTGCGCGCGTACCTGCCGCTATCGCAAAGTTTGATTCTTTAAGATAATCAATTGCGAGGTATTCCAGTGTTAGACGAAGAGTTTCGGTGGAATAGGTCTGTGGCAATGGACCAGCACCTGCTTTCGACTTCATGTAGTCATCAATAGCATTCTCTAGCCGTGTGATTGAAGGGTGGATAGAGTTCCATGTTGGCAGGCCGTTAAAGGTTGGAACTGGCGGCGCACTGTAAGGTACCGCTACCTCGCCATGCCCGGTGGTGTGTCGCACACTACCGACCGCGCCGATTCGACCCGAGTACGCGACGCGGTCTAGATCCCATTTTCCATGGTATCCGCTGATTTCGTGGAATTGGTCGAATGCCCAGTTGTTTGGGATGGGGAAGCCTAGGTTTCCGGAGAATCCTGTAGACATGTCAGAAACGAAAGAGGCAACACTGTATCCTGCCTCAGCTACCCGAGTGCAAATGTTACGCGAAGCGTAAATACCCACACGGTACCCTCCACCCAGATTAGCGTTAACTGCCTGGAAATAAGGCAGGATGCTACTGGTCACCTCGGGGTCGGTAGCGTCGTAATCCACAGCGAAGTAGATGACGGTCGGAGGAATCCCTAACCGTTTGGCCGCGGCTTGGGCTTCTTTAGCATGCCGATCCCCGTTCTCAACACTGAAGTGCGAAAGTTTCGTGGAATACTCCTGGAAGATTGGGAAATATTGCAAGCCCTGATCAACTATGCGCTCAAGCTCACCGGTGCGCAACGCTTTAAAGTATTCCTTCTCAGCCTTACCAGACTGGCCCGGTTCACTCAAGTAGCGCCCTACAATCTTGTAGCCATCTGCTTTAAGATGCTTGGCAAGCTCGTCGGTAATCTCAAAACGCGTATCGCAGGCAACGCATGCACGGTTAGGGTCCCCCTTCGAAGTGAGCAGGCTCATCCAGGTTGTCGGATCAACCACACCCGTAACAGGTAGAGCGTAAGCCGCCTGGAACGCGCGCACCTGAGAAGCCAAATCCGCAGTCCATGTGTTGGTTACGGAACTGGCGTGCCCATTACACACCAAGGCAGCGCTTGCCAACCATACCCACTCTCCGCTACCACCGCTGATGGTTTGCAGACGACTACGGGTACCATTACCAAAGTTACCGGTCGCTTGCGAAGCACTAAACCCTTCCAGCTTTTGCAGCACCTGGATAAGACCAGTGTTCATCTCACGTCCATAAATGCCATCAGTAGGCAGAATTCCTGTATATGCCTTGTAGCTACGGTTGATGGTCTGCTGGATGGTGCGGATCGGTCCTTTCCCACCGTAAGCAGACAAAAGACGGAACTGCTTCATGGATAACAAGGCCATCATCAACTCCACATCAACAGTGGAAGAAGTATCAGACAGGCCAATATCGCCCTTCATTTTCCTGATAGAAGAAGCAACATTATCGGTGAACTTAGTCGTGATACCCCCGTACTCGGCTGGATAACCCTTACACCAAAGCGCACCCTGAATGATCCCGTGCACATTACTCGCGGCATTATTCTTGGTAATGCCATGAGGCCAACGGGAAGTGAACCGTGACTGGGTTCCCGGACCGAAATTGTTCGCGGTCGCTGTGATACCAAGCTCGATCTGTAATGCGCGAATAAGCGCATTGATCGTCGCCCATCCCGTTTTCCCATCCATGGGAACAGACCCAAACCCGGTCTTATCCTCATAGGTGCCGTTAAGCCACCGCTGTGTCTCAAAAATCATTTCATCTGCCATGATTCCTCCTCATAGAAATCTCTTACATACCTTTTCCGTGAACTGGTGGGATTACCCGTTCAACGGAGAAAACCTCGGCGCTAAGCGTTTTTATGTGCCGCCCGCGCGATGCCTTCACCTATACGCCCCCAGCAGGGACGAAACCGGACGGGATAAAAAATCAGTCACAAAAAACCGCG
>NZ_JASXSX010000007.1:0-16576 GCF_032085515.1 Gleimia hominis
GACCCGTCCGGATTCGCCCCGACTCGAGGACGTATGAGTGCAAGCCCCACATGGCGGCAAGCACCTATTCGAATCCTCTAGAAAGGGGAAAACTTATGGCAAAGCACAAGCTTCGCATCAATGTCTCCGACGACGCGCCAGATGACTCGCTGGTCTCCGCCCGCACTGTCAGCCTGCGTGAACGCATCTTGACCAAGATTCTCGGCCGCAGGCAGTGCGTCACCGTGCTCGTGCCGGGAAACCAAGTCGGCACCGTCGAGATTGTGGAACCAGCAGACGACCTGATGGCACTCGCCGACGCGGTCGGTGTCACCGGTGCGGGTGGTGATGCTGCGTGAATGTCACCGACTCGAACAAGTTCATTGGCGCGTTGAACAGGATCGCCGAAGGCGTCACAATGTTGGCGGCAGCGATCGAAGAGGCCGCGTGGGAGGGGTTTGAGGATCACGCTGGGATGCCGGGTACTCGTCCGATTGCCGCCGCCGAGCTCGCCCAACCGGCGTTGGAGGAAGCGATCGCCGAATACGAGGTCGCCCACCAGCAGACACCCGAACAGGAACCCGAACCGGAGCCAGTGTCGCTAGCCGAGGTGCGTGGTGTGCTCGCTGAACTAACCGCCCAGGGCAAGACCGACCAGGTGCGGGAGCTGATCGTCGCAGCGGGTGCAGACCGACTCTCAGCAGTAAACCCGGCTAAGTACGGGTGGCTGCTCGATCGTGCAAGGGAGCTTGCTGATGGCTCCGACTGACCACGCTCTCCTCTCGGCTTCCGGTGCGCACAGGTGGCTGAACTGTCCGCCTAGTGCCGTCCTCGAAGCCGGTGAGCCGGACTCGTCGTCGTCGGGGGCTGCTGAGCAGGGCACGGTGGCGCATGCGTTGGCGGAGTGGAAGCTCCGCCGCGCCCTGCACCAGGCGCCCACGTTCAAACCAGTGTCGGAGTGGATTGACGAGGAGATGGAGACTTTGACGGACGACTACGTGTCGTTTGTTCAAGAACACGTTTCACTCGCGAGGGAGACCTGTGGTGATCCGCAGGTGTTGGTCGAGCAGCGCCTGGATTTCTCCCACGTGGTTCCGGGAGGTTTCGGCACCGGGGACTGTGTGATCATCGCAGAACCCAGCTTGCAGATCATTGATTTGAAATATGGGCAAGGCGTGTTGGTCGAGGCTGAGCATAATCCGCAGCTCATGCTCTACGCCCTGGGTGCGTTGCGCGCGTTCGGGGAGCTCTACGACATTGACCAGGTGGCGGTGACGATCTACCAGCCTAGGCGCGCCAACGTCGACACGTGGGAAGTGTCCGTCGCTGACCTTCAAGCCTGGGCTGACGCGGAGGTGAAACCCAAGGCCGAGCTGGCAGCAGCAGGCGGTGGCGAGTTTTGTCCAGGCTCGTGGTGTCAGTTCTGCCGCATTGCGGCAACTTGTCGGGCACGAGCGGAAGCCAACCTCCAGCTTGCCAAGTTGGAGTTCGCGCCGCCAGCAGAGCTCACGGATGCAGAGATTGCAGGCGTGTTGGCCCGGATTCCTGATTTGAAGAAATGGGCGTCGGATGTGGAGGCTTATGCCTTGTCTAGAGCTGTCAATCAGGGCGTAGTTTTTGAGGGGTTCAAGCTCGTCGCTGGTCGGTCGGTACGCAAATACACCTGTGAGAAGGACGTGGCCGCTGCGGCTGAAGCTGCTGGGTATGCCGATATTTACGAGAAGAAACTCAAAGGCATCACGGCAATGGAAAAGCTGATGGGCAAGGCAACGTTCAACGAGATCCTCGGCGACCTCATAACCAAACCCGCAGGCAAACCCACGCTGGTGCCTGCATCTGATAAACGACCCGCCCTGAACATTCAGAGCGCGGCCAGCGATTTTCAACCAACAAACAAGTAACAATGTAGAAAGAAGAAAAGATCATGACAACAACATCTAATCCGACGCGTGTGGTCACCGGCGAAGTCCGACTCAGCTATGCGAACGTGTGGGAGCCGAACTCGATCCAAGGAGGAAAACCCAAATACTCCGTCTCCCTCATCATCCCGAAGTCGGACACGGCGACTATTAACGCGATTGAGAAAGCTGTGGACGCAGCTATCACCGCTGGCGTGGCCAAGTTTGGTGGGAAACGCCCCAACAAGGCCGCGTTGAAACTACCGCTGCGTGACGGGGACGTGGAGCGCGACGACGAAGCCTACGCCAACAGCTTCTTCGTCAACGCCAACAGCCTCACTGCTCCCCAGATCGTCGACATGAATGTCGCCCCGATTCTGGATCGCGCCGAGGTCTACTCCGGCTGCTACGCCCGCGTATCCCTGAGCTTCTATGCGTTTAACACGAACGGGAACCGTGGCATCGCCTGCGCACTGGGGAATATTCAAAAGATCCGCGACGGCGAGAGCCTTGGCGGTGGGCGCGTGAGCGCTGAGACCGACTTCGGCAGCCCAGCCACCAGCGAGGACTTCCTCAACTAATAGCGGGATTCAAGGTGGCGGGTGGCTGCTTGTAGGAGAGCTGCCCGTCATCTTCCTGAGAAATGGTGAAACGATGACACTCACACGCAATGTTTATGTTGTTCACGTTGACGGCACTGCCGAGCTTCGTTGCGGTAACGATGTGGTTTTGGTCGACGCTGACATGGTCAACGATCTTGCCGAACGTCAGTGGTCTGTAGGGATACACGGGTATGCGACTTCGGGTGCAGGGAAGAACCAAATACTGATGCACCGGCTGATTACCGGTGCCAAGCCAGGACAGATTGTTGATCACATCAATCGCGACCGTCTTGATAACCGCACGGAAAACCTGCGCATATGCACCCAGCAGGAAAACAGTTATAACCGATCAGCACAGGCCAATAGCAAGAGCGGACTCAAAGGGGTATGCCAACTGTCAAATGGCACTTGGCAAGCGCAGATAATGGTGAATAGAAAAGCCTACTATTTGGGTAGATTCCCAACGGCACGTGAGGCCGCCGACGCATATGATCGAGCCGCCACCACCTTGTTCGGAGAGTTTGCGGTACTCAATAGCCCGAAGCTTAACGATGAGCATCCAACCAATAGTTCAGGTAAAGCACAGCGGTCGCCGAGACTGACTGACAAACAGCAGGAAACAATTCTAAGTCTCTACCGGGAAGGCATGAGTAAGACAGCGCTGGCTGAAATGTTCAACAGAGACTACACGGTGATTCAAAGATGTATCAACCGCAGCCGACACGTTGAACAACAGGGGTCCGAACAATGAAAGACTTGGTCATCGATACAGAGACCTTCAGCCCCGTCAACCTCACTAAATCGGGCGTCTACCCCTACGCGGCACACCCACAGTTCGAGGTGCTCCTGTTCGGCTACTCGATTGATGGCGGCCCGGTGGAGGTAGTTGATCTCGCCAGCGGAGACCGACTGCCCGATGAGGTGATCACCGCGCTGAGCGATCCGAACGTGGTTAAGTGGAGCTTCAACAACATGTTTGAACGTGTTGTTCTGTCAAGATTTCTCGGCTACCCGTCAGGAACCTACCTCAACCCCCAATCCTGGCGCTGCACGATGATTTGGTCGGCTTATTTGGGGTTGCCGATGAGCCTTGACCAGGTTGCCAAAACCCTCAACCTTGACGTTCAGAAAGACAGCGCCGGCAAGAAACTGATCAAACAGTTCTGCACACCCGCCACACCCTCAGTCCTGAACGACGGCAAACGTAGGAACCTGCCCGCGTCTGATCCGACCGGATGGACACAGTTCGTGGAGTATAACCGGCGTGACGTTGAGGTGGAACTGGCTATCCACGACAGGCTCTCATCTTTCCCTATGCCAGATGCCGAGTGGGACGCCTACGCCCTCGACCAACGCATTAACGATACGGGTATTCTTCTCGACCACACGCTGGTCGATAATGCTGTCTCCGTCGATGAGCAGCACCGCAATGCCACACTCGCGCGTGCGCAGAAGCTCACGGGGCTAGAGAACCCGAACTCGCCAATCCAACTCAAACAATGGCTCCACAACCACGGCTGCGAACTCGAATCACTATCAAAAGCGGACGTGGACGCTGCTCTCGATACTGCTATGGGTGGGGTGAAAGAAGTCCTCGAACTACGCAGGGACCTAGCAAAATCAAGCGTAAAGAAATATCAAGCTATGCAACATGTGGCAGGAAAAGACGGGAGGGCACGAGGCTTGATCCAGTTCTATGGCGCAGGTCGCACGGGGAGGTTTGCTGGACGTCTTGTTCAGGTACAGAATCTTCCCAGGAATTATCTTTCTGATCTCGACCAAGCACGAACCCTCGTCAGAACAGGCAACCTGGACGCTTTTGAGCTGCTGTATGATTCTGTGCCTGATACGCTCAGCCAGTTGATCCGCACCGCGTTTATTCCCTCTCCTGGGCACAGGTTCATCGTCGCTGACTTCTCCGCAATCGAGGCGCGTGTCATCGCCTGGCTCGCAGGAGAAACAACCACCCTGGACACTTTCCGTGAGGGTAAAGACCTCTATTGTGAAACCGCTTCGCGTATGTTCGGAGTCCCCGTCGAGAAGCACGGCGTTAACGGTGAGCTTCGCCAGAAAGGGAAGATCGCGGTGCTCGCCTGTGGCTATGGCGGCTCCATAGGAGCGCTTAAAGCCATGGGTGCCTTGCGGATGGGGTTAGCCGAGCACGAGCTCAAACCGATCGTGGACGCATGGAGGGCAGCCAACCCACACATTGTGCAGCTGTGGGCAGACGTAGAAGAAGCAGCTATCGCCGCGATCACGTCGCGCCAGCCGATCCGGTTACGCAACCTGCGGTTTAGCGTCGAGTCTGGGATTCTCTTCATCGAACTGCCCTCGGGCAGGCGGCTTGCTTATGTGCAGCCGCGTCTGGGTGAAAACCGTTGGGGCGGTACTTCTATCACTTATAGCGGTACAACGACCGGTCGTAAGTGGGATCGGCTACAAACCTATGGTGGGAAACTTGTCGAGAATATCGTGCAAGCTATCGCTCGCGATCTGCTTGTCACTGGCATGCACGCAGTCGCCAAGGCTGGGCATCGGATTGTGATGCATGTGCATGACGAAATCGTCATCGACGAACCCATACACTCTGACTTCACTGTGTCGGATACCTGCGCTCTCATGTCCACACTCCCAACCTGGGCAGAAGGCTTGCCGCTGGATGCGGACGGGTACGAGTGTTCTTATTACCGTAAGGACTAGATGCTAGTTTTCCAGACGGGTTGCTGGTTCCAGTCTGCACTGGCCCCCATGTGTGTCATATCCACGCCGGGAATATTGTTGGGGAAGCTGTCGAGGGTATGTTTGATGGCCTGGATTTCGTCGGTAAAGCCTCCTCGACGTAACAGGAATGCGATGAGTGTCAACGCAGCGTACATGCGTCCTGCGGATTGTGTCGCGGTTGAAAGTGTCGGGTCATTACGACGGTATTTGATCAGCGGACGTATAACGAGCTGCCTATTCCACAGCCTGGCGTGATGGGCGCACACATTACGAACAAAATTTGCGGTACGCATCCATGACTCTAATTCGTCAGCACGCGTAGAGTATTGTTCAGCAATACGGCGGCGCTGCTCGAAGGGAGCCAATGAGAACAAGGTTACAAGTTGACCGAATTCGAGAATCTCTGTGGCTACCCACACTGGTAAACGTCCGTCGTGAGACTCGTTGTAATGCGTGACGAAATCTTCGGAGGATCGTGACTGCGTTTTGGTGAGTTTTTGCGTAAACAGTTTGGCTCTGCGACTCATTTTCCCTGAGGTCCAGTACTGTTCGAGATCGAGGTGAATGAACGGATCTAGCTCACCTAACACGTGTCCCACGTCAACCCGTAGGCACACCTCAAGTTTGCACATGGCTTGCCATGCTGCTAAACGAAGGCGTTCATCAAACTCATACAACTCTAATGCGTGGCGCATACGAGCACCTGGAATGAAATGATCTAAACGCTGCCGCGAGGAACCCGCAGGGGCGATCCGGCGGAGAGGATAGGAATAACCCGAAATCCGGTAGTAACCGATGGTGGCTAGTTCGCGGCGGTAATCACCAGCATCTGCCATGCCGCGCTGCATGAGGATCCGGGTCTGCTCGTCAACACTGACCCAGGGCTTATCACTCACTAGCTCACCTGCCTGTTTGCTTCCAGAATGTGAAGACCGGCTCTGACCTGTCTCGAGAACCGATACAGGCGAGCCGGTACTAGTACTTATCAGTCTATCGCGAAAACACCAACAGAAACAATGGGGGTCGGCGAGGAATCACAATCACAGCGAGAAGAATTATCGCTGTCTGATAAAGAAAAGAGGACCGGCCCTGGACTCCCACCAAAGCGGGCAGCGGAACCGGTCATGTTGAGTACAACACTACCGCATCGGTGTCGCCGGGGTCTGGGCGGGTTCTTGGAGGCTGTTAGAATATCGGATTTAAGAAATCTTATCGTCAGCACACAGTGCTCGATCTGGAAACTCTTAGTGGCTGTCTCATCAACTTATTGGTCAAGCAATAATGCCATTTGCCCTGCTGTTCCTCCCTGGAAAAACACTTCCTCGGGGATGCGTCGTTGTAAGGCGCGTACAGTCCCGTTGTGAATGGCGTAACAGCAGTCAATAATACTGCCTAGCACAGTTCATTCTTTTCTCAGTCACTACTGCCCGGCACTAATTACTGTCCCTATCTTTCTCTTTCTTTGGCGGGAGGATAAGGAAGACTGTGAAGACTATAGTTAGGACGGCTAAGGTGCCTGCGATAGCTAGTGCCCATGGGTATGGGGTCAGGGGTGGCAGATGTTTGTAGGCTTCTGGAGTGGGGGTGATGCGTTGGGCGGTGACGATGATTCGGTGGGAGTTAATGCCCAGTGGTGTGCACGTCACGAGTGTCACTAAGTCTTTGCCTGGTTGTAGGCGTAGTACCTGGGTTTCTTGTGGGGATACCACTTGCATGTTTGTCACGCGGTAGGCCAGGTCTTGTCCTGCTGCTGAGACTGTGAATACGTCGCCCTTGTTGAGTTTATTTAGGTCGGTGAAGTACTTGGCTTCTGCTAGGCCTCGGTGGGCGGTGAGTACCGCGTGCGTGTTTTTTCCTCCTACCGGTAAGGAAGTGCCTTCTAGGTGGCCAACGCCCTTGAGTAGGGTCGCCTCATCACTACCGTGGTAGATGGGCAGGTCAACATTGATTTTTGGGATGCGCACGCGCCCCATGATTCCACCCGCTCCCTGTGAGGATAGTAGATCAGCGTACTTGAACCCGGGTATATCCCCACCGCCTTTTTGTCCCACAGGGATTCGTTCGCCAGCTTTGACTGCTCCAAAGAATCGTAGTGCTCGGTTATACGCTTGAGCTTGTTCTATCTGGGAGTGAAGGGGTGGCGACGCGTTTTGTTTTGTCTTTTCGTAGGCAGCGAGAATATCGTTTTGGTAGTACTGGTTTTGCCACGCGGCAACGTGTGGGTACGCCACTGCTCCAATCCCTATCAGCATTAGTGCGCACACGAGCAGGCATGCAAGCACCCAGCGGGTGCGGCTACCGCGGGTCTCTACGCGTGCTGCACCGCCCGAAGATTTCCTGGCACCTGCCTGCCTTTGCCGCCGGCACCAGGGGTGTGGAGTGTTGGAGCCTGTCCTTAGGTGGCGGGGTTGTTTTCTTGCGCTCATACTCTCAAAGCTTCCTATTGAAAAGCGGTGGCCCCGCTACTACTCACAAGGTAAGTAGGTAGCAGGGCCAGTCCAGTTGCAAGCTCGAAACGGCTTGGACTTAACTATTTAACTATGCGCTCTTGCGGCGCCGCGCAAGTACTAGCATGGCACCGGCACCTAGAGCAATAACAGCGCCACCACCGATGGTCAGCAGGAGCATGCCCTGAGCACCAGTGAGTGGGAGTTGACCGAAGACACCACCGGATACATGAGAGTTCTGGATGGTTTCGGTTTTCTCGTACTGGTCTTTAGTGAAGCTTACTTTGACCGCTTCTGCTTTCTTCACAAAACCAGCTGGAGCCTGGGTTTCTTGGATCCAATAGTCCGTGCCAGTGTCGTTGATCTGCAGTTTTGGTACTTCGATTTGGCCTTTATCGTTACTTGTAAGCTCATCGATTACTACTTGGTTGCAGGCCTCGTCTTTGCATACCTTGAACTTCGCTCCTTGAAGAGGGTGGTCTTTGGTATCGGTCTTTTTAATCGTTAGTTTCCCAATGTAGGCTTCAGCTGTTTCTCCCAGGTCTTTTGTTGTGATTTTGGTTGCTGGGTCATTGTTGAATGTTAGCTCAGCGTCGTTGGTTACTTTACCTACAGTAGTGTCCTTTACATTGGTTTCTACTGTGAAAACGAGGTTCTCAGTCTTGGTTACAGCTCCAAGTTGGGCAAGCCCATCATTGTTTACGGTGATGGTCAGGCCGCCGGCCTGATCGTAAGTGGCGTTGAAGCCAGTGAATGCATTTGCCCCTAGTTTTGCTGTGGTTTTTGAGTATTCCAGCTTGGTTGCGTCAATCTTATCTTTGAGTACGAGGCCTGTGTATTTTTTCTGCCCATCGAGTTTTGGGATGTCTACGGTGATGTCCCAGTGCAGTACTCCATTTCCTGCCTGTGGTTTTGCTTCTTTCTTGAAGGAGGACAGGGTGTTCTTTGGGTAGGCGTGCACGTCGTAGATCCACTGGTTGTTGTGCGGTAGTGGAAGAGTGACGATGAATGGCTCCGCCGTCTTCACGATAGTGTTCTTCCCCGCCGCGGTCTCAGTTACAAGATACGCGCCTTGTTGGAGTGAGCCGTCTTTAAACTCTGCTTTACCCTCAGCGGTAGTTTCTTTCTCTTGAGCGGTGGAAGCAGTGTCCTTCTCAGCTTTCGTTGGATCGGAAAGCTTTGATAGCTTATCCCAGTCTTCTTGTTTCGTTAGGTCGTATTTTAGTTTTTCAACCTTGAACTTCACCCCGCCCAGTGGTTTGCCCATCAGTGGTGAGGTGCCCGAACCGTCTGGATTCTTAATCGGATTGGCTGCGTTTTGCTCGTGCTTATGGATGGTCAATGACACCGATTTAGTGGTATCAATGTTACCGAGCTCGCTCGCGCCAGTAGTATCGACTGCGCGGTCTTTTGGTGCTGCGAACGCGTTTCCCAGTGATAGTGCGGCGATCACCATCGCGCATAACAGTGCGGCGAGCAGTTTGAGCGCTCCCGCGGGTTTTATGAGTGGTTTCACTCTAGTCTCCTTAATATTTGTTGTCCGGCACGCGTTTGCGTACTTTGTTGATTTCTCGCTCTTCAAGGCCAATACCCCTGTTATTCCCACCCCGTTTTCATCCGCACTGGAGTGCTTTCGTGCTCAAAGTGGTTTTACGAGGGCAGGTGGCCAGTGTTTAGTAGCGCGTTTTGCGTCGCCAAGCTAGCCACGCTGCGCTAGGTAGTGCGGTGATAGTGGCTATCGCCCCTAGGATCATCCAGGTTTGGGCGCTGGTCCCACCGGTTAGGGGTAGGTCTATTTTGGGGAATTCGTATGGGGTGAAGGACCACAGTCCGGTGAATACCACGTCTTTAGTCCCATCACTATTTGGTGGTGTCCACTGTTTGAACTCCCATTGTCCCCACTGGGAGGAGGGCTCACCGTTTTCACCATCAACTACTAGTTTCTTCTGGTTTGGCATCGGCGGGGTGAGCACCTGACCAATCTTGTGTTTCGTTGGTGGTGGCGGGGTTAAAGCACTGGGAAGTTGGTAAGCACGATTAGTGCTCTGGTAGGTGTAGGAGGCGGTTATCGTTCCTTGAGTGAGAATGAACTTCGCTTCAGCCGACCGTGATACTTCTTCACTGTCCTTGGTGGGCCTCCACGACATTTTCACCGCTACACTGGTCTCACCTGCTACCTGTTTGTCTTTCGGCCAGGTGATCACTCCCGTGTCAGCGTCAAGAATCATTCCAAGCTTGCGAGCAGTTTCAGTGTCAGCGAATGTGAACTTCGCGCCCTCGGGTTTACTTTCAGCGCTAATAGTGTCAGGGTTGTCGAACGAGGGCGTGGATGCCACATCTCTAGCGTTGGCAATACCTGTCACGTCATCGTATTTGAGGAATGTTGGATCAGCGAGGAAAACATCAGCGAGGATATTAGTCCCGTTACTATCTTCCACGATTGAGGTGAACAACGTGGGTTGAGTAATATCATCCGGTACAGTGAGTGGGCACGATGCGAGACTTCCTTCAGGTGATGCCTGCAGGTAACACGCGTTGCTGCTGAGTTTCTTGTCGCCGTCCTTATACCACTGGATCTTGTATGAAGCGTAGGGTGTCAGACCCGTCGTTGTTGATTGCGCGGTGTCACCTATTTTAGCGATCTTGTCTGAGATATTGTAGTTTGTAACGTCGTGCATTGGGGTGGGTTTAAGTAGCGCGAAGTTCTGGTAATTAACTACATATCCCGGTCCTATCTTCCCGGTGTTGTCCTCAACACCAGCCTTCACAGGATCTTGAAACATATTGTCTGAGAAAGCGTTCATCCACACGTCCTGCGTTGGATTATCCGTCACCGGGTAGATGTACATGTAGTCGGAGTTAATGTGACGGTGCTTCTGGCCAATAGTGCCATTCCACTTCAGTAAACTGGAGTTATTGAGGTCCTCATCACGAACCAACGTTCCGAATTCCTGATCGCTAACAGTTTGGGACAGTTTCGTACCTGTGTAAGCCTGGTATGCATTCACACCGTACAGGCCCCGGAATGGGATGTAGAAAGTGGAGTCTTGCTTGACAAATCCAACATTTGACTCGGCAATATGTGAGCCTTCACCGTGCTCTGCTTGGTATTGCATCACGATTTGTTTTTGCGCAGCGGCGAACTGATCGCGAGTATAGTTAGGGTTATTTGTCTTCCACGAGTCAAACTGTCGTGCCACCTCATCGTTAACGTACGAGGCTACAACCTTCATACCACTACTAGCGCGGTCTCCTAGTTTCGAGTCGTGACCGTAGAACGAACTGTCAGCACCGATAGGATCGTTTTGTTCCCACCAGACCTTACCCGAAACACGACCGTAGATACCGTTTTCCCGCCACATTTGGTCTGATGTAGGTGCGTACGTCCAATCCTTTTGAGGTTTCGCAAGCCATCCCTGAATATTGGGGCGCTCTTGAAAAACAACCTCCCCGTCGTGAATCCTCTCAACACCTACAGTGAAGTCCCAGTTCTCATTCTTACGTGTTAACCGGTCATGAAAACGTCCCTGCTGGAAGTCCCCGCCTTTTACTTGCATCCACTTATCCGGGTGCGGATTATCAGCCCAAGTGCGAACCACCGTTGGCGCACCTTTGGTGGCACCGGCGAGGTGGAACTGGTTAGCCCGGCCAAGCGCATCGTAAAACGGTTTCGAAAGATCAAAAGCGAACTTACCTTCAGCATCTGATACCGTAGTGTAAACCGGAGATACCATACCGGTCTTATCGTTCAGCCACTGTAAATACACCCGGACATTAGGCACAGTCTGATCAGGTGCGTTTACTTTCGCACTCGCAGGCAAGCTCAGCTTATCGCTTCTATTAAGATAAACAATACCTCGGTAAACGAAACTAGAAGCATTATAGTCACCCGTGGCATCAACAGCGTTAGGTACCATCCTGGTGGGTGAAAGTGATGAAACAGCGCTTGCACCACCAGGAGCAGCCGGTAGTTCCGTAGCTAAACGCCCGCTGCCTGGCTGAAATGATACACCCGTAGAAGAAATCGAATCGCCCGCGCTACCAGGTGAAACAGTACCTGACGCGGGGAATATGCTACCTCTAGCCTCATCCGCACTTGCGGATGTGGGGCCTAGGAGACCTGCCCCCCCCCGAGAATTGCGACTACGAGGAGGTGGATAAGCCTAGTATGCTTTGGTTTACTATTCATTTTTCAGGCTAATCTCCCACTCTTGGTGTTGTGGCAAAACAGTGCTTATTACTGGTACAACAAATTCTCATACATGCTCGTTTCTCGCAATCTCATTTCCACGTTATTCCTGTTAGCACGCAGAGTATGTGGTAGCACCACTGGCGTGTTTCCCCCAGTTTTCCGTATGATGCTGGTCTTTACTCTTACAGATTGTGAAATGCCCCACTATCAGGGGTTGGGGGTGTTGCCCGCCTACCTGACGGGTCCTCCGCACGGGGTCGCCATTGTTCTTTCCGCCTCTCACTATATTTTATGGCGGCCACCACAGTTTAGGGCGTGCTCATCCGGATTCGCCGGTGCCCGAGGACGTATGGGCGAGAGCTTATTTCAAAGGCTCTCATCCACTACCTATGCTCTTTGGGGTTTAACAAACCCGGGGTTGTCGGCAGTAAGGGTGAGAGCCCACGCAAGCTCAAGAACCACAAATCCGCCTGGGGGTTAACTCCCAGATGGTTTGTGGCCTACTACTGAGAGCTTGCCGCACCAACCGGTGCACCTAACGTCTATTTGGCTCTCAGAATAGGAGCTTGTTATGGGCAACACCATCCAAACATTCACTAACGACGCGTTCGGAGCTATCCGCACCATCACCTTGGGCGGCCAGATTCTTTTCTGTGGCAAGGACGTTGCCACCGCACTCGGATACCAGGATCAGACGAACGCGGTGAAGCTTCACTGCCGTGGGGTGGCAAATTACCACCCCATCCAAGACGTACTCGGACGCACTCAAGATGCCCGCTTCATTACCGAAGGTGATCTCTACCGTCTCATCATCTCCTCAAAGCTCCCAGCTGCGCAGAAGTTCGAGGCGTGGGTGTTCGACGAGGTTTTACCTTCTATCCGTAAACATGGTTTGTATGCGATCGATGAACTTCTTGCTGACGATGAGTTCCTCGAGCATACTATTGCCACGCTGCGTGCCGAGCGTGCTAAGCGCCTGGCAGCAGAACAAGCCCTGTTGGAGGCGGCACCGAAGGTTTCGTACTACGACGTCGTGCTCCAGTCCGATTCTCTGTTGACGACGACCGCGATCGCGAAAGACTACGGGATGAGCGCGAAGAAGCTCAACCGGATCCTGCGCGAAGAAGGCATCCAGTTCCGCCAGTCTGGTCGCTGGTTCCTTTATGCGAAATATGCCGAGCAGGGTTACACGCAGTCCAGGACTCACGAATACGGCGAGGGGCGGATGCGCACTCACATGTACTGGACGCAGAAGGGTCGCCTGTTCATTTACGACCTTTTGAAGAATCAGCGTGGCTTGCTGCCGGTGATTGAGCGTGAGAGCGGGGTGCAAGCATGAGCGCCAGGAGTCTCGATATTGGAATCCGTAAGAAGAATAGTGAGGGTTATCTGGACCTGACGAGCTACCACGCGCTCAAGAAGCTGCAGCGTGAACAGTTCGGCTACCGACCCTTGGTTTACATCTGCTCGCCCTACTCAGGTGGCACCGAGGAGAACGTTGAGTTGGCCCGCAAGTTCTGCGCTCACGCAATCGAACAGCGCAAGATTCCTCTCGCCCCGCACTTGTTGTTCCCTCAGTTCATGGATGACACCGACCCGGATGAGCGGGAGTTGGCGATTTTTATGAACCGCGTGCTGCTCGCCAAGTGTGAGGCCCTGTGGGCGTATGTCGGGCGTGTGTCGCCTGGTATGCGCTTGGAGATCGGGTGGGCGCGAGACCTGGAACTGCCAGTCAAGTATTTCGATCACGATTTTTTGGAGGTCACCCCATGACCACGCCGATGACTTTGTTTGCCGCCACGGTTACTGGCGTACACAACAACAACCACTACCCGAACAAGCACACCGTCACGGACGTGGCGTCGTTGGCTGCCGCCGTCGCGTTTGATCATGTGGCAGCCACCTATGTGAATGATCGCCGCTCAAGCGCAGCCTTCATGGCGTCGGACTGTGTGGTGATGGATATCGACAACGACCATACTGAATCCCAGACCGACTGGATAACGCCCGAGAAGCTTGGTGAGTTGATTTCGGGTGTGGAGTTCATGACCGCGACCTCTCGTAATCATATGAAGCCGAAGGGCGTGTTATCGGCGCGGCCGCGATTCCACGTCTACTTCCCAATCCACGAATTGCGCGACGCAGACGAATACACTGGACTCAAGCACCGCCTCGCTGGTCGTTTTGGGTTCTTTGACCGTAATGCTCTCGACGCGGGACGCTTCATCTATGGCACCACCAGCCCACAAGTCACGACTCATTCGGGTGGCAAGCTGCTTGATGACTGGCTGGATGAGATGGACGAGCAGGATGTGTTCGCTGCCTTCGACCAAAGCACTCTGGCTATTGGTGAGGGCTCACGCAACGCCACGCTCTCGCGCTTCGCAGGCAGAGTCCTAATCCGCTATGGCCAGACCGACCAGGCACGTGGCCTGTTTGAAAAGAAAGCCTCCCTGTGCGAACCGCCCCTGTCGGACGGTGAACTACGGACGATTTGGAATAGTGCCTGCAGGTTTGCCACGAAAGTTGCCTCCCAGCCGGATTACGTGCCGCCGGACCAGTTTGAGGATCTGATGTCACTGCGTCCTACGGATTTTACGGATATAGGGCAAGCATCGGTGTTCGCAGCAGAGTATGCGCACAGAGTGTGTTTTTCGACTGCGACGAAATGGTTGGCATACCACGAGGGTGCATGGCGCGAGTCCGAACCAAAAGCACATCGGGCAGCCCAACAGCTCACCGACCGTCAACTCGAAGACTCTCTCCTGGCTGTTGGGCAAGCACGCAAGGATCTCAACGCTATCGGAGTCGGTCAGCTCATTGATACGGGACTGACGCGTAACAGGCTGTTGAAAGAAATGAGTAAAGACCAGCGCGAGGTCTTTGCCGTGTTCGAGGACGCGCAAGCATGGCACAAGTTCGTGTTGAAATATCGCAACAACAGTCGGATAGAAGCTTTCCGTAAAGAAGCCGAGCCCCTCCTAGAAATCAACCCCGATAGTCTGGACGCGAACCCGTACCTGCTCAACACGCCCACAGCCACTTTCGACCTGAGGGATGGTAGTCGGCGTGAGCATGACCCGGCAGATTTCATCACCAAGCAAACCAGCCTCGACCCTTCGAGCGAGGGCATGGATGTGTGGTTGGCAGCGTTAGACACGATATTCCAAGGCGACCAAGAGTTGATCGACTATGTGCAACGAGTGTGTGGGCTAGCGGCTATCGGGAAAGTCATGATCGAAGCGTTGATTATCGCTTACGGTAACGGAGCCAACGGCAAATCAACATTCTGGAACACGGTTTCTAAAGTGTTGGGCTCGTATGCGGGATCCATCGCTGCCGAAGTGCTCATCGCGGGACGTAAATCGAACGCGAAGAATGATATGGCCGAAACCCGAGGCTTACGGTTCTTGATTGCTGCTGAAACTGAGGAAGGCGCCCGCCTGTCCACCGCGTCAACCAAGCAGCTCGCCTCGACCGACAAGATCGCGGCCGAGAAAAAATTCAAAGACCCTTTCGCTTTCACCCCCACCCACACGTTGGTTTTATATACGAACCATCTGCCGAAAGTGGGAGCTAGAGATACGGGCATTTGGAGGCGCCTGATCGTCATCCCCTTCAACGCGAAAATCGAAGGAAGCCAGGACATCAAAAACTACGCCGACCAGCTCTATGAGCAAGCAGGTGGCGCGGTACTTGCTTGGATCATGGAAGGCGCGCGCCTAATCCACGCCGAGAACTACCAGCTTGAGACTCCACGCAGCGTGAAATCCGCATCCGAGGAATACCGGGCAGCTAACGACTGGTTCGCCCAGTTCCTCGACGAATGCTGCGAGGTTAACCCAGGGCTGTCGGAAAAGTCCGGTCAACTCTACAGCGCTTACCGCGCCTGGGCTCTGGCACGCGGGGACTACACCCGGTCAACAACCGACTTCGCTGTCGC
Source organism: Gleimia hominis (assembly GCF_032085515.1). Taxonomy (GTDB): domain Bacteria; phylum Actinomycetota; class Actinomycetes; order Actinomycetales; family Actinomycetaceae; genus Gleimia; species Gleimia hominis. Next base: position 15,783 of record NZ_JASXSX010000007.1, read on the forward strand.
TTTGGAGAAAGCCGGTCACACAAAAAACCGCACCAATAAAGGCGTCCGCGTCGCGGGTTTGCGCCTGAAAAACGAATTCGAACAAGGAGAATGATCAATGAACTTCTACGAATGGGTCACCCAGCATTATTACAACCAAGACACCCCTGAAGGTGACTTGGCTGGTGACATGGCGTGGGATGACTACGCTGGAGCAAACACTAAGGAAGCGATCCTCACTCACCTGCACAGGTGCGGAGCCTGTGATGATTGTATCGGCGTGTTCAACCGCTGCTGGCGCAGATACCAAAACGCGCCAGACAGGGACGAACCCACCAGCATGCCTGCCATACCAGTGTTGACTCCACCCAAGCCCCTCATCGGGCGCTGGCAAGATTCCCAACCCGGACAAGGTTTCCTTGATCTCAACCATGACGATCAGCAGTTTCTTTTAGAGTGGATCGCCACACGCCTGACCCCGAGTGAACAATGGAATCGAAAACGTTCCAGCTACGGCATCAAACACGCCTTCACTCGAGATACCGGCATTTACATAACGAACGCTCAGTTCAAGGACGCAATGATCCTCGCCGGATATGCGCCTAAGAACCAGGTAGCACTCAACCACGTCTACCAGATCAGTGAGTACTCGCAAGCCTTCAGTTATAAACCCTGCATTGCCACAAGCTATTGGCTTCCAGGCGAATGCGGACAGGACTAAACCTCTGTGACCAGGGAAAGTGTAGGGCGTGTAGGTCTATATATATTAATCGCGTAGAAAAAATAGAAATGAAAAAATATTTTTTCTATATATA
>NZ_JASXSX010000008.1:0-6537 GCF_032085515.1 Gleimia hominis
CGGAAAATGCACCCACCTCTCCCACAAACGCACCCACCCCAAGCCCTGTATCAAAATGGGTCGCTAAACATCCACTTGGACACCCATTTTGATACAAGGATGGTGAAGGAATTTTCCTCACGCAAATGCCGCGTTTTGGCTGGTATTTCAAGGTTTTCTTGTGCTTGCGGCAGCGCGGGGCGGCGGCTCTTACCAGGTGGACGATGACTCGAGAGGTCCACCTAGCCGTGGTTTGACTGGTTTCAAGGTCGCTCGCGGAGAAAGCGTCAAAAAGTGCGGGCTTGCGTCGAAAGGTTTAAGGGTAGCGTCAAAAAGTACCCAGAGCCGCATGCCTGGTCGCACAAGTTAGCGGATTGGATACAAAGGGGTGCTGGGCTGCAGTGGCGAGAATGGCGAGTAAACCGCGTGGTACGTGGGGTTTTGCGGGACTGGGGTGAAGAAGATTGACTAATCCGTCTAGGCGTGCGGGAGCGGGTTTGTTGCGTGACTGTTATGGTTGGCACGGCGTTCTCCCCCTTATTTAACCCATTCTATCTGCCGCCAAAAGGTATGGGTAATGCGAGAAGGTTTTCACGAATCTACTGTAGTTTTAGTAGAGCTTTACATAGTGGGAAGAGGAGTATTTCACTAGTGGTTGAGTCTGCCGTATAGTATGGGCCTTCGAACACACCCCTGTCTATTTACGCAGCAAGAACAGATACTCAATATTGGGAGTGTCCAAAGGTGGAGTCCACTCATTTGTCCAAGTCATGTTGGCCATTACATTCCTTTTATACTCAATCTGCGCAGACTTTACCAAAGCTCCATTTGCGCTAAGTATCTCAAGTAACTCTGAATATGTAGCGCGACCGCCATTTGAGTAGGAGAGCAGTATATACTTAGCGGGAGTTTTCCTTATTACTGAATCAAGGGCAGAAAGTGCGAGCGACTTCCCCTCACTGTTTCTCCGAAATTCCTCAAACTGTGAAGCGGAGACTGTGTCCCGAGAATCCTCTCTCCTCCTAGCGGCACCGAACACATCCGGTTTGTCATTCAAAATAACTGTCTTCCAAATATGGTAATAAGACGCATATCTAACGCGCGAGGGAGGCATCTTTTCGTTGTTGGATCCATATGGCGGATCAAGATAAGCCATATCGTACTCTTTGCCAGTGTTAAGTAGCGCGGAGACTAATTCATCTGCATCGCATTGAAAAACTAAATGATCTTTAAATTGGGGCTCAAGATTTGGAACTTTTAGCTGAATCTGCTTATACGAGCGTGGTGACCAGTTTTTAAGGTAAGCAGCAAAATGTCCTATTGTGTTTTCAACTTGATCGAGCGCATAGATAAGACTCGTAAGCGCGATTGCCCTTTCAACTCGCGATAGGCTAAGACGGTCAATTTCTTCTCTTATCGCATCAAGCTTCATAGAATTATGTAGTTGCCAGAGCGCTTTCCTGCCGCTATCTTGAACAGCGCTTCCATGATTGTCAACACCCCCATAGTTTTCCGTGAACCAGCCAGAAATTGGTTTTAGATTATTTAAATGATTAATCAGCTCGGTATATTCAGCCCCTTCATTCTTGTTAAGTAGGTAAGCTGTCGCGAAACAACTCGACCACACGGAGCAGTCGTTTGAGGTCACTGTTGACCCCATACCGGCAAATAACCTACTGACTCTCGTGGTTCCAGAAAACAAGTCGAGAACAGTGTCCCTAGCCACGTTTTTGGTTATTTCAAAAATTGGTCTAAGAAGTTTTTGCTTAGAGCCCGTGTACTTTATGCCCTCTTTAGCCCATACCAAGGCGCTTTGAAGGGCACCTTCTTCATCATCGACTGCCGACTGTGATAACACTTTTCTCATAAACTTATATCTGCCTGATCTGCTAGTTTTTGAAGCTCGCCGGTGATCGACTGAAGAGCTTTTTTATGGGACTCAACCGTACTATTCAGAGCCTTCGCGAATAGTTCCGTAATTATCAGATTATGCTCATACGCTATCCAGCCATCGGTGATGAATCGAAAGTGTTTCGCTGCAGTCTTAGTGTTAGTCCACAGTCCCCGCTGTAATGCATTTGCTGCCTTTCCTCCATATCGCACCTCGCATATATAATCGCCAGCTGCATCGCGAAATACCCACACAGGATGTTTGCGTCCGCGAGCGCCCGGTTTTACGCGTTCAACGACAGATGTTAACTCAGCGATCGCAGTTATATCAAACACCATTATGGCGCACTGCATATTGTTTTCCCTATAGATTAACGGTAAAACGTTTATGTCTGAGAGGTGTAGAAAATCAGGGCGGTTTAGTAAGCTTCTTATTTCGTTTTGATCATCAATCTTGCATTTTCCTTGACTTTCAAGCAATGGGAAAAGCACTGCATCTTTGTCAGTACTAAGCTGAAGTGGTCCATCACCGTACGCCTTCAGTGATACTTTGATTGTTTTCTTATCAATCAAACGAGTCACTAATATGTCTTCCTCTGAAGTCTTCGCTCGAAAAAGATCCTTGCCGACATGTTGGGCTTTGTATCCAGGCAGAAACTGGTTAACAAACTCTGTCATTCCTATTTCGGCTAAATCTCCGTGCGTTTTATTGCCAACGAGTCTCATTGTGAAAACATTGGATAAGGTGTTTTCTATAAGCGTTGAGTTTTGCCGCACAAAAGACTGCAGATCGATGGTGAACTGTTTAAAGAGTGAATACTGTGTGTTCATTACTAATACTCCCGTTTCTATCGTTTAATAAAGAGGTTGTAGGTCGTTTGAGCTTAAAGCTCCATTTTCCGGCTCCATTTATCTCCGAATAATGCGTGTTCGTTGTTGTCGAGCTTGAGTACTTTAGTTTGTTGAATGATCTGTTTAGCTTCTTCAGTGCAGTCGCTGATTTTGTCGATGGCGATGAAAATCTGTTTCTCAATTTGGTCGTTGTAGACGCGGATGAGGTTGCTGAGGTCGGGACGAGGCATGGAGTCAAACACGATTGAGTCGTGTGCCAGTGCTGGGAGGACGGTGTTCTGCAGCACGGCGAGGTCGTAGATGATCATGCTGCGATGGTTTGTGCCCGTGCCTTTGTCCTTCGGAGTTTCGAATACATAGGAGTTGAAAGCCTTGATCGTCAGTCGCGGCGCGTTGTACTCCCCGCCGGTGACCTCGTCGTTGATGGCGTCCATCTCCGTGTTGATGGCGATTTCGATTTGTGCCAGCACGCTCTCAAGTTGGTTTTGGTAGCGCGTGTTGGCTTCCTTCTTGGCGGTCTGGAGCTTGTGGTTTTGGTCGAATGCTTCGTTCTGCTCTTTGAGCTTGGTGATCCGCCGATCCAAGGTCGTGTAGGCGTCGAGGAACTCTGGCGTGAACGCCTTGGATGTAGGTATCGCATCCATTTGGGAAAGGATGCTGTCGTGGTGTTCTTGAAGCTCGGTCACCTCGCGTTGAACGCGCTCGCGGGCTTGGGTGAGTTCTTCAGCGAGGATCGTTTGGATCTTGGTGTGGAACTTCTCGACCTCAACGATCTTCGCTAGGTGTGCTTCGGGGAAGAACTCTTGCAGGCTCTTGAGGTCAGTCTCGGTGGGGTACGCGCCGTGGCGCAGGTTCAAGTCGAGCAGGTGTAGTTCGTCGCGCCTGTCTTTGATGAGGCGTCGAACATCGGCAAGTTGGCGGTTGAGTTCGTTGCGTGCGTTGGCGTGTTCAACCTCGCTCGGATCGACTGTCGCTTCATCAGATTCGGCCAGCTGGGCACGTTCCTGCTCCAGGGCAGCGATCTCGACGACGTTCTGCTTGTACTTGGTCAACCCGTCAACTGCTGAGGGGATGAACTCGTAGCGTCTTGCAGCTTTGAACGCTGCAATCATGTCTTCAGCACTCTGGAGCTGGTGCTTGAAGTCCTCGATCGAGCTGTAGTACTGGAACAAGGCGATCAGGATCGCGATGGCATCCTTCTGGGATTCCTCGCCGCCACGGGTCTGGAGTGGCTTGAGTTCGTTGTGGTTGTTCTTGCCGTAGATCCGGAAGAACCTGCTGAGCATCTGCCTAAACGACGCACCCGGCAACTGCATGCCGTATTGGCCGGCCAGCCAGTCAGTGAACTCCTTGAGCTCAAGGGTTTTCAGCACGCTGCCGTCGGAATCGATGTTGACGATAGCTTTTGGTTCATGGGGGCGTCGCACGAAGTGGTAGGAAGCGCCGTCGAATTCGAAGGTGAAATTGATGGCGTGCTCTGGCAGTTCCCGGACGGCATCGCTGTCGACATAGGTGTTGCCACCAAAGACGAAGTCGATGATGAGCATCATTGTGGATTTGCCGATTGACCCGGCCTCGCCTCGGACAGCGCCGAGGATCGTGTTCAGTCCTTGATGGAACTGGATGGGCGGGCGGGGCGCTTCGCCTTCTTTGAACAGGGCGCAACTGATCTGTTTCAGCATCGCTCTAGTGCTCCTTCCTCACTGAGCGTGACTTTGCCGAGGGCGTAGAGGCAGTCGAGGGCATCAATCAGCCGGGTCGGGTCTGTTGTGACTGGGGTGAGGGCGACGGCAAGTTCGTTCGGGGTCTTCGGGGTGTCCAGGAGCCTGAGGATCGTCGGGAGTAGCGGTAGCACTGTGTCCTGGTAGGCGAACAACTTGTTAGGAAGCAGCATCGAACACCTCGCAGGACTGGACGAAGTAGGAGGTGACGAAGGCACAGTAGCGGGCATCCTGTTTCGTGATCTGACTGAGCCGATTGGTCAGCGATTCATGAATCCGCTGTTTTGCGTAACCCTTGTCAGCGAGCTTCACGTACGAGGCTCTGATCTCTGCTCGCAACAACCCATCATCAAAGGTCTTGAGCCGAGCCTGTTCCTGCAGCGCTTTTTCGATGAACCTGAAGTATCGAGTGACGTGCATGAATACCTCGTCGAACACGAACACGTCGACTGACTGGTCAATCTTGTCCTTGACGGCGGCTGGGTCGAAGTTCAGCGGCTCGAAGTCTTTGGGGTTGGCGTTACCGAGTTTCTCGATGACCTTGCTGATGCCACGTTCAATATCGACCGTAGTCAGCGTCTTACGTGCCTGTGCTGCGTCGACTTGTGCCTTCTTGTTCCGTAGCAGGTCTTTTGCGTCGGTTTTCTTGTGGTTGAGCGTGTAGGAGTGGAAGCATTCCGGGCACAGCGCGACCAGGTTGTCGTAGGTGCGCGCTTCGCCTTCAATCCGGCCAATCGCATAAAGCGGAGCTGTCGCGCCGTCGTCGGTGACGGGCTGGAGATGCTTGCCACAGCCGGTGCGCGAACACGTGTACTTGCATTCCTCCAATAGGCGAGAACCGAGCCTGCCTTTGGCAGCATCCGACACCGTGGTCGCTCGTTGGAGCTTGCGGTCATTCTCCAATTCCGGATTGACAACGAACTCCAGCGATTGCTGGATCAAGTCGAACAACACATCGCCAACATTGTTTTCATCAACATCTTCGTCGATAAACGGCTGGATGCTACGAGCCAGTGCCGCCTTGATCTCATCGGCTGACTGCGTCTCGATGTCATCGACGTAGTTGAGGGAATCGACGAAATTGTCGCGGGTGGGATTGGCGAGCATGGCTCGCGCCAGCTTTCTCGTGATCCCGCGACTGTAAAACTTGCGCAGGGATTCATCTTTGTAGTCCTGATCCGGGGTTCTACCTCGGGGCGTGAACCAGTGCTCCTCAGGGACGGCGCAGAGCCGCTCGATCATGTTGCGCATGAAGTCCGCTGTGTTCCGGGTGCCGCGCAGGTGCGGGTAGACGGCCTTCATCACATCGTTGAAGAGCAACTTCGCCATCACCTCCACCGGAGTTTGTCCCAACTGTCCCAGGCTGTCCCAAAGCGTCTAAATGGCCGAAGGGCCATTTTCTACCGTGGACATAGCTCACGAGAGATGGGCAAAAGTCTATCACGGCTGTGCTTTTTCAACGAGAAGTTGGCGATTGCGTATCTCGCGTGGGTTGTGCGGGGCAGGTGGCATGGCATCGCACTCAGGACACGACCGGGATGTGCACGGCCTGGCCGAGTCCATGGAGACACCTCACGCAATGTGAGGCGCATCCGCCGGATCGACCGTGATCATGCCGATCCGTAGCCAACAACTGAGCTCAGGTTTCTACACGTCCTAAGTCGGAACGATCTGCAGGAGCCGCTGGGGCGGGCATCCATCGGGGTGTCCGCCCATAGGCATGCCCACGCAGACCATTTCACCAACTTCATACGAGTAGCAGCGTCTCTTGTGGGTCTTTCCGCATCTAGCGGAAGGAGCCCACCGTGGCTACCCCTACTTCTCAACCACAGCCCCGCCCGTATGCCATTCGCAGAAAGGTTGGCCCGAATCACCGTGAACATTGGTTCATGTACGTCCCGTCCGCGAAAGGATGGGCGTGGATTGAACTGCTTGATCTACCTGAACCCGACGAAGCATTCAAGGAAGATAGCCCTGATGCTTATGCGGCTAGTGTCGAGCGGGCGAAGAAGCTGCGTGAGCAGATCCTCGACCCTGACTACCAAGCCGACTGGAAGATCGCATGGGCGCAGGACGCCTACAAGCGTTTCCGTGA
>NZ_JASXSX010000009.1:0-6058 GCF_032085515.1 Gleimia hominis
CGCGCGATGCCTTCACCTATACGCCCCCAGCAGGGACGAAACCGGACGGGATAAAAAATCAGTCACAAAAAACCGCGTCAACCCTTAATACGGACGCAGCAAGAACGGGCCTAGGGTTAATACCTTGTTTGATTCAAGGTTTTTGTGCGCGGTTGGCCCCGCCCGCTGACCTCTGACAAGGCGTGAGAGATTCGACGGCCCCTACCCCTCGCCAGGCTTTCGACGTTGCCGCGTGTCAGGAGAACTCGACTAGGGTCGGCATCTTTGAGGTTCCAGATGATCGACGCGACAGAGCGCGACGTGGCGCTTCTAATACGTGTAGACCCGAGGTTGTTGCCGCCAACGGTCGTCATCGAGCGCGGTCTGCCTAGAGTGGCAGGGCTTGCACAGGCTTCGCAGGTTCCCAAAGTCGTGGGTGCCGCCATGCTCGAGCGGCAGCACGTGGTGAACCTCTTGGACAGGCGTGTAGCGGCCTTGTTTAAGGCAGTCCTCGCAGAGTGGATGTTGTGCGACGTAGGCGGCGCGGATCTTACGCCACCTAGAGTCGTAGCGTTTATTGATGGCCGGGTCACGCTGATACTTGCGGTAGCGTGCGTCTTCCGCCTTGGCATGGGTCTCGCAGTAGCGTTTGTGGGTGAGCTCGGGGCATCCGGGGTGGGAGCACGGGCGGGCTGGTTTGACCGGCATCACTGGCTCCTTTTCCGAACATGGTGAAGCCCCAAGACACCCAGCCAAATGAACTGGCCGCGTCTTGGGGCTTTTCCTACTTTTCAACCACTTACAGTATTTCACCCTGAAAACGGGTTTTCCATCGCCTGGTTCGGATACCTGCTAACGCTTGGGTGCAACTACCCAAGGCTTTTAGACTCGGCCGTAGAGAGCAACAGCGAGCCGGTCAAGAGCACGGTTCTTCCTGCGGTAGACACTATCGCGCTCAATGTAAAAATGGTCGCTGATCATTGCTACCCGCTCGTCTTGGCTGCCTTCCCCGAGAAAGAAGTTCTCGAGCACGTATTGATCATCTTCGGAGATAACTTCCCATGCGGGCAGGAACCACGCCAAGTATTGACGCGCCTGAATCTCGCGCTGGTTAAGCAAGTCAATGCGATCCAGCGTAGCGGCAATCCGGGCCTGCCCAGCATGGGGATCCGGGTTGCGTGGCATCCCGTCGAGTTTCGCTGATGCCGGAGCAGCGAGGTCTTCGCGCAGCTGGCGGGCTTCAGAAGCGGTCTCCTCTGGGGTATTGGCGGCGTTTTCCATCACCGGATAGTCTTGCAGCGCTTTGATCGCGGCCTTGCGGGTGTCGAGGTATTTGGTCATCACATGCATGATGTGTCCTTCCTGGTGGTTGTGTGAATTTCGTGTACGACCGCGTCGATCAACGCAGCCTGCGTATCGTTTTTGGCATCGAGCGCTTTCAGGACGGCTTCATCGAGCGTTCCTTCAGCGACCAGATGCGTGATCGTGACCGGCTCGGCCTGGCCTTGCCGATAAAGCCGGGCATTGGTCTGCTGGTAAAGCTCCAGGCTCCACGTCAGGCTGAACCACACCAGCAGATGCCCACCAGCCTGCAAGTTGAGCCCGTGACCAGCGGATGCTGGATGAATCAACCCGAGGGGTATTTCGCCGTTGTTCCACGCCTCAATATCGGCCGAGGTTTTCAACTCGCGAGCCTGTGGGAAGCGGGCGTGGATTCTGGCGAGGTCGTGTTTGAACCAGTAGGCAACCAGCAGGTTTTGCCCGTTGGCTGCTTCGATGAGGTCTTCGAGGGCGTCGAGCTTCCGATCATGCACGCCTGCCCACTGAGCATCGCCTGTGTAGATTGCGCCCGATGCTAACTGCAGCAGCTTGCCCGACAGCGCGGCAGCATTAGCTGCATCAACCGTCGCCTCACCGAGTTGGAGTACGAGGTCTGCCTTGAGCTGCTCGTAGACCTTGCGCTCCTTCGGTTCCAGCACCACAGGCGTTGTCGTCACCGTCAACGGCGGGAGCATCAGGTGGTCGGTGGTTCGCATCGACAACGTCATGTCACCAATCGCCGCATAGATCTCGTCCTCAGCACCCGCGCGAGGCTTGTAGGTGAACACCTGCATCCCACCCCGCTTATCGGGCACGAACCAACGCTCGCGATAACGGGTGATGAACCGTCCGAGCCGAGTTCCGCCGTCGAGGAGACGGAACTGCGCCCAGATGTCCATCAGCCCGTTCGATGCGGGCTATCCGGTGCGGCCGACCCAGCGCTTCACGGGCGGCCGCATCTTCAGCAGCGCAGTCAACCGATTGTCGCGGTGGTTCTGGTAGCTGGCGAGTTCGTCCAGGACGACCATGTCAATAGGCCCCTGGGGGCCGTAGTGGCTGACGAGCCACGGGATGTTTTCCCGGTTGATGACCGTCACCGTCGCCGACGCCGCGAGAGCATCCAGCCGGTCTTGTTTGGTGCCAACAGCGACCGCAACCGTCAAACCTTCGAGGTGATCCCATTTGGCTATTTCGGCTGGCCACGTATCGCGGGCAACTCGCAGCGGCGCGATGACGAGGACGCGGTGGACGGTGAAGTAGTCGAGCATGAGCTGCCAGATCGCCGTCAGGGTGATCACCGATTTGCCCATGCCAAGACCGAGGAATACTGCGGCCTCATAGTGGTCGATGATGAACTGGGTTGCTTGTGTTTGGTAGTTATGCGGCTGATAGTGCATCACACACCTCCCTAATACCGTCAGCTGAATCAATGACGAAAGTGGTGAATCCTTGGTTTTGTAGTTGTTTCATCCGGTGTTCTTGGATTGGGCGGGGCTTCCTGCCTGGTGTTTTGACCTCGACGAAAACGGCCCGTCCGTCGCGGAGGCAGATACGGTCTGGTACTCCCGTGGTTCCAGGGCAGATGAGTTTCCAGCACAACCCGCCCATGTCTTCAACGGTTTTTCGCAGTTGTTGTTCTAGTTGTTTTTCCATGTCACATCTCCTTGTGGTTGGAGAAGTGTAGGGCGTGTAGGTCTATATATATTAATCGCGTAGAAAAAATAGAAATGAAAAAATATTTTTTCTATATATAAATAGGGAAACAACCAACACGCCCTACACTTCTCCAACCACAAGGAGATGTGACATGGAAAAACAACTAGAACAACAACTGCGAAAAACCGTTGAAGACATGGGCGGGTTGTGCTGGAAACTCATCTGCCCTGGAACCACGGGAGTACCAGACCGTATCTGCCTCCGCGACGGACGGGCCGTTTTCGTCGAGGTCAAAACACCAGGCAGGAAGCCCCGCCCAATCCAAGAACACCGGATGAAACAACTACAAAACCAAGGATTCACCACTTTCGTCATTGATTCAGCTGACGGTATTAGGGAGGTGTGTGATGCACTATCAGCCGCATAACTACCAAACACAAGCAACCCAGTTCATCATCGACCACTATGAGGCCGCAGTATTCCTCGGTCTTGGCATGGGCAAATCGGTGATCACCCTGACGGCGATCTGGCAGCTCATGCTCGACTACTTCACCGTCCACCGCGTCCTCGTCATCGCGCCGCTGCGAGTTGCCCGCGATACGTGGCCAGCCGAAATAGCCAAATGGGATCACCTCGAAGGTTTGACGGTTGCGGTCGCTGTTGGCACCAAACAAGACCGGCTGGATGCTCTCGCGGCGTCGGCGACGGTGACGGTCATCAACCGGGAAAACATCCCGTGGCTCGTCAGCCACTACGGCTCCCAGTGGCCGTTTGACATGGTCGTCATCGACGAACTCTCCAGCTTCAAGAACCACCGAGCCAAGCGGTTCACTGCGCTGGTGAAGATGCGGCCGCACGTGAAGCGCTGGGTCGGCCTGACCGGAACGCCCGCATCGAACGGGCTGATGGACATCTGGGCGCAGTTCCGTCTCCTCGACGGCGGAACTCGGCTCGGACGGTTCATCACCCGTTATCGCGAGCGTTGGTTCGTGCCCGATAAGCGGGGTGGGATGCAGGTGTTCACCTACAAGCCTCGCGCGGGTGCTGAGGACGAGATCTATGCGGCGATTGGTGACATGACGTTGTCGATGCGAACCACCGACCACCTGATGCTCCCGCCGTTGACGGTGACGACAACGCCTGTGGTGCTGGAACCGAAGGAGCGCAAGGTCTACGAGCAGCTCAAGGCAGACCTCGTACTCCAACTCGGTGAGGCGACGGTTGATGCAGCTAATGCTGCCGCGCTGTCGGGCAAGCTGCTGCAGTTAGCATCGGGCGCAATCTACACAGGCGATGCTCAGTGGGCAGGCGTGCATGATCGGAAGCTCGACGCCCTCGAAGACCTCATCGAAGCAGCCAACGGGCAAAACCTGCTGGTTGCCTACTGGTTCAAACACGACCTCGCCAGAATCCACGCCCGCTTCCCACAGGCTCGCGAGTTGAAAACCTCGGCCGATATTGAGGCGTGGAACAACGGCGAAATACCCCTCGGGTTGATTCATCCAGCATCCGCTGGTCACGGGCTCAACTTGCAGGCTGGTGGGCATCTGCTGGTGTGGTTCAGCCTGACGTGGAGCCTGGAGCTTTACCAGCAGACCAATGCCCGGCTTTATCGGCAAGGCCAGGCCGAGCCGGTCACGATCACGCATCTGGTCGCTGAAGGAACGCTCGATGAAGCCGTCCTGAAAGCGCTCGATGCCAAAAACGATACGCAGGCTGCGTTGATCGACGCGGTCGTACACGAAATTCACACAACCACCAGGAAGGACACATCATGCATGTGATGACCAAATACCTCGACACCCGCAAGGCCGCGATCAAAGCGCTGCAAGACTATCCGGTGATGGAAAACGCCGCCAATACCCCAGAGGAGACCGCTTCTGAAGCCCGCCAGCTGCGCGAAGACCTCGCTGCTCCGGCATCAGCGAAACTCGACGGGATGCCACGCAACCCGGATCCCCATGCTGGGCAGGCCCGGATTGCCGCTACGCTGGATCGCATTGACTTGCTTAACCAGCGCGAGATTCAGGCGCGTCAATACTTGGCGTGGTTCCTGCCCGCATGGGAAGTTATCTCCGAAGATGATCAATACGTGCTCGAGAACTTCTTTCTCGGGGAAGGCAGCCAAGACGAGCGGGTAGCAATGATCAGCGACCATTTTTACATTGAGCGCGATAGTGTCTACCGCAGGAAGAACCGTGCTCTTGACCGGCTCGCTGTTGCTCTCTACGGCCGAGTCTAAAAGCCTTGGGTAGTTGCACCCAAGCGTTAGCAGGTATCCGAACCAGGCGATGGAAAACCCGTTTTCAGGGTGAAATACTGTAAGTGGTTGAAAAGTAGGAAAAGCCCCAAGACGCGGCCAGTTCATTTGGCTGGGTGTCTTGGGGCTTCACCATGTTCGGAAAAGGAGCCAGTGATGCCGGTCAAACCAGCCCGCCCGTGCTCCCACCCCGGATGCCCCGAGCTCACCCACAAACGCTACTGCGAGACCCATGCCAAGGCGGAAGACGCACGCTACCGCAAGTATCAGCGTGACCCGGCCATCAATAAACGCTACGACTCTAGGTGGCGTAAGATCCGCGCCGCCTACGTCGCACAACATCCACTCTGCGAGGACTGCCTTAAACAAGGCCGCTACACGCCTGTCCAAGAGGTTCACCACGTGCTGCCGCTCGAGCATGGCGGCACCCACGACTTTGGGAACCTGCGAAGCCTGTGCAAGCCCTGCCACTCTAGGCAGACCGCGCTCGATGACGACCGTTGGCGGCAACAACCTCGGGTCTACACGTATTAGAAGCGCCACGTCGCGCTCTGTCGCGTCGATCATCTGGAACCTCAAAGATGCCGACCCTAGTCGAGTTCTCCTGACACGCGGCAACGTCGAAAGCCTGGCGAGGGGTAGGGGCCGTCGAATCTCTCACGCCTTGTCAGAGGTCAGCGGGCGGGGCCAACCGCGCACAAAAACCTTGAATCAAACAAGGTATTAACCCTAGGCCCGTTCTTGCTGCGTCCGTATTAAGGGTTGACGCGGTTTTTTGTGACTGATTTTTTATCCCGTCCGGTTTCGTCCCTGCTGGGGGCGTATAGGTGAAGGCATCGCGCG
>NZ_JASXSX010000010.1:0-5740 GCF_032085515.1 Gleimia hominis
TGGTGGGGTTGTTTGTGAACTTGATAGTGTGTTTTCTTGGCTTTTTTTGCTTTTTGTTTTTGTTTTTTCTTTTGTTTTTTGGTTGGGGTTGGCTGCTGCTGGTTGCTTGCTGGTTTTTGCTGGTGGGTGGTTGGTGGTGGTTTGCTTTCTGAATGTTTTGTTTTTGTTTGGAGAGTTTGATCCTGGCTCAGGACGAACGCTGGCGGCGTGCTTTACACATGCAAGTCGAACGGGATCCATCTTTAATCTTTTTGGTTTTTGGTGGTGAGAGTGGCGAACGGGTGAGTAACACGTGAGTAACCTGCCCTTTTCTTTTGGATAACCGCATGAAAGTGTGGCTAATACGGGATATTCTGCTTCCTTCGCATGGGGGTGGTGGGAAAGGCTTCAATGTTTTTGTTGTTGTGGATTGGGATGGGCTCGCGGCTTATCAGCTTGTTGGTGGGGTGATGGCTTACCAAGGCTTTGACGGGTAGCCGGCCTGAGAGGGTGGGCGGTCACATTGGGACTGAGATACGGCCCAGACTCCTACGGGAGGCAGCAGTGGGGGATTTTGCACAATGGACGCAAGTCTGATGCAGTGACGCCGCGTGAGGGATGACGGCCTTCGGGTTGTAAACCTTTTTCGCTGGGTTGAAAGGCCGCTTTTGTGGTGGTTGATTGATACTGGTAAAGAAGTACCGGCTAACTACGTGCCAGCAGCCGCGGTAATACGTAGGGTACTAGCGTTGTCCGGTTTTATTGGGCGTAAAGGGCTTGTAGGTGGTTTGTCGCGTCTGTCGTGAAATCCCATGGCTTAACTGTGGGCTTGCGGTGGGTACGGGCAGGCTTGAGTGCGGTAGGGGAGACTGGAATTCCTGGTGTAGCGGTGGAATGCGCAGATATCAGGAGGAACACCGGTGGCGAAGGCGGGTCTCTGGGCCGTTACTGACGCTGAGGAGCGAAAGCGTGGGGAGCGAACAGGATTAGATACCCTGGTAGTCCATGCTGTAAACGTTGGGCACTAGGTGTGGGGGGCCGTTTTGGTTTTCTGCGCCGTAGCTAACGCATTAAGTGCCCCGCCTGGGGAGTACGGCCGCAAGGCTAAAACTCAAAGGAATTGACGGGGACCCGCACAAGCGGCGGAGCATGCGGATTAATTCGATGCAACGCGAAGAACCTTACCAAGGCTTGACATGCACCGGGCGGGGTTTTAATCGGCTCTTCTTTTTGCTGGTGTGCAGGTGGTGCATGGTTGTCGTCAGCTCGTGTCGTGAGATGTTGGGTTAAGTCCCGCAACGAGCGCAACCCTTGTCTAGTGTTGCCAGCAACACCGTTTTGGTGGTTGGGGACTCTCTAGGGACTGCCGGGGTTAACTCGGAGGAAGGTGGGGATGACGTCAAATCATCATGCCCCTTATGTCTTGGGCTTCACGCATGCTACAATGGATGGTACAGAGGGTTGCGATACTGTGAGGTGGAGCTAATCTCTTAAAGTTGTTCTAAGTTCGGATAGTAGTCTGCAATTCGACTGCTTGAAGGTGGAGTCGCTAGTAATCGCAGATCAGCATTGCTGCGGTGAATACGTTCTCGGGTCTTGTACACACCGCCCGTCACGTCACGAAAGTTGGTAACGCCCGAAGCCCGTGGCCTTATGGGGAGCGGTCGAAGGTGGGATTGGCGATTGGGACGAAGTCGTAACAAGGTAGGCGTACCGGAAGGTGCGGCTGGATCACCTCCTTTCTAAGGATTTTTGTTTTTGCTTGCTGGCTTGGTTTGTTCCTGCTGGTGTTTGGTGGGGGCTGGGTTGGTGGGTGTCCTTGGTTTTGGATTTTATTTTAAAGATTAAACAAGAGCTTTGAGTGCTTGGGGGCGTGTTTTTGCGTTTCTGGGTTTGGCTGGGATTAGTTTGCTGGTGCTGCGCGAGAGTGTGTGGTGTTGGTGGGGCATGCTATCGGGTTTAGGGTCAATTCCTTTGTGGCCTTTTGGCTTCCTGGTTCTGCTACTACTGTTGTTGTTGTGGTGGTGGGGTTGGGGTGGTTGGGTTGTTGGTGAACTGTATAGTGGTTGCGAGCATCTTTTTGTTTGTTTTCTTGTTTTTTTGTTGTTGTTTTTTGTTTGTGTTCTCTTGTTTTTGGGTTTGGTTTGTTTTTTGTTTTGGGGCGTTCGGTGGATGCCTTGGTGCTTGGAGCTGATGAAGGACGTGGTGGTCTGCGATATGCCTTGGGGAGTTGACG
This sequence comes from Gleimia hominis, assembly GCF_032085515.1. GTDB lineage: Bacteria > Actinomycetota > Actinomycetes > Actinomycetales > Actinomycetaceae > Gleimia > Gleimia hominis. The sequence goes on from NZ_JASXSX010000010.1 coordinate 2,216, forward strand.
AGCGAGCTGTGATCCAGGGGTTTCCGAATGGGGTAACCTGACTGGGCTTTGGCCTGGTTACCAGCCTTTGAATGTATAGGGGGTTGGGGGGAACGTGGGGAAGTGAAACATCTTAGTACCTGCTGGAAGAGATATTCTGTGAGTAGTGGTGAGCGAAAGTGGATGATGGCTAAACTGTGTGCGTGTCAAGGCGGCAGCTGTTGCGCATGTGGGGTTGTGGGATATGTTTTTTGGTTCTTCTGCCGGGGGCCGGGTAGTGATAAATGCAAGTGGGGAGCTGAATAGTTTGGGATGGCTGACCGTAGTGCGTGATAGTCGTGTAGGTGGTTCCTGTTTGCCTGCCTTTTATGTGTCCCGAGTAGCAGTGGGCTCGTGGAATCTGCTGTGAATCTGCCCAGACCACTGGGTAAGCCTGAATACTACCAAGTGTCCGATAGTGGATAGTACCGTGAGGGAATGGTGAAAAGTACCCCGAGAGGGGAGTGAAATAGTGCCTGAAACCGTGCGCTTTTAATCCGTCAGAGCCAGTCGACCGTGGGGTTTCCCGTGGTTGTGGTGATGGCGTGCCTATTGAAGAATGAGCCTGCGAGTTAGTGGTGCGTGGCTTGGTTAACCCTTTGTGGGGTAGTCGTAGCGAAAGCGAGTCTTAATGTTTTTGGGCGTTTGTGGTTGCGTGCTCTAGACCCGAAGCGGGGTGATCTACCCATGGCCAGGTTGAAGCGATTGTAGTAGGTCGTGGAGGACCGTACCCACCTAGGTTGAAAACTGGGGGGATGAGTTGTGGGTAGGGGTGAAAGGCTAATCAAACTCCGTGATAGCTGGTTCTCCCCGAAATGCATTTTGGTGCAGCGTTGCGTGGGCCGGGTGGTGGTAGAGCTACTGGTTGGTTGAGGGGCCGTTTGGTTACTGACGTCAGCTAAACTCCGAATGCCATTTCTGGTTTTTGCGTGGCAGTGAGACTGTGGGGGATAAGCTTCATAGTCGAGAGGGAAACAGCCCAGATCATCGGTTAAGGCCCCTAAGGGTGTGCTGAGTGGGAAAGGATGTGCAGTTGCATTGACAATCAGGAGGTTGGCTTAGAAGCAGCTATCCTTGAAAGAGTGCGTAATAGCTCACTGGTCGAGTGATTGTGCGCCGACAATTTAGCGGGGCTTAAGCACGCCGCCGAAGCCGTGGCAGCATAATGGTTTTTTTGTTGTGTTGGGTAGGGGAGCGTCCTGCGTGTGGTGAAGCTGGCACGAAAGTGTTGGTGGAGTGCGTGGGAGTGAGAATGCAGGCATGAGTAGCGTTTGACGGGTGGGAATCCCGTCCGCCGATTGACTAAGGGTTCCAGGGCTAGGTTTATCCGCCCTGGGTTAGTCGGGTCCTAAGGCGAGGCCGACAGGCGTAGTTGATGGATGACCAGTTGATATTCTGGTACCGGTGTTGTTTCGATCGTGCTGACAAAGTTGTGCTAACCATCATCCACAATGCAGCCGCGCCTCTTTCGGGAGGGTGGTTGTGGGTGGGTTTTGGGGTCCCTTCTTGGGTAGGCAAGCGCGTTAACAGGGGTGACGCATTGAGGTAGCCTGCGCTGGCCGGTGGTTGTGCCAGTCTAAGGTTGTGGCCTGCTGCCCTGGTAAATCCGGGTGGCTGCACTGTTGTGCGAGGGTGAGGGCTGATGGGCCTGCACGCGTTGGCGTGTGGGTGTGGGTGATCCTGTGGTGTCTAGAAAAGCCTCGGCGTTAGAAGCAATACTGCCCGTACCCATAACCGACTCTGGTGGTCAGGTAGAGTATACCGAGGCGGCGAGTTAATCATGGTTAAGGAACTCGGCAAAATGCCCCCGTAACTTTGGGATAAGGGGGGCCAAACCCGGACGCTGATTGTACTTTTAGTGGTTTGGGTTTGGTCGCAGTGATTTGGCAGAAGCGACTGTTTATCAAAAACATAGGTGTGTGCGAAGCCGTAAGGCGATGTATACGCACTGACGCCTGCCCGGTGCTGGAAGGTTAAGCGGAAGGCTTAGCCACCCTGTTGGGTGGCGAGGGTTTGAAGTTAAGCCCCAGTAAACGGCGGTGGTAACTATAACCATCCTAAGGTAGCGAAATTCCTTGTCGGGTAAGTTCCGACCTGCACGAATGGCGTAACGACTTCTGCGCTGTCTCGACCATGAACTCGGTGAAATTGCAGTACGAGTAAAGATGCTCGTTTCGCGCAGCAGGACGGAAAGACCCCGGGACCTTTACTATAGCTTGGTATTGGTGGTTGGGTGTGTTTGTGTAGGATAGGTGGGAGACTTTGAAGCGCTCATGCTAGTGGGTGTGGAGTCGTTGTTGAAATACCACTCTGATACTTCTGATTGTCTAACTTTCGCCCGTGATCCGGGTGGGGGACAGTGCCTGGTGGGTAGTTTAACTGGGGCGGTTGCCTCCTAAATGGTAACGGAGGCGCTCAATGGTCTTCTCAGCCTGGTTGGTAATCAGGTGTTGAGTGTAAGTGTAGAAGAAGGCTTGACTGTGACACTGACGGGTGGAGCAGGTACGAAAGTAGGAACTAGTGATCCGGCAGTTGCTTGTGGAAGCGCTGTCGCTCAACGGATAAAAGGTACCCCGGGGATAACAGGCTGATCTTGCCCAAGAGTTCATATCGACGGCATGGTTTGGCACCTCGATGTCGGCTCGTCGCATCCTGGGGCTGGAGTTGGTCCCAAGGGTTGGGCTGTTCGCCCATTAAAGCGGTACGCGAGCTGGGTTCAGAACGTCGTGAGACAGTTCGGTCCCTATCCGCTGCGCGCGTTTGGAAACTTGTGAAGGCCTGTCCCTAGTACGAGAGGACCGGGACGGACGAACCTCTGGTGTGCCAGTTGTACTGCCAGGTGCATGGCTGGTTGGCTACGTTCGGTAATGGATAACCGCTGAAAGCATCTAAGCGGGAAGCCGGCTTCGAGATAAGGTTTCCCTCCCACACCTTGGTGTGGGGTGAGACTCCCAGTAGATGACTGGGTTGATAGGCCAGGTGTGTAAGCCTTGTGAGGGGTTTAGCTTACTGGTACTAATAGTCAAACAGGAAAAACAAGCTCTAAAAACCCAGAAGGTTTAGTGAGTGGTTACTGGTGATAGTGCAGTTAACGTAGGGCATTGTCCCACGGGCACTAACCACGGGAACTACTTGTTGAAACAATGGGGGCATGAGCAGGAAACAATCCTCCTGACACACAGCGCACTGCTTAGTGCAATGTGGTGTTAGCGGGAGCAAGCAAGGAATAACGAGACAAGCAAACAGTAATTGGTTTGCGCGCATACCACTATACGGTTCACCACCAACCAACCCCACAAGCCAACCAAGGCAGGGGGGTTGACGCACTTGTTTTGTGTGGTGGTCATAGCCTAGGGGAAACGCCCAGTATCCATTCCGAACCTGGAAGCTAAGCCCTAGCACGCTGATGGTACTGCAACCGGGGGGTTGTGGGAGAGTAAGACACCGCCACACACAAAACACATTAAACAATTTGGGGGCCGGCACACACTAGTGCCGGCCCCCAAA